>NZ_FNRY01000001.1:2441732-3052165 GCF_900105715.1 Paramicrobacterium humi | reverse complement strand
GGCGAGCATCGAGGGCGCTCACGGCGTGCTCCTGTCCATTCAGGGTGGCTCGAACCTCGGCATCTTCGAGATCAACGACGCCGCACGTCTCGTGCAGGAGGCCGTGCACCCCGAGGCGAACATCATCTTCGGCGCGGTCATCGACGACACGCTCGGCGACGAGGTGCGCGTCACGGTCATCGCCGCCGGGTTCGACGGGGGAGAGCCGCCGAGCCGCCAGATCGAGCCGCTCAAGGATGCGATCATGACGACCGGAGGCGTCATGGCATCAACGAGCGAGGCTGACAGCTCGGCGTCGCGTGCAAACGACGACGTCGTCGAGACTCCGGATGCCGCTCCGGCGCGGAAGCCGTGGGAGACTCCGCGCGCGCCCGAGCACATTCCGGCTCCATCGGCCGTCGACCCGGCCTTTGCCGACGAGGACGAACTCGACATTCCCGACTTCCTGAAGTAGCAGCTCCTTCCGACTCCGAACGACCGCCCACCGATGCTCCGGCATCCGGTGGGCGGTCGTTTTTCTGCTGCGACACGCGGCGAATTCAGGCGCTCAATCACGGCTTTCATTCCTCGTCGCCGTTAGCCTCGAGAGGGAAGAACCACTATCGGAGGAAGCGATGTCGAACCCCCTCAAGAAGACCATGGTGTACCTCGGACTCGCTGATGAAGAGCTGGGGTACGAAGACGAGGCCCAGCCTCAGCAGGCGCAGTCCTCTACCGCCTCGTCGTCCCAACAGCAGGCTCCCGCCGCCGTGCCGCAGAACCGCGCGCCGGTGACGCCGCTCCGTCGCCCGACTGCTGTCAAGCAGGCCGCTCCGGCCGAACTGAACGAGATCCTCACGGTTCACCCCAAGCAGTACCGCGACGCGCAGATGATCGCCGAGAGCTTCCGCGAGGGCGTGCCGGTGATCATCAACCTCTCGCAGATGAGCGACGGCGACGCACGCCGCCTCATCGACTTCGCGAGCGGCCTCTCGCAGGGCCTCTATGGCAAGATCGAGCGCGTGACGTCGAAGGTGTTCCTCCTCTCGCCGTCCCACATCGCGGTCTCGGGCGAGCAAGCGCAGAAGAGCGAGAGCGAACAGACGTTCTTCGCTCAGCAATAATTAGTGGGTGAGCGACGTCTTTCCAGTAATCGGCAACATCCTCTACCTGGTGTTGCTCCTGTACTTTTTCGTGATGTGGGGCCGCTTCATTCTCGACCTCATGCGCACGTTCAATCGCGCGTGGCGACCCCGGGGTGCCGGTCTCGTCGCTGCTGAATTCGTCTACTCCGTGACGGATCCGCCCGTGAAGTTCTTCCGCCGGGTCTTCCCTCCGCTTCGCTTCGGCTCCGTCGCCCTCGACTTCGGCTGGAGCATCACGATGCTCTGCGTGATCATCGCGATGTTCCTCGTCGGAATCCTCCGATCCGCATGAACGTCAAAGACTTTCCGATCGGCATTCCGCGTTAGGGCGGTCTCGGCTGTATTCTGGGACAGGCGTCACCCGTCTTGCGTCCCGGCATCTCGAGGTCGTGTTTGCTAACGTGGGCACGCTACACACGAACACTGAACACATGAAGGTGGTACGCCATGGCGCTCACTCCGGAAGACGTAGTCAATAAGCAGTTTCAGCAGACCAAGTTTCGCGAGGGTACGACCAGGACGAGGTCGACGACTTCCTTGACGAGGTCGTCGTCGAACTGCGCCGCCTGATCCAGGAGAACGAGGACCTCAAGGACCGTCTCTCGAAGGCGGAGTCGGGCACCGGCGAGCAGAAGTTCGTCGCCGAGCAGCCCGCCGCTGCCGCGCCCGCCGCTGCCGCCCCGGCCGAGCCGGAGCAGAAGCCGGTCGTCGAGGAGCCGAAGCAGGAGACCAAGGCCGAGCCGGCCGACGAGTCGGAGAGCTCGAACAGCCTCCTCATCCTCGCCCGTCGTCTGCACGACGAGCACGTCCGCGAGGGTGCGGAGAAGCGTGACCAGCTCATCGCCGAGGGCCACGCGACCGCTGCGCGCGTCGTTGCCGAGGCCGAGGCGAAGCAGCGCGAGGAGCTCGCGAAGCTCGAGACCGCTAAGAGCGGCCTCGAGAAGAAGATCGACGAGCTTCGCCAGTTCGAGAGCGAGTACCGCCAGAACCTCCGCAGCTACATCGAGGGTCAGCTCAACGAACTCGACAAGTCGGGTCCGGCCTCCAGCTCTTCGCAGCTGACCGAGTCTGCCAACCACTAGGTCTTGCCGGAGTCATCTTCACGCGCAGCCACGGTCCGGGCGTTTGCCGTCCTCGTGACCGTGGCTGCGTTGTGGTTCGCGCTTGACCAATGGACGAAGCACCTCGTCGTCACCTCGATGACCGAGGGGGAGCAGGTTCCCGTTCTCGGCAACGTGCTTCAACTGGTGTTCGTCCGCAACTCGGGGGCCGCGTTCTCGCTCGCCTCGGGAGCGACGTGGATCTTCTCCATCCTCGCCTCCATCGTCGTCGTCGTGATCATCGTGCTCGCCCGACGCATCCGCTCGCCCTGGTGGGCCCTCGTGTTCGGCCTGCTGCTCGGCGGAGTGCTGGGGAACCTCTCGGATCGCCTCTTCCGCGAGCCCTCGTTCGGTCTCGGTCACGTCGTCGACTTCATCTCCACGCCGTGGATGATGCCCGCGATCTACAACGTCGCCGACATCGGCATCGTGAGCGCGATGGTTCTGTTCGTGCTGCTCACGATTCTCGGCATCGGGCTTGACGGCGTGCGCCACGCGAAGACGGAAGCCGACCCGCAGCAGACGCCCTCCGGCGAGATCGGTCACGACGAGCAGCGCCGGGCAGGCGACTAGCCGATGCAGTCGCGCGCTCTTCCCGTCCCCGATGGGCTCGACGGCGTTCGAGCGGATGCCGGGATCGCCAAGCTCCTCGGATTCTCGCGCACGTTCGCGGCCGAAGTGCTCGAGGCGGGCGGGGTCACACTCGACGGCCGGATCCTCGCGAAGTCGGACAAGCTCACGGCCGAATCCTGGCTGAACGTCGAGTGGCAACCTCGCCAGGAGGCGGTCATCGAGCCCGTCGATGTGCCGGATCTCGACATCGTCTTCGACGACGATGACATCGTCGTCGTGAACAAGCCGTCGGGAGTGGCCGCTCATCCCTCCGTCGGGTGGACCGGTCCGACAGTGCTCGGGGCGCTCGCGGGGGCGGGATTCAGGATCGCGACGTCCGGCGCCGCGGAACGCGCGGGAATCGTCCACCGCCTCGACGTCGGCACGAGCGGCCTCATGGTCGTTGCGAAGACGGAACGCGCGTACTCCGCCCTCAAGCGCGCGTTCCACGACCGCGAGGTCGAGAAGATCTACCACGCCGTCGTGCAGGGGCATCCCGATCCCTTCACGGGAACGATCGACGCGCCGATCGGCCGGCACCCGAAACACGACTGGAAGTTCGCGGTGACCGCGGGCGGCAAGCCGTCCGTCACCCACTACGAGACGATCGAGGCGTTCCGGGCGGCGACGCTGCTCGAGATCCATCTCGAGACCGGTCGCACCCACCAGATCCGCGTGCACATGAGCGCCATGCGCCACCCGTGCGTGGGCGACCCGCTCTACGGCGCCGACCCGACACTGTCCGCACGCCTCGGACTCACGCGTCAGTGGCTGCAGGCCGTGCAGCTCGCCTTCGCGCACCCGGCCACGGGGGAGTGGGTGAGCTTCACCGCCCCCTACGCGCCGGACCTGCAGCACGCACTGGATGTCCTCGGTCGCGATTAGGCTGGAGGCACAGCGTCTACCACTCACGGAGTTCTCGTGCCCTCAACTGACTCGTTCGTCCACCTGCACGTCCACAGCGAGTACTCGATGCTCGACGGGGCCGCCCGCGTCGGCGAGGTGGTGAGCGCCGCCGTCGAACAGGGGATGCCGGCGCTCGCGGTCACGGACCACGGAAACATGTTCGGCGCCTTCGACTTCTGGCGCACGGCGACGGCCGCCGGGCTCAAGCCGATCATCGGCACAGAGGCCTACCTCACGCCGGGCACCCACCGCGGCGACCGCACGCGCGTGCGCTGGGGCAACGGCGGCGGCGACGACGTGTCCGGGTCCGGCGCCTACACGCACATGACGCTGCTCGCCGAGACGACGGAGGGGATGCACAACCTCTTCCGGCTCTCGTCGAAGGCATCGATCGAGGGTTACTACTTCAAGCCTCGAATGGACCGGGAGATCCTGTCGCAGTACTCCCGCGGCATCATCGCGACTACGGGCTGCCCGAGCGGTGAGATCCAGACCCGGCTCCGCCTCGGGCAGTACAAGGAAGCACGCCAGGCGGCCGCGGACTACCGGGACATCTTCGGACCCGAGAACTTCTACTGCGAGCTCATGGACCACGGCATCGGCATCGAGAAGCGCGTGGCGAGCGAGCTCCTCGACCTGGCGAAAGACCTCGGGCTCAAGCTCGTCGCCACAAACGATCTGCACTATACGCATGCCGACGACGCGAAGAGCCACGCTGCTCTCCTGTGCGTCCAGTCCGGCGCGACGCTCGACGACCCGAACCGCTTCAAATTCGACGCCGACGAGTTCTACCTGAAATCGGCGGAGCAGATGCGTCACGTCTTCCGTGACCACCCCGACGCGTGCGACAACACTCTCGAAATCGCTGAGCGCTGCCACGTCGAATTCGACACTTCGGCGAATTACATGCCCCGGTTCCCCGTCCCCGACGGCGAGACCGAGCAGACCTGGTTCGTGAAGGAGGTCGAGAAGGGACTCGACTACCGGTATCCGTCGGGCGTTCCCGCCGAGGTGCAGGAGCGCGCCGACTACGAGATGGGCATCATCTCGCAGATGGGCTTTCCCGGCTACTTCCTCGTCGTCGCCGACTTCATCAACTGGTCGAAGGATCACGGGATCCGAGTCGGCCCCGGCCGTGGATCCGGAGCGGGGTCGATGGCGGCCTACGCCATGCGCATCACCGACCTCGACCCGCTCGAACACGGCCTCATCTTCGAGCGGTTCCTCAACCCCGACCGTGTCTCGATGCCTGACTTCGACGTCGACTTCGACGACCGTCGTCGCGGCGAGGTGATCAAGTACGTCACCGAGAAGTACGGCGCAGAGCGCGTCTCCCAGATCGTCACCTACGGAACCATCAAGGCGAAGCAGGCTCTCAAGGACTCGTCGCGGGTGCTCGGCTTCCCGTTCGGCATGGGGGAGAAGCTCACAAAGGCGATGCCGCCGCCCGTGATGGGTAAGGACATCCCCCTCACCGGGATTTTCGATAAGAACCACCCGCGCTATCGCGAGGCCGTGGACATCCGCAACGTCGTCGAGACGGATCCGGAAGCCAAGACCGTGTTCGACACGGCGCTCGGCATCGAGAATCTGAAGCGTCAGTGGGGTGTTCACGCCGCCGGTGTGATCATGTCGAGCGACCCGCTCCTCGACATCATCCCGATCATGAAGCGCGAACAGGACGGCCAGATCGTCACGCAGTTCGACTATCCGGCGTGCGAGTCCCTTGGTCTCATCAAGATGGACTTCCTCGGACTGCGCAACCTGACGATCATCTCGGACGCCCTCGCGAACATCGAGACGAACCGGGGCGAGACGCTCGACCTTGAGCACTTGGGGCTCGACGACACAGCGTCCTATGACCTCCTCGCCCGAGGGGACACGCTCGGGGTGTTCCAGCTCGATGGCGGGCCGATGCGCAGTCTTCTGCGGCTCATGAAGCCCGACAACTTCGAGGACGTCTCCGCCGTCATCGCACTGTACCGGCCGGGGCCGATGGGGGCGGACTCACACACGAACTACGCCCTGCGCAAGAACGGCCTGCAGGCGATCACTCCCATCCACCCGGAACTCGAGGAGCCGCTCAAGGACATCCTCGACACGACATACGGTCTCATCATCTACCAGGAGCAGGTGATGGCGATCGCGCAGAAGGTCGCCGGGTTCTCCCTCGGTCAAGCAGACATTCTGCGCCGCGCGATGGGCAAGAAGAAGAAGTCCGAACTGGACAAGCAGTACGCGGGATTCAGCGGAGGCATGACCGATCGCGGGTATTCGGAGGGCGCGATCAAGGCACTGTGGGACATCCTCCTTCCGTTCTCGGATTACGCGTTCAACAAAGCGCACTCCGCGGCTTACGGCGTGGTGTCGTACTGGACGGCGTACCTCAAGGCGCACTACCCCGCCGAGTACATGGCCGCACTGCTGACGAGTGTCGGCGACTCGAAGGACAAGCTGGCGCTGTATCTCAACGAGTGCCGTCGCATGGGCATCAAGGTGCTGCCGCCCGATGTCAACGAGTCGATCAACTTCTTCGCGGCCGTCGGTGAGGACATCCGTTTCGGACTTGGGGCTGTTCGCAACGTCGGCGCCAACGTCGTCGACGGAATCGTCGCGGCGCGCAACGACAAGGGCAAGTTCGAGAACTTCCACGACTTCCTGCGCAAGGTCCCGGTGCACGTGGCCAACAAGCGAACGGTCGAGTCGCTCATCAAGGCGGGAGCGTTCGACGCGTATCCCGGCACCCGTCGAGCCCTCACCGAGATCCACGAGGACGCTGTCGAGTCGGCCGTCCGCGACAAGCGCATGGAAGCAACGGGCCAAGTCGGCTTCGACTTCGACAGCCTCTTTGCCGAGGTAGGGGAGAGCACGACGGCGAATGTCCCGGAACGTCCGGAATGGTCGAAGAAGGACAAGCTCGCCTTCGAACGCGACATGCTCGGCCTCTACGTGTCCGACCACCCCCTCGCCGGTCTCGAGATCGCACTGGCCAAGCTTGCAAGCACGACGATCAGTGACCTCACGACCTCCGAGCACACGCAGGACGGCGACACCGTCACGATCGCCGGCCTCGTCACGAGCGTCCAGCACCGGGTGGCTAAGGCGTCCGGGAACCAATACGGAATGATCACCGTCGAGGACTTCGGTGCTGAGATGACGGTCATGTTCATGGGCAAGGCCTACCAGGAGTTCCAGCACACGCTCGCGAACGACTCGATCGTCGTCGTGCGGGGGCGGGTGAGCATGCGCGACGACGGCATGAACCTCCACGCCTACAGCATCTTCTCGCCGGATCTCCAACAAGCGGGATCGGCCGGTGCGCTGCTCCTGAACATGCCGGAGCACCGCGCAACGACCGACGCTGTCACGGAACTCGGCGAGATCCTGTCCCGGCACCGAGGCGAGAACGAAGTGCGCCTTCGCCTGCTCAAAGGCGATGTCGCTCGCGTGTTCGAGGTTCCCTACCCGGTGTCCGTCACCGCTGATCTGTTCGGCGAGCTGAAATCACTGCTCGGCCCGAACTGCCTCGGATAGGATTGCGGCGCAGCCCGCCGAATCGGAAAGAGAGCGATGACGTACCAGCAACCTCCTGCCGGATGGAACGGCCCGCAGCAGCCGGTTGGCGGCGACCCGCAGAGGCCGAACCCGCCGCACTCCGCGATGTTCAGCCCGGCTCCGAGCCCGATCGCAAGGGTCGGATCCTTCACGCTGCGTGAAGTCCTCGTCTTCGCGCTCACTCTCGTGCTCCTCATCGCCTCCTTCCTTCCGCTCGTGGCGAGCACCGGCATCGGATACACGAACCTGTGGTCCCCGATGTGGCTGCTCGGGATCCCCGGCGTCATCCTGCCGGTTGTCGCCGCTGCGCTGCTTCTTCTCCAGCGCACAATGCCGAGCACGCGCTGGAGAGTGGGCTCTCTATCGGTCGATCAGTTCGCCTCGGTGATAGCGATCATCGCCGCCGCCTCCTACCTGGGGGTGATCATCGTCGTCGTCGGCATCGGCGCGGCCCTCAGAGACGCGTTCGGCGGGTGGGTCCAGGTTTCCGTCGCACCCGGTGTCGGACCGGTTCTCGGACTCGTGCTGTCGCTCGCTCTCATCACCGTCACCACCGTTGCTCCTCTCCTTCCGCCGTTCAGCGCCGAATTCCAGCAGCGAACGGCTGTCGCGGCGCCGTTGAACGCGCGTCCCCTTGTCGCACTGCCCGCGCGCGAGCGGCCCGCATCGCCCGCGGCGCAGGGCTGGCCGCAGCCGGGTGGACCGCAAATGCCGTACGGCCAGCCGTACGCGCCCGCTGGGCACGCGCCGACAGGATTCGCGCCGCAGCCGGCGTCGCAGACGCCGCTGTACGCACCACAGCCGAGCAGCCATCCGGCTTCGCAACACGAACCCGCGTCGCCGCCGGCCGCGGACCCCCAGGCGAGCAGTGCGTCGAGCGGCTCAGCCGAAGGCGCGGCAGCGAGCCCCGATGCGGAGCGGACGGCTCCGGAGACGACGGAACTGGCACCCGACGTCGAAGCGACAGTCGTGCGCGGGCCCCAGACCGCCTCGGCCGAGGACGATATCGACGAGGACGACGCCGGAGCGCCGGATCAGCACCGCCCCGTGAGCGCGAGCACCCACGTGAACTCCGGGGAGGATGCTGCCCGAACCACGCCGCCGACCGGCCCGTTCTGGGTCTGGGCGCCGGAGCCCCGCGACGTGCTCGACGAAGCGACGGGGATGCCGGTGTTCTCGATCGGCCCCGGTGCGTGGGCCCTCGCTGTCGACGACAGGGGCAGCGAGCTCGTGATCCGGCACGACGATGGCCGCGTCGGAGTGCTGCGCGACATCGAGGGACTCACACGAAGTTGAGTCGTGGCGGCGACGATAGGATGAGCACGCCATGATGCAGACCATCGATCTCCGCTCCCGTCGTCTCAGCCGCTCCGAACTCCTTGACGCCATTCCTCGGCCCGTCGTCGACGTCTCCGTCGCGAGTGAGGCCGCTCGAGCGCTCATCAGCGAAGTGCGCTCCGGCGGGTCGAACGCGCTGCTGGCTCAGGCCGAGCGCCTCGACAAGGTGCGACCGGCCCACGTACGTGTCCCCGAGACGGACATCGACGGCGCCCTCGCCTCGCTCGATTCCGACTTGCGCGCGGCGCTCGAATCCGCCATCGATCGTGTGCGACGGGGGACGGCGGCGCAAGTGCCGCCGCAGCGCACCGTCGACATCGCCCCCGGTGCGACGATCGTGCAGCGCTGGCAGCCGGTCGATCGCGTCGGACTGTATGTACCGGGCGGCAAGGCGCCGCTCGCGTCGAGCGTCATCATGAACGCCGTGCCGGCGCAAGTCGCCGGCGTCTCCTCCATCGCCCTCGCCTCGCCGCCGCAGCGCGAGCACGACGGTGGAGTGCACCCGACGATACTGGCCGCAGCGGGTCTCCTCGGCATCACCGAGGTGTATGCGATGGGCGGGGCGGGAGCCATCGGCGCGCTCGCCTACGGCGTGCCCGACATCGATTTGCGGCCCGTCGACGTCGTCACCGGTCCCGGAAACATCTACGTCGCAGCGGCTAAGCGACTCGTGCGCGGCCAGGTCGGAATCGACTCGGAGGCGGGCACCACGGAGATTCTCGTGATCGCCGACGGCACAGCGAAAGCGAGCCTCATCGCCGCGGACTTGGTCAGTCAAGCCGAGCACGATGAGGCGGCGGCATCCGTTCTCGTAACCGACTCTCCGGCACTCGCACGTGACGTTGCACTCGAGCTCGAGGGACTGGTCGAGCGCACCGAGAACGGTGAGCGCGTGCGCGCCGCACTCAGCGGACCGCAGTCCGCGATCGTGCTCGTGGACGACGTGGTGCTCGCTGCCGACTTCAGCAACGCGTACGGGCCAGAGCACCTCGAAATCCACACGCACGACCCACGCGCGACGCTGCAGCACATCACGTCGGCCGGTGCGATCTTCCTCGGCCCCCACTCGCCTGTGAGTCTCGGCGATTACATGGCCGGCTCGAACCACGTTCTGCCGACCGGGGGGCAAGCCCGGTTCTCGTCGGGGCTCGGCGCGTACACGTTCCTTCGCCCACAGCAGGTGATCGAGTATCACGAGACCGCGCTGCGCGAGGTTTCGGAGCGCATCGTCACGCTCGCGCAGGCCGAGCGCCTCCCGGCGCACGGCGAAGCGATCTCCGCGCGATTCACCGATTGAGCCGCTTCCCCTCGAGTTTGGAGAACAATGCACTGTCCGTTCTGCCGCCACCCGGACTCACGCGTCATCGACTCGCGCACGAGCGACGACGGGCTGTCGATCCGGCGCCGTCGCCAGTGCCCCGAATGCGGTCGTCGCTTCAGCACCATGGAGACCGCGAGCCTCAACGTGATCAAGCGAAGCGGGGTCGTCGAGCCGTTCAGTCGCGACAAGGTCGTGAGCGGCGTGCGCAAGGCCTGCCAGGGCCGCCCGGTGACGGACTCCGACCTCGCCGTTCTCGCGCAGAAGGTCGAGGAGGCCATCCGCCAGACGGGGACATCGCAGATCGAGGCGAACGACATCGGTCTCGCGATTCTCACTCCGCTGCGTGAGCTCGACGAGGTCGCATACTTGCGTTTTGCGAGCGTCTATCAGGCGTTCGACTCGCTCGATGACTTCGAAGAGGCGATCGGCACGCTCCGGCAGGAGCACGACGCGGGCACCGCCGCGAACGCCGGCAGCCTCGACGACTGATCCGTCCGCACGACACGACACCGATAGGCCCACTGCATGTACCGTGCCCTCTTCTCGCTCTTCTTGCGCCGACTCGACCCGGAGCAGGCTCACCACCTCGCGTTCGCGGCCATCCGGATGCTGCCGGCGCTCGGTCCGCTCGCGCGAAGGTTCACCGCCCCCGATCCGCGGCTGCGCGTCGAGGCGCTCGGCCGCACCTTCCCGTCGCCGTTCGGCGTCGCGGCGGGATTCGACAAGAACGCAGAGGCGGTCATCGGCCTCGGAGCCCTCGGCTTCGGGCATGTTGAAGTCGGCACGCTCACGGCACGGGCGCAGCCGGGAAATCCCAAGCCGCGGCTGTTCCGGCTGATCCCCGACCGGGCGATCATCAACCGCATGGGCTTCAACAACGACGGCGCGGTCGCCGCGGCCCCGCGACTCGCGAAGGCGCACCAAGCGCGACACCGCCCGGTAATCGGTGTCAACATCGGCAAGAGCCGCGTCGTCGCGGTCGACGACGCGATCGACGACTACCTCGAGAGCTGCCGCGTCGTCGCGTCGCTCGCCGATTACCTAGTCGTCAACGTGTCCTCCCCGAACACGCCGGGACTGCGCGGACTCCAGGAGCTCGACAGGCTCGCGCCGCTGCTCACACGCGTGAAGGACGCCGCCGGTGCGACACCGCTTCTCGTGAAGATCGCCCCCGACCTCGACGACGATCAGGTCGTGCGCATCAGCGAGCTCGTGGTCGAGCTCGGGCTCGCGGGAATCATCGCGACGAACACGACACTGTCTCGGTCAGACCTGCGAACGGATGCCGCTGTCGTGCGTGCCGCAGGCGACGGCGGTCTTTCGGGCGCGCCGCTCGCCGCTCGCTCGCTCGAGGTTCTGCGACTGATCAGAAGCGTCGTCCCGGCCGAACTGTGCGTCATCTCCGTCGGCGGTGTGGAAACCGGAGCGGACGTGGCTGAACGACTCGACGCCGGAGCGACGCTCGTGCAGGGGTACAGCGCCTTCATCTACCGCGGTCCGCTGTGGGCGCGGTCGATAAACCGGGAGCTGGCCGCGATTCGCTCCCGCTGAGAAGCGGCGCCTCCCGCGCTAGTGCGGGTACTCGCCGCGCGCCACTTGCGGCTTCGGCAGCCGCAGCTTGCGCATCTGGATGGTCCGCATCGCCGCGTACCAGCGCACGCCGCGCTCGACGCGCGTGTCGCCGAACTTCTGCGCGAGCTGCTTGCGCACGCGGAAGCCGATCCAGATGCACTCGAGAACCATGATGATGAAGAACGCCCACAGGGCGAACATGCCGTACACCTGAATCTCGGGCACGGGCATGAAGGTCGCGATGATGACGAGGAACATGAACGGCAGCATGAACTCGCTCACGCTCGTGCGAGCGTCGACGAAGTCCCTGACGAAGCGCTTCTGCGGGCCACGATCGCGCTCGGGGAGGTAGCGCTCCTCGCCGTTCGCCATGCCGACGCGAGCGCGTTCGCGCTGCTCGGCGAGCTGCGTGCGGGCCCGCTGCTTCGCCTCTTTGCGGTCATTCGGCACGAGCGGCCGCTTGTTCGCGGCGACGCGTGCGCTCCGCTTCGGCGTGGGAGCGCCCTTCTTGCCCTCGAGGGTGGCGGAATCGACGGCATCGTCGATCGGGTCTGATGATTCGGGGGAAGTCTTCTTGGTCACGTGTTCCTCGTTTAGATGTTCCTCTTAAGATTACCTGCATGACTGATTCCGAAGGCGCGATGTCCGCAGCAGAGACCCAGCTTGCCCAGATCGTGCGGGAGAACCTGCCCGCGACGATCGCCGACCTGAGCGACCTGGTACGCATCCCGTCCGTCTCCTGGTCCGCGTTCGATCCTGCCCACGTTCTCGAGAGCGCCGAAGCCGTCGCCGCTCTGGCCCGTGAAACGGGAGTCTTCGACTCCGTCGACGTGGTCCGCGCCCCTATCGCGGAGACCGGGGAGCTCGGCCAGCCGGCCGTTCTCGCCCGGCGTCACGCGCGTGGCGGAAAGCCGACGATTCTGCTGTACGCACACCACGACGTCCAGCCGCCCGGGAAGGACGAGGACTGGGACACGGCGCCGTTCGAGCCCGTCGTGAAGGGCGATCGGCTCTACGGGCGAGGGGCCGCTGACGACAAGGCCGGTGTGATGACCCACATCGGGGCCGTCCGCGCTCTCGCCGAGGCGGCGGGAGACGACCTCGAACTCGGAATCGCGCTGTTCATCGAGGGGGAGGAGGAGTTCGGATCGCGCTCCTTCGCGAGCTTCCTCGAGCAGAATCGCGAAGCGCTCGAGGCGGATGCGATCGTGGTCGCTGATTCAGACAACTGGAACACCGAGACGCCTGCGCTCAGTGTGAGCCTGCGCGGCAACGTAGCCTTCCGGCTCGGAGTGCGCACGCTCGCGCACGCCTCGCACTCCGGAATGTTCGGCGGAGCCGTGCCGGACGCCATGATGGCAACGATCCGCCTGCTCAACTCGTTCTGGTCGGAGGACGGCTCGGTCGCGGTTGAGGGACTGAGCGCGCATGACGCCACCACTCCCGAATACGGAGAAGCGCAGCTTCGCGCCGAAGCGGCCCTCGGAGAGTCTGTGCGCCCGGTCGGCTCCGGCAGCATTCTGGAGCGAATCTGGTTCCAGCCCGCGATCACCGTCACGGGAATCGACGCCCCCGACGTCGCCAACGCCTCGAACACGCTCATCCCACATGTGAACGTGAAGGTGTCGGCGCGCATCGCACCGGGACAGAGCGCCGCCGAGGCGTTCGCTGCGCTCGAGCAGCACATTCGGGCGAACACACCGTTCGGCGCCGAGATCACCATCGACGAGGTCGACGTCGGCGACCCGTTCCTCGTCGACGACTCCGGACCGATCGTCGCGTCGACTCTTGACGCGATGCGCGACGCGTGGGGAGCGGATCCGGTCCGCATGGGGATCGGCGGCTCGATACCGTTCGTCGCCGACCTCGTGCGCGTCTTCCCGGACGCCGAGATCCTCATCACGGGCGTGGAGGACCCGGACACCCGCGCGCACAGCCCGAACGAGTCGCTGCACCTCGGCGTCTTCCGCCGTGCGATCCTCACCGAAGCGCTGCTGCTGTCGAGGCTCAACGAAAAAGCACGGTAGTCCATGGCTCGATTCCGGCACGGGCAGGTACCATGGAGCCTGAACCCCACGTCGGGGCCACCCAATCGCGAGGAGAGTCATGAGCGATACACTGACCACTCAGAGCCCGACGAAAGCACACGGCGTCGAGTTGACCGGCACGGCTGCGGACAAGGTGAAGAGCCTTCTCAGCCAGGAAGGCCGTGACGACCTTCGACTTCGCGTCGCGGTTCAGCCCGGCGGATGCTCCGGACTGATCTACCAGCTCTACTTCGACGAGCGACTGCTCGACGGCGACGAGACCGTCGACTTCAACGGCGTCGAGGTCGTCGTCGACAAGATGAGCGTGCCGTATCTCGATGGCGCCGTTATCGACTTCGAGGACAGCATCCAGAAGCAGGGATTCACGATCGACAACCCGAACGCGCAGGGCAGCTGCGCATGCGGAGACAGCTTCAGCTGACCCTCGACGCATTTGATCGGCGGGACGAGCGATAAATGTCGCTTGTCCCGCCGTTTCGCGTTCTCGCACAGGCTCTCTCGTGCTCCGCAGAGCGGATATTCGCTTTGCGAAAGGCCCGTGTGGTCACGCGCGGCCTGAGCAATCGGGCTAGACTAGGCTGAGAATTACCAGTGTCTTCCGAAAGGTCCCAGGTGCGCTCGAACAGACGACTCCGCTGGGCTGCCATCCCGATCGCCATCGCTTTCACAGTGATCCTGGCGGGGTGCACGCAGGCTGAACTCCACGGCTTCATGCCCGGTTTCATCGAGGGTGAGAAGTCGGTGACAAACCACGCCGAGACGACGGCGACGCTCTGGACGACCTCATGGATCGTCCTTCTCGGCGTCGGAGTCCTCACGTGGGGCCTGATCATCTGGGCCATCGTGGTGTACCGCCGCCGCAAGGGCCAGACCGGCCTCCCGGCTCAGCTGCGCTACAACATGCCGATCGAGATCTTCTACACGGTCGTGCCGCTGATCCTCGTGATCGGCATGTTCGCGTTCACCGCCCGCGACCAGAACGAGATCGAGACGCAGTACAGCGACTCCGAGGCCGACGCTGTCATCGAGGTCTACGCCAAGCAGTGGTCGTGGGACTTCGTGTACGACAACGCCGTCGACGGCAAGCAGGTCTGGTCCTCCGGCCAGCAGGCTATCGAGGCCGAAGACGGATCCATCGACCAGGACGCTCTCCCGACGCTCTACCTCCCGGTGGACTCGAAGATCAAGATCGCGCTCAACTCCCGCGACGTGGCGCACTCGTTCTGGGTCATCGACTTCCTTTACAAGAAGGACATGTTCCCCGGCAAGACGAACTACATGTCGTTCGAGACGCAGCGCGAGGGAACCTACGCCGGGAAGTGCGCCGAGCTCTGCGGTGAGTACCACTCGATGATGCTCTTCAACGTCAAGATCGTCTCCCAGGCTGAGTACGAGGCCCATCTGGCAGACCTGGCAAACGCCGGCCACGTCGGCGACTACGGTGCGGACTACGACCGCAACCACAACATGCCTGACGACAAGAAGTCGTCGTTCCAGAAGAGTGAAGAGGGAGAGTAGACCGTTGACGACCATGACGGACCTGCCCCAGGGGCAGGCAAAGGTGGTCAACCAGTCGAAGGTTGAGCACAAGGGAAACATCCTGGTCAAGTGGATCACCTCCACCGACCACAAGACGATCGGGTACATGTACCTGATCGGGTCGTTCCTGTTCTTCTGCATCGGCGGCGTGATGGCGCTGATCATTCGCGCCCAGCTGTTCGAGCCGGGTCTCGAGCTCGTGCCCACGAAGGAGCAGTACAACCAGCTGTTCACGATGCACGGCACGATCATGCTCCTCATGTTCGCGACGCCGCTGTTCGCGGGCTTCGCGAACGTGCTCATGCCGCTGCAGATCGGCGCGCCGGACGTCGCCTTCCCGCGACTGAACGCCTTCGCGTTCTGGCTGTACTTCTTCGGCAGCCTGATCGCCGTCGGCGGATTCCTCACCCCGCAGGGCGCGGCGGCCTTCGGCTGGTTCGCGTATACGCCGTTGTCGAGTACGACATTCTCGCCCGGCGTCGGAGGCAACCTCTGGGTGCTCGGCCTCGGCATGTCCGGTTTCGGCACGATCCTCGGCGCTGTGAACTTCATCACGACGATCATCACGATGCGCGCTCCTGGCATGACCATGTTCCGCATGGCGATCTTCACGTGGAACACGCTCATCACCTCGCTCCTCATCCTGATGGCGTTCCCCGTGCTCGCGGCCGCGATGTTCGGTCTCGCAGCCGACCGTGTGTTCGACGCGCAGATCTACAACCCCGCCAACGGGGGAGTGATGCTGTGGCAGCACCTGTTCTGGTTCTTCGGCCACCCCGAGGTGTACATCATCGCCTTGCCGTTCTTCGGCATCGTCTCCGAGGTGTTCCCGGTCTTCAGCCGTAAGCCGATCTTCGGGTACAAGACCCTCGTGTACGCGACGATCTCCATCGCCGCCCTGTCCGTGAGCGTGTGGGCACACCACATGTACGTCACGGGCTCCGTGCTGCTGCCGTTCTTCTCGCTCATGACGATGCTCATCGCGGTGCCGACGGGTGTGAAGATCTTCAACTGGATCGGCACGATGTGGCGAGGGTCGTTGACCTTCGAGACGCCGATGCTGTGGGCGATCGGCTTCCTCATCACCTTCACCTTCGGTGGTCTCACCGGTGTGATCCTTGCGTCGCCGCCGCTCGACTTCCACGTCTCCGACACGTACTTCGTCGTCGCGCACTTCCACTACGTGGTGTTCGGAACCGTCGTGTTCGCCATGTTCTCCGGCTTCTACTTCTGGTGGCCGAAGTGGACGGGCAAGATGCTCAACGAGCGCCTGGGCTACTGGCACTTCTGGCTGCTGTTCATCGGCTTCCACACGACGTTCCTCGTCCAGCACTGGCTCGGAGTGATGGGTATGCCGCGTCGTTACGCGACATACTCGCCGCAGGACGGCTTCACCTGGATGAACCAGCTGTCGACGGTCGGCGCCATGCTGCTCGCGATTTCGATGATTCCGTTCCTCCTGAACGTGTACATCACCGCTCGCCGGGCACCGAAGGTCACCGTCGACGACCCATGGGGTTATGGCGCTTCGCTCGAGTGGGCGACATCCTGCCCGCCGCCGCGACACAACTTCACGTCCATCCCGCGCATCCGCTCGGAGCGCCCTGCGTTCGACCTCAACCACCCGGAGACGGTGATCCCGGTCGGACACGGCCCCATGAAGGACGCTCCCGACACGCCGACTCTCGACTCCGCCGACGGAAAGGTGAAGTAACCCGTGATCGCCAATATTCGCCTCTTTTGGGTGATCGCGGTCTTCTTCGCGGTCATGAGCGTCGTCTACGGGATCTGGGGCATCCTCGACCCGATTCAGCACTCGATCGAGTGGGCCGGTACGATCGCGCTCGGCCTCGTGGCCATCCTCGGTGCTCTCATCGCGTTCTACCTGGGACTCGTGCACCGTAACCAGGGCGGCGTGCTGCCCGAAGACCGTCTGGACGCGAACATCGACGACGGCGACCCGGAGCTCGGTCACTTCAGCCCGTGGAGCTGGTGGCCCGTGGTTCTGGCCGGTGGCGCGGGAATCGTGCTCCTCGGCATCGCGGTCGGGTTCTGGCTCGCATTCATCGGCGTGCCCATCGTGTTCGTCGCCCTGGTCGGCTGGGTCTACGAGTACTACCGCGGCTACTTCGCACACTGACATTCACACGGTGAAGGCGGCGGTCCTGTCGGACCGCCGCCTTTGCGCTGTCCGGGCGACTGCGGAGGCTTCTTCTCCCGCGCTGGCGTCCTCGCCGCCGCTGCGGTCAGACGCGCTGGGCTGCCATGACGTCGACGGAGACGGTGACTCGTTCCGGCAGCTCGTCATCCGTGCGAGCTGCGCCGTGGTGCGATGAAGGTCCCATTCCGATCAGCTGACGGATCTCACTGGGGGACAACGCGAGGGGCAATTCCACCCGCTTGCTCACTGGCGGTTCGAACTGTCCCGTCGATTCGAGAGCGGTCGCCACGGTGCCTCGCTTGTCCGCCGGAACGTCGAGGGCCAAGCCGGCGTCGCGCAGTTCGATGAGATGTCGCGCGGTCGGCACGACGCCGATATAGCAGCCGCCTGCCGTGAGGACGCGTGCGAACTCGGTCGGGTTACGCGGCGCGAAGACGTTGAGGATGAGATCGGCCGCACCGTCACGCAGCGGCAACGGCTGCCAGACGTCCATCACGACGCCGGAGGAGCTCGGGATCGTGCGCATGGCCATGCGCACGGCATCGGGGGACAGGTCCGTGGCGAGAACGGCGGATGCCGCGACTGCTGTGCTCAGCTCACGCAAGTAGTAGCCCGTACCGCAGCCGATGTCGACGATGCGCGGTGTCGCCGGGGCAGCGCGGTGGGCAAGGTCCGCCACGGCGTCCGCAATCGGAGCGTAATGTCCGGCGTCGAGAAAGGCGGCGCGTTCGCGAAGCATGGGAGCATCGTCTCCGCGGACCCGCGTGCGTGGCGGGAGGAGAGAGACGAAGCCGCGCTTGTTGACGTCGAAGCGGTGTCCGCCGGCGCAGCCGAGCACGAGACGGTCCGTCGGGGCGAGAGACGACAAACAGATCGGGCAGCGGAGCCACTCCGAGAGGAGTGTCAGCGCTGCCCGATCCGAGCGTGACCGATCAGTGGTGATCGTGCGAACTCTCGATCTCCGTGCGGGACACGGGGGCGATGCGGTCCTCGAAGAACCAGCGCGAGAGGCCGGCACGGAACCGCTGGCCAGTGGTGATCTTGCCGCGCGCGTTCGGGCGGATCATCAGGGGCTTGTAGCTGTCGTGGCTCACGAGCTTCCAACGCTCGTACTCGTCGACAGGCTGGTGCACCTCGATGTACTCGCCGCCGGGGAGACGCACGATGCGTCCGGACTCGTAGCCGTGAAGCGCGATCTCACGATCCTTCTTCTGCAGCGCGAGGCAGATGCGCTTGGTGACGAAGTACGCGATGAACGGACCGACGATGAGCATGAACTGCAGCGAGTGGATGACACCCTCCATCGTGAGACGGAAGTGCGTCGCGATGAGGTCGGAGCTCGCGGCAGCCCACAGGGCAGCGTAGAAGGTGACTCCGGCTGCACCGATCGCGGTGCGGGTCGGCGCGTTGCGCGGGCGGTCGAGCAGGTGGTGCTCACGCTTGTCGCCGGTGATCCACGCCTCGATGAAGGGATAGAAGAGCACGAGCACGATGAACAGGCCGAGCACGAGAACCGGGAGGATGATGTTGAACGACCAGGTGTGCGCGAGCCAGACGAACTCGAGGTGCGGCGGAACCAGGCGGAGTGCACCGTCAGCGAAGCCGATGTACCAGTCGGGCTGGGTGCCCGCCGACACCGGGGACGGGTCGTACGGACCGTAGTTCCAGATCGGGTTGATCGTGAAGAACGAGCCGATGACCGCGAGCACACCGAACACGATGAAGAAGAACCCGCCGGCCTTTGCGGCATACACGGGAAGAATCGGGTAGCCGACGACATTCTGCTGCGTCTTGCCCGGGCCGGGGTACTGCGTGTGCTTGTGGATGACGACGAACATCAAGTGCAAAGCGATGAACAGCACAACGATCGCGGGCAGCAGAAGAATGTGCAGCGTATACAGACGGCCGACGATCTGGTCTCCCGGGAACTCACCGCCGAATAGCAGGTACGACGTCCAGGTGCCGATCAGCGGGAGACCCTTGATCATGCCGTCGATGATGCGCAGGCCGTTACCGGACAGAAGGTCGTCGGGAAGCGAGTATCCGGTGAAGCCCTCCGCCATCGCGAGGATGAAGAGGACGAAGCCGATGACCCAGTTCAGCTCGCGCGGCTTGCGGAACGCACCCGTGAAGAAGATGCGAAGCATGTGCAGGCCGATGGATGCCACGAACAGCAGGGCCGCCCAGTGGTGGATCTGCCGCATGAGCAGCCCGCCGCGGATGTCGAAGGAGATGTCGAGAGTCGACGCCATCGCCGCCGACATCTCGACGCCCTTGAGGGGGACGTACGAGCCGTCGTAGTGCACCTCCGCCATGGACGCCTGGAAGAAGAACGTCAGGAACGAGCCGGTGAGGAGGATGACGACGAAGCTGTAGAGGGCGACTTCACCGAGCAGGAAGGACCAGTGGTCGGGGAATATCTTGCGCCCGAACTCCTTGACGGCGCCCGAAATGCTCGTCCGCTCGTCGAGGTAGTTGGCAGCCGCCGCCGTGAAGCCTCCCTTGGATTCGGTGGAGGCCGGTGCGGTCGTGGTCGCGGTCGTGGTGCTCAATGGCGCTCCCAGAAACTCGGTCCGACAGGTTCGTGGAAGTCGCTTTGGGCGACGAGGTAGCCCTCGTCATCGACTGCGATCGGAAGCTGCGGGAGGGGACGGGCTGCAGGGCCGAAGATGACCTCGCAGTGGTTTGTGACGTCGAACTGGGACTGGTGGCACGGGCAGAGCAGGTGATGCGTGCGCTGCTCGTAGAGCGCGACCGGGCAGCCGACGTGCGTGCAGACCTTCGAGTACGCGACGATGCCGTCGTACGACCAGGACTTGCGGTCCTCCTTCTCGTGCAGGTCTTCGGGCTGCAGGCGCATGAGCAGCACGATCGCCTTTGCCTTCTCCTCGAGCATGCCCTCGGAGTGCGGGATCTCGCTCAGGCCCTCGGGGATCACGTGGAAGGCGGAGCCGAACGTCACGTCGGAAGCCTTGATCGGCGTGCCGTCTGGGTCGCGGGTGAGGCGGAGTCCCTTCTTCCACATCGTCTGGTTCAACAGCGCGACGGGTTCGGTGTCCTTGCCTTCCGGAGCCAGCCCGCGGAACAGGGCGACGGCGGGGAGGGGGAAGGCGATGAGGGCGCCGATGAGGGTGTTGCGGATCATCGAGCGCCGACCGAAGCCGGACTCCTGATTGGCCTCGTCAAAGATCTCCACCGCACGACTGCGCGTCTCTTCCGTTCCGCGAACGGGGTGGCGGACGTCAATCGACTCGTGGTCGGCCATGAGCGCCTTGCCCCAGTGGACGGCGCCGATACCGAGCGCGAGGAGGGCGAGAGCGATGCCGATGCCGATGAACAGGTTGTTCAGTCGCACCGAGCCGAGGTCGCTCGGATCGATGGGGAACAGCATGTACGCTGCAACGGCCCAGATGCTTCCGGCGATCGACAGGTAGAAGAGCGTGAAGACAGTGCGCTCGGCGTGCTTCTGCTTCTTCGGGTCGAGGTCCGTCACACGTTTGCGGTGCGGGGGGAGTCCCGGGTTCTTGACGGCGTCGGATGAGACGACGGCCGTACCGGCGGACGCTCCCGGCGCCGCGATGTGGGCTGACGAGTCCTCAGCGGCGAGGTCCTTGCCGCTGTTGTCGTCCTGTGCCATTCTGCTCCTTCTTACAGGTTGTCCGTGGTGTGAGTCTGCGTGGTCCTAGTTGGACTTCGCCGTGATCCACACCGTAATCGCCACGACAGTGCCGAGGCCGAAGATCCAGATGAAGAGGCCCTCCGCGACCGGTCCGAGCGAACCGAGGCTGAGTCCTCCGACGGAGGGGGTGTTCTCCATGTACTTGAGCGCCGTGATGATGTCGCGCTTGTCCTCAGGCGTGAGGTTGGCGTCGTTGAACACGGGCATGTTCTGCGGGCCCGTGATCATGGCCTCGTAGATGTGAGCGGGTGCGACGCCGTGGAGCGAGGGGGCGAACTTGCCCTCGGTGAGCGCGCCACCGGCACCGGCCACGTTGTGGCACATGGCGCAGTTGATGCGGAACAGCTCGGCGCCGTTCGCGGCGTCGCCCTCGGACGTGTCGAGGTACTTGTCCTCCGGAATGGCCGGGCCGGGAGCGACCGAGGCGACGAACGCGGAAAGCGCCGCAATCTGGTCGTTTGTGAACTGGACAGGCTTCGCTTCCGCCTGGGGTCCCTGCATCTGCATCGGCATGCGGCCCGTGCCGACCTGGAAGTCAACGGCTGCGGCGCCGACGCCGATGAGTGACGGCGCGTCCTTGGTGCCCTGGAGGTCGACACCGTGACACGTCGCGCAGTTGGCCTGGAAGAGCTTGTTGCCTTCCTCCACCTGCGCTTGCGACGAGACGGAGGCCGACGCTTCGTCCGCCGAAGCGGTCGTGGCGCTGAACGCGACGTACGCGCCGCCGCTGAAGAGAAGGCCGACGGCGATGAGCGCGACGTTGGCGAGCGGGTGACGGCGACCCCTCTTTGCTGCCTTCAACGCAGGATTCTTAGATGAACGTGACATGCGAACTGTCTGCTCCGAGTTCTACTTGAGGACGTAAATGACGAGGAACAGTCCGATCCAGACAACGTCGACGAAGTGCCAGTAGTACGACACGACGATTGCTGTTGTGGACTCCTTGTGCCCGAAGGTCTTGACCGCGTACGCGCGTCCGATGACGAGCAGGAACGCGATGAGGCCGCCCGTCACGTGCAGACCGTGGAAGCCGGTCGTCAGATAGAACGCTGAGCCGTAGGCGCTCGACGAGATGGTGACGCCTTCGCTCACGAGAGTGGCGTACTCCCACACCTGGCCGGCCACGAAGATGGCGCCGAGGGCATACGTGAGGAAGAACCACTCGACCATGCCCCACTGGGACGGCTTCCAGCCGACCGATCGCGGCTGCATGCGCTCAGCCGCGAAGACGCCGAACTGGCACGTGAACGACGATGACACGAGGATCAGGGTGTTCACGGTCGCGTACGGTACGTTGTGGATCGACGTGGACGTCTCCCATAGCACGGGAGATGTCGATCGCAACGTGAAGTAGATCGCGAAAAGTCCGGCGAAGAACATGACTTCGCTGCCGAGCCAGACGATGGTGCCTACCATCACGGCGTTCGGCCTCTTCAGCGCTGTCGCGCCGGGGGCATAGTTCAATGAGGTGCTCGTCACCGTTCCATTATGGCCGATATTTTGCCGAGAGTTTCGCACGACTGGCCAAGTCGCACCATGATCTTGTTTAGGGCGCCCTTAGTCGCGGCAGAGAATTCCCCGTGAATTACGGGGCGGTCGCGCTCGTCGCTAGGATCGCACCATGTCTGATCTGTTCTCCTGGCCCACCCTTCTCACGCAATTGCTGGAGCGCCGCGACCTCAGCGTCTCCGAAGCGACGTGGGCGATGAAGCAGATCATGACCGGAGACGCCACCTCCGCCCAGATCGCGGCGTTCACCGTCGCGCTCCAAGCCAAGGGGGAGACCGTCGACGAGATCGTCGGATTCCGCGACGCCATTCTCGAGGAGGCCGTGGGGCTCCCGGTCGACTCGATGGCTCTCGACATCGTCGGCACAGGGGGAGACCGCTACGGGACGTTCAACATCTCGTCGACCGCGTCGATCATCATCGCGGCATCCGGTGTTCCCGTCGTCAAGCATGGGAACAAGGCCGCAAGCAGCAAGTCGGGCTCGAGCGATGTTCTCGCCGCACTCGGCATCGACCTGTCGCTCAGCCCGGACGCCGTCGCGAGCGTGCTTGACGATGCGGGAATCACGTTCGCCTACGCCGCCGCCTTCCACCCGGGCTTCCGGTTCGCCGGTCCGGCGCGCGCTGAACTCGGCATCCCCACTGTCTTCAACTACCTCGGTCCGCTCTGCAACCCTGCGCGGCCCGAGGCCTCCGCCGTGGGCGTCGCGAATCTTGACCGGGTGGGCCTCATCGTCGGCGTCTTCCAGACCCGCGGAGCGACCGCGCTCGTGTTCCGCGGAGACGACGGCATGGACGAGCTCACCACGACGGGGCACTCGCACATCTGGGAGGTCTCGCGCGGCCTCGTGACCGAGCACGACCTCGACCCGAGGGACCTCGACATCCCGCGCGCATCGATCGACGATCTTCTCGGCGGCGACGCCGTCGAGAACGCCGCCATGGTCAAGCGCGTGCTCGCGGGGGAGAAGGGCCCGGTCAGGGACATCGTCCTCCTCAACGCGGCGGCGGGGCTCGTGGCCTATCGGCTCGAGGAGGACCCGTCGCAGAGCGAGCGTCGCATCGTGGACCGGTTCAGCGAACAGCTTGACGTGGCGCGTGAGGCGATCGACTCGGGTGCTGCTACCGAGAAGCTTGCCGCGTGGGTCGCCGCCTCCGCGCATCACGCCGGTCAGTAGCCTCTACCCGCCGGCACCGCTCGGGGGTAGGTTGTGAGTGCGGGCCCCCTAATCCCGCGTGATTTCCGTGTTGGAGGAGAGTTCCGATGAAGAAGCTCATCAATGACCCGAAAGACGTAGTCTCGCAGTCTGTCGAAGGTTTCGTCGCGGCGCACGGCGACATCGTGCGCGCCGAGTTCGATCCCACCTTCGTTGTGCGCACCGATGCTCCCGTCAGCGGCAAGGTCGGCATCATCAGCGGCGGCGGCAGCGGCCACGAGCCGCTGCACTCCGGCTTCGTCGGTGCCGGCATGCTCGACGCGGCCGTTCCGGGCGCCGTGTTCACATCGCCAACGCCTGACCCGATCCTCGCGGCGACGAAGGCGGTGGACTCGGGGGCGGGTGTGCTGCACATCGTGAAGAACTACACGGGTGACGTGCTCAACTTCGAGACGGCCGCCGATCTGGCGGAGGCCGACGGAGTCACGGTGCGCTCCGTCGTCATCAACGATGACGTCGCCGTGCAGGACTCGCTGTACACCGCCGGCCGCCGCGGTGTCGCGGGCACCGTCCTCGTGGAGAAGATCGCGGGGGCGGCCGCGGATCGCGGCGACGACCTTGACAGCGTCGCCGGCATCGCCGAGAAGGTGAACGCGAGCGTCCGCTCGATGGGCGTCGCGCTCACGCCGTGCGTCGTTCCTCACGCGGGAGAGCCGAGCTTCGATCTCGGGGACGACGAGATCGAGATCGGCATCGGCATCCACGGTGAGCCGGGTCGCGAGAAGATCCCCATGGAGAGCGCGGACGCGATCGTCGACCGGCTGCTCACTCCCATCCTCGACGATCTGCCCTTCTCGTCGGGCGACAACGTGCTGCTGTTCGTGAACGGCATGGGCGGCACGCCGCAGATCGAGCTCTACATCGTGTACCGGCACGCGGCCAAAGTGCTCGCCGACCGCGGCATCACGGTCGCCCGCAGCCTCGTCGGCAACTACACGACCTCCCTCGAGATGCAGGGCGCGTCGATCTCCGTGCTCAAGCTCGACGACGAGCTGACGCAGCTGTGGGACGCGCCCGTTCAGACCGCCGCCTTGCGCTGGGGACGTTGACCGAACCACTCGATCAAAGGAGAAGCTATGGCAGTGGATGCCGCATGGGCCGCCGCGTGGGTGCGAGCGAGCGCCGAGGTCATCGCTGAGAATCGTGTCGCCCTGTCCCATCTCGATCGCGACATCGGCGACGGCGATCACGGCGAGAACATGGACAGGGGCTTCCAGGCGGTGCTGCCGAAGCTCGACGGTCTCGCCGAGGATGCCGCTCCGTCCGATGTGCTCAAGCTGGTCGCCACGACCCTCATCTCGACGGTGGGCGGTGCGGCCGGTCCGCTCTACGGCACCGCGTACCTCAAGGCCGCCGGCGCCGTCAACGGGAAGGCAGAGCTGGAACCCGCCGACGTCGTTGCGCTGCTCGAAGCGGCCCGTGACGGCATCGTTTTGCGCGGCAAGGCCGAACCGGGTGACAAGACGATGATCGACGCCTGGACACCCGCGGTCGAGGCGGCATCCGCAGCGAACGAGGACGGGAAGGATGCCGCGGCCGTGCTCGCCGCGGCGGCCGACGCGGCCGAGGCAGGGGCGGAGGCGACGGAGCCTCTCGTCGCCCGGAAGGGTCGCGCGAGCTACCTGGGGGAGCGGTCAGCAGGACACCGCGATCCGGGCGCGCAGTCGACCGCGCTCCTGCTGCGCGCGGCGGCGAAGAGCGCGGCATGAGCGTCGGACTCGTCATCGTCTCCCACAGCAGCAAGATCGCCGAGGGGACGGTCGAGCTTGCCCGGCAGATGGCGCCCGACGTCGCCCTCGTCGCCGCTGGCGGCACGGATGAGGACGGCATCGGGACGAGCTTCGAGAAGGTCAGCGCGGCGCTTGCCGAAGCCGACAGCGGAGACGGTGTGGTCGTGCTGTGCGATCTCGGCTCCGCCGTGCTCACGACCGAGACGGCACTTGACTTCCTCGACGACGACGCCCGTTCTCGGGTGATTCTCGCCGAGGCGCCCATCGTGGAGGGCGCCGTGGCGGCTGCTGTCGCCGCCGCGACCGGAGGCGATGTCACCGGGGTGGCAGAGGCGGCCTCGCATGCGGGCGGCGCCAACCCGGCCGCGGCGGACACCGCGTCGCCGCCGTCCGACGAAGCGGCAGGGCAAGCGGCATCCGATTCGGAGTCGCGCACCATCCGGCTCATCAATCGAGACGGACTGCATGCGCGGCCCGCCGCCGAGTTCGTGAAGAAGGCGAGCGGTTACGACGCTCGGGTCAACGTCAACGGCGTCGACGCGAAGAGCCTGCTCGGCATCATGTCCCTCGGGCTCGTGCAGGGCGCCGATGTGACGCTCACGGCCGACGGGCCCGAGGCGAGAAAGGCCGTCTCGGAGCTGAGCGAACTGATCGAGTCCGGGTTCGGAGAGAGCTGACGCGGGAGGGCACCTTGTTGGAGAAGGCAGACACCGGGCCGTTCGAGGGCATCATCCGCATCGTCATGCGGCCCCGCGCCGACGTGTGGCGGCTATGGACCGAGCCGGCGTACATCGAGAAGTGGTTCTGGGACCCCGCGTGGAACGCCCGAGCGACGTTTCGTGCAGTGGAGGGGGAGCGCTGGCGGATCGTGTCCGACCACGCGTCGGTCGGCGGCCAGATCACGGGCGTGAGCGCGGGGGAGCGCCTGTCGTTCACGATGCGGTGGACCGGCGACGACCACACCCACTCGGTCGACGTTCGATTCGTCGACGATGCCGCGGGCGGCACGATCGTGGAGATCAGCGAGTCAGCGTTCGTGTCGGCCAAGGAACAGGCCGACCACGTGCGCGGCTGGAACGACGGTCTCAACCGGCTCGCCGCGATCAGCATCGATTCACTACCACAGCCATAGCCTTCTTGTCAAAACGCGCCTACAATAGGGGGCATGGTCCCGACAGAGAAGACCCACGAAGGCGACAACGCATTCGGTCGCTTCTTCATCTGGGTTGATGACAAGTTGACTCCCATCATCGGTTCCGCGAACGTGGGCCCGTATGACGAGTCTGCTCGTGCCGTCAAGGCAACGGACGAATGCCCTGTGTGTCGGCATGCGATGAGCGAGCACACGATCGACCACTCAACACCGAACGCGGTACTGCACTGCCCGGCCGAGGCCGAAGCGATCGAGGCGGACGTCGCTCCGCTCAACGAGCTTGGCATGCCGACCGACGCAGCCCGCCGCCGCGCAGGGCGTCACGCTGGTCGCGTCTGATCCGCAACCCACCTGCGGGCCAGGCGCAGCCTCCGGCGTGCGGCAGACTGGGGGCGTGATCCTCCCTCGTACTCCCGCCCGCGCTCCGATGCTTGCCGGTCGGCTCCGCGACTGGCATCCGCTCTCGAGTGCCCAGGCGACGCTTCGCGACGACTACCTCGATTTGCTGGAGACGCTGGGGAGAGGGCCCTCGAACGAGACGCGGGCCCGGAGCACCTCACGGCGAGCTGCTTCATCTTCACTCCGGATCTCACGCGCGTGCTGCTGTGCTTCCACAAGAAGGGTCGATTCTGGGTGCAGCTCGGCGGCCACATCGAAGTGCATGACGAGAGCATCCCGGATGCCGCCATGCGGGAAGCCGAGGAGGAATCGGGACTGGGCGGCCTGCGCCTTCTGCGGCCGGCTCCCGTCGACCTCAACCGGCACGAACTCGCGTCGACGTTCGGGCGCTGCCGGCGCCATTGGGATCTCGGCTACGCCGCTGTCGCGTCGGCGGCCACGGCTCCGATCGTGAGCGACGAGAGCGAGGATGTCGCCTGGTGGCCGGTTGACGGGCTGCCCGAGCAGATTCCGTGGGACTTTCCTCAGCGCATCGCCTACGTACTCGAAGAACTGCGATCGCGCTAGCCCTGAAAGTGCGCTTGACCGGGGCTTGAGATGCTACTAGCTTTCGAATCATGGCCAGCGATGTCGGTGGTTTGCGAAGGCGCGGCGTTCTGCAGCGTCGAGTCAGCGGCGGTCGGTTGCGGGAATCGTTCCGGTTCGCCGAGCTCGCAGCCCTGACGGTCGGGTTCGCCGGACTCGTGATGCCCGTGATCGGGTGGCTGATCGGCCTCGCGCTCGTCTTCGCCTCGCCGCGATGGTATCGCTGGGAGAAGTTCGTCGCCCTTGTCGTTCCCGGGGGACTCGCGACCCTCGTGGCTATCGCCGTGGCTGCGCTCACGCGGCTCCAGACGAATCACCCCGAGTTCGTACGCGACGCGCTGCCGTCGCCGTACGACGTTGCCTGGGTCGGCATCACGATGGTTCTCGTGATCGGCGCGTGCGTCGGCTTGTGGCTGTTCCATCGCATCGATGATGCATACCGGATGCCGCCGGGGAGCGGGGCATAGCTGGACGGGGTCACGAGCCGCGTGGAAGGCCGTCCGTGCTTGTTGACATAATGTACATTATCGGCATACGCCATCGGCCGGGTCGGGGTCGCCGCGCTTCGCGCGATGCTGCCTGATCCGCGTCGGGTGGGCCGTCGTGAGCTGTGCGTCAATGACGCGCCTCCATCGTGCCGTCATCGCGCTCAGATTGTTTCGACACAGCGTTGCGCATTGATCTCGTCGACGGTTCAAGCTGAGGTGAAAACGGAGGTCCTGGATTCCGTCGGCAACGCGGCGCCTCGCACGTCAGCTGGCGCTGAGCGACTGTGCGCGGCCAGGCGCCCGTTCGTCGCGCGCCTGCAGGTCTCCTCTGCGGTGACCTTGCGGCATCCCCCGGTACTTGACATAACGTGTAGCCGCTCGTTCTACGCGCCGACGTAGGCCGCGAGGTGTTTTCCGGTCAGCGTATCGGCGGAGGCGACCAACTCGGCGGGCGTGCCCTCGAAGACGATGCGGCCGCCGTCGTGGCCGGCGCCCGGCCCGATGTCGATGATCCAGTCCGCGTGCGCCATGACCGCCTGGTGATGCTCGATCACGATCACCGACTTGCCCGCGTCCACGAGGCGATCCAGAAGCCCGAGCAGCTGCTCGACATCGGCGAGATGCAGTCCCGTCGTCGGCTCGTCCAGAACGTAGACGTCCCCCTTCTCCCCCATGCGTGCCGCGAGCTTCAGGCGTTGACGCTCACCACCGGAGAGCGTCGTGAGCGGCTGGCCGAGCGTGAGGTAGCCGAGGCCGACATCAGCGAGCCGGGTGAGGATCTTGTGAGCGGCGGGCAGCTTGCTCTCTCCCGCGGCGAAGAACTCGGCGGCATCCGTCACCGACATCTCGAGAACCTCGGCGATGTTGCGACCAGCGAACGTGAACTCGAGAACAGCCGATTGGAACCGCTTCCCGTCGCACTCTTCGCACGTTGTCGACACGCTCGCCATCATCCCGAGATCGGTGTAGACGACGCCCGCACCGTTGCACACCGGGCAGGCACCCTCGGAATTCGCGCTGAACAGGGCCGGCTTGACCCCATTCGCCTTCGCGAATGCCTTCCGGATCGGCTCGAGGAGCCCGGTGTAGGTGGCGGGGTTGCTCCGACGCGAACCGCGGATCGGCGTCTGGTCGACCGTCACGACCCCCTCAAGCGGTGTGACAGATCCGTGAACGAGGGAGCTCTTGCCGGACCCGGCGACGCCCGTGATGACGCAGAGGACCCCGAGCGGGATGTCGACATCGACGTTCTGCAGGTTGTGCTCGTTCGCGTCACGCACCTCGATCGCACTCGACCGCGCGCGCACAGTGTCCTTGAGTGAGACACGATCATCCAGGTGGCGCCCGGTAACGGTGTCGCTCGCGCGCAACTCGCCGACCGTTCCCTCGAAGACGATCCCGCCTCCCGCGCTCCCCGCACCCGGACCGAGATCCACGACGTGGTCGGCAATCGTGATGGCCTCCGGTTTGTGCTCCACGACGAGGACAGTGTTCCCCTTGTCACGCAGCTGGAGGAGCAAGTCGTTCATCCGCTGGATATCGTGCGGGTGCAGACCGATCGTGGGCTCGTCGAAGACGTAGGTGACGTCCGTGAGCGAGGAGCCGAGATGACGGATCATCTTGACCCGCTGGGCCTCGCCGCCCGACAGGGTGCCGGCGGGACGATCCAGACTGAGATAGCCCAAGCCGATCTCCACGAAGGCATCGAGCGTCTCCCCCAGCGACGTGAGGAGCGGCGCGACCGAGGGGTCGCTCAGTTCCCGCACCCACCGGGCGAGGTCGTTGATCTGCATCGCATTCACGTCCGCGATGCTCGTCCCCTTGATCTTCGACGAGCGAGCCGTCTCGTTGAGCCGTGTCCCGTCGCACTCGGGGCATGTCGTGAAGGTGATTGCCCGATCGACGAAGGCGCGGATGTGCGGCTGCATCGCATCCCGATCCTTTGCAAGCATCGACTTCTGGATCTTCGGGATGAGTCCTTCATACGTGACGTTGATGCCCTCGACCTTGATGCGGGTCGGCTCCTTGCGCAGAAGATCGTCGAGTTCCGCGTCGGTGAAGTCGCGGATGGGCTTGTCGGCATCGAAGAAGCCGCTCCCCCGAAAGATGCGCCCGTACCAGCCGTCCATGCTGTAGCCGGGAATCGTGAGCGCTCCGTCATTGAGGGACTTGCTGTCGTCGTAGAGAGCCGTGAGGTCGAAGTCGGATATCGCTCCTCTCCCCTCGCAGCGAGGGCACATGCCGCCCGTGACGCTGAAGTCGCGCCGCTCTTTGACCGTCTTGCCGTCGCGCTCGAACGTGACGGCGCCTGCGCCGCTGATCGAGGCGACGTTGAAGGAGAACGCCTGCGGCGAGCCGATGTGCGGCTCCCCGAGGCGGCTGAAGAGAATTCGGAGCATCGCGCCCGTGTCGGTGGCCGTTCCGACCGTCGAACGCGGATCGGAACCCATGCGCTCCTGGTCGATGAGGATCGCCGTTGTCAGTCCCTCGAGGACGTCCACATCGGGACGCGCGAGGTTCGGCATGAAGCCTTGCACGAAGGCGCTGTAGGTCTCGTTGATCATGCGCTGAGACTCGGCTGCGATGGTGTCGAAGACGAGCGAGCTCTTGCCCGAGCCCGACACTCCCGTGAATACCGTCAGCCGGCGCTTCGGGATGTCCACGCTGACGTTCTTCAGATTGTTCTCCCGTGCGCCGTGCACGCGAATGAGATCGTGCCGGTCGGCGGCGTGGCGTTCGTGCGTCGTCTCGGGCGCCGTCTCAATGCTCATCGGATCTCCGTCCAGGTTCCTCATTCAATCGTCGTGGTCAAGCGGTCGCCGCGGCGGATTCCCACTGGAAGCCGTCAGGGTCCGCCGCTGCCGCGGCATCCCCCACGATAGTCAGTCGGTGGGAACCGGTGCCGTCGTCCGGGACGCCTGCCGATTTGGCGAGGGAACGACGACGATACAGGCCGAGGTTGATCCGCCCGCTCGGGGCGAACTCGACGTAGCCGTTGCCGAAGCCCTTCACGACGGTGAATCCTCGATCGACATAGAACTCCTTGCTGGCCTTGACGTCCGTGGCGCCGAGGAGAAGCACGACGTGCTCGATGGAGCGGCTCGCGGGCTCCGCGTTCTTCTTGGCGGACGTCGCGATGTTCCAGATCGCGCCGTCCGGAGCGGAGATGAGGCCGCCATAGCCCCACAGGCTCTTCGCGACCGGCTTGAGCGTCGTACCCCCGGCAGCGAGCGCCGCATCCACGAGCGCGTCGACGTTGCTCGGCTGGGCGGCGATGAGCGACAGAGTGAACCCCCGGAATCCGCTCGTGGCCTCGTCAGAGGCGCGAACGCCGACGCGATCGCCCAGGTCGAACGCGTTCGCGTAGAAGCGTTCCGCCGCTTCGGGGTCCGGCGTGCCAAGGATGACGGAGGAGATCGAGCTCATCGCACCTCCTTGATGCGGATCTGGTTGCCGGCAGGGTCCCGAAAGGCGCAGTCGCGCGCACCGTACGGCTGCTGCATCGGCTCTTGGATCACCTCGGCGTCTGTCGACTGGACCTTCTCGAAGACGCCGTCGAGGTCTGAGGAGGCCAGCAGGATCCAGCCGTACGTTCCTTTCGCCATCATCTCTTCGATCGTGCGTCGCTCCTCGGCAGTGACGCCGGGATCCGCCGCCGGCGGAGCGAAAAGGATCGACGTCTGCGGCTGATCGACCGGGCCGACTTCGATCCAGCGCATGGAGCCCTGCCCGACGTCATTGCGCACTTCGAAGCCGAGAGCGTCGCGGTAGAAAGCGAGCGAAGCTTCCGGGTCCGTGTGAGGAAGCACCGCCGTGTGGATTGTGATGTTCATGGCGGTCAGCCTATGCGCCCCGCACCGCTCGCACTTCTTGATTCCTGATCGGTCTTGCGATCTGCTTAGCGATGCACGCAGGCATGCCGACCGTCGGGTGTGCGCCGTGCCGCTGGTAGACGCTCGGCGGGACGCCCACGAGCTCGCTGAATCGCGTGCTGAACGTTCCAAGGGACGAGAAACCGACGGTGAAGCACACTTCAGTCACGCTGAGATCGCCCCGATTGAGCAGAGCCATTGCCCGCTCGATGCGCCGTGTCATGAGATAGGAGTACGGCGACTCCCCATACGCGAGCCGGAACTGGCGGCTCAGGTGGCCGGCGGACATGTGCACATCCCGCGCGAGCTCCTCGACGTTGAGCGGAGCCGGATAGTCCCGATCGATCCGATCGCGCACGCGGCGAAGCAGGGCCAAGTCACGCAGCCGCTGCGGAGAGGAGGGCGTATCGCTCACATCGGAGATAGTGCCACCGGGCCGCCGACATGTCCACTCGGCGCGGTCAGCGCGATCCGAATGCGTGCACTCGAGGCGAGAATGCGCCAGAGTAAGATCACGAGCTTCAAGGAGGACAGCATGGCCATCAGCGGCTCTCGATTTCTCATCGACCACTCGGTACTGACCAAGCGGCAGCTCTCGGGGCTGCGGGCCGCCCTCATCATCGGCGGCCTCGCTGCTGTCCTGCTTGGCATCCTCATCTGGTCGTGGCCGAACGCCACGCTCCTGCTCGTCGGATGGGCGTTCGGAGTGTTCTTCATCATCAGCGGGATCGTGCGAGCGGTCATCGGCCTGAGCGCCCGCTGGACGTCTGCGGGGAGCAAGACCCTCACGGTTGTGCTCTCGGTGCTGCTGGTCATCGCGGGCATCGTCGTGCTCGCCAACCCGGGCTTCGGCATCGTCGTGCTGGCGACTCTGGTCGGAATCGTCTGGATCCTCGAGGGGATCGCGGCACTCACCTCGATTCCGGACGGATCGCTCAAGTGGCTCGCCGTCATCTACGGCGTGCTGAGCATCCTCGGCGGCATCCTCGTTGTCCTCGCGCCGGTCGCCGCTGCCGGTCTCATGCTGATCTTCGCCGCGAGTCTTCTCATCGTCGCCGGCATCATGCAGACGCTTGAGGGAATCGTCTTCGGCCGCGGCCAGGACCGGCCCACCGTCGTCTGAGCGGTGAGCCGGCCCTGCCATCACGCGTTGTTCTCAGGCGTGGGCAGGTACTGAGCCCACCAGTCGAGGATCACCTCGAAGCGCTGCACGCGGTGCCGCGGCCGCCCGGACCGGCTGAGCTCATGGTTCTCCCCCGGGAAGACCGTGAGCTGCGCGTCGACGCCGTTTCTCACGAGCGCGGCGTAGTAGCGCTCCGCCTGACCCAGCGGGCACCGGTAGTCCTGCTCCGAGTGAAGCACGAGCGTCGGCGTCGCGACGCCGGCCACGTGCGCTTGCGGGCTTTGCGACGCGACGAGCTCCGGGTCGGTGCCGCAGTACTCGTCGCCGAAGAAGTCTCCGATGTCGCTGGTTCCGACGAACGCGTCGGGGTCAAGGAACCCGCGCTCGACGATCGCGGCGGCGAAACGGTGCTCGTTCGTGGTGATCCACGCCGTGAGGTAGCCGCCGTAGGAGCCGCCCATGATGCCGACGCGATCGGCGTCGAACCGGCTCTCCGCGGCGAGCACGCCGTCGAGGAAGTCCAGAACATCGGCTTCGTCGACGGTGCCCATCGCCTGACGGATCGCCCTGCCGTGCTGCTGTCCGTAGCCTGCGGATCCGCGCGGGTTGCACATCACGACGCCGTAGCCGGCCGCGACGAGAACTTGCGCCTCGTCGAAGAACGCGGCGGGGTAGGCGGCGAAGGGACCGCCGTGGATCATCAGCACGACCGGCACGCGTTCCGCCGACTCCGGTACGAGACTCCACCCGTGCACCGGGTAGCCGTCGCGTCCCGCGATCACGTGCTCGCGTGGCGCGACGACGCCGACACGGCGAAGCGCGGCGCCGAAGTCGGTGATCTGCCGCCAGATGCCGCGGGACACGATAGCGACGTCGCCGGCCGTGTACGGGTCGGTGTAGCTGACGACCGTGACTCCATCGGCGGATGCCGCTCCTGTGACGCTGCTCTCCCCCTGCGTGAGGGTGCGCAGCGCGCCGCCGCGGTGGACCTCGACGAGCTGGACCGTGCCGCGAGTGCGGTTCTGCACCAGAACGCCGCCGTCGGCGCAGGCCACGATGTCGCTTCCCGGCTCCCCCAGATCGACGGTCTCCGCGTCCGTCATCACGCGTGCGGACCCGTCGTCGACGACGTAGAGCGAGACGTTGCGGGCGACGAAATCGCGGCCGCTCTCCCCCACCTCCTGCGCGAGCAGGAAGAGCGTGCCGTCGTCGGCGAACCGGGCCTTCGCGATCGACAGGGTGTGTGGCCAGCCGAGGACGGCCGTCAGGTCGCCGCCGTCCACCGGGACAGTCCAGACATTGGATCGCAAGTCATCATCGCGTTCGGGATGCCGGGCGGCGAGCACCGCGATCGCGGACCCATCCGGAGTGAACTGCGGGTTCGAGTAGTCGGCATCGTCGAACGTGAGTTGGCGCGCCGGCGCGACGGGCGCGTCGGACGCGGGCGCCTCGCCGGAGGCATCCGGCACAGGCTCGATGTGCGGCTCCGCCGTGACGTCGGGACTGTCGACGACGAAGAGCTGGCTGCGCCGATCGCGGAAGTAGCCGAGCCCGTTCTGGCGGTAGCGCAGCGACGTGAACGTGCGCGGGTCCTCCGCGCCCGCATCACGACCCTCGACGGTGCCGTAGCGGCCCTGCTCCGGCACTCGGGCGACGAAGGCGAGGCGGGTAGCGTCCGCCGACCACGCGAACTCGGAGACCCCGAGGGCCGCATCCGTGACTGCGACCGGCTCCCCTCCCCCGGCCGACACGACGTGCAGCTGTGCGGGCTTACCCGGCGCGGCGCGCAGGAAGGCCAGCAGCTGTCCGTCGGGCGCGAACTGAGGATTCGTGTCGCGGAACCCACGCGTCAATCGCTCCGGCCCCGCGCCGTCGAGCGGCACACTCCACAGCTGGCCGACGACGGCGTCCGCGGCGAGACTCGGCCGGGTCACGGAGACGACGGCGCGGCCGCCCTGCGGATCCAGCGCCGGAGCGGAGACGGAGAGGATGGATTCGAGGTCTGAAGCTTTCACACGCCCATTCAACCACCGGGCGGGGCGTCAGCTCTCCGGGTCGAAGTCCGAAACGTCGCCGACGAGGCGCGTGTTGTCTGCGGGAACCGGCTCGACCGCCGCGAGGGCGACCTCCGCGGCGAACTCGGCGACGTTGTAGAGCTTGCCGGCCGCCTCCTTGCGGGCCGTGATGGCTCCCGGGTTCATCCGCTCCAGCAGGGTCGCGGTGATCGTGCCCTCGATCATGTCGCCCGAGACGACGACGAAGCCAACGCCCTTCTCGGCAAGGGAAGGAATGTATTCCCGGAGCGCGTCCTCGCCGGCGCGCTTCGACTTCGCGACGGGCTCGTACTCGGGCATCGTTGACGTCGTACGGATGAAATGCGCCTGGTGGCTCGTCACGAACACGACGCGTGCTCCGTCGCCGAGCAGCGGCAGCGCCGCGGTCAGCACGCCCACCTGGGCATCGCGGTTGAGCGTCATCGCGTAGTCCTCGGCCATGCCGGACTCCATGCCGCCTGAGGCGTTGAGGACGAGGATGTCGAGGCCGCCGAACTCGCGCTCGATCTCGTCGAACATGGCTGACACGGATGCCGGATCAGTCAGGTCGGCGCCGACGGTGATGGCGGTGCCGCCCGCCTCCCGGATCACTGTCGCGAGCTTCGCCGCGCGCGCCTCCTTGTTGCGGAAGTTGATGACGACCTTCGCGCCGGCGTCCGCGAAGTATCGGACGGTGTCTGCGCCGACGCCGCGACTCGAGCCGGTGACGAGAACGCGCTTGCCGTCGAGAGAGCCGGGCTGGAGGGGGTTGGACACAAGAAACTCCTCGGGGATCGGAACGCGGACACGCCGCACATACCCCACGAGACTACCAACACGGGCATTCGCCCGACTGCTAGATTCGAAGCAGGCACCCGAGCCTGCCGAGGAAGGGCCCCGACGATGGAGTGGATCACCCACTACGGCTGGATCATCTGGCTTGTGCTGATCCTCGCCTTCATCACGATCGAGATGCTCTCGCTTGAGTTCACGTTCCTGATGATCGCGATCGGCAGCCTCATCGGGATGCTCTCGGGCTTCGTCGGCGCTCCCTGGTGGTTGCAGCTGCTTATCGCGGCAGCGGCATCCGTTCTCCTCCTGCTGCTCGTGCGGCCGCCCCTCCTGCGCGCCCTGCACAAAGGAGAAGACCCGACGAAGAGCAACATCGCCGCCCTCATCGGCATGGGCGGTCGAGTGGTGAGCACCGTCGACGCCGTCGGCGGGCAAGTGAAGCTCGCGAACGGCGAGACCTGGACCGCGCGGATCGCGGAGGGCTCCCTCGTGCCGAGCGTCGCGCCGGGCACGCCCGTGACCGTACTCTCGATCCACGGGGCGACCGCGCTCGTGGCACCGACTGAAGGAGACCCCTCATGATCGAAGCGATCTCGCTCGGATCGGTGATCGGCTGGATCATCGCGATCATCGTCATTATCTTCGTGCTCGTCGCGCTGTTCCGCGCGATCCGCATCATTCCGCAGTCCACGGCGGGCATCGTCGAGCGGCTGGGCCGGTACCACAAGACGCTGCAGCCCGGACTGAACATCCTCGTGCCGTTCATCGACCGGCTGCGGCCGCTCCTTGACATGCGCGAGCAGGTCGTGTCTTTCCCGCCGCAGCCGGTGATCACCGAGGACAACCTCGTCGTCTCGATCGACACTGTCGTGTACTTCCAGGTCACCGACGCGCGCGCCGCCACCTACGAGATCGCCAACTACCTCGGCGCTGTCGAACAGCTCACGACGACGACGCTGCGAAACGTGGTCGGAGGGCTCAACCTTGAAGAGGCTCTCACGAGCCGTGACAACATCAACGGGCAGCTGCGCGTCGTCCTCGACGAGGCGACAGGCAAGTGGGGCATCCGGGTGAGCCGGGTCGAGCTCAAGGCCATCGACCCGCCCGTGTCCATTCAGGACTCGATGGAGAAGCAGATGCGCGCGGAGCGTGACCGTCGCGCGGCGATCCTCACGGCCGAGGGCACCAAGCAGTCGGCGATCCTCGAGGCGGAGGGCGCACGGCAGTCGGCGATCCTCAAGGCCGAAGGTGACGCGAAGGCCGCGGTTCTGCGCGCCCAGGGCGAGGCCGAGGCGATCCTCACGGTGTTCTCCTCGATCCACGAGGGCGACCCGGACAGCAAGCTTCTCGCCTACCAGTACCTGCAGATGCTGCCGAAGCTCGCGGACGGCCCCGCCAGCAAGCTGTGGATCATCCCCTCCGAGCTCACCGAGGCGCTCAAGGGCATCGGCGGCGCGTTCACGCCCGGCAAGCCGGACCCGTTCGGTCCTTCTGCTCCGAAGAATCCGGCATCGGAATCGCCATCGTCCGTCGTGCCGCCGCGCGGCGCTCACGGCTACGGCGTCGGCACGTCCTCGGAGTCATGACAGAGCCGTTCCTGCCTCCGCGCGATCGGGTCCGCATCTTCGCCCACCGCGGCCTGGCGACGCACGCTCGCGAGAACACGCTGCCTGCGTTCCGGGCGGCGCTCGACGCCGGCGCTGACTACCTCGAGACCGACGTCCACGCGACGCTCGACGGCGCGTGCGTCATCAACCACGACCCCGCGTTGGTCGTCGCGGGGCTGACGCGTCGAATCGCCGAGTCGACACTCGACGAGCTGTCGAGCGGCGAGCGGATGCCGCTTCTCGAAGACGCGCTGCGAGAGTTCCCGGATGCGAAGTTCAACATCGACGTGAAGGCCTTCGCCGCAGTCGAGCCCGCCGTCGCAGCCATTCGAGCCGCCGGCGCATCCCATCGCGTCCTCGTCACGTCGTTTGACGAGTCGACCCGCGCCGCCGTGACGGCCCAACTCCCCGCCGCCGCCACGAGCGCCTCCTCCAAGCTCGTTATCGCCGCGCTGCCGTGGCTCTACCTCGGCCTTCCCACGCTCGTGCGCGCGGCCCTTCGCGGCGTCGACGCCGTACAGCTGCCCGAGCGTCGGGGGCCGCTCCGGCTCATCTCCCGGCGCACGGTCCGCACCTTCCACCGCGCCGGCGTCGAAGTGCACGTCTGGACCGTGAACGACGAGCGTGACATGCGCCGCCTCGTCGCTCTCGGGGTCGACGGGCTCGTCACCGACCGCTGCGATCTCGCCGCCCGGATCTTCGCGAGCTGACGCTCCCTACGGCCGGCCGCGACCCGTGCTGGAAGGATTTGCCCAGCTTGTTGGTTTATACATGGTGAGAGCGTGCGAGAAGGAGACCACACAATGGCAGATCGCAGTTTGCGCGGAATGCGCCTCGGCGCCCAGAGCTTGCAGAGCGAAGAGGGCGTCGTATTTTCTGAACGGGTCCAGCGGACGTACCAGTGCACCGTCTGCAAGAAGGAGACCACCCTCACCTTCGCGGCCGACGCCGAAGCGCCGGACACCTGGGAGTGCAAGGCGTGCGGGGCTGAAGCCTTGCTGCTCGTCGGCACCGAGACGGTGACCGTCGACCACTCGGATGCGAAGCATCCGCGTTCCCACTGGGACATGCTGCTTGAGCGGCGTTCACGGGAAGAGCTCGAGGTTCTGCTCCAGGAGCGGCTCGACTACTTGCGTGCTCGCCGAGGGCAGCAGAAGAGCGCCTGACTCTTCTCTACCGGTTTCGTGGCCGCCTGGCGAATACGCCGGCGGCCACGAGCGTTCCGAGACCCAGCAGCGCGATGAACAGTTCGATCTGCCCGCCAAGAAGCACGGCAGGGGTGGTTCCGCGCATAAGCGGCATCGCCTGCACCATGTGCCCCGGCCGGTAGGCGGGGATCTCCTGCAGCGTCGAGCCGTCCGGCGCGATCATCTGGCTCTGTCCCACGCTGGAGATGTTGACGAGAGCCCGCCCCGTCTCGATGGCGCGGAGCCGGGCGTTCGCGAGCTGCTGCTCGTTCTCGTCCGTGCGGCCGAAGTCGGCGTTGTTCGTCTGCGCGAGGATGATCTGCGCACCGCGGTCGATCGTGTCGCGCACAAGCGCGTCATCGACGATGTCGAAGCAGATCGAGATCCCGACGATGCGCCCGTTCACGTCCATGACCGAATCGCGGGTGCCGGGCTGGTAGTCGCGTTGAATCAGCCCGATCAGATCAGGGGCGAGCGGTTCCCAGAAAGACCGGTCCGGCACATACTCTCCGAACGGAACCGGGTGCACTTTGTCGTAGTAGTCGGCGACTCCGCCGTTCTGCCACAGGAGCGACGTGTTGTAGTACAGCTTGTGCCGCTCCGTGATCGTCCCGGTGATGATCGGTGCGCCGCCGAGCGCCTGGCTCAGGAGGCTCAGCGCCACCGCGGCCGAGCTGTTGCGGGTGGGATCGAGATCCGTGCCGTTCTCCGGCCACACCATCATGTCGATCGGCGTGCCGATGACGGGAGCGGATGCTGTGAGCTGCGCCTTGAGGAGATCGCCGGGTTCCCGCGAGTCGAAGTAGCCTGCCTTTCCGTTGCCCTGCACCGCCGCGATCGTCGTTGTGCCCACTTGCTGCGTCGGCCACATCGGAACCGCGAGCACCGCCGTGATCAGCACGGCGGGAAGCATGAAGGACCAGGGGCGCACAGCGCCGGGTTCCCGCAGCAGCTGCACGAGGACCGCGGCGATCAGGACGATGACGAAGCTCAGCCCCGACAGCCCCAGCCATGACGCGAGCGCCGCGAAGGGAGACTCGGACTGGCTGAGCGCCGCTCTCCCCCATGCGAAGCCGCCGTATGGCCAGACGTTCGCGACAGCCTCCCGTGCCGTCCACAGGGCGGCGGCGACGGCGGGAACACCGACGAGGCGCGCCGCGGGTGAACTCCACACGCGCGGCATCCAGCGATAGGCGAGCGTGATGAGCAGCGCGCCCGCGGCGAAGAACAACGACTCGACGACGGAGAGCGCGAGCCACGGCACCGGCCCGAGGTACAGCGTCGCCCAGAAGATGTGGGTGAGGTAGAACGAGAGGCCCCCGACGAAGCCGACGAGGAGTGACGTGCCCGCGCGGCGGCCGATGAACGTCACGAGGAGCATGCCGATGCCGACGAAAGCGAGGGGCCACACGTTCTTGTCGGGGAACCCCGCGTCGTAGACGGGACCGGCGGCCGCAGCCACGATGAGCGCCGGAACGAGCGGAATCACGGGCCGGGTCACGGGAGGAGCGAGAAGCGCGGGCTGTGGCACGATTCCCAGCCTATGGCCCTCATCCTGTGAATCAGATCGTGCTGTAGGCGACGATTCCGCGTCGCACCGACTCGAGAGCGGAGCGGGCTTTGACAGCGAGCTCAGGGGACGCGACGCCCGAGATCTGATCGAGAAGATCTATCGTCTGCCGGCACCAGCGCACGAAGTCGCCGGCCGCCATGTCAGCTTCGATGAGGACGCGATCCAGTGAGGCGCCGCGCGCCCACATGTGCATCGCCGGTGCGAGCCCGGTGGACGGGGGCTCGGAGCGCGTGAGCCGGTGCTCCTCCTCGACCGCGTCGAGATCCGCCCAGATCTGGCGCGTCTCGCGCAGCGCGCGACGGAATGCGCCTCGCGGCAGGTACTGCTCGGCATACTCCGCGTCATCACGGCGCGGCTCGTACATGAGGCAGCAGACGATCGTGGCGAGGGCCGCCGGGTCAAGATTGTCCCAGATGCCGCTGCGCAGGCACTCGGCGACGAGAAGATCCCGTTCTCCGTAGACGCGGGCGAGCACCTCCCCTGCATCGGTCGGCTCGAGTCGCCCGTCATCCGTGGTCTGCAGGTAGTCGAGAGACACGAGCACATCCGTGACGCGATCGAAGACGGCCGCGACGGCGCCGGTTCGCGCGGCGATTCGGCGGTTGAGCTCGTCGGTCTTCCGGCGGAGCTTCCACCAGCGTTCCGCCCAGCGTGCGTGGTTCTCCCGATCGGGGCACCGGTGGCACGGGTGCGCCCGCAGCTGCTTCTGCAAGCTGGCGATACGGCGCTGCCGCTTCTCCCGCTGGGCGTGGGACATGCCGTGGACGGCCGCGCTCTTGCGCTCGAGGTCGGTCAGCTCGCGTCGCATGGCCGCGTATTCGCGGAAGTCGCCGCGATCGCACGTCATGGCCTCCTCGTAGCCCGCGAGGGATGCCTCCTGCTCGCGCACGGTTCGGGCGAGCTCGAGAACCGCGCGATCGGCCTGGAACTGGGCGAAGGAGGATTCCAGGACCTCCCGGGTCCTGGCGCGCCCGAACTGCGAGATCAAGTTCACGGCCATGTTGTAGGTGGGCCGGAAACTCGAGGTCAACGGGTAGCTGCGCTTGGAGGCGAGCGAAGCGACGTCCTGCGGGTGCAGGCTCTCATGCCACTGGATGACCGAATGCCCCTCCACATCGATGCCGCGCCGACCGGCTCGGCCGGTGAGTTGCGTGTACTCCCCGGGAGTGATGCGCACGCGAGCTTCGCCGTTGAACTTCTCGAGCTTCTCGAGCACGACGGTTCGCGCGGGCATGTTGATACCGAGCGCGAGCGTCTCTGTCGCGAAGACGAGCTTGAGAAGCTTGCGGCGGAACAGCTCCTCCACGACCTCCTTGAACACCGGCAGCATTCCGGCGTGGTGGGCGGCGATGCCGCGTTGCAGGCCCTCCAGCCAGGACCAGTAGCCGAGTACCCCGAGGTCTTCGTCGGGAAGGGTGCGACAGCGCTCCTCCGCGAACTCGCGGATCTGAGCCCTCTCCTCCTGATCGGTGAGGCGCAGTCCGGAGCGGAGGATCTGCTCCACGGCCTGATCGCAGCCCTTCCGGCTGAAGATGAAGAAGATCGCGGGAAGGAGCCGGTGCTCGTCGAGCAGCTCAACCATCGCGTCGCGGTTCATTCGAGGGATGCGCCGCGGGCTGCGCCGCTGGTTGTACCGGCTCACGTCACGGTATTGCTTGTTCGTCGGCGACCGCCCGCCGAACTGGGCTAGTCGAACCAGCTCCGGGTTCACGTCGGCGGTGTCGTCGTGCGATGTCGACGCGAACAGGTCGAGCAAGCGGCCGCGCATCAGCACGTGCTGCTCGAGGGGAACCGGCCGCTCTTCGGAGACGATGACTTCCGTGTCGCCCCTGACGGTCTGCAGCCACGCCCCGAACTCCTCCGCGTTCGAGACCGTCGCGCTCAGGGCGACGAGGCGAATGCCCTGCGGGAGATGAATGATCACCTCTTCCCACACGGCCCCGCGGAAGCGGTCCGCGAGGTAGTGCACCTCGTCGAGCACGACGAACGCGAGCCCGCCGAGCAGGTCCGAATCGGCGTAGAGCATGTTCCGCAGCACTTCCGTCGTCATCACGACGATGCGGGCTCGCGGGTTCACGTTTGTGTCGCCGGTGAGCAGGCCCACACTGTCGGCGCCGTACTGCTCGACGAGCTCCGTGTACTTCTGGTTGCTCAACGCCTTCATGGGCGCCGTGTAGAACACCTTCGCGTTCGCCTCTCGCATCGCGAGATGGATGGCGTACTCGGCGACGATCGTCTTGCCCGCGCCCGTCGGCGCCGCGACGAGCACGCTGCGGTCCGCGTCGAGAGCAGTGCAGGCGGCCAGCTGGAACGGATCGAGGTCGAAGCGCTGCGTGGCACGGAACGACCGCAGCGACGCCGACGCGTTCGTCGCGAAGCTGTACCGCTCGGAAGCGCTCGCCGTCACTGGCGGTACTCGGCGTCGATCGCGGCGGCTCGCTTATCCCGCCAGCGATCACGAAGGAACGCGACACCGTAGGCGGCGAAGTAGAGAACGATCATGGGCACTGCCAGCATGAACATCGAGATGACGTCAGCCGCCGGGGTGGCGATGGCGCAGAAGAGCATGATCACGAGGAGAGCGATGCGCCACCCCTTGATGATCGCCCTCGCCGAGAGCACCCCCACGAAGTTCAGCAGAACGAGGAACACGGGGAGCACGAACGCGATGCCGACGGCGAGAACGAGCTTCAGGATGAAGTCGTAGTAGTACCCGGCCTGGTAGAGGTTCGAAGCGTCGCCCGGGGTGAAGCCCGCCATGAGCTCCACGATGTGCGGCATGACGAACCAGCCGGCGGCGCAGCCGGCGAAGAACAGTGGAATCGCGCTCAACAGGAAGCCGAGAACGTAGGTGATCTCTGTGCGCTTGAGCCCCGGAACCAGATACGCCCAGATCTGATAGAGCCACACTGGCGCAGAGATGACGAGTCCCACCGTGAGCGCGACCTTCATGTGCAGGTCGAAGCCGCTTGTCACGGTGTCGAAGTTCAAGCTCGCGTTCTTCGACTCCGCGATCTCGCGAATCGGCGCCGACATCAGGTCGATGATGATGTTCGACAGCACGAATCCGGCGACCATGCCCACGACGATCGCGATCGCCGAGATGAACAGCCGTTTCCTCAGCTCGAGCAGATGCTCGGCCAGGCTCATGCGCCCCTCAGGGTCCTTCGCGGGCTTCGTCTTCTTGGAGCGAGCGAAACGTTCGGTCACGACCGGTCAGGGTTTGGAGGTCGGTTCGTCGGACGAGGAGTCGGGACGCGGCGTGTCGGCCGCTGGCCCGGGGTGTCGCACCTCGTCGCGCGGAGCGTCGGGGCCGGGGGCAGGCGTGCCCGGCTCGTCGTTGCTCTTGACCTCGCTCTTGAAGATCTTCATGGACTGGCCGATGCTGCGGGCGAGTCCCGGCAGCTTCGGCGCGCCGAACAGCAGCAAGACGAGGAAGAGGATGATGACAAGGTGCCATCCGTTGAGATTGCCAAGCATGTGTTTCCCATCACTGGAATGTCGGACAAGTCTAACGCCCTCAGCTGGCTGAGTCGGAGGAACCGTTCTCATACCGTGACAGTGCGCGGGACGCCCATTCGGCGACGGCCTCCCGGGCCTCCGGCGGGTCGAGCACACGCGCGAATCCGGGCAGTCCGACGATGAGCCGTCCGAGGCTCGCGAGGTGCGCCATGCGCAATTGGGCCCGTGTGCGGCCAGGCTCCGTCGCGGCCTCCGCCGAGACGATGTACTCCTCGATGAGGCCTTCGGCGTCTTTCGCGATATCCACGGTCACCGTCACGTCTTCGGCAGACGCCTCGAACAGCGTCTCCGGCAAGGTCACGTCGGCCGCCCGGTGCGTGATCGGCCTCTCGGCGATGCGAACGCCGCTCATCCGGTCGAGGCGAAAGGTGCGGATGCCGGTGCGGAGGTGGCACCACGCCCGCAGGTACCAGTTCTCATCGAGCGATTCGATGCGCAGTGGGTCAACGCGACGATCCTCTCGCTCGCCGCGCGAATTGAGGTAGCTGAACTCGAGCTGGCGCTCGTGCTCGACGGCCTCGCGGATGAGACCGAGCGTCCCGTCGGTCTCCACCGCCTCGACGGCCACCTCGATCGGGGCGCCGGAGGCGCCCCGGGTCAGCTTCGTCATGAGGGAGCCGACGACGTCGCGGTCAGCCTGCTCCGGAACCGTCGACAGATACTGCAGGCCGGCGATGAGGGCGGCCGCCTCCCTGGCGGAGAAGCGCGGCGAGTCGTCGATGGCGACGAGATGCGTGATGATGATCTCGTCGTTCTGCTCGAACGCGTCCCAATCGATGTCGAAGAGGTCGTTGTGCTGGTATTGGCTCGACTCCCCCGGGACGCCCGAGACAGCGATCAGCCGCACCGCCTGGCGCACCTGCTCTTCCGGAACGCCGAAGTGCGCCGCGGCTTCGGCCACGGTCGCGTGGCTCCGGTCGAGCAGGTACGGCACGAGGGAGAGCAGGAAGGCGAGCTTGTCCCGCGCCTGCGGCGGCCGGCTCATGACGACTCTCCGGTGTGCTGATCGGTTGGCCCGTGCGCCGTGCGGGCTCGCGTGAGCCGCTGAACGACAGCGGCGCGCAGGCTCGGCGGCGTGAGGGCCTCGGCCTCCGGCCCGAACGATGCGAGCTCGTCAGCGAGGATATTGATGTCGGTGAAGTGCAGCCGGAGCAGGCCCGCCTCGAGCTCCTCAGCGCCGTGTTGGCGAGTGAGCGTCGCGGCAGCGTGCGAATCAGGCGTCACGCGAACCGTCGCTGTGCTGCGCTCCCACAGCTCGTCGAGATTGCGGAGCGCCTTGTCCGAGAAGCTGCCCTCCGCCTCCGGCGGCTCAAAGGTTCGCCCTGTGACCCGGGGAGCCTGCACCATGCGGGAGAGCAAGAACGTGCGGCGCTCGTCGATGTCGACGTCGATCGCGTAGAGGTGCCAGCGTCCGCTGTGCTGAACGATCGCGAGCGGGGCGACGGTGCGCACGCGCGCCGCCGAGTCGCCGGGCTTCAGGTACGGGAACGTCACAACCGTGTGACGCTCCATCGCCGTGCGCAGCGGCTCGAACGCCGCCTCCCTCGTGCGCAGCCGGGGCGCGTAGCCGATCACCGGGTCGACGGCGTCGACGCCGAGCGAGCGCAGCTTCATGAGCGCCCGCTGGGATTCGCTCGAGAGCGTGCCCTCGCGCCACACGGTTGCCGCGAGACCGAGAAGAGTGATCTCCTCCGCCGTGAACGTGACGTCGGCGGGGAGATCGTACTCCCCCTTCGGAATCCGGTAGCGGATGTGCTGCGAGTTGCCTTCGTCTCCCGGCGGGGTGAGGGACTCGAGCGGAATGCCGAGCTCCCTGATGTCGTCCTTGTCACGCTCGAACTGCCGCTCGAGGCTCGCGTTGTCGCCGCCGTTCACATAGCGCTGGCGATAACCCTGCACGGTCGCGAGGATGGCATCCTTCGTGAGTCCGGACTCGGTGGCCACGAGAGCGAGCACGAGGCTGAAGAGGCGCTCCTCGACGGGAACGCGCTCGGCGGCGCGGGGCTGCTGGGACACGTGACCAATCCTAGTGAGCGGGATGCCTTGCGGCATCCGACACACCCTTAGTCGACGCCGAGGACGTCGATGACGTAGATCGTCGCATCGCCGTTGTCGCTCGGCACGAGTACGAGAAGCTGCGAGCCGACGGTCGAGCCGATGAGAGCCTTCTTGACCTCGTCGGGTACGGAGTCCATGGCGAACTGGCGGGGTGTGCCGTCGGACCACGTCGACTGCGAGACGGTGCGGGAGTTCCACGACGCCTGCAGCATGTGCGCGATGACGGTCGACGACTTCGTCACCGTCGCGCCGTCGCCCCGTTTGAGCGTCGTGAACTTCGCGGTCGTCGGAGCGTCGGACTTCGGGATCGTCAGCCCCGGCGTTCCGTCAGGTGCCGTGACGACCGAGGGGAAGCCCGGCTCGACGACGGGAACGTCGGCGCCGTTCGCCTTCGCGAGGTACGCACGTTCGATGTCGAGAACGATGATGAGAGTGTCGTCCTTGTTCACTCCGAGATCGGGGCGCCCGCCGGCAGGTCCGAGCGCGTCGTCCGCGGCGACGGCGGCGACGACACGGGAGCCGACGGTCTGGCACTCGAGCGCGCGCGCCATGCCGGGCAGCATCTGCGAGCTCGAGACGGGACCGAGGCTGCCATCGTAGGGGCTCGCCTCGATGAGCTTTCCGGTGCGACCGTCGTAGATCGACCAGTCGATGACGACCGGTTCGCCGCCTTCGAGCCGCTCCCCGTCGCCGACGATGTCGGCCTGAGCCTGCGTCTTCTGCGCGTACAGCGGAGTCGGGAAGGACACCGTGGGTGTGCTGCCGAGATCACCGCTCACCGAAACCTGCTCGGTCGCATCCCCCGGTGTCAGGCAATCGGAGGGTGCGCTGCTGCATCCGCTCAGCGTCAGGGTGACAAGTGCTGCCGATACAAGCAGGGCGGGTGCGGTGCGCACGGTACCTCGTTTCGAAGTCGCAGACGTCGGGCTCATCAAGTTTAGTGGTCGGATGCCGCGTCGCCGTCGGTCGTGTCATCGAAGCGCCGCGACTTGGACGTCTCGGCGCCCGTGGCGGCCGCGCGCACGCGCTTGCGGAGGCTCTTGGGGCTGACGGTGCGCTCGCCGAGGGCACCGGGCGTCCACGCCTCGACGTCCTCGTCGCTGTAGTCGCTCTTCGACGCGCGGCGCTTGAGCTCGGGTAGCACGGCGCCGGGAGCGAGCCGGCGGGCCGTGAGGAGGAAGCCCGTGTGCCCGATCATGCGGTGCTCCGGTCGCACGGCGAGCCCTTCCACGTGCCAGCCGCGCACGATGGTCTCGCTCGAGGACGGGTTCGTGTAATTGCCGCTGGCGCGGATCGCCTCGGCGACGCGAGAGAGCTGCGTCACTGTCGCCACATAGCACAGCAGCACTCCGCCCGGCTTGAGCGCGGCGGACACGGCATCCAGGCATTCCCACGGGGCGAGCATGTCGAGGACGACGCGGTCGACGGTGCCGTCGGCGGCGGCCTGCGGCAGCTCCTCGGCGAGATCGCCGACCGTGACGGTCCAATTCGCGGGATCGTGACCGAGGAAGGTCGCGACATTGCCGCGCGCGACGTCGGCGAACTCGTCGCGACGCTCGAACGACGCGAGCGAGCCGGCGTCGCCGATGGCGCGCAGCAGCCACAGCGAGAGGGCGCCGGACCCGACGCCGGCCTCCACGACCGTCGCCCCGGGGAAGATATCGGCGAGGGCGATGATCTGCGCGGCATCCTTCGGGTAGATGATCGCGGCGCCGCGCGGCATCGACATCGCGAAGTCGACGAGAAGCGGCCGCAGCGCGAGATACTCCACGCCGACGGTGTTCGCGACGACGGTGCCGTCGGGCTGCCCGATTATCGCGTCGTGCTCGATCGCGCCCTTGTGCGTGTGGAAGAGCTTCCCCGGCTCAAGCGTGATCGTGTTCCGCTTGCCTTTGGGGCCCGTGAGCTGCACGCGATCGCCGATGCGGAAGGGTCCGCTGTTCTGCGGGCGTTCGGAGGACAGGCTCATGCGGTGGCATCCGTTTCAGGGAGGGGAAGGGCGAACAGGTCGTCGACACCGCGGCCCTCGAGGGTCGGCCAGATGGTGTGGGTTGCGGCTTCCGGAATCGACACGGCGTGCGGCACCGCGAGAGAGCGGGCTCCCGAGGCGACCGCGGAGGCGAGCCCATTGCGGGAGTCTTCGATGGCGATGCAGTCGCGAATGTCCACGCCGAGCTCGCGCGCGGCTTTCAGATACGGCTCCGGGTGCGGTTTGGGGTGCGTCACCTCGTCGCCGGTGACAAGGATCTCGAACGCGGGGAACGGAATGTTCTCGACGACCTGCTCCGCCATCCGCCTGACCGACATGGTGACAAGAGCGGTGCGGATGCCGCGAGCGTGCAGCTCCTTGAGCAGGGCGCTCGCGCCGGGGCGGAACGGCACGCCGTCGCGAGCGAGCCGGCTCTGCACGCGGTCGGTCAGCAGAGCGACGATGTCGTCGGGCTCCATGTCGACGCCGTGGTCCTTGAGGATCTGCGCCGACTCCCACAGCCCGGCGCCAACGAGCGACATCGCGTCCTCGTAGGTCCACGTGTGTCCGAACGACTCGACGAGGTCGGTCTCGGCCTGTATCCAGTACGGCTCGGTGTCGACGACGGTCCCGTCCATGTCCCACAGAACGGCCGCCGGAGTAAGGGCAGTCACGGGGCACCATGCTACCGGCAACGGATGCGCCTATTCTGGGATGAACCGCCGGACGGCAGGCGGCAGACCGAGAGACATGGGTGCGTGTGACTGACGGACAGGACTTCTTGAGCGGCAGGCTCCTCGTGGTGGCGTTTGAAGGCTGGAACGACGCGGGCGACGCCGCAACGGGAGCCGTGCGCATGCTCAAGGACCAGCTCGAGCTCGTTCCCCTGTTCGAGGTGGATCCCGAGTTGTACTTTGATTTCCAGTTCAACCGACCCGTCGTATCGACGGACCCGGACGGCCGCCGCCGACTCACGTGGCCGAGCGCGCGTCTCTACGGTCCGGCCCATCCGATCGAAGCGTACGAAGCGGGCGACATCGCGCGCGACGCGGAGCTGACGATCAGCGCAGACAACAACGACAACGTGTACCTGCTCGTGGGCACCGAGCCGTCCCGCAGCTGGAAGGCCTTCTCGGCGGAGCTGCTCGACGCTGCTCTCACGCACGACGTGTCGGCGATAATCTTCCTCGGCGCCATGCTCGCCGATGTGCCGCACACCCGGCCGATCAGCATCTTCACGAGCAGCGAGAACGCCGAGGTGCGAAGGGCGCTCGGTATCGAGCGCAGCGCCTACGAGGGGCCTGTCGGAGTGCTCAGCGCGCTCGCCGACGCTGCTGACACGCTCGACATCCCGACGCTGTCGATCTGGGCGTCGGTTCCGCACTACGTGCAGCACTCCCCCTCGCCGAAGGCGATGCTGGCGCTCATCGACAAGCTCGAGGAGCTCATCGATGTCGTGATTCCGCGCGGTGAGCTGGTGGAGCAGGCCGCGGAATGGGAGCGGAGCATCGATACTCTCGCGTCCGAGGACGAGGAGATGGCGGCGTACATCCGTCAGCTCGAGGCCGCGCGCGACACGGTTGAGGCGCCGGAGGCCAGCGGAGAGGCGATCGCCCGCGAATTCGAGCGCTATCTGCGCAAGTCGGACGGACACCGCGGCCCGGGAACCGGTCCCGGCTCCCCCGACGACCCGAAGCGCGGACCCGACCCGAGCTGAGTTACAGCCGCACGCCGAGAAGCGCCTCGACGGCGTCTGCGATAAGCGCGGGGTGGTCCACGCCCGCTTCCGCTGCACCGTCGATGAGCGCGAGCGCCGTCGGAGTGTCGAGGTCGCCGCGGAGGGCCGCGCGCACAGCGTCGACGACATCGGACGCTGAGTCCTGCCCCGCTGTTGACGAGGCTCCGAACGCGTCCTGCCACCGTTGCAGGCGCTCGACGGACGCGTCGAGGACGCTGTCGAACCACTCCCAGTCGCTGCGGTAGTGGTGCGCGAGGATTGCAAGGCGGATCACGCGAGGATCGACGCCCTCTTCACGCAGTTGCGACACGCGCACGAGATTCCCGAGCGACTTCGACATCTTCTCGCCCTGGTAGGCGACCATACCCGTGTGGTTGTAGACGCGAGCGAGCGGCTTGCCGGACAGGGCCGCCGCGTGCGCAGCGCTGAACTCGTGGTGCGGGAAGACGAGGTCGCTGCCTCCGCCCTGCACCGTGAAGTCGCTGCCGAGCTCCATCAGGGCGATGACGGAGCACTCGATGTGCCAGCCTGGGCGTCCGGCACCCACGGCGGACTCCCAGCGCGGTTCGCCCTCACGGGCGGCTCGCCAGACGAGCGGGTCGAGACTGTCACGCTTGCCGTCACGATCGGGGTCTCCGCCGCGCTCGGCGAAGAGCTCCGCCATGACAGCGCGGTCGAGGCCGCTCTCCTCACCGAGCGTCCACGGCGACAGCCGCTCTGCCGCGGCGATGTCGAAGTAGACGTCTTCGCCCTCGGAGCTCTCGGGAGTCGGCACCGTATAGGCAGTGCCGTTCTCCAGCATCCGCTTGACCGCGCGCCCGATGGGCTCGATCACCTCCGTGACGGCGACGTAGTCAACCGGCGGAATGACCGCGAGGCTCTCCATGTCCGCGCGGAACAGCTCGATCTGGGAGTCGGCGAGCTCGCGCCAGTTCTCCCCCGTCACGGCCGCGCGCTCCAGCAGAGGGTCGTCGATGTCGGTGATGTTCTGTGCATAGTGCACGTCATAGCCCGCGTCGAGCCACACCCGCTGCAGCGTGTCATACGCGACATACGTGGCGGCGTGGCCCATGTGCGTCGCATCGTACGGAGTGATGCCGCACACGTAGATGCGGGCGACGTCGCCCGGACGCGCCTCCACGAGCGACTGCGTAGCCGTGTCGAACAGGCAGGGTGGTGACGATTCGCCGGGGACGGAGGGAATGACGGGACGCGACCACGACTGCATGCTCTCAGCCTATCGCCGCGGCTACGCCGTCATGACGCCGGTGAGCAGGAGCACGATGAGCGCACCGCCGAGCAGAATGCGGTAGATCACGAACGGCAGGAAGCTGTGCTTCGAGATCCACTTCATGAAGAACGCGATGACGACGATCGCGATGACGAAGGCGACGACTGTCGCGACGAGGGTCTCGAGCGGGCCGAAGATGTCCGGAGTGCAGCCGGTCATGCCCGGCTCGCACGGCGACGCGATGGACTTCGCCACCTGGTAGAAGCCGCTGCCGAGCACCGCAGGGATCGCGAGCAGGAACGCGTAACGCGCCGCAGCTTCCCGGGAGTAGCCGAGGAACAGGCCCGCCGTGATGGTGCCGCCCGAGCGGGACACGCCGGGGATGAGGGCCATCGCCTGCGCGAAACCGTAGATGACGCCGTGCCCGTAGGTCAGGTCGTCGAGCTTTCGTCGTTTCGCCCCGACCCAGTCGGCGATCCCGAGCAGGATGCCGAACACGATGAGCGTGGTTGCGGTGAACCAGAGGGACCGAAGCGTCGTCTCGATCGCGTCTTGGAACAGAAGGCCGAGCACGACGATCGGGACGCTGCCGATGATGATCAGCCAGCCCATCCTCGCATCAGGGTCATTGCGTGGGATCTTCCCGCCGAGCGCTTTGAACCAGGCGCCGATGATGCGGACGATGTCCTTCCAGAAGAAGATCACGACGGCTGCCTCCGTGCCGATCTGCGTGATCGCCGTGAAGCGGGCGCCAGGGTCGGCGCCGGTGCCGAGGAACTCTCCGACGATGCGCAGATGAGCGCTGGAGGAGACGGGAAGGAATTCGGTCAGTCCCTGGACGATGCCGAGGATGATCGCGTTGATGAGGTCCACGTGGAGAAGTCCGCCTGAGGGTTGAGTGTCAGTAGCGTCGCAGCAGGTCGGTGAGAACCTGCCTGCCAAAGACTAATGCGTCGAGTGGCACGCGCTCGTCAACACCGTGGAACATTCCGGGAAAGTCCATGTCGGCCGGCAGGCGGAGCGGCGCGAAGCCGTAGCCGGTGATGCCGAGTTTCGAGAGCGCCTTGTTGTCGGTTCCCGCCGGCATCAGATAGGGCAGCACGGGAGCGCCCGGATCATGACGGCCAAGCGAAGCGGTGACGGCGTCGATGAGCTCGCCCGCGAACGGGTTCTCGAGACCGACGTCGCGATGGCTGATCTGTACGTCGATGTCGGGGCCGACTAGCTCGGTTATCGCTGCGATGATCTCGTCTTCCTCGCCCGGCATGGCACGGATGTCGATGCGTGCTTCCGCCGTGTCGGGAATGACGTTGTGCTTGTAGCCCGCGTCGAGCATCGTGGGGTTCGTCGTCGTGCGCAGCGACGCCTGCAGGAATCCCGCGGCGGTTCCCGTCGCGAGGATGAGCTCTTGCGGGGCGACCTCTCGCACATCCGCGCCGAGGATCTCGGCGATGCGACCGGTCAGCTGTTCCGTCGTGTCGGTCAGTCGGACCGGCCATTCGGTGCGGCCGACCTTCGCGACGGCCTCCGCGAGCTTGGTGATGGCGTTGTCGTGCATGACCCGCGATCCGTGCGAGGCGGTTCCCCGTGCGATGAGCTTCAGCCAGACGAGGCACTTCTCACCCGTCTGCAGCAGGTACGCACGCGTGCCGTCGACATCGATCGAGTAGCCGCCCACCTCGCTGATCGCTTCCGTTGCGCCCGCGAACAGCTCCGGGTGGTTGTCGACGAGGTAGTGGGAGCCGTAGATCCCGCCGTTCTCCTCGTCGGCGAAGAACGCGACGACGAGGTCGCGCTCGGGTTGCCCGTCGGCGAGGATGTCCTCGAGGCTCGTCAGGATCATGGCATCCATGTCCTTCATATCCACAGCGCCGCGGCCCCACAGCATGCCGTCCTTCACGACGCCCTCGAACGGGTCGACGCTCCAATTCTCCGGGTCGGCGGGCACGACATCGAGGTGACCGTGCACCACAAGCGCCCGCTTGCTGGAGTCGCGCCCCTCGACGCGGGCGACGACGGAAGTGCGACGCGGCTCGGAGTCGAACAGCTGCGGGGCGAGACCCATGCCGGCCAGTCGCGCCTCGACGTACTCCGCGGCTTCGGTCTCGCCCTTCGACTTCCCGTCGCCGTAGTTCGTGGTGTCGAAGCGGATCAGATCGCGGGTGACAAGAGCCGTCTCGTCGAGTTCCGACCGGCGCTCGCCGCCGCTGGCCGCGGCATCGTCATGTGTAGGCATGCGTCCACGCTATCGCCTGAGGTTCCGGGTGCACGCGAGTGGCAAAACGCGATCGAAAACCGTGCTAGAGTCTTACCTCGGCGCCGGAGAAATCCGGTTCCGGAACATCACGCGCGGGTGGCGGAATTGGTAGACGCGCTAGCTTGAGGTGCTAGTGCCCGTATTAGGGCGTGGGGGTTCAAGTCCCCCCTCGCGCACGTGATGAAGAGCCGGACCTTCGGGTCCGGCTCTTCGCATTTCCGCCTGCGTAGGCGCTCGGCTTATGCGGCTTCTTGGCCAAAGCGCGTTTGTGGGTTGGCGCATTCATGTCAAGAATGGCTCCATGACGGAGTATGCGCGGCCGTACGTCGAACCGATGGTGTTCCGAGACGATTCCGGAGCTGTCATCGAGCACGGCAATCATTGGGCGGACCGAGGTGGAACTCCGCCAGAGGACAGCTACTCCGTCGTGAGCCACCCGGAGCGATTCGCTCCGCTGCACACGGTGGCGACAGCGCTCATCGACCATCTCGCGTCCACGTATGACGTCGGAGTTGAAGAAGGACACCACGTCACTCTTGATCTGCTCCACCCTCCGGCGGCCGATGAGACCGTGCGAGCCGTGCGCTTGACGCCGTGCGATGACGCGTGCGCACCAGTGGTGATCGTGCTGACCGACTTTCCCGGAGTGCGCGTGTTTGCCGGTGTGCTCTTCAGCGCGGTCTATCCCTCGTGCGGTTGCAACGCCTGTGACGAGCGATGGGACACCGTCGCAGACGAGCTCGAATGGGAGACATTCGCGATTGCCGGCGGCGGCCTTACTGAAGAAGTGAGCGAACCTCGCCGCGCGAAATGGACCTACGACAGCGGCCACGGATTCGTGAAGGGCATGGGCCAGACGGTCTCCTACCGGCTGCGCGCCCTCGACGGAGAGTCGGAGAGAAGCGGCCAATCGCGGGCGGAAGACGTGCCTGCCCGGATGCTGGCGAGCGCCCGCGCGAAGCTCGATGCGGTGACGGCGACCAGTCCCGGCGGCAACTGGCTGCCCTGGTCGACACGACGCTGATCTCGCACGATGTCTCGTGAGGCGTGGCTCCCGCGTGCCTGTTCAGGGCGGTTCTCGTCTCGAATGTGTCACGTGAGGGAATGACGCTTGGCGCGCTTCGAGCGCTTCTCGTTCCGCGCAGCTCAACCCGCTACGAACGTAATGAAGAGCGGACCCTCAGGTCCGCTCTTCGCATTTCTGCCCGCGCAGTTTCGCCGTGCAGCTCGCTCGTGGCGCGGCGGTGACGCTGTCTCAGCGCCCGCTGCCGAGCTTCTTCCGCAGGAACGCGATGCGCGCCTGCAGCTGCGTGACGCTCGCTTGCGGCACTGCGGGCCCACCGCAGACGCGCCGCAGCTCGGCGTGCACGAGCCCGTGCGGCTGGTTCATGTTCTTGGCGTAGAGCCCGACGAGGCTGTTGAGCAGGCTCCGCTGTTCCTTGAGCGTGCGGTACAGGGGGACGTTGTCCTCCTGCTGCTCGGGCGGCAGCGTCTTCTGCCTCGCCTCGATGCGGCGTGCCTGCCGGCGGTGCCGCTGGGTGAGCAGTTCGTGCACCTGCTCCGGCTCAAGCAGTCCCGGCAGCCCGATGAAGTCGAGCTCCTCTTCCGTCTCGGGCTGCGCGTACGACCCGAACTCTGCGCCGTCGTACACGACCCTGTCGAACTGGGCATCGGACGAGATCGCCTGATAGCTGAACTCGTTCATGAGCGCGTCGGAGGCCTTGTCGGGTCGGTTCGCGTCCGCGACCATCGCGTCTTCGGGGTTCCACAGGTCCCCCTCCGACGCGCCCGTGTCCTTCTTGTCCAGGGCGTGGTCGCGTTCGAGCTCCATCTGGCTCGCGAGGGCCATGAGCTGTGGCACGTTCGGCAGGAACACGGATGCTGTCTCGCCGCGGCGGCGGGACCGCACGAAGCGTCCGATGGCCTGCGCGAAGAACAGCGGCGTCGACGAGCTCGTCGCGTACACGCCGACCGAGAGCCGCGGCACGTCGACGCCCTCGGAGACCATGCGCACGGCCACGAGCCAGCGGCTGTCTGCCTTCGAGAACTGCTCGATGCGATCGCTCGCCTCCTTCTCGTCGGAGAGCACGACGGTGGGCTCCTCCCCCGTGATCTGGTGGAGGATCTGCGCGTACGCGCGGGCGGCGAAGTGGTCCGTGGCGATGACGAGGCCGCCTGCATCGGGGATGGCCTGGCGCACCTCGCTGAGCCGCCGGTCGGCGGAGGAGAGCACTTGCGGAATCCACTCCCCCTCCGGGTCGAGGGCCGTGCGCCACGCTTGCGAAGTGATGTCCTTGGTGTTGTCCTCGCCGAGCTTCGCCTCCATCTCGTCGCCGGTCTTCGTGCGCCAGCGCATGTGGCCCGCATACACCATGAACATGACGGGCCGGACGACGCCGTCAGCGAGAGCTCGACCGTAGCCGTAGTTGTAGTCCGTCTGCGACGTGCGGATGCCGTGCTTGTCGGGAAGATAGCTGACGAACGGGATCGGCGCCGTGTCGGAGCGGAACGGCGTTCCCGTCAGCGAGAGCCGGCGCGTGGCGCCCTCGAAGGCCTCGCGGATCGCGTCGCCCCAGCTCAAGGCGTCGCCGCCGTGGTGCACCTCATCGAGGATGACGAGGGTGCGCGCCGACAGGGTGATGTCGCGGTGCAGCGAGGCGCGCACGGCGACCTGTGCGTAGGTCACGGCGACGCCGTGGTAGTGGCTCGCGTAACGGCCCTGGCGGTTGGCGAATCCTGGATCGAGCCGGATGCCCGCCCGGCTGGCGGCATCCGCCCACTGCTTCTTCAAGTGCTCCGTCGGGGCGACGACAGTGACGCGGTCGACGGTGCGCCGGGCGAGCAGCTCGGCGGCGAGCCGCAGCGCGAACGTCGTCTTCCCGGCTCCGGGGGTCGCGGCGGCGAGAAAATCGCGCGGTTCGCTCTGGAAGTACAGGTCGATGGCCTCCTGCTGCCAGGCGCGCAGCTTCCCGACCGTTCCCCACGCGGCGCGCTCGGGAAACGTCGGCGAGAGGTGCTCTGCGGCTGACGTGCCGATGCGGGGGCCGGGGATCGGCGACAATTCAGGACTACTCACGACCTTGGTACTGTACCCGACGGCGCTGACAGGAACGCGGTAGCGTGAGGGCAGCGTCGTCCCCCGACGAAAGGTGGTTTTCGTGTCGATACAGACGGATCAGCATGCGGATGCCGAACCCGAAGACGCCGCCCAGCGGCACCCGTGGTCCCGGTATGTCGCGCTCGGCGACTCGTTCACGGAGGGCATCGGCGATCCAGAGCCCACGCTCCCCGGTGGACACCGGGGCTGGGCGGACCGGGTCGCCGAAGTGCTCAGCCGTGGTTCGAACGACTTCGCCTACGCCAACCTCGCCGTGCGTGGAAAGCTCATTCGGCAGATCGTCGACGAGCAGATCGAGCCGGCGCTCGACCTGCACCCCGATCTCATCACGATCTCCGCGGGCGGCAACGACGTCATCAGGCCGGGCTCGGACCCCGACGCGATCTCTGCCCAGTTCGACGACGCGATTCGCCGACTCAGCGCCGACCGGGCGACGATCGTCGTGTTCACGGGCGTCGACGTCGGCTTCTCCCCCGTGTTCCGCGGCATCCGCGGCAAGGTCGCGATCTACAACGAGAACATCCGTGCTATCGCCGACGCCTACGACTGCATCGTCGCCGACCAGTGGGCGCTCAAGCCCATCCAGGACGCGCGGATGTTCGCACCAGACCGGCTGCACCTCAACGCGCTCGGCCACCATGAGGTCGCGCGCATGGTTCTCGCGGCGCTCAACGTGCCGAACGACCTCGAGCCGATGAAGCCGGAGCCGCTGCCCGAGGTGAGCTGGCGGCAGGCGCGCACGGAGGACCTGCACTGGGCGCGGGAGTACCTCGTGCCGTGGGTGCTGCGCCGCATCCGGCACCAGTCCTCCGGCGACTTCATCACGGCCAAGCGACCCACCGCGGCGCCGTTCAACGTTCCGGTCGACCCGGAGGCGTAGCTCAGCGTCGGCGCAGCTCCCACAGGGCGACAGCGCTCGCCGAGGCGACGTTGAGCGAATCGACGCCGTGCTTCATGGGAATCACGACGACGGTGTCGGCGCTGCGGATCGCCGTGCGGCTGAGACCGTCGCCCTCTGCGCCCATCACGATCGCGAGCTTGTCGTGGTTCCGCGCCGAGAACTCGTCGAGCGGGACGGCGTCATCGGTGAGCGCGAGTGCGGCGACGTGGAACCCGGCGCTCTTCACGTCGGCGATTCCGCCCGCCCAGCTCGGCATGCGCGTCCACGGCACTTGCAGCACAGTGCCCATGCTGACGCGCACGCTGCGGCGGTAGAGCGGGTCGGCGCAGCGTGGACCCACGAGAACAGCGTCGGCTCCGATTCCCGCTACAGCCCGGAAGATGGCGCCGACGTTCGTGTGGTCCACGATGTCCTCGAGCACGACGATGCGAGACCCGTCGCTGATGGTGTCGGCGACGGAGGCGAGCGGCGGACGGTGCATCGAGGCGAGAGCGCCCCGGTGCATGTGGTAGCCCGTGAGCTGCTCGAGCACCGCTTCGTCGCCGACGAACACCGGCACGTCCGGGAACGGCTCGAGCAGCGGCGCGACGTCGTCGAGCCACTTCTGCTGCAGAAGCACCGAGCGCGGCACGTGCCCCGCGGCGATGGCACGCGCGATGACCTTCGGCGACTCCGCGAGGTACAGACCGCCTGCGGGCTCGAGCACCCGGCGGAGGGCGACGTCGGTGAGCCGGGAATAGTCCTCAAGTCCTGGCGCGTTGAGCTCGGTGATCGGTCGGATGTGCACGTGAGTCCTCTCTCGCGGAGACCGGGGCGAACCTGCTCCCGACCACTGCCGATACCATCGTCGCAGGTGCGACGAGTCTGGAGGGACACATGCCCGTGGTCGACGATGCACGCCTCGACGCCGCGGTCGACGCGCTTGACGGGCGACGTGTCGCCTTCCTCACGGGCGCAGGGGTCAGCACGGATTCGGGAATTCCGGACTACCGCGGAGACGGCGCTCCACGCCGAACGCCAATGACGATCCAGCAGTTTCTCGCGGACCCGCTTGCGCGCAAGCGGTACTGGGCGGGCAGTCACCGTGGCTGGACGATGTTCGACGCTGCGCAGCCGAACGAGGGGCACCGGGCGATCGCGGCGTTCGAAGCGGCAGGGCGCTCCACCGGGGTCGTGACGCAGAACGTGGATGCGCTGCACTTGAAGGCCGGCACCCGACGCCTCGTCGAGCTGCACGGCACCGTGCACCGCGTCGTGTGTCTGCGGTGCGGACAGGTGTACGCACGCACAGATCTCGCGCAGCGGCTCGACGCGCTCAACCCGTGGCTCGACGACCCCGCGAGCGTTGTCATCAACCCGGACGGCGACGCGGAGGTCACGGACACCGCCCGTTTCACCGTGCCCGAGTGCGAGCGCTGCGGCGGCATCCTCAAGCCCGAAGTGGTCTTCTTCGGCGAGTTCGTGCCCTCCGGGATCTTCCGCCTCGCCGCGGAGGTCGTGGGACGGGCCGAGGCACTCGTGGTCGCGGGGTCCTCGCTCGCTGTGAACTCCGGCATCCGCATCGTCGAACTCGCCCGGCGTGCGGGCAAACCCATCGTGATCGTCAACCGCGGGAGCACGAAGGGCGACTCACGCGCGACGGTTAAACTGGAGGCAGGGACCACAACGACACTCGCGGCCCTCGCCTCCCGTCTTCTCCCGTTCGGGGCGCGGCCGCCGAAAGGCTAACGCGTGACCGAGATCACCTTCGTGCGGCACGGCCAGACCGACTGGAACCTCGATCGCCGCATCCAGGGCCTCACCGACATTCCGCTCAACGACGTCGGACGCGCGCAAGCGCTGCGCTCCGCCGGACGGCTCGCCGCCTGGCGATGGGATGCGATCGTCTCGAGCCCGCTCGTGCGGGCGCTCGAGACGGCCCAGATCATCGCGACAAGGCTCGGGCTCGATGATCCCCGGCCTGTTCAGGGCCTTGAGGAGCGCGCCCACGGCGAGATGGAGGGCATGACGTTCGAGGAGCGCCAGGCCGCGTTCCCCGGAGCCGCCCCGGTTCCGGGTCTCGAATCTCGCGATGACGTGATCGCGCGCGTTCTCGCCGCGCTGCGCGGGCTGCCGGACGGCGACGACGGGCGGCGCGTGCTCGCCGTTACGCACGGTGGCGTGATCGGATCGCTCTTGCGGCACGTCACGAACGGCGACCTTCCGGCGGCGGGACAGATCGTCGCGAATGGCTCGTTCCACGATTTCCATCTGCAGGGCGGCGAGCTCTCGCTCGTGGAGTTCCGCCCCATGGACGCTGACCCGGAACTCGACCGGGAGCGCGTCGCGCCCCGCTAGCCTGCGGACGCGGCGGACCGCCGCTCGCGGTGCAGCGCGTAGAAGAGCGACATGAGCTGCTCGGCCGGCTCCGACCACTCTTCCGGGTCGATGCTCTCGATGTCACGCGGTTCGAGCCGTACGACGGGCTGACCGGCGCGTGTGCCGGTGACGGCGTCGCGCTGACCCGCTTGAGCGATTGCCGCGACGGCGTCGGCGCGGCGCAGCATCGTGCGTGCCGCGAGGCGTCGCAGAGGACGCAGCAGTCGTCGCCCCACGGAGGGCCGCTGGCCGGCGGGAGCCGCCAGAGGATGCGCAGAGCCCATGACGAGGGCATAGCGCCGGCCAAGGCTGCCCCACACGGGAGCGGGCGAGAATGCGACGTCGACGCCCGCCGAGTTGAGCCCGAGGGGCGTGAGCAGTTCGCGCGGGTCGTCGACGGCGCGCAGCAGCTGCCACGGCAGCGGCGGAAGCAGCTCGAGCTGCGCATGGTCGCTGATGAGCATCGTGAGCGGATGCCGCTCGCCGAGCGCGCCGACGAGACCCCGCGTGGCGCAGCTCACGGGGTCGTCACGTCGGGAGGTGACGAAGCGGCAGTCCACGACGAGCCTCATTGCGACTCCCCCAGCTCGCCCATGATGTGCCGCGCCGCCTCGGCGGGAGCCTCGTAGTGGATGAGATGCCCGACACCGCCGATGACGCGCAGCCGAGCGTCCGGGAACCGCGCGCACAGCGCGTGCTGTGCCGCGATCGGGGTGATGTCGTCCTTGTCGGAGGCGATCAGAAGCACAGGCTGGGTGATGTCCGCTGCGAATTCGCTCACGTCGTGGCTGACGGATGCCGTGAACGCCTCGAGCACGACGTCGCGGTCAGCGAAGGCGCTGAAATACCGATGGTGCTGATCGTGGATCCATCTCCGCAGGCCGGCATCCGTCGTCTTCGCCATCGCCTCGCTCATGACGCGCACGATGGCCCGGTTGCGCAGCAGGCCGAAACCCACCCGCTCGGGCAGCAGCGCGCCGAGCCGGTAGTAGAGGACGGCAAGTCGTGTCAGGATGCCGCGAGGACCTTCGAGCGCGGGCGCGGCGATGGGGTTGATGAGCACGACGCGCGCGCACGGCAGCCCCTGCGCGACGGCCGCCGAGACGACGATGGAGCCGAACGAGTGGCCGACGATGACGGTGTCCTCGCCGAGGTCGAGCGCGGCCGTGAAGGCCGTGAGCCACGCGGCGTACGCGGCGACGCTGTGCTCCCGGTCCGCGAAGCGAGCCGAGGTGCCGAACCCGGGAAGGTCGGGCGCGAGGATTCGCACACCGCGCAGATGCGCGATGACCGGCTCGAGGCCGTGATGATCGCCGCGGAAGCCGTGCACGAGAATGAGCGTGGTTGCGGCATCCGGGTCCCCATACTCCCAGTAGCGCGTTGGGGTTCCGAGCACGTCGACGACCGCCTCACGCACGGGGACGCGCGTGAGCAGCTCTGCATAAGGCGAGGGAACGGACATCAGTGTCCCAGTTTAGGGCGGTCCTGCGAAGAAACCCTGCCAGCAGGCCTAGACTCGAACGGACATGACGACCGTGACGAACATCGAGAGGGTTCCTTCGTGACGTTCACCGCTCCGATCCAGCTTCCTGGCCTCGCGCGCGATCCGTTGTGGCACCGCCGCGCGGTGTTCTACGAGGTCATGGTGCGCTCGTTCGTCGACAGCAACGGTGACGGCACGGGAGACCTCGCCGGGCTCATCGCGAAGCTCGACTATCTGCAGTGGCTGGGCGTCGACGCGCTCTGGCTTCCGCCGTTCTTCAGCTCCCCGCTGCGCGACGGCGGCTATGACGTCGCCGACTATCGGCGCATCCTGCCGGAGTTCGGCACGATCGAGGAGTTCAGCGAGCTCGTCACGAAGGCGCATGAGCGCAACATGCGCATCATCATCGACATGCCCCTCAACCACACGTCCGACCAGCACGAGTGGTTCCAGCAGTCCCGGTCAGACCCGGACGGCCCCTACGGCGACTTCTACGTGTGGAGCGACACCGACGAGAAGTGGCCCGACATCCGCATCATCTTCACTGACACCGAGGACTCGAACTGGGCGTTCGACTCCGAACGGCGCCAGTTCTACTTCCACCGCTTCTTCTCGCACCAGCCCGACCTCAACTACGCGAACCCGGCCGTGCACGAGGCCGTTTTCGACGTCGTGCGGTTCTGGCTCGAGCTCGGCGTCGACGGCTTCCGTCTCGACGCGATCCCCTACCTGTACGAATCGGACGAGGGCAACGGTGAAGGCGAGCCCGAGACCCACGAGTTCATCCGCAATCTCCGAGCGATGGTGGATGCCGAGTTCCCCGGCCGCATCATGGTCGCCGAGGCCAACCAGTGGCCCCGCGAAGTCGCCGCGTTCTTCGGAACCGACGACGAACCCGAGTGCCACATGGCGTTCGACTTCCCCGTGATGCCGCGCATCTTCTACTCCCTCCGCTCGCAGCAGGCCGAAGAGCTCGTACGCGTTCTCTCGGAGACGACAGAGATCCCGGAGTGGGCCGGCTGGGGAGTGTTCCTGCGCAACCACGACGAGCTCACGCTCGAGATGGTCAGCGAGGAGTACCGGCAGGCCATGTACGGCTGGTATGCCTACGACCCGCGCATGCGCGCCAACATCGGCATCCGACGTCGGCTCGCACCGCTGCTCGACAACTCCCGCGCCGAGCTCGAGCTCGCCCACGCTCTGCTCTTCTCCCTTCCCGGCAGCCCGTTCCTCTACTACGGCGACGAGATCGGAATGGGCGACAACATCTGGCTGCCCGACCGCGACTCCTCGCGCACGCCCATGCAGTGGACGCCCGACCGGAACGCCGGCTTCTCCACGGCCGACCCCGGCAAGCTCTACCTGCCCGTCGTCCGCTCTCTCGTGTACAACTACACGCTCGTGAACGTGGAGTCGCAGCTCGCGCAGTCACGCTCCCTGCTGCACTGGATCCGCAACGTCATCCACGTGCGCAAGAGCCACCCGGCGTTCGGCCTCGGCTCGATGCACGTCGTCGCGGCAAGCCACGACTCCGTGCTGGCCTTCGTGCGCGACTACGCGGGCGGGACGCGCCCGGGCGGCGATTTCCCCGAACGGCTGCTGTGCGTGTTCAGCTTCGCTCACCACCCCGTGTCTACCACGCTCCACGTCCCGCAGTTGGCCGGATGCCGCCTGTTCGACGTCTTCGGCGGCGGGGAGTTCCCGGCGGTCGACGAGAACGGCGATCTCACCCTCACGATCGGAACGCAGAGCTTCTACTGGCTGCACGCCGCTGATCCGGCCGGTTCCGAGCCGTACCAGATCTGAGCGGCGAGGCGGCCGCCCGGTGTCGGAGGTGCGCCGTACAGTAGCACCGTGGCAAACATCGTGAAGCACTGGTCCGAATCCGTCGGGGTCTTCGACCTCGAGACGACAGGAATCGATGTGGCGCAAAGTCGCATCGTGAGCGCCAACGTGAGCGTGCTTGACGGTGACGGCGGCATCACCCGCCGGCTGGACTGGCTCGCGAATCCCGGCATCCCGATCCCCGAGCAGGCCTCGCGCATCCACGGCATCACGACCGAGCGCGCGATCGCCGAGGGTCGCGTCGCCGCCGAGGTCGTCGCGGAGATCGTGACGACGCTGAGCGAGCTGTTCGAGGCCGGCATCCCGGTCGTCATCTACAACGCCCCGTATGACTTGAGTCTGCTCCACTACGAAGCGGTGCGGCACGGCATCACGCCGATCGACGACCCGCGGCCGATCATCGACCCGCTCGTCATCGACAAGGCCGTCGACCGCTACCGCAAGGGAAAGCGAACCCTCGACGTCGTCGCCGCGCACTACGGTGTCGAACTGCTTGACGCGCATGAGGCGGCGTCGGATGCGATCGCGGCCGGCCGGGTCGCGCAGGCGATCGCTCGCACGTATCCCGAGGCGCTCGGCATCTCGGCGACTGAGCTGCACGAGCTGCAGGTCAGCTGGTGCGACGCTCAAGCGCGCAGTTTCCAGACCTACATGCGTGCGAAGGGACGTGCGGAGTTCATCGCGAGCGGGCTGTGGCCTCGCCGCTGAGACGACACAAGCGAAAGGCTCGGTTCCCGCAGGAAACCGAGCCTTTCGCGTGAGCGCTGTGGCTTACTTGCCGAAGCCCTTGAAGCGCTGGTTGAACTTCTCGACGCGTCCGGCCGAGTCGAGAATGCGCTGCTTGCCCGTGTAGAACGGGTGCGACTCCGACGAGATCTCGACGTCGATCACCGGGTAGGTCTGGCCGTCGAGCTCGATCGTCTTGTCGCTCGTGGTCGTCGAACGGGTGAGGAACGTCGCGCCCGAAGAGAGGTCGCGGAAAACGACCGGAGCGTACTCGGGGTGAATGTCAGTCTTCATGGGATTCCTTCGTCGTACAGAGTGCTGGTGCTCGTCTGCCGATTCACGCTGGGCAGAGAAGTCGTCGGCGTGCGCCAGCTATCTACTTTACCAGATCGTCTGGGCTCAACGCGCCCGAGCGGCGAAGCGGCCGTCAGCGTCGGTGAGCTGGATGGACATGTCGAAGGTCTCGGACAGCGTCTCAGAAGTGAGCGACTCGTTGAGCGGCCCGCTCGCCACGACCTGGCCCTGCTTGAGCAGGAGAGCGTGCGTGAAGCCGCGCGGAATCTCCTCGACGTGATGCGTGACCATGACGATAGCGGGAGCGTCGGCGGCCTGCGCGTACCCGCCGAGGAGGGCGAGGAGCTCCTCGCGGGCCCCGAGGTCGAGGCTTGCCGCGGGCTCGTCGAGCAGCAGCATCTCCGGGTCGGTCATGACTCCGCGGGCGATCTGGACGCGCTTCTGCTCTCCGTCGCTGAGCGTGCCGAAGCGGCGATCGGCGAGGTGGTCGAGCTTCCACTCGGCGAGCACCCGGTGGGCGCGCTTCTCGTCGAGCTCCTCGTACTGCTCGTTCCAGCGACCCGTGACGGAGTACGCGGCCGTCATGACGACGTTGAGCACCGTCTCCTCGAACGGGATGCGCTTGGCCATGGCGCTCGAGGCGAAGCCGATGCGAGGGCGAAGCTCGAAGACATCGACCCGGCCGAGGGTCTCGTCGAGAATCGACACGGCGCCGCTCGTCGGGTACATGAGCGTCGCCGCGAGCTGCAGGAGCGTCGTCTTGCCGGCGCCGTTCGGGCCGAGGATGACCCAGCGCTCCGCCGCGTCCACCGTCCAGTCGACGCCGTCGAGAATCGGCTTGCGGTTGCGGACGACCGTGACATCGTTGAATTCGAGAACCGTCGACATGCTCCAAGCCTATCGGGCGGCCGATGCCGGTCAGGACAGCACGGACTCGTACAGGTCGAGAGTGTCGCGAGCGATGCGCGCCCAGCTGAACTCCCGCTCGGCGCGCTCCCGGCCCGCGCGGCCCATCGCCGCGGCGGCATCCGGATCCGACACCATCGCCGTCAGCGACTCCGCGAGATCGCGCGCGAAGCGGTCGGGATCGGTGGGTGACCCGGTGCCGTCGTCGACCTGGTCGATCGGGACGATGGCGCCCGTGACGCCGTCGGCGACGACTTCCGGGATGCCGCCGGTTCCCGTTCCCACGACCGCCGCGCCGCACGCCATGGCCTCGAGATTGACGATGCCGAGCGGCTCGTACACGGAGGGACAGACGAACGTTGTCGCCGCCGTGAGAAGCGCCGTCAGTTCGCGGCGTTCGAGCATGCGGTCGATCCAGACAACGCCGCTGCGCTCCTGCTGCAGCTCGCGCACGAGGCCGGTCACCTCGGACATGATCTCCGGCGTGTCGGGAGCGCCGGCGCACAGGACGAGCTGCACGTCGCCCGGCAGCATGCGGGCTGCTCGGAGCAAGTGCGGAAGGCCCTTCTGCCTCGTGATCCGGCCGACGAAGACGATGGACGGCGCGTCCGGGTCGACGCCGAGTGAGCGAACGAGATCCGGGTCGTCGTTCGGCGACCACGCCGACAGGTCGATGCCGTTGTAGATCGTGTGAACGAGAGACGGGTCAAGATCGGGGTAGCTGCGCAGGATGTCCGCACGCATGCCGTTGCTCACAGCGACGACCGCGTCGGCGGCTTCGAACGCCGTCCGCTCGAGCCAGCTCGAGACGCGGTATCCCCCGCCGAGCTGCTCGGCCTTCCACGGCCGCAGCGGCTCGAGGCTGTGCGCCGTGACGACGTGCGGGATTCCGTGCAGCAGCTTCGCGAGATGACCGGCGCCGTTCGCGTACCACGTGTGCGAATGCACGAGGTCCGCTGCGACGTCCTGCGCGATGAGCAGGTCGGTGCCGAGGGTCTGCAGCGCCCCATTCGAACCGTCGAGCTCGCTCGGGACGGGATACCCGACGGTGTCGGGCTCGTCGCGCGGCTCACCGAAGCATCTCACGGTCACGGGGATGCTCTCGCGCAGCGCCTTGACCAGTTCGGCCGCGTGCACGCCGGCTCCCCCGTAGATGGCGGGCGGGTATTCCTTGGTCAGCAAGTCAACGCGCATGACTTGAAGCTAGTACACGGGCGGGCACTCCTCTAGTGTTGGGGCAAGGGAGGTGGGTCCCATGCCTGCATCGAAGAAGGTGTTCGGAATCGTGCTTGCGGGCGGCGAGGGCAAGCGACTCATGCCGCTCACGGTGGATCGAGCCAAACCGGCCGTGCCCTTCGGCGGCCAGTACCGCCTGATCGATTTCGCGTTGTCGAACCTCGTCAACTCGGGGCTGCGTCAGATCGTGGTGCTGACCCAGTACAAGTCGCACAGCCTGGACCGCCACGTCTCCCAGACGTGGCACATGCCGAACCTGCTCGGCTCGTACGTCGCCTCCGTCCCCGCGCAGCAGCGGCTCGGCAAGCGCTGGTTCTCGGGATCCGCCGACGCCATCCTGCAGAGCCTCAACCTGATTCGGGACGAGAAGCCGGACATCGTCGTTGTCGTCGGCGCGGACCACGTGTACCGCATGGACTTCAACGACATGATCGACGCGCACATCCAGTCGGGAGCCGGCGCGACGGTCGCGGCGATCCGTCAGCCCATCGAGCTCGCGAACCAGTTCGGCGTCATCGACGTCTCCCCCGACGACCCGACGCGTATCCGCGAGTTCCTCGAGAAGCCGATCAACGCGACGGGGCTCGCCGATTCGCCCGGAGAGGTCTTCGCCTCGATGGGCAACTACGTGTTCACGGCCGACGCGCTCATCGACGCCGTGACGCGCGATGGCGAGAACACGCAGTCGAATCACGACATGGGCGGCGACATCGTGCCCGACTTCGTCGCGCGAGGCGACGCGGGCGTGTACGACTTGAAGAACAACGACGTGCCGGGCTCGACCGATCGGGACCGCTACTACTGGCGCGACGTGGGAACGATCGACTCGTTCTTCGACGCGCACCAGGACCTCATCTCCACGCTCCCGGTGTTCAACCTGTACAACGCGGACTGGCCCATCTACAGTCAGCAGCTGAACTCGCCGCCGGCGAAGATCGTCCGGGACGCGCAGGGGAACCTCGGGCAGCTCATCGACTCGATCGTGTCCCTCGGGTCGCTCATCTCCGGCGCGCACATCGAACGAAGCGTGCTCGGCGCGTGGGCCAAGATCGACTCGGGCGCGCATGTCGTCGATGCTGTCGTTTTCGATCGCGTCCAGATTGGTGCGAACGCGCGCGTGCAACGTAGCATCATCGACAAGGACGTGATCGTCGACGAGGGGGCGACGATTGGCGTCGACCCCGAGCGCGACCGAGCTCGCGGGTTCACTGTCACCGATTCCGGACTCACGGTCGTGGGCAAGGGAGTACACGTCACACCATGACGCTCAAGAGCGCCGTCGCATCGTCCGCCCGTTTCCTCGTCGTCCTCGATGCCGACTCGACGCTCATCGAGAACGAGGCGATCGAACTGCTGGCCGAGGAAGCCGGCTCGCTTGAACTCGTCGCCCGCGTCACGGAACGCGCCATGCGCGGAGAACTCGACTTCGCCGCGAGCCTGCGCGAGCGCGTCGCGACCCTCGCGGGCGTTCCCGTCGACGCGCTGCCGCGCATCCGCGAACGGATCACCCCGACTCGCGGCGCGGCCGAGATGATCGAGGCCGTGCACGCCGCAGGCGGCATCGTCGGCGTCGTCTCAGGCGGCTTCCATGAGCTGCTCGACCCCGTCGCGCAGGGCCTCGGCGTCGACACGTGGCGTGCCAACCGGCTCGAGGTGAGCGACGGCACGCTGACCGGTCGCGTGTCGGGCGACATCGTCGACGCCGAGACGAAGGCGCGTTCCCTGATCGAGTGGGCGGATGCCGCGGGCATCCCACGCCGCAAGACCATCGCCGTGGGCGACGGGGCGAACGACCTCACGATGATGGCGTGCGCGGGGCTGAGCGTCGCCTTCAACGCGAAGCCCGCCGTGCGCCGGCAGGCGCGGCTCGCGCTCGAGCGCGTCGACCTGGCCGAGCTGCTGCCCGTTCTCGGTCTGCGCGGCTGACGCGTAGGCCGCGCCCGCGGTCAGTGGCCCATGCCGAGGCCGCCGTCGACGGGGATGACGGCGCCGGAGATGTAGCCGGCGTCCTCGCCCGCGAGCCATGTGACGACGCGCGCGACCTCGTCGACGGAGGCGAATCGGCCAGCGGGGATGCTCTTCTTGTACTCCGCCTGCGTCGCTTCCGGCAGCTCAGCCGTCATGTCCGTCTGAATGAAGCCAGGGGCGACGACGTTTGCCGTGATCCCGCGTGCGCCCAGCTCACGGGTGATCGAGCGCGCCATCCCGACGAGACCCGCCTTGGAAGCGGCGTAGTTCACTTGCCCTGCGGAGCCGAACAGCCCCACGACGCTCGAGATGAAGATCACGCGGCCGAAGCGCGCCTTGAGCATGCCCTTCGACGCGCGCTTGACGACGCGGAAGGAGCCGCCGAGATTGGTGTCGACAACCGTGTCGAAGTCCTCCTCGCTCATGCGCATGAGCAGCGTGTCACGGGTGACGCCGGCGTTCGCGACGACGACCTCGACCGGGCCGAGCTTCGCCTCCACCTCGGTGAAGGCGGCGTCGACGCTCGCGGCATCCGTCACATCCGCCGTGACCGTGAGCGCTCCCTCCGGGCCGGAGCCGGAGCGAGCCGTGACCGCGACCCGGTGCCCCTCCGCGACGAACTGCGTGGCGATCGCGAATCCGATGCCGCGGTTTCCTCCCGTGACGAGGACGGTGCGAGGTGTGGTCATAGTGCGATCCAATCCGGTGAATGCGGTGCGGGGTCGAGTGGCGGCAAAGCGGAGAATCGTCCGTGCCGCTGTCACGGTATCAGCTTACGAGCCCCGAAACGACGTACGATTGAGGGGATGAAGAAGGCCTCGATCACCACCCTCGGGCTGACCCCCGAGGAGGAGCGTCGGCGCCGAATGATCAAGTACTCCGTCGCGATGTCGGTGCGCATGGTGTGCATTGTGCTGATGCTGTTCTCGCGCGGCTGGTGGCTTGCGCTGTTCGCCGCCGGCGCCATCGTGCTGCCCTATCTCGCCGTCGTCATCGCGAACACGCCGCTGCGCACCTCGCGGTCGGTCGAGCGTCCCGGCGGAGTCGTGCAGGTGCGTCCGCCCGCGGACAAGGGCGGCGATGGCTCGCCCGGCGCGGAACGGAAGGCGTCATGATCGGCTTCGGCGCCGAACCGGGCGTCCGTGAGTGCTCGCGCGCCGCCTGCCGGGCGGAGGCGTCCTGGCGCATCGGCTGGCGTAATCCGCGCATTCACGGCGCCGATCGTGAGAAGGTGTGGCTCGCGTGCGACGAGCACATGCCCTACTTGAGGGACTTCCTCGAGGCGCGGAGCTTCCCGGTCGCCGTGACGGCGCTCGAGAGCGAGGGGGCGTCATGAGCCGCGGCTGGAGATTCGCGTTCAGCGCGCGCTGGCTCGGCTACCTCGCCGTCGCCATCGTCTTCGCAGTCGTGTGCGGATTCCTGTCCAACTGGCAAGTGAGCCGACTGCACGAGAAGGAGCAGGTCCAAGCCCTCGTCGACGACAACTGGAGCGCCTCCCCCGTTCCCCTCGAGCAGGCGGCGCCCGATCCGGCGGCTCTTGATCCCTCCCTCGAATACCACCCCGTCTCGATGAGCGGAACCTACCTCACGGACGAACAGGTTCTCGTGCGCAACCGGCCCCGCTCAGGGCAGCCCGGCTTCGAGGTCATCACGCCGCTCAAGCTGGATTCCGGCGGCATCTTCATGGTGGACCGCGGCTGGGTGCCCACCGGAAACGACCAGGACGCCCCGGATGCCGTTCCCGCACCGCCGTCGGGCGACGTCACCGTAATCGCCCGCATCAAGCCCGGCGAGCCACAGCTGCCCGGCCGAAGCGCGGGAGAGGGCCAGATCGCCACGATCTACCTGCCCGACCTCGCCTCCCGCGTGAACGGCGACGCGTACACGGGGGCGTACGGCCTTCTCATGAGCGAATCGCCCTCCCCCGCGCAGGACCGGCCGCTTCCCGCGTTCCCGCCGGAGATCAACGAGGGAATGCACTTGTCGTACGCGATCCAGTGGGTGCTTTTCGCACTCCTGGCGTTCGGGTTCCTCTTCTACGCCGTGCGGCAGGAGTACCGCCTGCACAACGCGGAGGACCCCCGCGAGAAGGAGCGGTCTGCGAAGCGGGAGCTCAAGCGGAAGCAGAAGAGATCGGATGCCGACATCGAAGACGAGATCCTCGACTCCGTCTCCTGAGCCTCACGCGAGCGAGATGAGCTCCGCGTAGTCCTTCGTCCACAGGTCCTCGACCCCGTCGGGCATGATGAGCACGCGCTCCGGGTCGAGCGCCTCGACAGCACCCTCGTCGTGGCTGACGAGCACGACAGCGCCCTCGTAGTGCGCGAGCGCGTCGAGGATCTCGCCGCGGCTGGCCGGGTCGAGGTTGTTCGTCGGCTCGTCGAGCAGCAGCACGTTCGCTCCCGACACGACGATCATCGCGAGTGCGAGTCGGGTCTTCTCACCGCCGGAGAGCACCCCGGCGGGCTTGTGCACGTCTTCGCCCGTGAACAGGAACGAGCCGAGCACCTTGCGGGCCTCCGTCTCGGTGAGGTTCGGCGAGGCCGACACCATGTTCTGCAGCACGCTGCGCTTCACATCGAGAGTCTCGTGCTCTTGCGCGTAGTAGCCGATGCGCAGGCCGTGGCCGGTCTCGATCACGCCCGTGTCGGCCTCGTCCACGCCCGCGAGAATGCGCAGCATCGTCGTCTTTCCGGCGCCGTTGAGTCCGAGAATGACTACGCGTGATCCTCGGTCGATCGCGAGGTCGACCGCGGTGAAGATCTCGAGCGAGCCATAGCTCTTGCTCAGGTTCTTGCCCATGAGCGGGGTGCGACCGCAGGCCTGCGGTGTCGGGAACCGCAGCTTCGCGACACGATCGACCTGCCGGACCTCGTCGAGGCCGGCGAGGAGCTTCTCGGCACGAGCGACCATCTGGTGAGCCGCCGCGGCCTTCGTCGCCTTCGCCCCGAACTTCGCCGCCTGCTGCTGCAGCGCCGTCGCCTTCTTCTCGGCGTTCGCGCGCTCCTTCTTGCGTCGTTCCTCGTCCGCCTCCCGCTGGCGCTGGTAGTTCTTCCAGTTCATGTTGTAGATGTCGATGACCGTGCGGTTCGCGTCGAGGTAGAAGACCCGATTCACGGTCTCCCCCACGAGCGCGATGTCGTGGCTGATCACAATGAACCCGCCGCTGTAGCTCTTGAGGAACTCGCGGAGCCACACGACGGAGTCAGCGTCGAGGTGGTTCGTCGGCTCATCCAGGATCATCGTCTGCGCGTCGGAGAAGAGGATGCGAGCGAGCTCGATTCGGCGGCGCTGACCGCCGGAGAGCGTCTTCAGCTGCTGGTCGAGGATGCGGTCGGGCAGGTTGAGATTACTGGCGATGGATGCCGCTTCCGCTTCCGCCGCATAGCCGCCGAGCACATGGAAGCGCTCCTCGAGGCGGCTGTACTTCTTCATCGCCGCAGCGGTGACGGTAGGGTCGTCGCTGCCCATCGCGTCGGTCGCCTTGCGCATGCCGAGCACGAGATCACCGATGCCGCGCGCGTTGAGGATGCGCGTGCGAGCCGTCTCCTCCGGGTCGCCGGAGCGCGGGTCCTGCGGGAGGTAGCCGAGCTCGCCTGAGCGCTCGACGTTTCCGGCGCTCGGCATGACGTCGCCGGCGAGCACCTTTGTCAGCGTCGTCTTGCCCGCGCCGTTTCGGCCGACCAGACCGATCTTGTCGCCGGCCTGCACGCGGAAGCTGACGTCTTGCATCAGCACGCGTGCGCCGACGCGGATCTCGAGGTCACGCACGTTCAGCACGGGATTCATCCATTCGTAGTCGTGCGCCGGTCGGCGCGGTTTCGGACAGCATCATGGCTCGGCTCCGTTGCGGAGCCGAGCCATGATCCGATTCTCAGGTGTTCAGATCGCGAAGCCGAGGGCGCGCATCATGTCGCGACCGTCGTCCGTGATCCGTTCCGGACCCCACGGCGGCATCCAGACCCAGTTGATGCGGAACGCGTCAACGACTCCCTCGAGCGCTTCGGCGGTCTGCTGCTCGAGCACGTCGGTGAGCGGGCAGCCCGCGCTCGTCAGGGTCATGTGGATGATGAGCGAGTCGGTCTCGTCGTCCCAGCCGAGGTCGTAGATGAGGCCGAGATCGACGACGTTGACGCCGAGCTCGGGATCCATGACATCCTTGAGCGCTTCTTCGACCTCGTCGAATCGCTCAGGGCTCAGTGTTGTGACCATACCGTTATGATACGGCGGTTTCGGTCAGGAATCGATCGTAGCCCTCTTCCTCAAGGCGGTCGGCCAGCTCGGGGCCGCCTTCCTCGGCAACGCGGCCGTTCACGAACACGTGCACGAAGTCCGGCTTGATGTAGCGGAGGATGCGCGTGTAGTGCGTGATGAGCAGCACGCCGAGCCCGGTGTTCTCCTTGGCGCGGTTGACGCCCTCGGAGACGATGCGCAGAGCGTCGACGTCGAGTCCGGAGTCGGTCTCGTCGAGCACGGCGAACAGCGGCTTGAGCAGCTCCAGCTGGAGGATCTCGTTGCGCTTCTTCTCGCCGCCCGAGAACCCCTCGTTGACGTTGCGAGCGGCGAAGCTCGAGTCCATGCGCAGCTTCTCCATGGCGGACTTGACGTCCTTCATCCAGCCGCGGACAGCGGGCGCTTCGCCGTCGATGGCGGTCTTGGCCGTGCGAAGGAAGTTCGTCACGGTCACGCCGGGGATCTCCACCGGGTACTGCATCGCGAGGAACAGGCCGGCGCGGGCGCGAGCGTCGACGGTCATCTCAAGCACGTCTTCGCCGTCGAGCGTGATCGAGCCCGAGTCGACGATGTACTTCGGGTGTCCTGCGATCGTGTAGGCGAGCGTGGACTTGCCCGAGCCGTTCGGGCCCATGATGGCGTGCGTCTCACCCGTGCGGATCGTCAGATCCACGCCCTTGAGGATGGGCTTCGTGCCCTGGTCGGTTTCGACGCTGACGTGCAGGTCGCGAATCTCGAGTACTGACATGACTAGATCTCTTTCGTAACAGTCGGGTCTATGAAAATTGCACCGTCGATGATCTCGACGTTGTAAACGGGGACCGGCTCATACGCCGGAAGGGTGAGGGGCTTGCCCGTGGTGAGCGAAAACTGCGAGCCGTGCGCCCAGCACTCGAGGGTGCCGTCCTCGACGAACCCCTCGGACAGGGAGATGTCGCCGTGCGTGCAGGTGTCACCGATCGCGTGGACCGTGCTGCTCGAATCGAGCACGACGGCGATCGGGACGCCGTCGAGGACGACGCGCTTGGCCTGGTCGACCGTCAGCTCGCTCAGGTCGCATGCTTTCAGTGCTGCCACGGTTACTGCGCGTCCCCCGTGAGCACGGTCCCGCTGAGCTCCTGCTCGACGGCTCGCTCGAGGTGCTCCTGCAGCTCCGCGTCGCCGATCTGCTGGATGATCTCCGTGAGGAAGCCGCGCACGACGAGGCGACGCGCCTCGTCCTCCGGGATGCCCCGAGCCTCGAGGTAGAACAGCTGCTCGTCGTCGAAGCGACCGGTCGCGCTCGCGTGGCCGGCGCCCGCGATGTCGCCCGTCTCGATCTCGAGGTTCGGGACGGAGTCGGCGCGCGTGCCGTCGGTGAGCACGAGGTTGCGGTTCTGCTCGTAGCTGTCGGTGCCGGTCGCCTTTGGCCCGATGAGCACGTCGCCGATCCAGACCGTGTGCGCACCCTCGCCCTGCAGTGCGCCCTTGTAGGTGACGCGGCTGCGGGAGTAGGGGGCGTCGTGGTGGATGTACACCTGGTGCTCGAGGTGCTGCCCCGCGTCGGCGAAGTACAGGCCGAGCGACTCGATGTCGGAGCCCTGCTCCGCGAGGTGCACGGAGGGGTTCACGCGCACGATGTCGCCGCCGAGAGTGACGACGACGTGCTTGAGGCGCGCGTCGCGACTGACCCGGGCGAAGTGCGATGCGAGGTGCATGGCCGAGTCATCCCACCACTGCACGCTGACGACGGTCAGCTGCGCGCCCTCTTCGACGACGATCTCGACGTTCTCGGTGAGCAGAGCGTCGCCCGTGTTCTTGAGGATCAGCATCGCCTGGCTGTTCGGCTTCGCCGTGATGACCGTGTGAGCCGCCCGTGCGGTGGCGCCGAGCGCGGAGCGGTCCACCGTGACGGTCTTCGCTTCCTCGCCCGTGATCGTGATCGCGTAGACCTTCTCCGTCTGCGTCCATGCGTTCGCCGAGGGGCGCTCCTCCGGCTTTCCCGCCTGTCCGCGGTTCGCCTCGGCGACGTCGAGCCATTCGGCGCTCACGCCGGCGGCATCCGTCGTGCTGATCTCGTACGGCCCGCCGTCGAGCTCGCCGTCGCTGAGCGCCGTGAGGCGGGCGACGGGCGTGTAGCGCCACGCGGCCTCGCGGCCGGTGAGCTGCGGGAAGTCGGCGACGTTCGTGGAGTGGAACCGCTCGGAGCGGGTCTGGACGGGGACGAGGTCCCAGCCGCCGTCGGAGTGCTTCTTGAATCCGTGCTGGCCGGCCTCGGCGGGGGTTGCTGCGGTGTCTGTGACAGTCATCGTTAGCCGACGGATCCTTCCATGCCCATTTCGATAAGTTTGTTGAGCTCGAGCGCGTACTCCATGGGCAGTTCGCGCGCGATCGGCTCGATGAAGCCGCGCACGATCATCGCCATGGCCTCGGTCTCCTCGAGACCGCGGCTCATGAGGTAGAACAGCTGCTCCTCGCTCACCTTCGACACTGTCGCCTCGTGGCCGAGCTTGACGTCGTCGACGCGGATGTCGATCGACGGGTATGTGTCGGATCGCGAGATCGTGTCGACGAGCAGGGCGTCGCAGACGACCGAGTTCGACGAGTGGTGCGCTGACGCGTCGACCCGGACCTCACCGCGGTAGCCGGAACGACCGCCGCCGCGCGCGATCGACTTGGAGACGATCGAGGACTGCGTGTACGGCGCCATGTGAATCATCTTCGCGCCGGCATCCTGGTGCTGGCCGGGGCCGGCGAACGCGACCGAGAGGGTTTCGCCCTTGGCGTGCTCGCCGGTGAGGTAGATCGACGGGTACTTCATCGTCACCTTGGAGCCGATGTTGCCGTCGACCCACTCCATGGTGGCGCCCTCTTCGGCGATCGCGCGCTTGGTGACGAGGTTGTACACGTTGTTCGACCAGTTCTGGATCGTCGTGTAGCGCACGCGGGCGTTCTTCTTCACGACGATCTCGACGACGGCCGAGTGCAGCGAGTCCGACTTGTAGATCGGAGCGGTGCAGCCCTCGATGTAGTGGACGTAGCTGCCTTCGTCGGCGATGATCAGGGTCCGCTCGAACTGGCCCATGTTCTCCGTGTTGATGCGGAAGTAGGCCTGCAGCGGAATGTCCACGTGCACGCCCGGCGGCACGTAGACGAACGAGCCGCCCGACCAGACGGCCGTGTTGAGGGCGGCGAACTTGTTGTCGCCGGACGGAATCACCGTGCCGTAGTACTCCTCGAAGAACTCCGGGTGCTCGCGGAGCGCCGTGTCGGTGTCGAGGAAGATGACACCCTGCTTCTCGAGGTCCTCGCGGATCTGGTGGTAGACGACCTCGGACTCGTACTGGGCAGCGACGCCCGCGACGAGGCGCTTGCGCTCGGCCTCGGGGATGCCGAGGCGCTCATAGGTGTTCTTGATGTCGTCGGGGAGGTCCTCCCACGACGAAGCCTGCTTCTCCGTCGAGCGGACGAAGTACTTGATGTTCTCGAAGTCGATCTCGGAGAGGTCAGCGCCCCAGGACGGCATCGGCTTGCGGTCGAACAGCTGCAGCGCCTTGAGCCGGCGTTTCAGCATCCACTCCGGCTCGTTCTTCAGCCGTGAGATATCGGTCACGACATCGGCGTTGAGCCCGCGACGCGCTGAGGCGCCCGCGGCATCCGGATCCGACCAGCCGAACTCGTAGACACCGAGGCTTTCGAGTTCGGGGCGGTCAATCAGAACATCTGACATATCTACCTCTCTTCACCGCTAAGAAACAGGATCTCTGTTCACGGCATTCCCCCGCACGCAGGTGCGTCCGGCGAGTGAGGGAAAATGTGGTCCGCGTCCGCGTGAACCTACAATTGTTCGTGACCTCGTGAGAGCGGCGTCGGAACGCGCGCTGAAACCGGGTGATGAACAATGCAATTCTACAGGTTGTAGCTCCGAATGTGCGAGGAACTCAGAGGACGCTGAGGCGGCATTCCGCCGAGCGAAGCCACGAAGGATGACGAGAGTGAACAGTGTGAAGTCGGCCGGCACGGATCAGACCTCGGCGGGTCGGCCGCAGCGGCGGCTGGGGCGATTCTGGGATTGGCTCCCGACGACCGTTGACCGCCGCGTGCGCGTCGCGGCCTGGTTGAACCTGATCTTCCAGACCGTCCTCGTCGGCACCGGTGGAGCTGTGCGCCTGACCGCATCGGGTCTCGGCTGCCCGACGTGGCCCAAATGCACGGCGGGCTCGTTCGTGACGACGCCGGAGATGGGCATCCACGGCATCATCGAGTTCGGCAACCGGACGCTGTTCTTCGTGCTGCAGATCGTCGCCCTCATCGCGCTGCTGTTCGTGCTCAAGCTGCGCAAGGAGCGTCCCGACCTGTTCGTGCTCGCGGTCATCCCCGCGTGCAGCGTGCTGCTGCAGGCCGTGGTCGGCGGCATCACGGTGCTGAGCCAGCTCAATCCCTACGTCGTCGGGCTGCACTTCGTGCTCAGCGTCGTGCTCGTCGTGCTCGGCGCCGTGTTCGTCTATCGCACCTACACGGCGCCCGGGCCTCGCGAGCGTGTCGTCCCCGCCTGGTTCGCCGGCCTCACGCATGCCACCTCGTTCTTCGTCGCGATCACGGTGCTCGTCGGCATTCTGACAACCGGTTCCGGCCCGCACGCCGGCGACCACGGGTCGGCACGCAACAATCTGCCGACGGAGCTCATGGAGCACGTGCACTCCTGGCCTGCGTATGTGACCCTCGCGCTGACGATCGTGCTCGTGATCGCAGCCTGGACGCGTGGCATCACAGCCCCGCGTTCGGCCCTCAGCTGGCTCTTCGTCGTCGAGGGCGTGCAGATCATCGTCGGCGTGACCCAGGCGCGCACGGGGCTCCCCGGGATCCTGGTGGGAACGCACATGGTTCTCGCCTGCGTGCTCGCCGCCGTCATGGCCGTCGCGATCCTCCAGCTGAAGCAGCCCGTGCGAACGAGCGCCGTCGCTCGCGACCTCTGACGGCACAGAGGGCGCCGAGGCCTTCACGACTAGGCCTCGGTCCGCTTTGCCGCGTACCCGCGATTGCCCGACGTTCTCGGACGCGCACTCAGCGGATCGAGTCTCGCCGCAACGGCGCGTGATCGAACGCAGCTGCTCGGCTTGACGCGCCGCGTCCGATGAGGCGAGGAACTGCTGCCTGCAGGGCATCCGCGTGGGCCCGGACGCGTGAGCCCGCCCCAGCGTCGTCCCCGTCCGTCGAGCGTGGGCGCTCCGCCTCGGACGGCCGGCGCTCCGCCGACGTCAGAAGGGAAGCAGCGGGTCGATTCCGACGGCGAGGAACAGCAGCGACAGGTACGTGATCGACCCGTGGAACACGCGCATCGGCGACGCGTCCGAGTCGCGGATCGCGCGGTTGTAGAGGCGGTGCGTCTCGTAGATGAACCAGCCGCCGGCGACGAGCGCGATGGCCGTGTACGTGATCCCCATGGGCGCAACGGGAACGAGCAGAAGCGAGCACGCGACGGTCGCCCACGCGTACAGGATGGTCTGCAGACCGACGACGGCGCGGCCGCGCACGACGGCGAGCATGGGGACGCCGACTTCCTTGTAGTCGGCCCGGTACTTCATCGAGAGCGGCCAGTAGTGCGGCGGCGTCCACAGGAACACGACAGCGAACAGGATCCACGGCTCCCAGCTCAAGGAGCCCGTCACGCTCGTCCAGCCGATCAGCACGGGGAAGCATCCGGCGATTCCGCCCCAGATGATGTTCTGCTCCGTGCGGCGCTTGAGCCACAGCGTGTAGACGACGACGTAGAAGAAGATCGCGACGACCGAGAGCGAAGCGGCCAGCAGGTTCGTCGTGAGGGCCAGCCATACCGTCGACCCGATCGCGAGCACCCACGAGAACACGAGGGCCTCACGCGGGGTCAGCTCCCCCGTCACGAGCGGACGGTTCTCGGTCCGCTTCATGTGCTTGTCGATGTCGCGGTCGATGTAACAGTTGAAGGCACCGGCCGACCCCGCGCTCATGGCGCCGCCGATGACCGTGGCCGCGATGAGCCAGAGACTCGGGATGCCGTCATACGCGAGAATCATCACGGGCACCGTCGTGACGAGCAGAAGCTCCATCACGCGAGGTTTCGTCAGAGAGAAGTAAGCGGCGGCCTTGCGGCGGAACCCGATCCGGTCAGACGGGCGGGGGGTCTGAATGGCGACGTCCATTGCTCCTCAAACTATTCTCTGGCTCGGACAATTCTATGCCATCGGGCCTGAGAGCGTCCCCGCTCCCCGAGAGCGACGGAACAAATCACCCCCGTAATACGTTGTCAACCGTGTGGGACCAGCGGGTATGCGTTCCCTATACTGGGGGTGCTCGCCTACCTTCGCGGTGTCCGCGTCACATCAATCGTGATTCACCTCGACTCCGCGACGTGCCAAAGTAGCCAAATGTGCGTGTAAACGCTTCGGCGGGCCGTCAGGCCCGGACGACAACCAGAAGGGTCAGATAACGTGGCAGCTCTGCAATGGGACTCCATTGACAACAAGGCGGTCGACACCGCACGCGTCCTCGCGGCAGACGCCGTTGAGAAGGTCGGAAACGGTCACCCGGGAACGGCCATGAGCCTCGCCCCGGCCGCGTACCTCCTGTTCCAGAAGGTCATGCGCCGTGACCCGAGCGACGACAAGTGGCTCGGCCGCGACCGCTTCATCCTCTCCGCGGGTCACACCTCGCTCACCCAGTACATCCAGCTCTACTTCGCCGGAGACGGCCTCGAGCTCGACGACCTCAAATCTCTTCGCACGTGGGGCTCCCTGACCCCCGGCCACCCCGAGTACGGCCACACCAAGGGCGTCGAGATCACCACCGGACCGCTCGGCCAGGGACTGTCCTCCGCCGTCGGCTTCGCGTACGCCTCGCGCTACGAGCGCGGCCTTTTCGACCCGGATGCCGCTGAGGGAACCAGCCCGTTCGACCACTTCGTCTACGTGATCGCCAGCGACGGCGACATGGAAGAGGGCGTCACGAGCGAGGCCTCCTCCCTCGCCGGCCACCAGCAGCTCGGGAACCTCGTCGTTCTCTACGACAGCAACCAGATCTCGATTGAGGACGACACGAACGTCGCGTTCAGCGAAGACGTCGCCGCCCGCTACGAGGCATACGGCTGGCACGTGCAGACCGTCGACTGGAAGAAGACGGGCGAGTACGTCGAAGACGTGCAGGAGCTCTTCGACGCGATCGAGACGGCGAAGTCCGAGACGGGAAAGCCGTCGCTCATCGTCCTCAAGACGATCATCGGCTGGCCCGCTCCGAACAAGCAGAACACCGGCAAGATCCACGGCTCCAAGCTCGGCGGCGAAGAGCTCGCGGCTGTGAAAGAGGTGCTCGGCTTCGACCCCGAGCAGCACTTCGAGGTCTCCGACGAGGTGATCGAGCGCACTCGCGGCGCGATCGAGCGCGGGAAGACCGAGCGTGAGCAGTGGCAGAAGGGCTTCGACGACTGGAAGGCCGCGAACCCGGAGCGCAACTCGCTGCTCGAGCGGCTCCTGGCCGGCGAGCTGCCCGATGGCACCGCGGACGCACTGCCGAGCTTCGAGGCCGGCACCGACGTCTCCACCCGCGCGGCATCCGGCAAGGTGCTCGCCGCACTCGGCCCTGTCGTTCCCGAGCTGTGGGGCGGCTCCGCCGACCTCGCTGAGTCCAACAACACGACGATCCCGGACGCCGCATCGTTCATCCCCGCAGAGCACTCGACGGACGAATGGAGCGGAAACCCCTACGGGCGCGTGCTGCACTTCGGCATTCGCGAGCACGCGATGGCCGCGATCCTCAATGGGATCGTGCTGCACGGACCGACGCGCCCCTACGGCGGAACGTTCCTGATCTTCAGTGACTACCAGCGCCCCGCTGTGCGCCTCGCCGCCTTGATGGACATTCCGAGCGTCTTCGTCTGGACCCACGACTCCGTCGCGCTCGGCGAGGACGGCCCGACGCATCAGCCGATCGAGCAGCTGTCAACGCTACGCGCGATCCCGAACCTCACAGTCGTCCGTCCGTCGGACGCGAACGAGGTCTCGTACGCGTGGCTTGAGATCCTGAAGCGCCGCGGCGGCCCGACCGGCATCGCGCTGACCCGCCAGAACATCCCCGTGTTCGAGCGTGGAGACGGTGAGGCCTCCGGCGACACCTTCGCGGCGGCATCCAACGTTTCGAAGGGCGCCTACATCCTCGCGGAAGCGCCGAACGGAACCCCCGACGTCATCCTTATCGCCACGGGATCCGAAGTGCAACTCGCCGTCGAGGCGCGCGAGCAGCTCACGTCGGAGAACATCAACGCGCGCGTCGTCGCGGTTCCCTCGCTCGAGTGGTTCCACGAGCAGGACGCCGCGTACCAGGAGAAGGTGCTTCCCGCGGCCGTCACTGCGCGCGTCTCGGTCGAGGCGGGCCTCGACCTCACCTGGCGAAGCATCGTCGGTGACAAGGGGCGCTCGGTCTCCATCGAGCACTTCGGCGCATCGGCCGACTACAAGACGCTGTTCCGCGAGTTCGGCATGACGACCGAAGCCGTCGTGAACGCTGCCAAAGAGACGCTCGGCGCCAACTGAGGCCGAGCAGAGGAGAGAAGAATCAATGACTGAGACACCTACTGCGAAGCTTTCCGACGCCGGCGTGAGCATCTGGCTCGACGACCTCTCGCGTGAGCGCATCCAGACCGGAAACCTCACCGAGCTCATCGAGAAGAAGAACGTCGTCGGCGTCACGACGAACCCGACGATCTTCGCGAAGGCGATCAAGAACGGTGACCGCTACTCCGACCAGGTGGCGTCCCTCACCGCAGACGGCAAGAGCGTGGACGAGGTCGTGTTCGAGCTGACCACGGACGACGTGGCTGCGGCATCCGACATCTTCCGACCGATCTACGACGCGACAAAGGGCTTCGACGGCCGGGTGTCGATCGAGGTCGAGCCCGGTTTCGCCCGCGACGCCGACAAGACCGTCGCCCAGGCGAAGCAGCTGTGGGAAAAGGTCGACCGCCCGAACGCCTACATCAAGATCCCCGCGACCGCGGAGGGCCTCGAGGCGATCACCGCGACGATCGGCGCCGGCATCAGCGTGAACGTGACGCTGATCTTCAGCCTGCAGCGCTACCGCGAAGTCATCAACGCGTACCTGACGGGTCTCGAGCAGGCCAAGGCCGCCGGCATCGACCTCTCGGCGATCCACTCGGTCGCCTCGTTCTTCGTGTCGCGTGTCGACACCGAGATCGACAAGCGGCTCGACGCGGTCGGAAGCGACGAGGCGAAGGCGCTCAAAGGCAAGGCGGGAATCGCCAACGCGCAGCTCGCGTACCAGGTTTTCGAGCAGGAGTTCGCGTCGGAGCGCGCGACGGCGCTGCTCGAGGCCGGCGCGAACAAGCAGCGCCCCCTGTGGGCCTCGACAGGTGTCAAGGACCCCTCGCTTCCCGACACCCTGTACGTGACGAACCTCGTCGCGCCGAACGTCGTGAACACGATGCCCGAGGCAACGCTCGACGCGACCTTCGACCACGCCGAGATCACGGGCGACACCGTCACCGGAAACTACGACGAGGCCAACGACGTGCTCGACCGCGTCGCAGCGCTCGGCATCTCGTACGACGAGGTCACGCAGCAGCTCGAGGACGAAGGCGTCGACAAGTTCGTCGTCTCCTGGAAGGAACTGCTCGACGACGTGACCACCGCAATGGAGGCCACGAAGTGAGCTTCAAGATCCATGTGAGCGGGGCGGCCGAACAGGCCGTCCGCTCCGCGGTCCCGCAGCTGGTCGCCGATCTCGTCGCCTCGGGAATCACCGACCAGAACCCCACGCTGTGGGGCCCTGACGCGGAGTCCGAGTCGGCGAAGCGGCTCGGCTGGACGGAGGCCGTGTCGGTCTCACGTCCCCTCGTGCCGGAGATCCTCGCGCTGCGCGACAAGCTTCACGCGCAGGGGGTCGACCACATCGTCCTCGCCGGAATGGGCGGCTCGTCGCTTGCGCCTGAGGTCATCACCCGCACCTTCGGCGTCGAGCTGACAGTGCTCGACTCGACTGCGCCCGGACAGGTTCTCGCTGCGCTCAACGACCGCCTTGCGGCGACGGCGATCGTCGTTTCGTCGAAGTCAGGCTCCACCGTCGAGACCGACAGCCAGCGCCGCGTTTTCGAGCAGGCGTTCACGGATGCCGGGATCGACGCGCGCGAGCGCATCATCGTCGTGACGGACCCGGGCTCGCCGCTTGACGGTTCCGCGCGCGACGAAGGCTTCACCGTCTTCAACGCCGATCCCAACGTGGGCGGCCGGTACTCGGCGCTCACCGCCTTCGGGCTCGTCCCGTCGGGGCTCGCCGGCGTCGACATCGCCGCGCTTCTCGACGAGGCCGAGTCGGTGCTTGTCGAGCTGTCGATCGACGACGAGCACAACCCCGGTCTCATTCTCGGCGCCGCGATTGCCGCGACGTCGCCGCGCAAGGACAAGCTGGGCATCGTCGCCGACGGTACCCACATCGTCGGCTTCGCCGACTGGGCCGAGCAGCTGATCGCTGAATCGACCGGCAAGTCCGGCACCGGCATCCTGCCTGTCGTTCTCGACCCCCTCGCGCCTGAGCTCGAATCGCGTCCCAGCGATCTTCAGATCGTGCGCATCGTCGACGACGCCGACGCCATCCACTTGCTCCCCCGCGATCGCCACGAGGGCGAGATCCTCGTGAGCGGCACGCTCGGCGCTCAGATGATCGTGTGGGAGTACGCCGTCGCCGTCGCGGGACGACTGCTCGGCATCAACCCCTTCGACCAGCCCGACGTGGAGTCCGCGAAGGCCGCCGCTCGCGGACTTCTCGACGAGCGCCCTGAGGCGACGCCCGCCGCGTTCACGGACGGCGGCATCGAAGTCCGCGGCGACGCGAGCGTGCTGGGCGACGCCTCGGACGTCGGCGGAGCCGTGAAGGCGCTCCTGGCACAGCTGCCGGAGGACGGCTACGTCTCGATCCAGGCGTACGTCGATCGCCTCGCGCTGCCCCAGCTCGAAGGACTGCGCAGCATGGTCGCGGCGATCGCCGGGCGCCCCGTCACCTTCGGATGGGGACCCCGCTTCCTGCACTCGACCGGTCAGTACCACAAGGGCGGCCCCGCACAGGGCGTGTACCTGCAGATCACCGAGAAGACCTCGACCGATCTCGAGATCCCCGGTCGTCCGTTCACGTTCGGCCAGCTCATCGAGGCTCAGGCCGCCGGCGACGCGGGAGTGCTGCGCGAGCACGGCCGCCCGGTCATCACCCTGACCCTCACGAACCCGCAGGACGACGTACTCGCGCTGTTCGAGGCCATCAACTAGTCACGAGTCCGTGCACCGCCGATTCGTCAAGGAGCCGAATGTCCCCGGTGGAAATCACCCCTGAATACAATCCGCTGCGCGTCAGCAGCGACCGGCGACTCAACCGCATCGCCGGACCGAGCGGCCTCATCATCTTCGGCGTGACAGGAGACCTGTCGCGCAAGAAGCTGATGCCGGCCGTGTACGACCTGGCGAACCGGGGACTTCTTCCCCCGGCTTCGCACTCGTGGGCTTCGCGCGCCGCGACTGGGAAGACCAGGACTTCATGGCGGTCGTGCACGACGCGGTCAAGGACCACGCGCGCACGCCGTTCCGTGAGGAGGTCTGGGAGCAGCTCGCGCAGGGCATCCGATTCGTGCCGGGGGAATTCGGCGACGACGACGCGTTCAAGCGCCTCGGCGACGTCATCGATGAGCTCGACCGCGACCGGGGAACGATGGGCAACCACGCGTTCTACCTGTCCATCCCGCCGAAGGCGTTCCCACAGGTGACGGAGCAGCTCAAGCGCTCCCGACTCGCCGAGCAGAAGGACGGCCAGTGGCGACGCGTGGTCATCGAGAAGCCGTTCGGAAGCAACCTTGAGACCGCGCGCGAGCTCAACGACGTCGTCGAGTCGGTGTTCCCGCCGGACGCGGTGTTCCGCATCGACCACTATCTCGGCAAAGAGACGGTGCAGAACATCATGGCACTGCGCTTTGCGAACCAGCTGTTCGAGCCGATCTGGAACGCGAACTACGTCGATCACGTTCAGATCACGATGGCCGAGGACATCGGGGTCGGCGGTCGCGCCGGATACTACGACGGCATCGGCGCTGCGCGCGACGTGATCCAGAACCACCTGCTGCAGCTGCTCGCGTTGACGGCGATGGAAGAGCCGAACTCGTTCGACGCCGCCGACCTTCGCGCCGAGAAGGAGAAGGTGCTCGCCGCCGTGCGACTGCCCGACGATCTCGCGACCGGCACCGCTCGCGGACAGTACGCGGGAGGACTGCAGGGTGGCGAGAAGGTCGTCGGGTTCCTCGACGAGGAGGGCATGGACCCGCACTCGACGACGGAGACGTTCGCAGCCATGAAGCTGCACATCAACACGCGTCGGTGGGCCGGCGTCCCGTTCTACCTGCGCTCCGGCAAGCGCCTGGGCCGTCGAGTGACCGAGATCGCCGTCGTGTTCAAGCGCGCCCCGCAGTACCTCTTCGCGGAGGCGCAGACGGCGGAACTGGGTCAGAACGCGCTCGTGATCCGGGTGCAGCCCGATGAAGGGGTGACAATCCGGTTCGGCTCCAAGGTTCCCGGCGCCGGAATGCAGGTCCGAGACGTGACAATGGACTTCGGCTACGGCCACGCCTTCACCGAGGCCAGCCCGGAAGCGTACGAGCGGCTCATCCTCGACGTGCTCCTCGGCGATCCGCCGCTGTTCCCCCGCCATGAAGAAGTCGAGCTGTCATGGAAGATCCTCGACCCGATCGAGGAGTTCTGGGCCGCCCAGGGCGGACCCCTCGAACAGTACGACCCGGGCTCTTGGGGCCCCGAATCCGCTGATGCCCTGCTCGCCCGCGACGGCCGCACCTGGAGGCGCCCATGATCATCGACATGCCGGACACCACGACGAGCGCGGTATCGAAGCGACTCGTCACGCTGCGCGAGGAAGGCGGCGTCGTCGCACTCGGTCGTGTGCTCACCCTCATCATCGTCGCTAACCGCGGCGAAGAGGAAGACGCGATCGAAGCGGCGAACGAAGCCTCGCGTGAGCACCCCATGCGCGTGATCGTGATCTCCCGGTCAATCGAGCCGGAGGGCGACGAGCCGCGCATCGACGCGCAGATCCGCGTCGGCGGCGACGCGGGCGCCAGCGAGGTCATCATTCTGCGAGCCTGGGGTGACGCATCCCAGAACAAGGTCAGTCTTGTCACGCCGCTTCTGCTGCCGGACGCGCCGGTCGTGGCCTGGTGGCCGGGAGCCGCCCCGGAGAACGTATCCGACTCCCCCATCGGCAAGCTCGCCCAGCGGCGCATCACCGACGCGTCCGCGCACAGCAATCCGCACCTCGCGCTCGAGTCGCTCGCCCGCAGCTACAAGCCCGGCGACACGGACTTCGCGTGGACGCGCCTGACGCTGTGGCGTGGCCAGCTGGCAGCGGTGCTGGATCAGCCGCCATTCGAGCCGATCACGGCCGTGCAGGTGACGGGCGCCGCCGACTCGCCGTCGACCACTCTGCTCGCCGCGTGGCTGCAGATGCAGCTGCAGGTTCCCGTGGACTACGAGCTCACGCATTCGGTGCGCGGCGTCGGCGGCATCCACGGGGTGGAGATGGAGCGCGCGTCGGGAACGATCTCTCTCGAGCGTCCCCTCTCCAACGTCGCGACGCTGGAGATCCCCGGCCAGCCGACGCAGGACATCGCGTTGCCGCGCCGCAACCTCCGGGACTGCCTCGCCGAGGAGCTTCGTCGCCTGGACCCGGACGTGCTGTACGGTGAAGTCATCACACGGGGCCTGGCGGGACTCGAATCCCCGGCGGACGCGGCGGAGGAGAATCGATGACGAACGAGCGGCGAGTTCTCGTCCACAACGATCGCGCGGCCCTCGCTGCCTCGCTCGCGGCGCGATTCCTCACGAAGGTCGTTGACCTGCTCGATCAGAAGCAGCGTGTCAACGTCGTGCTCGAGGGCGGACGCGTCGCGATGGACGTGCTGCGGCAGGTGAACGAGAACCCTGCGCGGGATTCCGTGGACTGGTCGCGCGTCCACTTCTGGTGGGGCGACGAGCGTTTTGTGCCGACCGGTGACGCGGAACGCAACGACGCGAAGGCGCGCGACGCGCTGCTCGATCACATCGACGTACCGGCATCCAACATCCATCCCATGCCCGCTGCTGACGGCGAACTGAGCCTCGACGACGCCGCTGCGGCCTATGAGGCGGAGCTCCGCGCCAACCCCGACGGCGATCTTGGCATGCCGCGGTTCGACATCACGTTTCTCGGAGTGGGTCCCGACGGGCACACGGCGTCGCTGTTTCCCGAGCACCCGGAAGTGCTCGAGAAGGACGCGCTTGTTCTGCCGGTGCGGAACTCGCCGAAGCCGCCGCCAGAGCGCATCACGCTCACGCGCCCCGCGCTGAACTCCTCGCGTCGCATCTGGGTCGAGATCGCCGGAGCGGACAAGGCCTCGTCCCTCGGTCTCGCTCTTGCCGGCGCGGCATACTCGGAAGTCCCGATCGCCGGCATCAAGGGCCGCCGTCGCACCGTGTTCTTCGTGGACCGCGAGGCCGCAGCGGAAGTTCCGGAGAACCTGATCTCGCAGTCGTACTGACAAGCACACGACGAAGGGGCCGGCGATCTTTCGATCGCCGGCCCCTTCGTCGTGTGTCAGCCGCCTCAGCTAGCCGGGGCAGCGGTTCCCCGGCGTTGCCGCAGCTGATCGAGAGCATCGGACAGAAGCTTCTCAGCCTCCTCGTCGGTGCGACGCTCCTTCACGTAAGCGAGGTGCGTCTTGTACGGCTCCACCTTCGATGCGGCGGGCGGGTTGTTCTTGTCGCGACCGGCCGGCAGACCCGTCGTCGGAGAGTCGATGGTCTCCGGGATCTCCTCGTCGGGAACATCGGCCGCGAAATAGCGGACTGTCTCGTTGCCGAGCGAATCCCAATACGAGATCGCCACACGGTCGGCGTGGTGCCCGTGGTCCTGCTCCCCCATGGGACCGGAACCGACGCGCGAACCTCTGATTGCGCTGCCTCCTACTGGCACCTGATCCTCCTAGACGCCCGAATGGAATTTGGTGATGAGCCCGAGCACGACGATGCAGGCGAACCAGACCAGTCCGAGCAGCACCGTGATGCGGTTGAGGTTGCGTTCCGCCACCCCGGACGCGCCGAGGTTCGAGCCCATGCCGCCGCCGAACATGTCGGAGAGGCCGCCGCCGCGCCCCTTGTGCAGCAGAATGAGGAACGTGAGCAAGAGGCTCGTGATGCCGAGCAGCACTTGCATGATGACCTGGAGAATATCCACGAAGGACCTTTCTTGGGCGAAACCGGGTGCGGGCGACCTCGTCGATTATACGCGAGTCCGCGCCGCAACCCGGGTTCGGCGGCTAGACGCCGACGTGCTTCTGATAGCGGGCGATGTTCGAGAACTCCGTGACGTCGAGGCTGGCCCCGCCGACAAGAGCGCCGTCGACGTTCGGCTCGCGCATGAAACCCGCGATGTTCCCGGACTTCACCGATCCGCCGTACAGGATCCGGGTGCGCGCGGCGGCATCGTCACCGAGCGCCTCGGCGATGACGCCGCGCAGCGCAGCCGCGACGGCCTCAGCCTGGTCGGGCGTCGCCGCCTGACCGGAGCCGATCGCCCAGACGGGCTCGTACGCGACGACGATCTCTGCATCAGCCGACACGCCCTCGAGCGCCGCCCGGAGCTGAGCGACGGGGACCGCGCTCGAACCGTGCTTCTCGAGATCCTCGGCGGTCTCTCCGACGCAGATCACCGGCACGATGCCGTGCTTCAGCGCGGCAGCCGTCTTCGCACGGACGACCTCATCGGTCTCAGCGTGAAGAGTGCGCCGTTCCGAGTGCCCGATGATGACGTAGCGACAATCGAGCTGCGACAGGAACGCCCCCGAGATCTCTCCCGTGTAGGCGCCGGAGTCCTGCGCCGAGACGTCCTGCGCCCCGTACGCGAGGGGCAGCTTGTCGGCGGAGACCAGCGTCTGAACGCTCCGGAGGTCGGTGAACGGCGGGAAGACCGCGACCTCGACGGAATCGAAGTCGTGCTTTGCGTCCTGGAGACTCCACGCGAGCTTTTGCACGAAAGCGATCGCCTGCAGGTGATCCAGGTTCATCTTCCAGTTTCCGGCGATGAACGGGGTGCGTTTCACTGTTGCCATCCGAGTACCTCCAGGCCGGGCAGCCGCTTGCCTTCGAGGAACTCGAGGCTCGCTCCGCCACCGGTTGAAATGTGGCCGAACTGATCGTCAGAGAAGCCGAGCGCGCGTATAGCGGCAGCGGAGTCACCTCCGCCGACGACGCTGAGCCCCTTCACTGTCGTGAGCGCTTCCGCGACGGTCTTGGTTCCCGCCGCGAACGCGTCGAACTCGAATACGCCCATGGGACCGTTCCAGAACACTGTCGTCGACGCCGAGATCCGCTCCGCGAATGCCGCAGCGGTCTTCGGACCGATGTCGAGCCCGATGCCCTTGTCGCCGTAAGGGGTGTCTTCGATGGCGTCGACGTCGCGCACGACGTGATCGGCATCCGCAGCGAAACTCGCGGCGACGACGACGTCCTCCGGGAGGAGGATGTCCACGCCAAGCTCCTCGGCGTTGGCCAGGTACTTCTTCACCGTGTCGATCTGGTCCTCTTCGAGGAGGCTCGAGCCGACCTTGTGACCGAGGGCCGCGAGGAAGGTGAACAGCATTCCGCCACCGATGAGCAAGGCATCGACGCGCGGCAGAAGGTGCCCGATGACTCCGAGCTTGTCGGAGACCTTCGACCCGCCCAGCACGACGGCGTAGGGCCGCTCGGGCTTGGCGGTGAGCCGTTCGAGCACGTCGAGCTCTTCGGCGATGAGGGTTCCGGCGGCGCTCGGCAGGAGCTGCGGCAGATCGTAGACGCTTGCCTGCTTGCGGTGCACGACGCCGAAGCCGTCGGAGACGAATGCATCGCCGAAGGCGGCGAGCTGCTCGGCGAACGCTCGCCGTTCGGCGTCGTCCTTGCTCGTCTCCCCCGGGTTGAAGCGGAGGTTCTCGAGAAGGGCGATCTGACCGTCGGCGAGACCGTCCACGGCATCCCGTGCGCCCTGTCCGACAGTGTCGGAGGCGAACGTGACCGGGCTGCCCAGGAGTTCGCTCAGGCGCTGTGCAACCGGTGCGAGACTGTACTGCGCATCGGGCGCGCCCTTCGGACGACCGAGGTGCGAGATGACGACGACGCGGGCGCCCGCGTTGAGCAGGGCGTTGAGGGTCGGCAGAGACGCGCGAACGCGTCCGTCGTCGGTGATGACCCCGTCCTTCAGAGGGACGTTGAGGTCACACCGGACGACGACGCGTTTGCCGCTCAGCGAACCCAGCGATTCAAGAGTGCGAAGCACGCTGATTGTCCTGAGCCGCTTAGAGGCGCTCGGCGACGTACTCGGTCAGGTCGACGAGTCGGTTGGAGTAGCCCCACTCGTTGTCGTACCAGCTCGAGAGCTTCACCTGGTTGCCGAGGACGCGCAGCAGCCCGGAGTCGAAGATCGACGAGTGCGGGTCGTTGACGATGTCGCTCGAGACGATCTCGTCCTCTGTGTACTTCAGGATTCCCTTGAGCGGGCCCTCTGCGGCCTCCTTGTAGGCCGCCTTGATCTCGTCGACCGTGACGGGGCGCGAGGCCTCGACCGTCAGGTCGGTGATCGAGCCGGTCGGGACCGGAACGCGAAGCGCGAAGCCGTCGAGCTTCCCCTTCAGCTCCGGAAGCACGAGGCCGATGGCCTTCGCTGCACCCGTCGAGGTGGGGACGATGTTGATCGCGGCTGCGCGAGCACGACGCAGGTCCTTGTGCGGTCCGTCCTGCAGGTTCTGGTCGGCCGTGTAGGCGTGAACCGTTGTCATCAGACCGCGCTCGATGCCGAACTTGTCGTTGAACACCTTCGCGAGCGGCGCGAGGCAGTTCGTGGTGCACGAAGCGTTGGAGATGATGTTGTGGTTCGCGGGATCGTAGTCCTGCTCGTTCACACCCATGACGAACGTCGCGTCCTCGTCGGTCGCGGGGGCCGAGATGAGCACCTTCTTGGCGCCGGCCTCGATGTGCTTGCGCGCGTCGGCGGCCTTCGTGAAACGTCCGGTCGACTCGATGACGATGTCGACGCCGAGCTCGCCCCACGGCAGGTTCGCCGGGTCGCGCTCTTCGAAGACCTTGATGGCCTTGCCGTCGACGGTGATCTGCTCGCCGTCGTAGTCGACCTGCGCGTCAAGGCGGCCGGTGATCGAGTCGTACTTGAGGAGGTGGGCGAGTGTCTTGTTGTCGGTGAGGTCGTTGACCGCAACGATCTCGAGGTCACTGCCCTTGGCGAGAGCCGCGCGGAAGTAATTGCGGCCGATGCGGCCGAACCCGTTGATACCGATCTTTACTGACAAGGATGAACTCCTGTAACTGGGCGCTGGAAAGCGCGTTTTCAATGGTCTCGAGAGAGAACAGGGACGAGCTGTCCCAGGCAGGGCCCGGGACAACCCTGTCTGATTACGAGAGTATCAGCAGCCCTGAGGTCTTCTCACGAGCGGTGGTGAAGCGCTGCTGCACATTCGCCCAGTCGACGATGTTCCAGAACGCCTTCACGTAGTCGGCCCGGACGTTCTTGTAGTCCAGGTAGTAGGCGTGCTCCCATACGTCGAGGAGCAGCACGGGAATCGTGCCCGCGGCGAAGTTCGACTGCTGGTCGAAGAACTGCTGCACGATGAGCTTCTGGCCGATCGAGTCCCAGACCAGAGCGGCCCAGCCGGAGCCCTGCACGCCGAGAGCGGCGGCCGTGAAGTGGGCCTGGAACTTGTCGAACGAGCCGAAGTTGTCGGCGATGGCGGACTCGAGCTCACCCGTCGGCTTGTCGCCGCCGTTCGGGGACATGTTTGTCCAGAAGATCGAGTGGTTCACGTGACCGCCGAGGTTGAAGGCGAGATCCTTCTCGAGCTTGTTGACGTTCGCGAGGTCTCCCTTGTCGCGCGCTTCGGCGAGCTGCTCGAGCGCCTTGTTCGCGCCCGTCACGTACGCCTGGTGGTGCTTCGAGTGGTGGAGCTCCATGATCGTGCCGGAAATGCTCGGCTCAAGTGCGCCGTAGTCGTATCCAAGCTCAGGAAGCGTGTATTCAGCCATTTAAATCTCCTCGTTCGATCGACGCGCAGTTGACTGCGCGTAGCACTGAGTGACGTGTTCAGTCTAGTCGCGCTGCCGTTTGCCGCTAGTCGTCGCGAGCTGCATGACGACGTGCTACTCGCGCTCGAGCTCCGTGGGAAGGCCCGACTGGGTGTCCGGGACGCCGAGCTCCTTCGCGCGCTTGTCCGCCATCGCGAGCAGACGGCGGATGCGTCCGGCCACGGCGTCCTTCGTCATCGGCGGGTCGGCGAAGTGACCGAGCTCGTCGAGGCTCGCGTCGCGGTGCATGACACGCAGCTGCCCGGCGTAGCGCAAGTGATCGGGGATGTCGTCGCCGAGAATCTCCATCGCGCGTTCGACGCGCGCGCACGCCGCGACGGCTGCTTGAGCCGAGCGACGCAGGTTGGCGTCGTCGAAGTTGACGAGCCGGTTCGCCGTGGCGCGCACTTCCCTGCGCTGGCGAAGCTCTTCCCAGTCGCTGACGGTGTTGTGCGCGCCCATCGCCGTGAGCATGGCGCTGATCGCTTCGCCGTCGCGGATGACGACACGATGGATGCCGCGAACCTCGCGCGCCTTGCCGGTGATCCCCAGCCGGCCGGCAGCGCCGACGAGCGCCATGGCGGACTCGTTTCCGGGGCACGCGACCTCAAGGGCCGCCGAGCGACCCGGGTCGGTCAGCGTTCCGCGGGCGAGGAACGCGCCGCGCCAGACGGCGGCGAGTTCGTCGCGGGAGCCGGTCGTGAGGCGGTTCGGCAGGCCGCGGATCGGGCGCTTGCGCGCATCGAGAAGCCCGGTCTGCCGCGCGAGCGTCTCGCCGCCGGCGAGCACGCGCACGAGGTAGTACGTTCCCCGCCGCGCTCCCGACGGTGACAGTGCCGACGCCTCGCTGCGCACTCCGTACAGCTCCGCGAGGCTCTTGCGCACGCGCTGCGCCAATTGCGGAGTGTCGAGCTCCGCTTCGATGGCGATGCGGCCGGAGATGATGTGCAGTCCCCCGCTGAAGCGGAGGATCGACGCGAGCTCTGCCGCCCGCACCGAGTTGCGGGTCTCGTTGACGGCGGTGAGTTCGTCCTTGACGTCGGCAGTGAGTGCCAATCGTTGTCCTATCTGGTCTGATGCCCGTTGATCATTCGCGTCCGAGGTCACGGTGCTTGACCGTGACGGCCACGTTGGGCTGGCTGGTGATGAGAGCGGCGAGGCGTTCGGACATCGCGACGGAACGGTGCTTTCCGCCCGTGCAGCCGACCGCGATGACGGCATGCCGCTTGTTCTCCTTCTGGTAGCCCGCGAGAACGGGCTTGAGGGCTGCAGCGTACGCGGTGAGGAACTCCTCGGCGCCGGGCTGGTCGAAGACGTAGTCGGTGACTTCGGTATCGAGGCCCGTGTGCGCGCGCAGTCCCGGAACCCAGAAGGGATTCGGCAGGAACCTCGCGTCCGCAATCATATCCGCGTCCGTGGGGATGCCGTACTTGAAGCCGAAGCTCATCACCGTCACTTGCAGGCCCGGCGTGTTCTCGGCCGCGAAGAGATCCCGCACCGTGGAACCGAGCTGGTGCACGTTGAGGTCGGTCGTGTCGATCACGACATCGCTGATCTCGCGGATGGCGGCAACGCGTGCTCGTTCGATGCGGATGCCGTCGAGGATCGTGCCGTCGCCTTGCAGCGGGTGGGGGCGACGCACAGCCTCATAGCGCCGCACGAGAGCGTCGTCGGATGCGTCGAGGAACAGGACGCGCAAGTGCGTTCCCTCGCGCAGGCCTTGGAGCATGGACCGCAGGTCGGCGAAGAAATCTCTGCCGCGGACATCGACGACGGCCGCGAGCTTCTCCGTGCCCTCGGCGCGTTCCGCGAGGTCGACGAGCGGGCGAAGCATCTGCGGCGGAAGATTGTCGACGACGTACCACTCGAGATCTTCCAGCGCGTTGGCAACCGTCGAACGGCCTGCGCCGGACATCCCCGTGACGATGAGGACTTCCTGGCTGGAGTCGTTCGGGTCAGTTGTCATGGTCTCGGCTTTCCTCCGGCGTGTCGTGGCTCACGACAAGACTACCGAGTGTGCAGTCGCGCGTGTATCGTCTGAGCGAGCACAGGGCCAACGCCCGGCACTGTGGCGATCTGCTCGGGGCTCGCCGCCTTCAGTCGCGCGACCGAGCCGAAGTGGCCGAGGAGCCGCTTGACGCGAGCGGGACCGACGCCGGGAACCTCGCCGAGCACGGAGCTGATGTCCTTCTTCCGCCGCTGACGCTGGTAGCTGATCGCGAAGCGGTGCGCTTCGTCGCGCAGCCGCTGGATGAGGTAGAGCGCCTCGCTGTTGCGCGGAAGGATCACGGGATAGTCGCTGTCGGGCAGCCACAGCTCCTCGAGCCGCTTCGCGATTCCCGCGAGCTGGATGTCGGTGCGGCCGGATTCCTCGAGGGCGCGCTGGGCCGCCGCGACTTGCGGCTGCCCGCCGTCGACGAGCAGCAGCTGTGGCGGGTAGGAGAAGCGCCGCGGCGTCGTCTCCCCCGCAGGCTCATCGCGGTTCGGCTCCTCGTCGAGGTGGGAGAGTCGACGGGTGAGCACCTGGTAGATCGAGTCGGTGTCGTCAGTCGACTCGGCGATCGAGAACTTCCGGTACTGGTCCTTGCGCGGCAGCCCGTCTTCGAACACGACCATGGACGCCACGATGTTCGTCCCCGACAGGTGCGAGACGTCGTAGCACTCGATGCGCAGCGGAGCCTGCTCCATCCCGAGGGCGTCCTGAACGTCGCCGAGCGCCTGACTGCGCGTCGCGAAGTCCGCGCTTCGCCTCGTCTTGTGAAGCATGAGCGATTGCTTCGCGTTGAGCGTCGCCGTCTCCATGAGAGCAGCCTTCTCCCCACGCTGCGCTGTCTTCACGCGAACGCGGCCCTTGCCGCGCTGCTCGGCAAGCCAGACCGCGATCTCGTCGGCGTCTTCGGGAAGCACCGGCACGATGATCTCGCGCGGGACGTCTGCGCCCGGAGCGCTGTAGGCGGTGCGCACGACACCCTCGACCAGATCTCCCGTCGAGACGTCAAGCTCCTTGTCGACCGTCCATGACCGCACACCGCGGATGCGCCCGCCGCGAACGACGAACTGCTGCACGGCCGCGGAGAGCTCATCGTGCTCGATGCCGAAGAGGTCGGCGTCGACCGAGTCCTTCATGACGACGGTGCTCTTCGCGAGGACCGCTTCGAGGGCCTGGAGCTTGTCGCGGTAACCGGCCGCCGCCTCGTAGTCCTGGCGCAGGGCGGCATCCTTCATCCGCTCGGTCATCTCCCGCGTGAATCGCTTGTCGTTGCCGCTCATGAAGCTGACGAAGTCATCGACGATGCGCCGGTGCTCCTCGATGCTGACCTTCATCGAGCACGGTCCGCCGCAGCGACCGATCTGACCGGGGAAGCACGGCTTGCCGCTCTGCATCGCGCGCTTGTAACTCGAGTCCGAGCACGTGCGGATGGGGAACGCCTTGATCATGAGGTCGATCGTGTCGTGCACCGCCCAGACCTTCGGGTACGGCCCGAAATAGCGCGCGCCGGAAATGCGGGGATTGCGCGTCACCATCACGCGAGGGGCTTCGTCGCCGAGAGTCACTGCGAGGTACGGGTACGTCTTGTCATCGCGGAACTTGACGTTGAACGGCGGATCGAACTCCTTGATCCACGTGTACTCCAGTTGGAGCGCCTCGACGTCGCTTCCGACCACCGTCCACTCGACGCCCGCCGCCGTCGTGACCATGCGGCGGGTGCGTTCGTGCAGGCTCGACAGCGGCGCGAAGTAGTTGCTGAGTCGCGCGCGCAGGTTCTTCGCCTTGCCGACATAGAGCACCCGCCTGTTCTGGTCGCGGAAGCGGTACACGCCGGGCTGCGTCGGGATCTCCCCCGGTCGGGGCCGGTACACGAGATGCTGCGCCATCTAGCCTGCTTTGCGCTCGTCAGCGCGTTCCGCATCGAAGATCTCCTTCAGGAACACGCCCGTGTGGCTCTTCTTCGACGCTGCGATCTTCTCCGGCGTGCCCGTCGCGATCACTCGGCCGCCGCCTGCGCCGCCCTCGGGCCCGAGGTCGATCACCCAGTCCGCGGACTTGATGACATCGAGATTGTGCTCGATGACGATGACGGTGTTTCCCTTGTCGACGAGACCGCCGAGCACCTTGAGCAGCTTCTGCACGTCTTCGAAGTGCAGTCCCGTCGTCGGCTCATCGAGAACGTACACGCTTCGGCCGTTGGAGCGTCGCTGCAGCTCGGTCGCGAGCTTCACGCGCTGCGCCTCGCCGCCGGAAAGGGTCGTGGCGCTCTGCCCGAGCCGCACGTAGCCGAGGCCGACGTCGACGAGAGTCTTCAAGTAGCGGTGGATGGCCGTGATCGGTTCGAAGAACTCCGCCGCCTCCGAGATCGGCATGTCGAGAACCTCGGCGATGTTCTTGCCCTTGTAGTGCACCTGGAGCGTGTCACGGTTGTACCGCGCACCACCGCACACTTCGCACGCGACGTACACGTCAGGCAGGAAGTTCATCTCGATCTTTATCGTGCCGTCACCCGAGCACGCCTCACAGCGGCCGCCTTTGACGTTGAAGCTGAAGCGACCCGGGAGGTATCCGCGGGTCTTCGCCTCTGTCGTCTCCGAGAAGAGGGTGCGGATTCGGTCGAAGACGCCCGTGTATGTCGCCGGGTTCGAGCGCGGGGTGCGGCCGATCGGCGCCTGGTCCACGTGGACGACCTTGTCGAGGTGCTCGAGGCCGGTGATGCGTGTGTGCTTTCCGGGTACCTTGCGCGCTCCGTTGAGCTTGTTCGCGAGCACGCGGTAGAGGATGTCGTTGACGAGCGAGGATTTGCCCGAGCCGCTCACGCCCGTGACGGCGGTGAAGGTGCCGAGCGGGAAGTCGACGCTCACATTCCGCAGGTTGTTCGCGGAGGCGCCGACGACCGAGAGCATGCGGTCGGGGTCGACCGGGCGCCGCGACTCGGGAGTCTCGATCTGGCGGCGGCCCGACAGGTAGTCGCCCGTGAGGGAGGACGTGTTCGCGAGCAGCTCGGACAGGTCACCCGAGTGCACGACGGTTCCGCCGCCCTCGCCCGCGCCTGGCCCGATGTCGACGATCCAGTCCGCGGTGCGAATCGTGTCTTCGTCGTGCTCGACCACGATGAGCGTGTTCCCGAGGTCGCGGAGCGCGACGAGGGTCTCGATGAGGCGGCGGTTGTCGCGTTGATGCAGGCCGATGCTGGGCTCGTCGAGAACGTACAGCACGCCCGTGAGTCCGGAGCCGATCTGCGTGGCGAGGCGGATGCGCTGCGCCTCGCCGCCCGAGAGCGACCCGGCGGATCGCGAGAGCGTCAAGTAGTTGAGGCCGACCTGGATCAGGAAGTCAAGGCGCACCTTGATCTCGCGCAGCACTTGCGCGCCGATGCGCACGTCTCGGTCGTTGAGGGTCAGCGTCTCGAAGAAGTCGCGCGCGTCGGTGAGACTCAGGTTCGCGGCATCCGCAATGCTCGAATCGTTCACGAGAACGGCGAGGACCTCGGGCTTCAGCCGCTTCCCGTCGCACGTGGGGCACGGCACCTCGCGCAGGTACTCGGCCCAGCGTGCACGCTGCACGTCGGTCTCCGCCTGCATGTACTGTCGCTCGATGTAGGGGATCACGCCTTCGAAGCCGGACGTGTAGGAGACTTCCCGGCCGTAGCGGTTGCGCCACTTGACCTTGACCTTGAAGTTCTCCCCGCGCAGCACGGCGTCCTTCACGCGCTTCGGCAGTTTCGTCCACGGTGTGTCGAGGGAGAAGTCCAGGTCGTTCGCGAGACCGACGAGAAGCTTCTCGTAGTACTGGTACAGTCCCTTGCCCTGCGTCGTCCACGGCACGATGACGCCTTCGTTGAGGCTGAGCTCCTCGTCGCCGAGCAGCAGGTCGGAATCAACGGACATGCGCGTGCCGAGGCCCGAGCACTCGGGGCATGCGCCGAACGGCGCGTTGAACGAGAAGGTGCGCGGCTCGATCTCGCTGAGCTGGATCGGGTGGTTGTTGGGGCACGAGAGCTTCTCGGAGAAGGTGCGGACCGCGTCGGGGCCCTCAGCATCGACGAAGCTGACCTGTACGGTGCCGTCGGTGAGGCGCAGCGCCGTCTCGAGGGAATCGGTGAGGCGCGTGAGGATGTCGGGGCCGGCGACGAGACGGTCGACGACTACTGAGATGTCGTGCTTGTAGGACTTCTTGAGCGTGGGCGGATTGGACAGCTGCACGGTCTCGCCGTCGACGACAGCGCGAGCGTAGCCGGACGCCGCAAGCTCGGCGAACAGGTCGACGAACTCGCCCTTCTTCTGCGACACGACGGGGCTCATGACCATGTAGCGCGTGCCGGATTCGAGCTCCATGAGCTGGTCGGCGATCTGCTGAACGGTCTGCCGTTGGATAGGCTCGCCACACTCGGGGCAGTGGGGAACGCCGATGCGCGCCCACAGCAGTCGCATGTAGTCGTACACCTCGGTGATGGTGCCGACCGTGGACCGAGGGTTGCGGTTCGTCGACTTCTGGTCGATCGACACGGCCGGGCTGAGGCCTTCGATCACGTCGACGTCGGGGCGGTCGACCTGGCCCAGGAACTGGCGGGCGTATGCGGAGAGCGACTCGACGTAGCGACGCTGGCCCTCGGCGAAGATCGTGTCGAACGCGAGCGAGGACTTTCCGGACCCGGACAGCCCGGTGAAGACGACGAGGGAGTCGCGCGGAATCTCGACGTCGACATTGCGCAGATTGTGTACGCGGGCACCGCGAACGGTGAGCTTCGAGGCAGAGGAAACAGGTGAGATCGTCACCTGTCAATTCTACGGGGAGCCACCGACAGCGACCTGAGAGCGGGCTTCCCCTCGCCCGACAAGCGGGCCACAATGAGGACATGGGCGCGGATGAGGGACCGTACGATCGTGCGCGAGCGAGAATGGTCACGGAAGACCTGCGCGATCGCGGAATCGACGACGAGCGCGTGCTCGCAGCCATGGCCGAGGTTCCGCGAGAGGAATTCGTCACGCATCGTGACCGCGACGGCGCGTATGAGGACCATCCGCTTCCCATCGCGGAGGGGCAGACGATCTCACAGCCCTACATCGTGGCGTTGACCCTCCAAGCGGCACGGCTTCGCCCCGACCATGTCGTGCTCGACATCGGCACCGGCTCCGGATACGCGGCCGCGGTCGCGTCGCGTGTGGTCTCCCGCGTCGTGTCGATCGAGCGGCACGCGGCTCTCGCCCGCCGAGCGGCATCCGTTCTCCGTTCCCTCGGCTACGACAACGTGACCGTCGTGATCGGCGACGGCACGCAGGGCGTCGGCGATGCCGCTCCGTTCGACGCGATCCTGTCGGCGGCAGCGTCGGGCTCGATCCCGGAGAGCTGGTTCGAGCAGCTCGCCCCCGGCGGCCGCATCGTGGCTCCTGTCGGCCACGGCTGGGGTCAGCGACTGCACTCCGTGAAGCTGCGCAAGGATGGCACTCGGGTGGTCACCGACCTCGGCGGCGTCGCGTTCGTGCCGCTCGTCAGCGACGATCCGCTCCCGCCGCGCGGCTGAGCGGAAGCACGAGGAGCACGGCCAGCGCGACGGCCGCTGCGGCGCCGACAGGGGCGAGCACGGTGATCGGGGGCCACTCGCGCGACGTGCCCGACGCGAGCACGAGGGCGACCGCGAGGAGAACCTGGCACGGTGCCTGAAGGAGCAGGTAGTCCAGCGCGGGCCGTGTGAGGGTCCGCGCGCCGATCGAACCGCGCAGCGGCAGCAGCACGGTGAAGCCCGCGAGCAGATGCACGAGGTGGATGCCGGCGAGCACCGCGTACGCTCGCCCGTCGAGCGGGTCAGGGGTACGCGCGAGCGCTGTGAGGCCGATCGCGAAGATGAAGAACCACGCCGCGTAGCTGCGCGGCACGATCACAGCGGCCAGCCCGATTCCGCCGCAGACGACGAGCCAGAAGCCGGGCGGGACGGCTACAGCGCACAAGGCGCCTATCACGAGGGCGAGCGCGCCGCGCAGGACGGTCGCGGGAATCCGCGTCCCCGTCGCAAGTTCTGCGTGAGCGCGTCGCATCGCCGTGCTCATGCTCGCCTCCGCCGGGACAGTGCGAGAAGCGACGCCTCCACCTCGGCGTCGCTGCCCCAGCGGAGCAGCTCCACGCCGACCGCCTCGAGAGCGCCGAGCCGGTCTCCGCGCTCGAGCATGAGGATGCGGTGTGCGGTGGCCTGCTCGCGAGTGAGGCGGTCGCGGACCGGTTCGGGGAGCACATCGATGGCGATAACACGGTGGCCGCTCGCCCGCCACATTCCGGCGAGTCGCCCGGCCTCGTCATCGAGGAACGGTGAGATCACGTACACGAGCGCGCCCGTCGGCAGCACCGGTGCGCGGCGTCGCAGCCAGGAGGTGCCGTGCGCGCGCGTCGCCGCGATGGCCGCGCGCAGTCGCGCGAGGTGCCGCGCGCCCGAGCCGCGCCGCACGTGCGGCGCGCCGAGGCTGAGGTCGTGGAAGGCCACTTGATCGCCATTCTCCACGTACGCGGTGGCGAGCGACGCCGCCGCCTCACGCGCGAGGTCGAGCGAGAGCGTCCCGGTCAGTCGCGGGTCGCCATCAGGCCACTCGGCGACGACCTCACCGACGTCGGTGCCCGAGTCCATGACGAGAACGATCGAGGCGTCGCTGAGCGCGGACGTGCGTCGAACGTACAGATCGCCGGGACGTCGCGAAAGGCGGGCCGTGGCCTTCCAGTCGACGCGCCGCAGCCGGTCGCCCGGAGCGAACGGGTGGATGTCGCGGAATTCTCCCCCGTCGCCCGGCCGAGCGGACTCGTGGGATCCCGACAGACCCTGAAGGCGCGCGGGAAGCAGCAACCGGCTGAGCGGACGAACGACGGGCGGAATCGTGCAGCCGACGGCGACAGGCTCACTCGGTGCGGTGAAGAATGCCCCGTCAGCGGTGAACAGCCGCAGTTGCGCCTCGGCGACCGTGACGGGACCGGAGTGCAGCGCGGGCATACGTCCGCGAAGCGACAGCTCGTGCCGAGCGGAGAGCATCAGCTCGTGGTCCTCCACTCCCCCGGTGCGCACGCGCAGCTGCGCGAGCCGGGCGGGCTCCGCGGCGTCGACGCGAAGCGTGAACGGCACGGTCAGCCCACCGTGCGTCCTGTCTGGATTCTCGGCGGAGATTCGGATGCCGCTCTCGCCAGGCGATCGCGGCCGCCCCTGCCAGCGCAGGGCTGCCCACAGCACGAGGGGCACCCCGAAGCACCCGATGTCGGGTCGTGATGCGACGACGGCAACGCCAAGCAGCAGAAGCCCGACGATGATCGCGGCGGCGAACGCGCGCGTGGGGTGCCACACGGTCCGCATGCGCGCCGAGTCGCTCATGCTCCGCTCGGCACGGTGGGCGGTCCCGCGACGGCGCCGATCACGCTCGCGACGATGTTCTCCGCCTTCGTGCCGTTCGCCCAGGCCTGCGCTGTGAGCGAGAGACGGTGCGCGAGCACGGGCACGGCCACACGCTTCACGTCATCGGGAGTGACGTAGTCGCGGCCCGCGAGCACCGCGAGCGAACGGGCGACGAGCAGAAGCGCCTGCGAGCCACGCGGCGACGCGCCGACCTGCACTGCTCCGTCGCGGCGCGTGGCCGCGGCGATGTCGACGCAATAGCGGGCGATGTCCGGATCAACGTGCACGCGCTCGACTCCTTCCTGCATCCCCAGCAGCGTGTTCGCGTCGATGACGGGCTCGACTGTCGCGACCTCGTGCTGCCGGGCCACGCGAGCGAGGAGGATGCGCTGCTCTCCCTCCGCATCGGGGTAGCCGACGGCCAACCGGACCATGAAACGGTCGAGCTGCGCCTCCGGGAGCGCGTACGTTCCCTCATACTCGATGGGGTTCGAGGTGGCGACGACGTGGAACGGCTGCGCGAGCGGAAAACGCCGCCCCTCCACGGTCACTTGCCCTTCCGCCATGGCCTCGAGCAGTGCCGACTGCGTCTTCGGCGTCGTGCGGTTGATCTCGTCGGCAAGCAGCAGTCCCGTGAAGATCGGTCCGGGCCGAAATTCGAACTCACCGGTTGACGGGGAGTACACGAACGAACCGGTGACGTCCGAGGGCAGCAGGTCCGGGGTGCACTGCAACCGGCGGAAGTCGAGCCCGAGCGCGGCGGCGAGGCTTCGCGCCGCGAGAGTCTTGCCGAGGCCTGGCACGTCTTCGAACAGCACATGCCCGCCGGCGAGGATGCTCGCGAGGGCGACCTCGAGCGGATCGTCCATATCGACGGCGACGCTTCGCACGCGCTCGAGCACGTGGCCGCCGAGCTCGGCGATGCGGGAGACGCTGAGGGATTCGGTCATGAGTTCTCCTTCTTCGTGAGGGTGCTCAGACGGTCAAGCACAGCATTGATGTGCGCGAGACTGGGGGCCGGGTCTGCTCCAGGACGCAGCACGCGACGCGCATGCGGTCCGAGGAGTCGCGCGATCTCCGTCTCGTCGCCGGCGTCGTCGAGATCGAGACTGCGCCGCTCCAGCCTCACTCGGGCGAGCTCACGCACGCGCTTGATTCCGGCATCTCCGATCCCGCTTCGCTGGGGACGCAGCGACCAGCCGAGCCGAGAGACATCATCGCGGCGGCCGGCGGGTCGCTCGAGCTCGCGGTCGGGCCAGGTGAGCTCCTCGGCCGAGGGACGACACAGCCACAGCACGCCGAGCATAACGACGATCAGTGCGACGGCAATGCAGAATTCCAACGCGAGGCCGACGACCCAGAGGATGCCGCCGAGCGCGGCGCCCACGAGGGCGATGCCGATCAGCCGCCCTGCGCTCACGACCACCGCTCCCTCAGTGTCTCGAGGTATGCCGTCGCGCGGACGACGTCGGCAGCGGTCGCTCGATGACCGCCGAAGCGCACTCCCTGGTACAGCGCGAGCAGCTCGCGCACTTCGTGCTCGGCGCCGAGCCGGGCGATTGCGGCGGCCGTGAACTCGGCGGCCGTCTCCGCGGGGCGACGGTGAAGCCCGCTGTCCTCGGCGGACTCCTCCAGCCCCAGCCACGCGGCGATGATCGCGTCGCCTGGAGGTCGCTCCTCTCGGATCTGAACGAGCGCGTGCGCAATGCCGCGGCGGATGACCGCGGGCGGCACGTCGGCTTCGGCAGCGGGAGTGCTCGCGACCTCGCCGCCGTCGCCTTGCGGCGCGCCCGTGAGGGACGTTGTGAATCGCCGCGGCGTGCGCTGGCGCAGGCGAAAGAGGATGTAGGCGAGGACGACGACCGCGATGAGTGCGAGGACAACGATCACGAGAAGTGGATTGACATGGGCGGCGCCGTGCACCGGCGTGGGTGCCGGACTCGCGCTCTGGTCGGCGTTGTCGAACGCGGGACGTTCGGGAAGGTCGCTCGGCGCTATGCGCCACGAGGTGTCCCATCGTGGCGCCGTGAACGTCGCGGCCCCCTGGAGGGCCGCCGCGAGCACGATAACGACGCACAAGACGGCGGCGACAACGAAAAGTCGCCTCACCGGGCGCCGCCTCGTCTGCTGCGGTCCGCGGTGCCCATGACCCTACCGTAGCGGCCTAGATGTGTCCGGCCTTCTCCATTTGCCGCAGTTCACGTTTGAGATCGGCGACTTCATCCCTCAAGCGAGCGGCCAGCTCGAACTTGAGTTCACCGGCGGCCGCGAGCATCTGCCCGTTCAGGTCTGCGATTATCGCCTCGAGATCGTTGGCGCCCTCCGCTGCGAGGCCTTCGTGGTGGCGAAGCGACGGCGTCGGTGACCCTGCGCGATTGCCGCCCCGCTTGGCGAGGAGCTGCTCCGTGTCGGCGCCCTCGCGCGCGAGTACATCGGTGATGTCAGCGATCCTCTTCCGCAACGGCGTCGGGTCGATTCCGTTCTCAGTGTTGTACGCGATCTGCTTCTCGCGGCGCCGGTTCGTCTCGTCGATAGCGAAGCGCATGGAGTCGGTGACGTTGTCGGCGTACATGTGCACTTGGCCGGAGACGTTGCGCGCCGCGCGACCGATCGTCTGGATGAGCGACGTGGACGAGCGCAGGAAGCCCTCCTTGTCCGCGTCGAGAATCGCGACGAGGGACACTTCCGGAAGATCCAGTCCCTCTCTCAGCAGGTTGATGCCGACGAGCACGTCGTACACGCCCGCGCGCAGTTCGGTCAGGAGCTCGACCCGTCGCAGGGTATCGACATCGGAGTGCAGGTAGCGCACGCGAACTCCGGCTTCGGTGAGGAAGTCGGTGAGCTCTTCCGCCATCTTCTTCGTCAGCGTCGTGACGAGCACGCGCTCGTCACGCTCGCTGCGGGCGCGGATCTCCTCGAGCAGGTCGTCGATCTGTCCCTCCGACGGCTTCACGACGATCTCGGGATCGACGAGCCCGGTCGGGCGAATGATCTGCTCGACCACGCCGTCGGCGATGCCGAGCTCATACCGTCCAGGGGTCGCGGACAGGTACACGGTCTGACCGACGCGGTTCTTGAACTCATTCCAGGTGAGCGGCCGGTTGTCGAGCGCGCTCGGCAGCCGGAAGCCGTGCTCGACGAGCGTGCGCTTGCGCGAGGCGTCTCCCTCATACATCGCGCCGATCTGCGGAACCGTCACGTGCGACTCGTCGATGACGACGAGGAAATCTTCGGGGAAGTAGTCGAGCAGGCAATGGGGGGCCTCCCCCGGCTTGCGGCCGTCGATGTGACGCGAGTAGTTCTCGATGCCCGAGCAGAACCCGATCTGCTCCATCATCTCGAGGTCGAACGAGGTCCGCATGCGCAGCCGCTGCGCTTCGAGCAGCTTGCCCTGTCGCTCGAGCTCCGCGAGGCGCTCGGTGAGCTCCTCTTGGATGGTCCCGATCGCGCGGTGCATCGTCGCGGGGCTCGCGGCGTAGTGCGTCGCGGGGAACACGGAAACCGCATCGAGAGTCTTCACGATGTCGCCCGTGAGCGGGTGCAGCGCGTACAGCGCCTCAATCTCGTCGCCGAACATCTCGATGCGGATCGCGAGTTCCTCGTACACCGGGATGATCTCGATCGTGTCGCCGCGGACCCGGAAGTTGCCCCGAGAGAAGTCCACGTCGTTGCGGTTGTACTGCATGCCGATGAAACCGCGAATCAGGTCGTCGCGGCCGACACGCTGCCCGACTTGAAGTGCGACCATCGCGTCGAGGTACTCTTCGGCGGCACCGAGCCCGTAGATGCAGGAGACTGTCGACACGACGACGACGTCGCGCCGGCTGAGCAGCGAGTTCGTCGTGGAGTGGCGGAGTCTTTCCACTTCCGAGTTTATCGACGAGTCCTTCTCGATGAAGGTGTCCGTCTGTGGGACATACGCCTCGGGCTGGTAGTAGTCGTAGTACGACACGAAGTACTCGACAGCGTTGTTGGGCATGAGCTCGCGGAACTCGTTCGCGAGCTGCGCGGCGAGCGTCTTGTTGTGCGCGAGGACGAGCGTTGGTCGTTGCACGGCCTCGATGAGCCAGGCTGTCGTCGCCGATTTGCCCGTTCCTGTCGCGCCGAGAAGCACGACGTCTGTTTCTCCGGCGTTGATTCGCTGGGAGAGATCGGCGATCGCCTTCGGCTGGTCACCGCTCGGCTCGTATTCGCTGACCACTTCGAAGGGCCGGACAGAGCGTGTGGGTTCCATTCTTCGAGTCTAAGCTTCGGGTCTGACAGTCGCCGCTGGAGGGTCAGTCTTCCCGGCCGCCTCGAAGCGGCAGATCCTCCGAGCCCCGCTCGAGGACAGTCTCGATGATGGCGCGGAGCGCTCGTTCGGCGGCATCCGGCCCGATCGTCTCGCCGCGTGGAACGTGCACGAACCCGCCGACGACGTGCGGCAGCTCCTTCTCGAGCATCCGCATGAGCCGGTAGAACACGTGATTGCACACGTAGCTCCCTGCGGTCAGGGACACCTCGGCGGGAACTCCCGAACGGTCGACGGCGAGAGCGCATGCCTTGACCGGCATGCGAGAGAAGTATGCCGCTGGTCCGGCCGCGTCGATCGGCGCGTCGAGGGGCTGCTGGCCCGCATTGTCGGGAATGCGCGCATCATCGAGGTTCACGGCGACGCGTTCGATCGAAACGCGTGTGCGGCTCCCCGCCTCTCCGACACACACGACGACGTCGGGCCGGTGCCGCTCGAGTGCGGCGTGAACGGCGCTCGCGGAACCGGCGAAGGTGCACGGAATCAGCTCGCGGTGGATGTCGGCGTTTCGAATGCGGAGGGGAAGACGGCGCACCGCTTCCCACGAGGCGTTGACGCTCGCACCGCCGAACGGCTCGAACCCCGTGACTAGGACGGAACTCACGGCTGAGACTCGCGCGTCAGGCGCTGCCAGAGCGCGTGAACCTGTTCGCGCGTGTGCTCGAGACTGCCGGCGGTGTCGATCACGACATCCGCGAGAGCGAGCCGGGTCTCGTCGTCGGCTTGCGCGGTCACGCGCTGCTCGGCCGCGGTGCGCTCCAGTCCGCGCAAGGTGACGAGTCTGTCGACGCGAGCAGCGGCGGGCGTGTGCGCCACGACGACGAGGTCGAACTCGTCGGTTGAGCGCGACTCGGCGAGCAGCGGAACGTCGTAGACGATGACCGCGTCGGGGTCGGCCGCGGCCGCTTCCCTGATGCGCTGCTGAGACGCCTCCCGCACCGCGGGATGGACGATGCCATTGAGCCGAGCGAGCTCGGTCGGGTTGCCGAACACGCGGCCGGCAAGGGCCGCGCGGTCAAGAGAGCCGTCCGGTTGAAGCACGGCGTCCCCGAAATGCTCGACGACCGCGGACAAGGCGGGTGTGCCAGGCTCGACGACTTCGCGAGCGAGGACGTCGGCGTCCACGATGACAGCGCCGTGCTCGTGCAGCATCCGAGCGACAGTCGATTTGCCGGATGCGATCCCTCCGGTGAGTCCGACAAGCAACACGTCAGGCGTCGGCGCTGTGGGATGAGAGGTAGTCGACGGGCACCCGCACGGCTTCCTCAAGCAGCCCCGGGTCGCCCTCGGGGCTGTCGTCGAACGCGAGGCGCTGGAGCGTGCGGGAGAGCTCGATCGCGACGCCGACCCGTGCCCACCATGCCTCACCGGACGGAACGCCCTCGTACTGCGAGAGCAGCCCGACAACGGCGTCAACGTAGGCGCGCGTGCGCTCCTGGTACTTACCCTGGTTCTCATCGTCCGCGAGAATGCGGTAGTGCGTGGCCTTGTAGCCGGGAATCGTGCGGCGGGCGACGACCGTGCTCTCGACCAGGGTGGCGAAGGCCCCCTGCCACGTCTCGGCGGGCTTCTCGGCGAATGCGTCGAGGGCGATCTGCACGTACCGAGCGAGCATGTAGTCGTACACGCCCAGCATGAGTGCGATGCGGTCAGGGAAGAAGCGATACACCGTGCCGATGGCGATGTCGGCGCGCTTGGCCACTTCGGCCGTGGTGACTCCTGCGTGGCCCGACTCGTCGATGAGCTGGCCGCACACCTGCAGGATGGTTTCGAGACTTTGGCGGCTTCGGTTCTGCTGGGGGCTGTTGCGCAGAAGCGAAGCGTCTGCATATTCGATTGTCAGGAAGTTCGTCAACGAATCAACGTTCACTTCACACCTTGTCTTTGGGATCAGGAAAGGACCATCGGCGGGCAGGTGCGCCGGGAGGAGTACGTGCCAACCCTACAGGAGTAACGCTCACGTAGTGTGGAGACACGGTCGAGGCCGGCCCAGCAGTGCTGAGCCGGCCTCGAGGGTCAGGCGATCAGGAGTTGCTCGAGAGCTTCTCGCGGAGCGCTGCGAGCGAAGCGTCGTCGGCGAGAGTGCCGGCGCCCTGTGCGTCGCTCGAGAAGGAGGAAGCCCCGGACGGCGCCTCGACGGCGGCCTCGTCCGTGAGAGCGGCGGCAACCTGCTTCTTGTGAGCCTCCCAGCGAGCCTGGGCAGCAGCGTAGTCCTGCTCCCACTTCTCGCGCTGAGTCTCGAAGCCTTCCTTCCACTCGTTGGTCTCCGGGTCGAAGCCCTCGGGGTACTTGTAGTTCCCCTCCTCGTCGTACTCGGTGAGCATGCCGTAGAGTGCCGGGTCGAACTCGGTCCCTTCGGGGTCGACGCCCTCGTTTGCCTGCTTGAGGCTCAGCGAGATGCGGCGACGCTCGAGGTCGATGTCGATGATCTTGACGAAGACCTCCTGGCCGACGGAGACGACCTGGTCGGCAAGCTCGACGTGCTTCGAGCTGAGCTCGGAAATGTGCACGAGGCCCTCGATGCCGTCGGCGACGCGAACGAACGCACCGAACGGAACCAGCTTGGTGACCTTGCCGGGTGTGATCTGCCCGATCGCGTGCGTGCGGGCGAAGACCTGCCACGGGTCCTCCTGCGTCGCCTTGAGCGAGAGCGACACGCGCTCGCGGTCCAGGTCGACCTCGAGGATCTCGACGGTGACTTCCTGACCGACCTCGACGACCTCGGACGCGTGCTCGATGTGCTTCCAGCTGAGCTCCGAGACGTGGACGAGCCCGTCGACCCCGCCGAGGTCGACGAACGCACCGAAGTTGACGATCGACGAGACGATGCCCTTGCGAACCTGACCCTTGTGCAGGTTGTTGAGGAACGACGTGCGGCTCTCGGACTGCGTCTGCTCCAGCAGCGCACGGCGGGAGAGAACGACATTGTTGCGGTTCTTGTCGAGTTCGAGGATCTTCGCCTCGAGCTCCTGGCCGAGGTACGGCGTCAGGTCGCGCACGCGGCGCAGCTCGATGAGCGAAGCGGGGAGGAACCCGCGGAGTCCGATGTCGACGATGAGACCACCCTTGACGACCTCGATGACCTGGCCGGTCACGACGCCATCGGCTTCCTTGATCTTCTCCACGTCGCCCCAGGCACGCTCGTACTGTGCGCGCTTCTTCGACAGGATGAGACGCCCTTCCTTGTCCTCCTTCTGGAGAACCAGCGCCTCGACGGTGTCGCCGACCTTCACGACCTCGGCCGGGTCGACATCGTGCTTGATGGAAAGTTCGCGGGAGGGGATAACACCCTCGGTCTTGTATCCGACGTCGAGGAGAACCTCGTCGCGGTCGATCTTCACGACAGTGCCCTCGATGAGGTCTCCGTCGTTGAAGAACTTCAGTGTCTTCTCGACCGCTGCCAGAAAGTCTTCTGCAGATCCGATGTCGTTGATGGCGACCTGCTTGGCGGTCGTTGCGGTTGTCATATAAGTAAGTGCTCCAGAATGGACTGTAAATCGGGCCCGCTCACGTGTCGTGCTAGTGCGCGGCGGGCAGGCGGATAGGACGTCACAGAAGTGACGCTCTAGTCTATCGGGTTCGCGGCATGCGAATCAACCGGAGGGCCGGCACCCTCCGGTTGGTGCATGAGGGCTCAGCGCAGCAGCTCCGAACGCAGCGTGTCGAGACCGACCCCGCCGAGGTTGAGGGCACGGCGGTGGAACTCCTTGATGTCGAAATTCGCGCCTTCCTTCGCGTGCGCGTCATCGCGCAATTGTTCCCAGATGCGCTGGCCGACCTTGTAGGCGGGTGCTTGCCCCGGCCAGCCGAGGTAGCGATTGACCTCGAACGTGACGAATCCCTCGTTCATGTTGACGTTCTTCGACATGAAATCGAACGCGTACTCGGCGCTCCACGCGCCTGTTCCGTCGGGAAGCTGCTTGCCCAAGTGCACCCCGATGTCGAGAACCACGCGCGCCGCGCGCATGCGCTGACCGTCCAGCATCCCGAGTCGGTCGGCCGGGTCGTCGAGGTAGCCGAGCTGTTCCATGAGGCGCTCCGCGTACAAGGCCCAGCCTTCGGCGTGCCCGGAGGTCCCGGCGAGCTGGCGTCGCCATAGGTTGAGCGTATCCCGGTTGTACACGGCCTGACCGATCTGCAGGTGATGCCCCGGAACGCCCTCGTGGTAAACGGTCGTCAGCTCCCGCCACGTGTCGAACTCGGTGACTCCGGTGGGAACCGACCACCACATGCGCCCGGGACGCGAGAAATCGTCGGTCGGGCCCGTGTAGTAGATGCCACCCTCCTGTGTGGGGGCGATCATGCACTCGATGGTCTTGATCTCGTCGGGAATGTCGAAGTGGGTGGCCGACAGCTCCGCGACGGCGCGGTCGCTCGTCTCCTGCATCCAGCGCTGCAGCGCCTCAGTGCCGTGCAGCTTGCGCGACTGATCCTGGTCGAGGAATTCGATCGCCTCGAGCACTCCGGCGCCCGGCTTGATCTGTCGGGCGATCGACTCCTGCTCTTCGACCATGCGGGCAAGCTCTTCGATTCCCCACTCGTATGTCTCGTCGAGGTCGATCGTGGCGCCGAGGAAGCGGCGCGACTGCAGCGCGTAGAGGTCGCGGCCGATCGCGTCCTGCTCCGTGGCGGCCTCCTCGAGCTCCGAGGCGAGGAAGTCCGCGAGCGAGCCGAATGCGACGGCGGCCTCACCGGCGTGCTCCGTGAGCGAGGTGGCGAGCGAGGCCGGGAGTTCCCCGCCGTCGGTCGAGGCCGAGCCAGCGAAGTCCTGGAAGAACCCCTCGCCGACCGTGAGCTTTCGAACCTGCTGGTACACCTCGCGAACTTGGCGCTTCGCCGGCGTGATCCCGCGCCGAATGCCCTCACGGAGTGTCTCGATGTAGCCCTCGACCGCGGCAGGCACTCCCCCGAGTCGCGTCGCGATCGTCTCCCAATCGTCCAGAGTGGCGGTCGGCATGAGGTCGTACACCTCACGGATCTCCTGCGCCGGAGACGCGATGACATTGAGGTCGCGCAAGTGCAGTCCGGCGTCGATGCTCTCGAGCGTTAGCTCAAGCTCGCTTCCCAGGTCCGTCTTCGTGACGCGGTCGACGTCATCGCGAGGCTGTTCGGCATCTAGCGCAGCCTTTGTGCGACGCACGGCCTCGGCGTACGCCTCGGTGCCCGCAGGTGAGTAGTCCCGGTAGCGGCCATTGACCTCGTTGCGGCCGATATAGGTTCCGATCGCCGGGTCGAGGTCGACGATCGTGTCGACCCAGTCTTCGGCGATCGCGTCGATCGCCGAAGGGGTTCTCTTCTGTTGTGCAGTCATGACTCGAGCGTATGGGGGCCGAGGATGCCGCGCAATTAGTGCGCCGCAGCGTCCCAGTTCGAGCCGTAGCCGACCTGAACCTCGAGCGGAACGCTGAGTTCGGCTGCGCTTCCCATGCGTGCACGCACGATCTCCTCGAGGCGGTCGTGCTCGCCGCTCGAGACTTCGAAGATCAGCTCGTCGTGCACCTGCATGAGCATGCGGCTCGACAACTCCGCATCTCGAATGTCGTTCTCGATGTTGATCATCGCGACCTTGATGATGTCGGCGGCCGAACCCTGAATGGGCGCGTTGAGCGCCGCGCGCTCGGCGTTCTGGCGAAGCGTGCGATTCGGACTCTTGAGATCAGGGAATGGTCGGCGGCGCCCGAAGATCGTTGTCGTGTAGCCATCCACCTTCGCCTGCTCGACCACGTTGCGCAGATAGTCCCGAACAGCCCCGAACCGTGCGAAGTAGTCGGCCATGAGCTGCTTGGCCTCCTTGCTGTCGATGCGGAGCTGGCGAGACAGACCGAATGCGCTCAGACCGTAGGCGAGGCCGTAGGACATCGCCTTGACCTTGGTGCGCATCTCGGGCGTGACATCGGCGGGATCGACGCCGAAGATGCGGGCGCCAACGAACCGGTGGAGATCTTCACCCGCGGTGAACGCCTCGATCAGACCCGGATCGCCCGAGAGGTGCGCCATGATGCGCATCTCGATCTGCGAGTAATCGGCCGTCAGGAGGCTGTCGTATCCCTCGCCGACGGTGAAGGCGGCGCGAATGAGGCGCCCCTCCGCCGTGCGGACGGGAATGTTCTGCAAGTTGGGGTCGGTCGACGAGATTCGTCCCGTTGAGGTGCCGGTCTGTACGTACGAGGTGTGGATGCGGCCCCCGGAGTCGATCGACTTGTCGAGCGTCTCGACGATCTGGCGCAGCTTTGTCGCATCGCGGTGCTCGAGCAGGAGGCCGAGGAACGGGTGCGGGTTCGAGGCCTGCAGATCGGCGAGAGAAGCGGCATCCGTCGAGTACCCCGTCTTCGTCGCTCGCGTCGTCGGCATCTGAAGCTGCTCGAAGAGCACCTCCTGGATCTGTTTCGGCGATCCGAGGTTGATCTCGCGACCGATCTCGGCGAACGCCCGTGCCGCAAGATCGCTGGCTGTCGAACCGAGGCGATTCGACAGTGCGGCGAGCTGATCGTGGTCGACGGCGACGCCGCGGAGCTCCATCGCGGCGAGCACGCTGACGATCGGCATCTCGAGTTCGCGCAGAACGCGTGCCGAGCCGTCGTCGAGCCGCGCGCGGAGCGGTGCGACCAGACGCGCCGTGTACCAGGCCTCGAGAGCGGTCGAGAGCGGCTCGACGTCGGGAACGAGCTGGTTCGGGTCGGCCTTGGGGAGCTGCTCGTCGAGATAGCGCAGAACAAGGTCGGCGAGCGTCTTGTCCGTTCCGCCCGGACGCAGCAGCCAGCCGGCGATGAAGGTGTCGAACGTGAGCCCGGCGATAGTAAGCCCCGCCTCGATGAGGGCCTTGATCTGCTGCTTCGCGCCGTGCATGATCTTCGGCCGATCATCATCGGCGAGCCACGACTCAAACGGTGCGTAGTCGGCGCGACCCGGCTGCCACGCGAGCGAGACGGCTTCGTCCTCCGTCGCGATGCCGATCGCCGTCGGCATCCCGTTGGCCACCTCGACGGACAGGGCGAGACCCTCGGGGTGGGCAGCACAGTGACGCTCGATCCACGCTTCGAGCTCCTCGTCGAGGAGGTTCTGCGGGCTGGGAGCGCTGACGCCTGGCTCCGCGGGGGCGCCGCCCTCGACGCCTTCGAGTTTGAGAACGCGGTCGAGGAGGGTGCGGAACTCGAGCTTTCCGAAGATCTCGCGCACGGCAGCTTGGTCGATGGGCTTCTTCTCGAGCGCTGTGATCTCGCACGGCATCTCGACGTCGGTGAGGAGGCGATTGAGTTTGCGATTGCGGATCGCATTCTCCTTGTGTTCGCGGAAGCTCTCCCCGACCTTGCCGGTGATCTCATCGGCGTGGGCCAGAATCTCGTCGAGGCTGCCGTACTTGTGCAGCCACTTGACGGCGGTCTTCTCGCCCACCTTGGGGATGCCGGGCAAGTTGTCGCTGGTCTCCCCGACGAGCGCTGCGATCTCCGGGTACTGGTGGGGTTCGATGTCGTAGCGATCCTTGACCTTCGCCGGGTCGTACCTCGTGAGGTCGGAGACGCCCTGCCGTGACGGATACAGGAGCGTGACGTTGTCATTGACGAGTTGGATGGTGTCTCGGTCGCCGGAGACGACGAGGACGCGGTAGCCCTCGTGCGTTCCCTTGACGGAGAGGGTGGCGAGGATATCGTCGGCCTCGTAGTCCTCGATCGAGATCGTCGTGACGTTCATGGCCTTGAGGGCGTCTTGCAGGAGAGGAACCTGACCGATGAACTCGGGCGGCGTCTCTCCGCGAGTGCCCTTGTAATCCGGGTACTCGCGGGTGCGGAACGAGTACCGAGAGATGTCGAAGGCGACCGCGACGTGGGTGGGCTTCTCGTTCTTCAGCAGATTGAGGAACATGGCGATGAAGCCGTGGATCGCGTTGGTGTGCTGACCCTCGCTGTTCTGGAAACTGTCGACGGGCAGCGCGTAGAACGCACGGAATGCGAGCGAGTGGCCGTCGATGACGAGGAGGGTAGGCTTTTCGTTGTCCGACACAGCCCCCAGCCTACAAGTCGACTGCGACATCGCGTTGGGGCCGAAGCGCGAAGGTGTGCATGAGCCAGACAGCATCCGACCCCCTTGAATACGTGAACACTCGAGGGCTGGGAGCTCTCGCCGAGAAGATGGGCATCAGGATCACCGAGTTCGGCGTCGAACGCACGGTGGGCACCATGCCAGTGGAGGGAAACACGCAGCCGGCGATGCTGCTCCACGGTGGCGCGTACGTCGTTCTCGGCGAGTCGCTCGGTTCCATGTCGGCCAACTACTTCGCCGGCGAAGGGCGTCTCGCTGTCGGCATCGACATCAATGCCACGCACACGCGGTCGGCGACGTCCGGAATCGTGACGGGCGTGTGTACGCCCATTCATCTTGGCCGCAGCCTCACCGTGCACGAGATCGCGATCTGCGACGAGCAGGGGCGGCGTTGCTCGACGGTGCGGATCACGAATCTCATCAAGGATCGCCCCGCGACCTGAACCGGCTGAGAAACGGGACGAGGGCGCCGGGAGTCACGTGACTCCCGGAGCCCTCTCGCGTGGTCTGCGTCGGTGTCAGAGCACCTTATTCAGAAACTCACGTGTGCGTGCTGATTGCGGGCGGTCGAAGATGTCCTCCGGTTTGCCCTCTTCGACGACGACTCCGCCGTCCATGAACATCACGCGGTCACCGACCTCCCGGGCGAAGCCCATCTCGTGCGTGACGACGACCATGGTCATCCCCTCAAGGGCGAGCTGCTTCATGACGGCGAGCACCTCGCCGACGAGCTCGGGGTCAAGAGCGCTCGTCGGTTCGTCGAAGAGCATCATCTTCGGCTCCATGGCGAGGGCCCTGGCGATGGCGACGCGCTGCTGCTGTCCGCCCGACAGCTGAGCCGGGTACGCGTCGGCCTTCGCGGCGAGTCCGACTTTCTCGAGCAGGCGCACCCCGCGCTCGCGAGCCTCAGCGCGACTGAGCTTTCGAACCTTCATTGGAGCGAGCATGATGTTCTCGATCACCGACTTGTGCGGGAAGAGGTTGAACTGCTGGAACACCATTCCGATTTCGGTGCGCACTGCGTTGATGTCGACGTCTTTCGCCGTAAGGGATTGACCGTCGATGACGACGTCACCGCTCGTGATCTCCTCAAGCAGGTTGAGGCACCGCAGGAATGTGCTCTTCCCCGAACCGCTTGGACCAATCACACACACGACCTCGGACGGTTCGACGTCGCAGTTGATTCCCTTGAGGACCTCCAGGTCCCCGAACTTCTTGTGCAGATCTGAAACGTGGATGATCATGAGCGGGCCAGCCTCTTCTCGACGACGTTGAGCACCTTCGACAGGGGCAGGGTGATGACCAGATAACACAGCGCCGCAGTCGTGTAGATCTCGACGGCGTTGAAGTGGTTTGCGGCGATGAGGCGCGCCTGGAAGATGAGTTCGGGAACCAGGATCACCGAAAGGATCGAGGTGTCCTTGATGCTGATTATGAATTGGTTGCCGAGCGGCGGAATCATGCGCTTGAACGCTTGCGGCCAGATCACGTGAAGCATGGTCATGTGGCGGCCCATGCCAAGGGAGCGTCCGGCCTCCATCTGGCCCTTCTCGATCGACTGCACGGCGCCGCGGACGATCTCTGCGATATACGCGCCCGAGTTGAGCCCGATGACGACGATACCGGCCGTGAGCGGCGGGATATTGAATCCGATGATCAACGGAAGCGCGTAGAACGTCCAGATGGCCTGCACGAGAATCGGTGTTCCGCGGAGGACTTCGACGTAGACGGTGGAGATTCCGTAAATGATCTTGTTGCGCGAGATGCGACCGAGTCCGAAGATCGCGCCAAGCACGAAGCCGATGAGCAGTCCGACGATCGAAATGAGGACGGTGTAGTAGAGGCCGACACCGAGTGCCGGGAGATAGTCGACTACGCCGAGCCAGTCGAATTGGGCTGTATGTACCATTCTTCCCTCTCAAGGAAAGCGGGCACGAGGCGCAGCTGCCCTCGTGCCCGCTGCTCGATATGCAATTGTGGTGAGCCGTTAGTCGTCGCTCGGAGCTTCGCCGAACCACTTCTTGTACAGCTCGTCGTACGTTCCGTCGTCCTTGAGAGTGGCGAGAGCGTCGTCGATGGCCTTCACGAGATTGGCATTGCCCTGGGCTATCGCGATCCCGTAGTCCTGCGCTTCCATGAGCTCGCCGACCATCTTTAGGCTGTCTTCACCCTTGGTCTGGATGTAATAGGCGACGTTCGGCGCGTCGTACAGCACAGCATCGGCGCTGCCGGACTCGACCGCGAGGTACGCCTGATCGAGCTGCTCGAACGTCTTCGGCGTCGCATCGGGAATGTTCTTCTCGATGTACTCGGCGCTCGTGGACCCGAGCCGGGTTGCCACGTTCTTGCCGGCAAGGTCATCGACGCCCTTGATGTCCGTATTGTCCACGGGCACACCGATGCGCAGTCCGGACTTGTAGTACGGGTCGGAGAAGTCGATCTTCTTCGCTCGCTCGTCGGTGATGGTGATGCCCGCGATTGCGATGTCGAAGGTGCCCGTCTGGAGGCCCGGAATGATTCCGTCGAAGTTGGTCGTCTTGAGGTCGATCTTAAAGCCGGCCTCGTCAGCGACGGCGTTGATGAGATCGATGTCGAAGCCGACATAGTCACCGCCGTCCTTGAACTCGAACGGGACGAACGAAGTGTCCGTCGCGACGACGTACGTGTCGTCGAGGGGTGCGTCTGCGTCGGCCCCGCTGTCTCCGGAACAGGCAGTCAGGCCCGCTACCAGTCCGAGCGAGGCGACGACTGCGCCCCCGGTGATCCATCGCTTCTTTGCTTTCACGAATGCCTCTCATTGTGCGAACGCCGCTGTCGGGCTTGCTGTGGTGAGCAAAGCTACGCGGCAGTTTCGGGGCATGTCAAAGCGACGCGCTGTCGTTTCTGAACTTTGTCGACAATCGACACGGGGCTTGACGTCGCCGTGGAATCGTGCAACGCGCGCGCACGAAAATACCCGCACGGGGTGTCCGTGCGGGTATTCGAAACTGAGGAAGCTACTTCTTCTTCGCGCTCAGCTGCTCGATAATCGCCTGTGCGACGTCGTGCATGGTGAGTCGGCGATCCATGGAAGCCTTCTGGATCCAGCGGAAGGCCTCCGGCTCAGTGAGCCCCATCTTCTCGTTGAGCAGGCCCTTGGCGCGGTCCACGAGCTTGCGGGTCTCGAAACGCTCGACCATATCGGCCACTTCGGCTTCGAGGGTGATGATTTGCTGGTGGCGGCTGAGGGCGATCTCAATGGCGGGCAGCAGGTCGTTGGGAGTGAAGGGCTTCACGACGTAGGCGAGGGCTCCAGCCTCGGACGCACGCTCGACGAGGTCCTTCTGGCTGAAAGCGGTGAGAAGGACCACAGGAGCGATCTGCGCCTTGCTGAGCTTCTCCGCAGCCGAGATTCCGTCGAGCTTCGGCATCTTCACGTCCATGATGACGAGATCCGGTCGCAGCTCGGTCGCGAGGGCGACTGCGGTTTCGCCGTCGCCGGCCTCTCCTACCACCTCGAATCCGTTGTCTCGGAGGATCTCGACGATGTCGAGTCGAATCAGCGATTCGTCCTCAGCGACGACAACACGACGGGGTGCGTTTGCGGGGGTATCTTGCTCAGTCACCCTAGAATCCTACGATAACCTTGATCACGTTGTGTCACGCCGATGTGGCGGAATGGCAGACGCGGAGCACTCAAAATGCTTTGTCCTTGCGGGCGTGTGGGTTCGAGTCCCACCATCGGCACTGTCTGAAGGCACTCGACTTCCGCGTAGTAGCGCGGAAGTCGAGTGCCTTCGTCGTTGTCACCTGAACGAGGGAACCCTCCGGCGGCTGTCATCAGACGGGGTTTCTCGCAGAGCAGAACAGACGAGCAACTCGGGCGAGTTGCTCAGCGTGAAGGACCCGGAGCGCCGGGAAAACCGTCGGTTCTCTCAGCCGGAGGTTGCTTCCGCGTGTCGCGGATTCCGTGTCGCACGGCGAGCCGGATGATCCAGTACAGCGCGAACGCGACGATCACGACGACGAGCAGGTACAGGACGATGCCGACGGTGGCCGCTGAAGTCATGACCTCAGGGTAGCGGCCGGGGTCGTCAGAGCCCGTTCACGGCGTTGAACACCTGCCAACCGAGAGTGGGAATCAGGTTCAGCGCGGCGACGAGCGCACCAAAGATGAACGCTGTCAGCGAGAGCGCGAAGCCGCGGCGCGCCCCATCGCGCATCAGATCCCGTCGCGCGACAAGGGCGCGAGCGACAGCGGCCAGCCCGACGATACCGGCGGCGACACCGGCGATCGGCTTCTGCGGGTCATGCTCGCCGTGATCTCCGTGTTGCTTGTCGGCGTCGTCACCTTCCTGTTCGACGTGGTGGCCGGCGACCTGGCCGGCACGATCGCCGGGGGACTGGCGTTCGTCGTCGCCGCAGCGGTCTGGATCCTCGTGTGGCGCACCGGGCGTCACTCGCGCAGGCGGCACGCGGAAGGCTGAGCCGGCACAGGGGGCGAGAACGACTGATGCCGGTCGGCTTCGCGGCCGACCGGCATCCGCTTGCCTCAGCGAACGGCTACTGAGACTGCTTCTTCACGAGCGCGTAGGCGGGTGCGACTCCCTGGTGGGCGTCGCCCATGCGATGAACGCGCACGTCGTTCGTGGAGCCCGAGATTCCGGGAGGCGATCCCGAGATCACGACGACCTTCTCGCCTTCGACGGCGCGGCCCGTTCCGAGGAGGATGTCGTCGACCTGACCGAACATCTCGTCGGTGTGCGTGACGCGGTCGACGATGAACGACTCGATGCCCCAGTTGAGCTGCATGCGACGGCGCGTGGACTCGTTCGGCGTGAAAGCGAGCACGGGGATCTTCGTGCGCAGGCGGGACATGCGGCGCACGGAGTCGCCGGTCTCGGTGAACACGCACAAGTAGCGCGCATCGACGAACTCGGCCACTTCGGATGCCGCGAGGGTCAGGGCGCCGCCCTGCGTGCGCGGCTGCGAGCCGAGCGGGGCGATGCGTTCGAGACCGTGCTCCTCGGTGGCCTGGACGATGCGGGCCATCGTGCGCACCGTGACCTCGGGGTACTCCCCCACACTCGTCTCGCCGCTGAGCATGACCGCGTCGGCGCCGTCGAGCACCGCATTGGCGACGTCCGAGGTCTCCGCGCGCGTGGGCACGGGACTCGAGATCATCGACTCGAGCATCTGCGTCGCGACGATGACGGGCTTCGCCATGCGACGGCAGAGCTCGACCGCGCGCTTCTGCACGAGCGGAACCGCTTCGAGCGGCAGCTCGACGCCGAGGTCGCCGCGGGCGACCATGATGCCGTCGAACGCGTCGATGATCTCCTCGAGAGCGTCGACGGCCTGCGGCTTCTCGATCTTCGCGATGACAGGGAGAGTGATTCCCTCTTCGTCCATGATCTCGTGCACGCGCTCGATGTCGGCGGCGTTGCGCACGAACGACAGGGCGATGAAGTCGGCGCCGAGCTTGAGTCCCCAGCGCAGATCCGCTTCGTCCTTCTCGGAGAGGGCGGGCACGTTGACGGCCACGCCGGGCAGGTTGATGCCCTTGTTGTTCGAGACGGGGCCCGCGACGATGACTTCGGTCTTGACGCGGACGCCGTCGGTCTCGAGGACCTTGACGCGCACCTTGCCGTCGTCGATGAGGAGGAAGTCCCCGGGCGAGACGTCTTGCGGCAGTCCCTTGAAGGTCGTGCTCGAGATGTCCTTGTTGCCGAGGATGTCTTCGGTCGTGATCGTGAAGATGTCGCCGGCGGCGAGCTCGTAGGGTCCGCCTTCGAACTTGCCGAGCCGGATCTTGGGGCCCTGGAGGTCGACTAGCACCGCGATCGGCTTGTCGGCGTCGGCTGCGGCCTTGCGCACGTTCGCGTAGACGCCCTCGTGAACGTCGTAGCTGCCGTGACTGAGGTTCATGCGCGCGACGTTGACACCGGCATCGATGAGCGCGCGGATATTTTCATAGCTGGACGTCGCCGGTCCAAGCGTTGCGACGATTTTTGCTCGTCTCATGTATGAGTGACTCCATGTCCTGCGCAGGGGGAATGCGCTGGGTGGTTATGTGATTTTCCGCGCGTCCGCACCGGAAACACGGTCAGAGGGCGATCGCGCGATCGGTCGGAAGGACCGGTGCGGGAAGATCGCTCTCCCCTTCAAGATACCGGTCAACGGCTGCGGCCGCTGACCGACCTTCCGCGATGGCCCAGACGATGAGCGATTGGCCGCGTCCGGCATCCCCCGCGACGAACACTCCCGGCAGCTCTGTCTGATAGTCGGCGTCGCGAGCGACATTGCCTCTGTCGGTGAACGGAACGGCGAGTTGCGAGGCAAGATCCTCGGGCTCCGGCCCGGTGAAACCGAGGGCGAGGAGCACGAGGTCCGCGGGGATCTCCCGCTCGGTGCCTGACTTGGGCACGCGGCGGCCGTCGACGAATTCGGTCTCGGCGACGCGGAGCGACCGCACGTTTCCGTCGTCGTCGGCGAGGAACTCGACGGTCGAGACGAGGTACTCGCGGGCGCCGCCTTCTTCGTGGGAGGTCTGCACTTCGAAGAGTGTGGGCATCATGGGCCATGGCTGGTGCTCGGGCCGGCCTGTGAGCGGTTGGCGACCGATGGCGAGGTTCGTCACCGACGCCGCTCCCTGGCGGTGCGCGGTTCCGATGCAGTCCGAGCCGGTGTCGCCGCCGCCGAGCACGATGACGTGCTTTCCCGTGGCGGTGATGGGCTCGGCGACCTCGTCGCCCGCGACCTGATGGTTCGCGCGTACGAGGTAGTCCATGGCGAAGTGCACGCCGCCGAGGTCCCGTCCGGGAATGGGCAGGTCACGCGGAACGAGCGAACCCGTCGCGATGATCACGGCGTCGTAGCGGCTGCGCAGGTCGGCCCAGCTGAGATCGACGCCGATGTTCACGCCCGGGCGGAACCGCGTGCCCTCTTCGCGCATTTGCTTGAGGCGCTGCTCGAGCACGCGCTTCTCGAGCTTGAAGTCCGGAATTCCGTAACGCAGAAGACCGCCGATGCGGTCGTCGCGCTCGTACACGGCGACGGTGTGACCGGCCCGCGTGAGCTGCTGGGCGGCGGCGAGTCCCGCGGGCCCGGAGCCGACGATCGCGACGGTCTTTCCCGTGAGACGCTCCGGCGGGTGCGCGTCGATCCAGCCGTTGTCGAACGCCTGATCGGCGATCGACTGTTCGACGCGCTTGATCGTCACGGCCGGCTGGTTGATGCCGAGAACGCACGCGCTCTCGCACGGAGCGGGGCACAGCCGTCCCGTCAGCTCGGGAAAATTGTTGGTCGCGTGCAGGCGGTCGGCTGCCGCACGGTCTTCGCCCCGCCACGTGAGGTCGTTCCACTCCGGGATCAGGTTCCCGAGCGGGCAGCCCTGGTGACAGAACGGCACGCCGCAATCCATGCAACGCCCCGCCTGCCGACGCAGCTGCTCCGGATCGCCCTTCTCATACACTTCCTTCCAGTCCATGATGCGGACGGGCACGGGACGCCGTTGAGGAAGTTCGCGTTCCGTGACCTTCAGGAAGCCTCTGGGATCAGCCACGGGTTACCTCCAGGATTCGGCCCCACATCTCATCGCCGTCGGGGTCGAGGCCTTCGGCCACGGCCTCCTGCCGCATCTGCAGCACGGCCGCGTAGTCGCGGGGTAGTACTTTCGTGAATTTCTGCGCCGCGGCCTCGAAGTCCTCGAGCAGTCGTTGCGCCAGCGGGGAGCCGGTCTCGGCGTGGTGTTGCGTGAGCAGGTCGCGCAGGATCTCGGTGTCGCCCGGTCCGAGCGGGAGAAGGTCGAGTTCGTCGCCTGCGATCGCTTCGCGGTTGACGTGCTCGCGGTCGAGCTCGAAGATGTAGGCGCTGCCGCCCGACATGCCGGCGCCGAGGTTGCGGCCGGTCGGGCCGAGAATCACGGCGAGCCCGCCGGTCATGTACTCGAGGGCGTGGTCACCGACCCCTTCGACGACGGCCGTCGCGCCGGAGTTGCGCACGAGGAAGCGTTCACCCACGACGCCGCTCAGGAACATGCTGCCCTGCGTTGCGCCGTAGCCGATGACGTTTCCGGCGATGACGTTCTCTTCGGCCGCGAACGCTGCGTCGGAGGGAGGGAAGATCGCGATGCGGCCGCCCGAGAGGCCCTTTCCGACGTAGTCGTTGGAGTCGCCCGTGAGCCGGAGCGTGATACCGGAGGGCACGAAGGCGCCGAACGACTGCCCGGCGGAGCCCGTGAGCTCGACAACGATCGAGTTCTCGGGGAGCCCCTGCTCTCCGTGGCGCTTTGTCACCTCGTGCCCGAGCATCGTCCCGACCGCACGCGCCGTGTTGGCGACCGGGAGCGCGATGGTCGTCGACCCGCCGTCCTCGAGCACGCTCCGCGAACGCCGGATGAGCTCGGCATCGAAGTGCTTGTCGAGTTCATGGTCCTGATTGCGCGCGTGCCTGCGCGGGGTGCCGTCGGGGAACACGGGCCCGTCGAGAATCGGGGCAAGGTCGAGTCCCTGCGCCTTCCAGTGGCGAACCGCGTCACGCGTGTCGAGCAGCTCGCTGTGTCCGACGGCCTCCTCGATCGAGCGGAAGCCGAGTGCCGCGAGGTACTCGCGCACTTCCTGGGCGATGAATTGGAAGAAGTTCACGACGAACTCGGCCTGACCCGTGAATCGCTGCCGTAGCAGAGGATTCTGCGTGGCGACCCCCACCGGACAGGTGTCGAGGTGGCACACGCGCATCATGACGCACCCTGAGACGACGAGTGGCGCGGTCGCGAAGCCGAATTCCTCGGCGCCGAGCAGGGCGCCGATGACGACGTCGCGCCCGGTCTTGAGCTGACCGTCGACCTGCACGACGACCCGGTCGCGCAGATCGTTGAGCATGAGAGTCTGCTGCGTCTCAGCGAGGCCCAGTTCCCACGGGGTTCCCGCGTGCTTGAGCGAATTGAGCGGACTCGCCCCCGTTCCACCGTCGTGACCCGAGACGAGGATCACATCGGCGAGAGCCTTCGCGACGCCCGCAGCGACCGCACCGATGCCTGACTCGCTCACGAGCTTCGTGTGGATGCGCGCGGACGGGTTCGCTCGCTTGAGGTCGAAGATGAGCTGCTTGAGATCCTCGATCGAGTAGATGTCGTGGTGCGGCGGTGGCGAGATGAGGCCGACGCCCGCCGTCGCGTGTCGCGTGCGCGCGACCCACGGGTACACCTTCGCCGGTGGTAGCTGGCCGCCTTCGCCCGGCTTGGCGCCCTGGGCGAGCTTGATCTGGATGTCGTCCGCGTGGGTGAGGTACATGCTCGTCACGCCGAACCGGCCGGACGCGACTTGCTTGATCGCGCTCCGGCGTTCCGGGTCGAGGAGCCGGTCGACGTCCTCGCCGCCCTCGCCGGTGTTCGATTTCGCTCCGAGCCGGTTCATCGCTATCGCAAGAGTCTCGTGCGCCTCCTTCGAGATCGAGCCATAGCTCATCGCGCCCGTGGAGAATCGCTTGACGATCGAGGAGACCGGTTCGACCTCGTCGAGCGGTACCGGGGTGCGACGTGTCGTGTCGAACCGGAACAGGCCGCGAAGCGTCATGAGCCTCTCCGCTTGATCGTCGACGAGCTTCGTGTATTCGCGGAACACGTCGTAGCGGCGGGTGCGCGTCGAGTGCTGCAGACGGAACACCGTGTCCGGATTGAAGAGGTGCGGGGCGCCGTCGCGTCGCCACTGGTACTCGCCGCCGGTCTCCAGTCGCTGGTGCGCGTGGCTCGGCTCGTTCGCCGGGTATGCGGAGGTGTGGCGGTGCAGGTTCTCGGCCTGGATGACGTCGAGGCCGACTCCCCCGAGCCGTGACTCCGTCCCCGTGAAGTACGTGTCGACGAAGTCCTGACTGAGACCGACGGCCTCGAAGGTCTGCGCACCCGCATAGGAGGAGACGGTTGAGATGCCCATCTTCGACATGATCTTCAGAACGCCCTTGCCGAGCGCGTAGATCACGTTCCGCACGGCCTGGTCTGCCGTGACGCCGTGGATGTCGCCGCGTCGGACGAGCTCCTCGCAGCTCTCCATCGCGAGGTACGGGTTGACGGCCGAGGCGCCGTAGCCGATGAGCGTCGCGACGTGGTGCACTTCGCGCACGTCACCGGCCTCGACGATGAGGCCGACCTTCATGCGCGTCTCCGCGCGGATGAGGTGGTGGTGCACAGACGCGAGGGCGAGAAGCGACGGAATGGGCGCCAGATCCTTGTTGGAGTCGCGGTCGCTGATCACGATGTATTCCGCACCCGCCTCGATGGCGGCATCCACCTCACGGTTTATCGCGTCCAGGCGGTTGCGCAGCGCGTCCTTGCCTTCGTCGAACCGGTAAAGGGCGCGCACGATCGCCGTCGTCGCGCTGCCCGGCAGCGGGTCGATGTGCTGGATCTTCGCAAGCTGGTCGTTGTCGATGACGGGGAAGTCGAGAATGACCTGGCGCGTGTGCTCCGGGCCGGAGCTGAGCAGGTTGCGCTCGGGACCGAGCGACAGCGAGAGAGAGGTCACGACCTGCTCGCGAATCGAATCGAGAGGCGGATTCGTCACTTGCGCGAACTTCTGCGTGAAGTAGTCGAAGAGCAGTCGCGGCCGATCGGCGAGCACGGCGATGGGCGTGTCCGTTCCCATCGCGCCGATCGGCTCCGCTCCGGTCTCCGCCATCGGCTTCAGCAGTCGCTTGACTTCCTCCTCCGTGTAGCCGAAGGTGCGCTGTCGGCGCGTGACCGACGCGGGAGTGTGCACGATGTGCTCGCGCTCGGGCAGTTCGGACAGGCGAATCCGGCCGGATTCGAGCCACTGACCCCACGGCTGTGCCTCCGCGAGGGCGTCCTTGATCTCGTCGTCCTCGATGATGCGGCCGGCGTCGATGTCGATGAGGAACATCTTTCCCGGCTGGAGGCGGCCCTTGCGCTTGACGCGCTCCGGCGCGATGTCGAGCACGCCGATCTCGCTGCCGAGAACGATGAGCCCGTCGGTGGTCTCAAGCCAGCGCCCGGGGCGCAGCCCGTTGCGGTCGAGAGTGGCTCCGACGTTCGAGCCGTCGGTGAACGTGAGGGCGGCGGGGCCGTCCCACGGTTCCATCTGCATCGAGGCGAACTCGTAGAAGTCGCGCCGCTTCGCATCGAGGTCGGTGCGGTTCTCCCACGCCTCTGGCACCATCATGAGCATCGCGTGCGGCAGGGAGCGTCCCGTGAGCGTGAGCAGCTCGAGCACTTCGTCGAACGAGGCGGAGTCGCTCGCGCCCGGCGTGATGATCGGCAGCAGCGGCGCGAGGTCCCCCAGCAGCTCCGATTCCAATTGCGACTGGCGGGCGCGCATCCAGTTGCGGTTGCCCTGGATCGTGTTGATCTCCCCGTTGTGCGCCATCATCCGCAACGGCTGTGCGAGCGGCCACGAGGGGAACGTGTTCGTCGAGTAGCGCGAGTGCACGATCGCGAGCTTTGACGCGAACCGCTCGTCCTTGAGGTCGGGATAGAACGGTTCGAGCTGCAGCGTCGTTACCATGCCCTTGTACACGATGGTGCGGCATGACAGGGAGACGAAATAGGCTCCGATCTCGCGTTCTGCACGCTTACGGAGCCTATAGGTGATGCGGTCGAGCTGGATGCCGCTGAGCTGCCGGTCGCCCGGAGCAGTCTGCTCGCTCTGAACGAAGAGCTGCTCGATCGCGGGCATCGCCTCAGCGGCGAGGGAGCCGAGGTGAGCCGCCTCGGTCGGCACACTCCGCCAGCCGAGCACGACGAGCCCCTCTTGCGTCGCTATCGACTCGATCGCGGACTTCTCGGTCGCGCGCTCGTCGGCGTCGTTCGGCAGGAACGCGAGGCCGACCGCGTACTGGGAGGCGGCCGGAAGCTCGAAGCCCGCGACGGCGCGGAAGAACTCGTCGGGGATCTGGGTGAGGATGCCGGCGCCATCGCCCGTTCCGGCGTCAGAGCCGACTGCGCCGCGGTGTTCGAGATTGCGCAGCGAATCGAGCGCCGCCTCGATGATGTCGTGACCGGCGTATCCGCGCAGCGTTGCGACCATCGCGAGGCCGCAGGCGTCCTTCTCGTGGCCAGGATCGTACAGTCCCTGCTGCTCGGGAACGAGCCCGAACCGGGAATAGGGGAAGCGTGAGGTCATTGAAAGTGCCGTCCTCATGAAGCGGAAGGACGGGACGCCGGTGGCCCGCCGAGGGAGAACCGACCCGTGGTCGGTGGAGCGCCTCGGCAGCGGCGTGAATGTCACTCCCGGGGCGATGCGGCTTTCGCGCTTGTGGCCGTCAGCTCGTCCGATCCGGCCACTCCCTCGGCGTCGTAGCCGAGATCGACATAGTCGGAATCTGGTGACGTCGAGTTTAACCCGCCCTGTGTTTCGAACGTGTTACGGCCAACTCGGTACGGGCTCGGCTGGAGCCCGGGGTGGCGACGGGCCTGGACGATGAAGATCACGATGCCGACGACGACGGCGATCAGCGCAGCCCACACGTTGACCCGCAGGCCGAGGAAGACTTCGCTCGGGTCGATGCGAATCGACTCCCAGACCACGCGGCCGGCTCCGTACCAGATCAGGTAAAGGGCGAACTGGCGTCCCCACTGCAGCGTGAACTTGCGGCCGAGCCAGAAGATCACGGCGGCGCCGAGCAGGTTCCAGATGACCTCGTAGAGGAACGTCGGGTGGAACAGCGTGCCGTCTGGAAGCCCGACGGGGTACGCCGGGTTCGACGACTCGATCTCGAGACCCCACGGCAGGCTCGTGGGAATGCCGAACAGCTCATGGTTGAACCAGTTGCCGAAGCGGCCGAACGCTTGAGCGACGAGCATGCCCGGGGCGAGGGCGTCGGCGAATGCCCAGAACCGGAGCCCCGTCAGGCGGCATCCGATCCATGCGCCGATCCCGCCGCCGATGAGGGCGCCGAAGATGGCGATGCCGCCCTCCCAGATGTACAGCGTCGCCCACAGGTTCGCGCCGGGGTAGAAGTAGTCGTTGGGGTGGGTGAGCACGTGGAAGACCCGCGCCCCGATGATGCCGAGCGGGACGAGCCACAGCAGAAGATCGATGACGATGCCCGGCTCAGCGCCTTGCCGGGTCAACCGCGCTTGCGTGATTATCGCGGCCGCGATGATGCCGGCGAGAATGCAGAGCGCGTAGAAGTGGATCGTGAACGGCCCGAGCTGGATGTAGCTCACGTCGGGACTCGGGATGCTGAGGGGAAGGGACACCGTTCGCCTTTCGTAACGGGTAGCCGGACTATCGGGTGTGCGTCGCGCCCGTTGCGAGCTCGCGCGCGAGAGCGCTCAAGCGCTCGACTCCGCCCTCGCCGAGCGCCCGCACGAGTGCGGAGCCGACGATCGCGCCGTCAGCATACTCCAGCACTTCGCGCACGTGCTCGGCCGTGGAGATGCCGAGACCGACGCACGCGTTCTCCGCGCCGGCGTCGCGCAGCCTCGAAACGAGGCTGCGAGCGGCCGTGTCGACGTCGGTGCGGGCGCCCGTTATGCCCATCGTCGAGACGGCGTAGACGAATCCGCGGCTCGATTCGACCGCCTGCACGAGGCGTGCGTCGCTCGAGGACGGCGCCGCGAGGAACACGCGGTCGAGGCCTGTGCGCTCGGATGCCGCGATCCATTCCGCTCCCTCGTCGGGGATGAGATCGGGCGTGATGAGGCCCGCTCCCCCGGCCGCGACGAGATCGTCGGCGAAGCGCTCGACGCCGTATTGCACGACGGGATTCCAGTAGGTCATGAGGAGCACGCGCGTGTCGACGGCCTCGGTGATGCGGCGCACGGCCTCGAACGCGTGGCTGAGCCGGAATCCCTCGGCGAGGGCGCGCTGCGTTGCCGCCTGGATGACCGGGCCGTCCATGACGGGATCCGAGTACGGCACGCCGAGTTCGATGATGTCGACGCCGTTCTCGGCGACCGCGATCGCGGCGTCCACGCTCTCGTCGAACGTGGGGAAGCCGACGGGCAGGTACCCGATGAGGGCGCCGTCTCCCGCGTCGCGCTTGGCCTTCAAAGTGTCCGAGACGCCGGTCACGATTGTGAAGCTCCTTCGTCGATGAGGTCGAAGTACCGGCCGGCGGTCTCCATGTCCTTGTCCCCGCGCCCGGAGAGGCTCACGAGGATCGTCGCTTCGGGCCCGAGCTCACGGCCGAGTTGCAGCGCGCCGGCGAGGCCATGAGCGGACTCGATGGCCGGAATGATTCCCTCCGTGCGGCTGAGCAGCCGCAGAGCCTCCATCGCGTCGGCGTCCGTGACCGGCCGGTAGGTCGCGCGGCCGGTGCTCGCGAGCCACGCGTGCTCCGGTCCCACACCCGGGTAGTCCAGTCCGGCCGAGATCGAGTGCGACTCCACGGTCTGACCGTCATCGTCCTGCAGCAGGTAGCTGCGGGCGCCGTGCAGCATGCCGGGACGGCCCTTCGTTATCGTCGCGGCGTGGCGAGGCGTGTCGACGCCTTCACCGGCGGCCTCGAAGCCGTAGAGCGCGACGTCGGGGTCGTCGAGGAAGGCGTGGAAGATGCCGATGGCGTTCGAACCGCCGCCCACGCACGCGGCGACCGCGTCGGGAAGGCGCCCGGTGAGGGCGAGCACTTGCTCGCGCGACTCTTCGCCGATGATCTTCTGCAGATCGCGCACCATGGCCGGGAACGGATGCGGTCCCGCGACGGTGCCGAAGATGTAGTTCGTCGTGTCGACGTTCGTCACCCAGTCCCGCATTGCCTCGTTTATCGCGTCCTTGAGGGTGCGCGACCCGGTCTTCACCGAGACGACCTCGGCGCCGAGCAGCCGCATGCGGGCGACGTTGAGAGCCTGCCGCTCCGTGTCGACCTCGCCCATGTAGATGACGCAGTCCAGGCCGAACAGCGCGGCCGCGGTGGCTGTCGCGACTCCGTGCTGGCCCGCGCCCGTCTCGGCGATGACGCGTGTCTTGCCGATGCGCTTCGTCAGCAGGGCCTGCCCGATGACGTTGTTGATCTTGTGCGAGCCGGTGTGGTTGAGATCCTCGCGCTTCAGGATCATGCGTGCGCCTCCGCCGTGCTCGGCGAAGCGGGGCACCTCGGTGATGATCGAGGGGCGGCCGACGTAGTCGACCAGCAGTCGGCTCAGCTCCGCCTGGTACTCCGGATCCTGCTTCGCCTGCTCCCACGCCTCCGTGAGGTCGTCGAGGGTCGCGATGAGGGACTCGGGGACGTATCGTCCGCCGAACTCGCCGAAATACGGTCCGGTCTGGTCTCGAAATGACATGGTCACACCGCCAGGAAATCGTTGAGGGTGGCAATCGGGTCGCTCGTGACGAGGGCTTCGCCGATGAGCACGACGTCGGCGCCGGCGCTGCGGTAGTGCGCGACGTCCGACGCGCTCGAGACAGCGGACTCCGCGACCTTTATCGTGTGCGCGGGAAGAGCGGGCGAGAGCCGCCCGAACAGGTCCCTGTCGAGCTCGAAGTTCTTCAGGTTGCGGGCGTTGATGCCGACGAGCCGCGCGTCGAGGTCGATGGATCGTTGCACTTCGTCGGCCGTGTGCGCTTCGACGAGCGCTGTCATGCCGAGCTCGCGCACGAGATCGTGCAGCTCGACGAGCTGCGGCTGATCGAGAGCGGCGACGATGAGCAGCACGATGTCGGCACCGGCCGCACGCGCCTCGATCACCTGATACGGCGTCGCGACGAAGTCCTTCCGCAGCACGGGCAGCGACACGGCGCTCTTGACGGCCCTGAGGTCGGAGAGCGACCCCTTGAAGCGGCGCTGCTCGGTCAGCACGCTGATCGCGCTCGCCCCGCCGCGCTCGTACGTCGCGGCCAGCACCGCCGGGTCGGGGATGTCGGCGAGGTCGCCGCGCGAGGGGCTCGCGCGCTTCACTTCGGCTATGATCTTGACGCGCTCCGCGGGTGCGAGAACCGTGAGCGCGTCGATCGCGGGAGCGGCATCCGTCGCTGCCTTCTCGACCTGGGCGAGCGGATGCTGCTCGCGCCTGGCCTCGGCGTCGGCGACCGACCCGGCTGTCAGTTCGGCCAGCAGGTCAGCCACAGCGGTCAGTGGCCCTTCGGCTGGTAACGCGGTCCGTTGACGCCGTATCCGGCCTTCTTGAGGATCCAGCCGACGAGGAGACCGATCAGGAGGAGCACGGCGGCCGCGACGACGCCGTACGGCTGCCCGATGAACAGCATGACCGTGCCGAGAACGAACGCGGCAAGCATGATGACGACCGCTACCCAAGCGGCCGGAGAATGGCCGTGTCCGGGGTCGATGGTCTCTGGGTTCACTGGAACTCCTTCTCTCGCAGGGTGCGTCTTAGAGTCTATCGGCTAACGTGTCGGGTCCTCGCCCCGACTCAGCTCGTCCCAGCTGTCGACGGCGTCGGGCGCCTGTGTGTCGTCGTGCGTGGTCTCGAACTTGCGGTTCGGCCCGGGCCAGCGGCGGAACGTGACGCCGACGACGACGCCGAGAACGGCGAGCAGGACGCCGGCGGCAAGAGCGACGAACGGCCACGCGGTCGGCGCCGCTGTGCGCACGAGCTCGTGCACGGCGGAGTCGCCGGAGACGCCGGTCAGCTCCGTGACCTTCTGCGAGCTCGCGCTAGCGGGGTCTGCGAGAGCGATGACGGCGGAGGTGACGAGGCTCGCGCCGATCAGCAGCTCGAGCACGCCGAAGACGATGCGGAAGGCGCGACCGGCGATGCCGAGGGCCGCGCCGAGGGCGAGGCCGGCGAGGCCGAGCGCGGCGACGGCGGGACCTGCCGCGTCACCGCCGACGTCGACGGAGCTGCCGGCGTGCGTGCCCTGCGTGAGCGAGAGCGTGAACCACGGCTGGGTCCAGCTCAGCAGGGCGAGACCGCTCACGGCGAGCGTCGCGAGGATGAGCGTCGTCTTGAGCCGGCGCGCCGTCATACTGCGCCGATCCGTGTGATCGCGTTCGCGATGGCGACCGCGCGAAGGGGCGCCGCCGCCTTGTTGCGCGACTCCTCGTACTCCGACTCGGGCACCGAGTCGGCGACAAGCCCGCCGCCTGCCTGGACGAGAGCGGTGCCGTCGATGATCGTCGCCGTGCGAATCGCGATCGCGAGGTCGGTGTCGCCGGAGAACCCGATGTAGCCGACGACGCCGCCGTAGACGCCGCGCTGGGCCGGCTCAAGCTCGTCGATGATCTGCAGCGCGCGCGGCTTCGGCGCGCCCGAGAGCGTTCCCGCGGGGAAGGTGGCACGGAAGATGTCGACGGGGCTCACGTCGTCGCGCAACTGGCCCTCTACGCTCGACACGAGGTGCATGATGTGGCTGAACCGCTCGACGCGCATGAACTCGGTGACGTCGACGGTGCCGGCTTCGCACACTTTCGCGAGGTCGTTGCGGGCGAGATCGACGAGCATGAGGTGCTCCGCGCGTTCCTTGAGATCGGCGCGCAGCGTGCTCTCGAACTCCGCGTCCTCCTCCGGCGTCGCGCCGCGAGGCTTTGAGCCGGCGATAGGGTGCGTGACGACGTGGCCGCCTTGCGCCTTCACGAGCGCTTCCGGCGAGGAGCCGACGACCGAATACGGTGTGCCGTCGGGCGCCTCGAGTGTGAGCAGGTACATGTACGGGCTGGGGTTGAGCGCACGAAGCACCCGGTACACGTCGAGCGGATCCGCGGTGCTGTCGAGCTCGAACCGCTGGGAGATGACGACCTGGAAGATATCCCCATCGTGGATGTAGCGCTTGCTCTTCTCGACGGCGGCGAGGAAGTCGGATTTCTCGGTGCGGTGCCGTGCCTCCGGCACGAGGGAGAGGTCCACGTCGGCGAGCCACGCCTCCGAGGGGGCGGCGAGGCCGTTCTGCATGACGTCGAGCCGGCGCTGCGCGTCCGTCCACATCTCGTCGGCATCGAGGTGGCCGTCGTTGAGGGCGTTCGCGATGAGCTGCACGGTGCCGAAGCGGTGGTCGAGCACGACGATGTCGGCGGCGAAGCACAGCGCTTGACCCGGAACGGGGAACTCGGCGGGCGGAACGTTCGGCAGCCGTTCGATCTGCCGGATCGCTTCCCAGCCGATGAAGCCGACGAGTCCGCCGGTCAGCGGGGGCTGCCCGGGAATCCGGGCCGTCCGCCAGCGCTGAGCGAGGTCCTCGACGGCCTGCAGAGGCTCGCGCGCGGTGAGGTCGCCGATGGCGCGTTCTGCCGACAGGCCGTCGTCGAGCCACGTGGCCGCATCACCGTCTTGCGTGAGCACCCCGAACGACGAGACCCCGACGAAGGAGAAGCGGGACCACATGCCGCCCTGCTCCGCGGATTCGAGCAGGAAGCTGCCCGGCCGACCGGCCGCGAGCTTGCGGTAGATGCCGACCGGCGTCTCGCCGTCGGCGAAGATCTCGCGGACGACGGGAATGACCCGCAGCCCCTCGGCGACGTGCGCATCGAAATCGGCACGGCTCATCGAGCCCATGGGACCGCTCATCGGCTCTCCCCCTCGTCGCCGATCGCGGGATCGAGCGTGTCGGCGTCGAAGCAGGTGCGAGTGCCGGTGTGGCACGCCGCGCCGACCTGGTCGACCTGCACGAGCAGCGTGTCAGCGTCGCAATCCAGAGCGGCGCCCTTCACATACTGCCGGTGGCCGGAGGTGTCGCCCTTGCGCCAGTACTCCTGTCGGGAGCGCGACCAGAACGTGACGCGGCCGCTCGTGAGCGTTCGGCGCAGCGCCTCGGCGTCCATGTAGCCGAGCATGAGCACCTCGCGAGTGTCCCACTGCTGAATGATCGCGGGCAGCAGGCCGTCGTCCGCGAAGCGGGCACGGGCCACGACGTTCTCGACGTCCATCAGCGAACCTCGATTCCCTCGGAGGAGAGCGACTGCTTCACATCCGAGATGGACAGCTGGCCGGAGTGGAATACGCTCGCCGCGAGAACGGCGTCAGCTCCGGCGCGGATGGCGGGCGGGAAGTGCTCGGCCGCGCCGGCGCCGCCCGAGGCGATGACCGGTACCGCGGCGTTCTCCCGCATGAGCGTGATGAGCTCGAGATCGAAGCCGGTCTTCGTGCCGTCCGCGTCGATCGAGTTGACGAGCAGCTCGCCGGCGCCGCGCTCGACGGCCTCGCGCGCCCACGCGACGGCGTCGATCGTGGTCTTCGTGCGGCCCCCGTGGGTCGTCACGACGAAGCCGGAGGGCATGCCCGGGTCACGTGTGATGTCGAGCGAGAGCACGACGAGTTGCGCGCCGAACCGGTCGGCGATCTCGCCGATGAGCGCGGGCCGGGCGATCGCGGCGCTGTTGATGCCGATCTTGTCGGCGCCGTGCGCCTGCAGCTTCGCGACGTCCTCGACCGAGCGGATGCCGCCGCCCACCGTGAGCGGAATGAACACTTTCTCGGCCGTGGCCCGCACGACGTCGTACATCGTGTCGCGGTTGTCGACCGTCGCCTTCACGTCGAGGAAGGTGAGCTCGTCGGCGCCCTGCTGGAAGTAGCGTTCCGCGAGCTCGACAGGGTCGCCCTGGTCGCGGAGGTTCAGGAAGTTGACGCCCTTGACGACGCGCCCGGCGGCGACGTCGAGGCACGGGATGACGCGAACGGCGAGAGACATCAGCGGCGCCTCACAATCGCGCAGCGTGGATGGCGCTGACCAGGATGGCCCGCGCGCCGAGGCCGTAGAGCTCGTCCATGATCTGGTTCATGTCGCTGCGCGGCACCATGACGCGCACGGCGACCCACTCGGGGTCCTTGAGCGGCGACACGGTCGGCGACTCGATTCCGTGAGTGACCGCGGTCGCCTTCTCGAGCAGCGCCACCGGCAGGTCGTAGTCCATGATCACGTAGCGGCGGGCGACGAGCACGCCCTGCAGCCGCCGCAGCAGCACGTCGGTTCCGGGCCGCTGGTCGGGCGCGGTGATGACGACGGCCGTTGACTGCAGGATGACCGGCCCGAAGATCTCGAGCCCGGCGTTGCGCAGCGTCGTGCCCGTCGAGACGACGTCGGCGACGGCATCCGCGACACCGAGGTCGACGGCGGACTCCACCGCCCCGTCGAGGCGGACGAGCTCGGCGCGCACTCCCGCGCGCTCGAGGAAGTCGCCGACAAGTCCGGGGTAGCTCGTCGCGACGCGCACGCCCTCCAGGTCGCTCAGCTCGCTGAAGCGTGCGGGCGGCCCGGCGAAGCGGAACGTCGAGTCGGCGAAGTCGAGCGGAGCGACCTCGCGCGCCGCTGACCCGGAGTCGAGCAGCAGGTCCCGGCCCGTGACGCCCGCGTCGAGGGCGCCCGAGCCGACGTACGTGGCGATGTCACGCGGCCGGAGGTAGAAGAACTCGACGTTGTTCCGCTCGTCGACGAGGTGAAGGGCCTTCGGGTCCTTGCGGGTGAGATAGCCGGCCTCGGACAGCATGTCTGCGGCCGTCTCGGCCAGCGAGCCCTTGTTGGGCACTGCGATTCGCAACATTCGTGTGGGTGCTCTCGTGTGTTCGAAGTGACGGTGGCGGATGCCGCAGGGCGGCGAGCGTCACAGATGTCGGTACACGTCCTCGAGGGTCAGCCCCTTCGCGACCATCATCACCTGCACGTGGTACAGCAGCTGGGAGATCTCCTCGGCGGCTTCCTGGTCGGTCTCGTACTCGGCCGCCATCCAGACCTCCGCGGCCTCCTCCACGATCTTCTTCCCGATCGTGTGCACGCCGGCGTCGAGCTCCGCGACGGTTCCCGAGCCCGCCGGGCGGGTCTCGGCCTTCTCGGTGAGCTCGGCAAACAGGGCGTCGAAAGTCTTCACCGCTCCAGCCTACCCGGTCGCCGAGTCGCGATTATGCGCCGTGGCGGTGGCCCGCGGCGCGTTCGCGCAGCAGTTCGACCTGTGCGGCCGGGTCGTCCGCGGCGAAAACGCTCGAGCCCGCGACGAAGGTGTCGGCGCCGTTCTCGGCGGCGATCTCGATCGTCTCGGCGTTCACTCCCCCGTCGACCTGCAGCCACACGTCGAGTTCGGCCGCGTTCACCGCGCTGCGCACGGAGCGGAGCTTCGGCATCATGTCGTGCATGAAGCTCTGGCCGCCGAAGCCGGGCTCGACGGTCATGACGAGCACCTGGTCGAACTCGGGCAGCAGGTCCAGATACGGCGAGACGTCGGTCCCCGGCTTGAGCGCGATCCCGGCGCGCGCGCCGATCTGTCGCAGCCGCCGGGCGAGTGCAACGGGGTCGCTCGCGGCCTCGGCATGGAAGGTGACCGAGAAGGCGCCCGTCTCGGCGTAATCGGGAGCCCAGCGGTCGGCGTCGTCGATCATGAGGTGCACGTCGAGCGGAATCGGCGACACCTCCTGCAAGCGCTGCACCATCGGCAGGCCGAACGTGAGGTTCGGGACGAAGTGGTTGTCCATGACGTCGACGTGCACGAGGTCGGCGTTCGCGATGCGCTTCAGCTCGCTCTCGAAGTTGACGAAGTCGGCGGAGAGGATACTCGGGTTGATGCGCGTTGCCATGGACCGATCCTATCGAGGGCTCACTCAGCGGCCGTGCGCAGCAGAACCATGTACATGGCGTCGGTCCCGTGCCGGTGCGGCCACAGCTGCACGTGCGCGATCTCGGGAGAGCGGTCCTGCTCCGGCGTGCCGAGGTCGATGTCGCCGACGATGCTGCGCAGCACAGCGGGAGTGTCGAGTGACGAGACGGTGCCTTGCGAACGGCGGATGGCGTCGCCGACGATCGCGCGGGTCTCGCCGAGGTGCGGCGAGCACGTGACGTAGGCGACGATGCCGCCGGGTTTCACGGCGTCGAGCGCCGAGCGCAACAGCTCCGACTGCAGGCTCGAGAGCTCCGCGACGTCCTTCGGCTGCTTCCGCCAGCGCGCCTCCGGGCGGCGGCGCAGCGCACCGAGGCCCGTGCATGGCGCGTCGACGAGCACGCGGTCGAAGCGCTGCGGATGCTGCCGGCCGACGTCGCGGCCATCTCCCGTGACGACGTCCACGTGGTCGGCGACGGGAGCAACGGCCCGCCGCACGAGCTCCGCGCGCGCCGGCACGACTTCGTTCGCCACGACCGAGGCGCCGTTCCGGGCCGCCTCCGCCCCGAGCAGAGCCGTCTTCCCTCCGGGCCCGGCGCACAGATCGAGCCAGCGCTCCCCCGGGCGCACGGCCTCTGCCCGGCTGAGCACGAGAGCGGCGAGCTGCGAGCCTTCGTCCTGCACGCGCAGCGCCCCGGCAGAGCCGCGCACGGCGGCATCCGGATCGCCCTGGCCGAGGACGAATCCTACGGGCGAGTAGCGGTCGGGCTCGGCATCGGCGGGCCGTTCGGCGACGCCGGGCAGGGCGACCATGTTGACGCGCGGCGCGGCGTTGTCGGCGGCGAGCAGCGCCTCGAGCTCGTCGCCTCGGCCCTCGGCAGCGAGTGCCTGCCGGAAGGCGCGCACGATCCACACGGGATGCGAGGAGGTCAGTGCGAGCGTCTCCGTCTCGTCTCCCGCACTCTCGGCGACGAGATTCCGCCACGTTTCGGCGCTGTCGCGCGTGACGCGTCGCAGCACCCCGTTCACGAAGCCGGTCGCCGAGCGGCTCGCCACTCGGTGCGCGAGAGCGACGGACTCGTTCACGGCGGCGTGCGGCGCCACTCGTGTGGCGAGCAGCTGATGGATGCCGAGCCGGAGCACGTTGCGCACGGGCTCGTCGAGGCTCGCCGCCGGACGGTTCGCGGCGATCTCGATGACGCGGTCGTAGAAGCCGCGACCGCGCAGGGTGCCGTAGCAGAGCTCGGTGGCGAGGGCCGCGTCGGCGCTCGAGAGCCCGGCCTTCTCGATCGCGTGCGGCAGCAGCAGATTGGCGTACGCCTCGTCCGCGTCGACGGCGTGCAGCACGTCGAAGGCCACGAGCCTGCTCGGCTGCACGACGTCTGCTCCGGCGGGCCGTTGCGGTCGCCTGCCGCGTGCTCTGCTGTCCATGACTCTCCCTACTCGGCGCGAAGCTCGCGCCCGCGCTGTCCGCGCCACCAGTCGGCGGCTGCCATCGCGGCCTTCCCGGCCGGCTGCACGCGCTCGAGAACGAGCGGCTCCGTCGCCGTGCCGACGAGCACGACGCCGTCGGCCTCGCCGAACTCCCCCGGCTCGAGCGCGGGCGTCCGCGGGCCGGGTCGGCCCATGGCGTGGATCTTGAACCGCGCGCCGGCGACAGTGGTGTGCGCGCCGGGCTCCGGCGTGACGCCGCGGAAGCGGTTGTAGATCTGCTCGGCGTCCTTGGTCCAGTCCAGCCGTGCGTCCTCCAAGGTCAGCTTGTGGGCGTAACTCTCGGCACCCTGCTGCGGGCGGGGCTCCGCGTTGCCCGCGGCGATGCGCTCGACGGCCTCGAGCACGCTCGCGGTTCCGGAGCGGGAGAGCCGGTCGAGGAGCTGGCCGGCGGTCTCGTCGGGACCGATCGTCTCGGTGGCCGCAGTCCACACGTCGCCGGCGTCGAGGGCGGGAACGAGCTGGAAGACGGTGACCCCGATGCTCGCGTCGCCGTTGATGAGCGCGCGCTGGACGGGAGCGGCGCCACGCCAGGCGGGAAGCGCGGAGAAGTGCAAGTTGATCCAGCCGTGGCGGGGTGTCGACAAGAGCGGTTCGCGAACGAGTCCGCCGTAGGCGACGATGACGCCGAGTTCGGGACGCAGCTCGGCGATGCGGGCGGTCACGGCGTCATCGAGCCGGTTGGCTTTGACGAGCGGAAGGCCCAGTTCGCTCGCGCGGGCGGCGACGAGTGAGGGGGTGAGCACGCGCTTGCGTCCAAGCGGGGCGTCTTCTCGAGTGACGACAGCGACGATGTCGTGTCCGGCATCGTGCAGCGCATCAAGCGAGGGGACGGCGACGGCGGGAGTGCCGGCGAAGACGATTCTCATTGCAGGATCTCCGTTTCGTCGAATCTGATCCGCAGGCTCGGCGGCGGACGGTAGCCGCCCTTCGCCGCGGGCGTGCGGCGGCGTGTGGTCGTGTTGGCGATGATCGCGGCCCGCATGGCGGCCGCGAGAGCGGCGCCCTTCGCATAGTCGAAGCGCACAACCGACCGTACACCGCCGTCGGGCAGCTCGGTCGGGCCGAGCACGTCGCGGTAGAGCGCCGGATCGACGCCGTCGATGGCGCGCTCCACGGCGCTGAGGTCTCCGCTCACCGAGGCGGTGCGCACGGCGGGCGGAAACGCCAGCTCCCGACGGTCGGCGAGTTCGGCGGCCGCGAACGACTCGGGGGTCCACGTCGCGAGCGCCTGACCGAGCCGGCCGCCGACTCCGACGAGCACGACGGGTGCTCGGGGCGCGCTGAGGGCCGCGGCGTTCGCCCACCAGCGCAAGCAGTCCATGGCGATGCTGAGCGCCTCGCGGGCGAGCATCCGCTCGCCGTCGAGGAGCAGGATCGCGTGGTAGCCGCCGTCGGCCACCGGTTCGGCTCCCCGCGTCGCGACGACGAGCGCCGGCCGGGCGGGAACCCGTTCGACGCGATGCTCGCCGTCGGAGGTGACGACCATCGTGCCGGGGAATGCTCGACCGAGCTCCTCGGTCGTCCGCCCCGTGCCGCGCGTGACGAGGCGGAGCTGTGTTGCGCCGCACTCGTCGCACGCCCATCCCGCCTGGATGGCGCCGCACAGGGCACAGCTCGGGGCTGCTCCCGCCGAGCGGATGCCGAGCGGGCCGTGGCACGTTCGACAGCGTGCGGCGGTGTGGCAGCGCTGGCAAGCGACGACGGGGGCGTATCCCGGGCGCGAAACCTGCACGAGAACGGGGCCGTGCGCGAGCGCCTCGCGTGCGGCGCGCCACGCCGCCGAGGGGATGCGCGCGGTCTCGCCCGTCTGTGCGGGGTCGCTGAGAATGACGCGGGGACTTGTGGTCCGTGCCGGTTCGACGGCGGTGAGCCAGCCCAGTTCGACGAGGCGCTGCGCCTCGACGCTGCGGGTGTGCCCGGCGAGGATCAGCGCGCACCCGCTGTCCTCCTGCCGGATGAGCGCGGCGTCGCGTGTGTGCACATACGGGGCGAGGGGCTCGGCGTGGAGATCGTCGGCGTCGTCCCAGACCAGAATGAGGCCAAGCTCGGCGGCCGGCGCGTAGATGGTCGAGCGGTTGCCGATGATCACGCGAGGGCCGGGTCGCAGGCACTCGAGGAAGGCGCGGTAGCGTTCGGCGGCGCTCTGCCGCGCGTCGAGGCGAGATACCGCGTGCGCGGGAACGCAGTCCGCCAAGGCGGACTGCAGCTGGTCCTGATCGCGGTAGTCGGGCACGCAGACGATCGTGCTCCTGCCCGTCGCGAGCACGCGAGCCGCGAGCTGGGCGACCGTCGCCGCCCAGCGTCCGACGGTGACGCCCGCGTCCGTCTCGGCGAGCGTCGGGATGGCGGACAGCGCCGAGCGCGTTCCCGGGGCGGTGAGCCGGTCAGGGTCGGCGTAGCCCTCGACGGCGGGCGGTTCGATGGAGAGGGGCTTCGGCTCCTCGGCCGCGAGCCACGCCTTCTCGACGCGCACGTGTCGTTTGGGCACGGCGAGCCGCACGATGTCACTCGCGGTGCCTGCCGCCCTGTCGGCGGCGCGGCGGGCGAGTCGCCAGACTTCGGGAGTGAGAACTGGGATCGGAGACACCAGCTCGTCGATCGCGCTCAGCTGCCCGTCGAAATCGCTCTGCTCGGCGAGCTCGATTACGTATGCGTCGGCGCGTCGCCCGCCGCTGCGCAGCGGCACGCGCACGCGGGCGCCGACGACGATATCGTCGACCAGGTGATCGGGGATCGCGTAGTCGAAGGGGTGGTCGAGAGCCGGGACGGGCGAGTCGATCATCACCCGGGCGACGCGGGCGGTCACGTCAGAGTCCGGCTGCGGCCCGCAGGTCGTCGGCGCGTCCGGTCTGCTCCCACGTGAAGTCGGGCAGCTCTCGGCCGAAGTGACCGTATGCCGCCGTCTGCGCGTAGATGGGGCGCAGCAGGTCGAGCTCGTCGATGATGGCGGCCGGGCGGAGGTCGAAGACCTCGTTGATAGCGGCGACGATGCGTTCGTCGGAGACGCGCCCGGTGCCGAAGGTCTCGACGTACAGTCCGACGGGCGATGCCTTGCCAATCGCGTACGCAACCTGAACTTCGAGCCGGTCGGCGAGTCCGGCGGCGACGGCGTTCTTCGCGACCCAGCGCATCGCGTATGCCGCGGAGCGGTCGACCTTCGACGGATCCTTGCCGCTGAACGCCCCGCCGCCGTGGCGTGCGGAGCCGCCGTACGTGTCGATGATCACCTTGCGACCGGTCAGTCCGGCGTCGCCCTTCGGGCCGCCGATGGTGAACGTGCCGGTCGGGTTGATGTACTGCTGGTAGTCGGAGATGTCGAGGTCGAGCGGCGCGAGGACGGGGCGGATCACGTGCTCGGCGACGTCCGCGCGCAGCTGCTCCGTGCTCACGTTCGGCGCGTGCTGTGTCGAGAGCACGATCGTCTTGACGGCGCGGGGCACGTCGCCCTCGTAGCCGACCGTCACTTGCGTCTTCCCGTCCGGCCGCAGGTAGTCGAGCTCGCCGCTCTTCCGCACGTACGAGAGCCGCTCTGAGAGCCGGTGCGCGATCCACACGGGCATCGGCATGAGCTGCGGCGTCTCACGCGTGGCGTAGCCGAACATGATGCCCTGGTCCCCCGCGCCCTGCCGGTCATAGGCGTCCCCCGAGGACTGCTCACGCGCCTCGAACGCGTCGTTGACGCCCTGGGCGATGTCGGGCGACTGCGCGCCGATCGAGATGGACACGCCGCACGAGTCCGCGTCGAAACCGGCCTCGCTCGAGGTGTAGCCGATGCCCCGGATGACATCGCGCACGATGGCGGGGATCTCGACGTAGCCGGAGGTCGAAACCTCACCGGCCACGTGCACGAGGCCCGTCGTGACGAGCGTCTCGACGGCGACGCGGCTGCGCGGATCGGCCGCGATGAGCGCATCGAGGATGCTGTCGGAGATCTGGTCGCAGATCTTGTCCGGGTGCCCCTCTGTGACGGATTCAGAGGTGAAGAGTCGCAGCTGCGTCATTTGGGGTCCCTACGGTGTCGTGTCGGCACATGAAAATGTCGGTGGTTCCAGCGTGGGCTGCACCACCGACATTCGCTCGGTTGCTACTCGGACAGCGGGCGCAGAACCAGCTTGTCCTCGTTGATCTCGTGCAGGGCAACCGAGAGGGGCTTGTCCTCGACGGTGGAGTCGACGAGCGGGCCGACGTTGTCGAACAGGCTTCCCTCGTGAAGGTCAGCGTAGTAGTCGTTGATCTGACGCGCACGCTTGGACGCGAAGATGACGAGCTGGTACTTCGAGTCGACCTTCGACAGCAGGTCGTCGATCGGCGGGTCAATGATTCCCTTGAGCTTGTCGGCCATAGGTGTAGTCACACTCCTCGTGTGGTCGTTGCGGCGTTGGATGCTGCTGCGGGGTTCGCCCGGCGGGGGCTCCGGCCGCGAGTCTTTATCAATTCTACGACTTCCTGGGCCGCTTCGGCGACGTCACCGTTAACGACGCGGAAGTCGAACTCGTCTTGGGAGGCCAGCTCGAGCTTCGCGGTCTCGAGTCGACGGGCGCGTTCCTCGGCTCCTTCCGTGCCGCGACCGACGAGGCGGCGCACGAGCTCGTCCCAGCTGGGCGGGGCGAGGAACACGAGCGTCGCCTCCGGCATGCGCTCTCGCACCTGCCGCGCGCCCTGCAGGTCGATCTCGAGGAGAACGCTGTTTCCCGACGCGAGCGCCTGCTCGATCGGGCCGCGCGGTGTGCCGTACCGGTACGAGTTGTGCACGGTCGCGTACTCGAGCAGCTCGTCGTCGGCGACGAGCCGATCGAAGCCGCTGTCGTCGACGAAGAAGTAGTTGATGCCCTCGATCTCGCCCGGCCGGGGAGGTCGAGTCGTCGCGGACACGCTCAGGAGAACGTCGGGATGGTGGTCGCGGATGTAGGACGCGACCGTTCCCTTCCCCACGGCGGTCGGCCCGGCGAGCACGACGAGCCGGCTCCGGCGACGCGACCGGTTGATGGATTCGCGCGTGCCGAGGAACTCGGACAGACGCTCCCGCTGGTGCACGCCGAGTCCGCCGATGCGCTTGGAGCGGGAGATGTGCAGCTCGTCGAGAATCCGCTCGAGCTTGGTGACGCCGATGGCGGGCACGCTGATCAGGAGATCGGTGACGCGAAGTCGGCCCTCGACTCCCTCGGGGTCGGCGAGGCCCGCGCGCAGCACGTCGAGGGCCGAGCGACGCCCGGCTGCGACGTCGGCCTTCACGGCGGCGCGAGCCCGTCGCGCGGCAACGGCGGCGCGGGACGCGGCGACTCTGTCTACCTCGGGCGGACGCCGATGCGACGGTTCAGACAAAGCACTTCCTCACTTCTTCGGCGCGGTGCGCGGCCATGCTCGCGAGCTCTTGGGGCCCGGCTGACAGGATACTGCGGGATTCGCTCACGATCACTCCGGCAGCCAGCCTGCCGAACACGGACGGCGCGTCCTCGAGGCGGGCGCCCTGGTGGCCGAAGCCCGGCGCGAGCACCGGGAGAACGGGCGAATGCGGCGTCTCGGTGTCGAGGCCGAAGGCGGAAAGCGACTGCGTGGCGCCGATGACGACGCCCGCGGAGCCCACCCTGCGCTCCGCACCGTTCGTGCCGTTCCAGCGGCTGACGCCCGCGAGCACGTCGGCCGACACGGTGTCGCCCGACCGCGTGCGCGCGTGCTGCACCGTCGCGGCCTCCGGATTCGAGGTCGCGGCGAGCACGAACACGCCCTTTCCTGCTGCATCGGCCGTCGCGAAGGCGTCCTCGAGCGTCCCCACCCCGAGATAGGGGTTCAGCGTCATGGCGTCCACCTCGAGCGGTGAGCCCGGCGTCAGCCAGGCTGACGCGTAGCCCGCCATGCTCGAGCCGATCTCGCCGCGCTTGACGTCGCCGATCACGAGAAGTCCGGCAGCGCGAGCCGCCGCGAGAACGTCCTCGAGCGCCGCGTAGCCGGCCGAGCCGAAGCGTTCGAAGAACGCGACTTGCGGCTTGACGATTCCCACGGCGCCGGTGGCGGCATCCACACACCTCAACCCGAACTCGCGCGCCCCGGCAGCCGTGTCGGGCAGCCCCCACGACTCGAGCAGGTAGGCGTGCGGGTCGATGCCAAGGCACAGCCTGCCGCTCGAGTAGAAGGCGCGCTCGAGGCGTGCGCCGAAGCGCTCGGTCATCCGGCGAGCTCCCGCTGGCGCTGGTACTCCTGCAGGCTCGTCACCTGGAAGCCTTCGCGCACGGCGGTGAGCGAGGCGACAGCGGCCGAGAGCTCCGCGACGGTCGTGAAGATCGGCTTGTCGGCGGCGACTGTCGCGGCGCGGATCTCGTAGCCGTCCGCGCGGGCTGAGCCGCCGCTCGGGGTGTTCACGACGATGTCGATCTCGTTGCGGTCGATCAGGTCGACGACGGTCTCGCCGCCCTCGCTGACCTTGCGAACCGTGCGGGCCTTGATTCCGTACCGGGTCAGAACCCGCGAGGTGCCCTCTGTCGCGAGGATGTCGAAGCCGAGCTCCTGCAGGCGCAGAACGGGAAGCACGATCGAGCGCTTGTCCTGGTCCGACACCGAGACGAAAACGGTGCCCTCAAGAGGAAGGCCGCCGTAAGCGGCATCCTGGCTCTTCGCGAACGCCGTCGGGAAGTCCTTGTCGATGCCCATGACCTCGCCCGTCGAGCGCATCTCGGGGCCGAGCACGGAGTCGACGATCGTGCCTTCCTTCGTGCGGAAGCGCTTGAACGGCAGCACGGCCTCCTTCACGGCGACGGGCGAGTCGATCGGCACGTGCGATCCGTCCGTCGCGGGCAGCAGGCCCGAGTCGATCAGCTCGGCGATGCTGGAGCCGGTCATGATGAGCGACGCGGCCTTCGCAAGCGGGATGCCGAGCGCCTTCGACACGAACGGCACGGTGCGGGACGCGCGCGGGTTCGCCTCAAGCACGTAGAGCACGCCCTGGCCGATCGCGAACTGCACATTGAGCAGCCCCTGCACGCCGATGCCTTCGGCGATCGCGCGGGTCGCGTCGCGCACGGCGTCGATCTGCACATTGCCGAGCGTCACGGGCGGGAGCGTGCAGCTCGAGTCCCCGGAGTGGATGCCGGCCTCTTCGATGTGCTCCATGATTCCGCCGATGTACAGCTGCTCGCCGTCGTAGAGGGCGTCGACGTCGATCTCGATGGCGTCGTCGAGGAAACGGTCGACGAGAAGCGGGTGCTCCGGCCCGACGATGCCCTGACCGGCGATGCGCGCGAAGTAGTCGTGCAGCGCGTCTCGGTCGTAGACGATCTCCATGCCGCGGCCGCCGAGGACGAAGCTCGGGCGCACGAGCACCGGGTAGCCGATCTCATCGGCGACGCGGATGGCGCCCTCCTCGTCGATCGCGGTGCCGTTGCGGGGCGAGAGGATGCCGGCGTTCTCGAGGATCTGCGCGAACTGTCCACGCTCCTCCGCCGTGTCGATGGCCTCCGGCGTCGTGCCGAGAATCGTGACGCCGTTCGCCTTGAGGCCCTTCGCGAGGCTCAGCGCCGTCTGCCCGCCGAGCTGCACGATAACGCCGACGAGCTCGCCGGAGCGGGACTCCGCGTCGATGACCTCGAGGACGTCCTCGAGCGTGAGCGGCTCGAAGTACAAGCGGTCGCTCGTGTCGTAGTCGGTCGAAACGGTCTCGGGGTTGCAGTTGATCATGATCGTCTCGAACCCCGCGTCGTGCAGGGCGAACGAGGCGTGCACGCAGGAGTAATCGAACTCGACGCCCTGACCGATGCGGTTGGGGCCCGACCCGAGGATCACGACCTTGCGGCGATCGCTCGGCGTCACCTCGGTCTCCTGGTCGTAGCTCGAGTAGTGGTACGGCGTGAGCGCCGGGAACTCGCCCGCGCACGTGTCGACGGTCTTGAACACCGGCCGCACGCCGAGGATGTGGCGCACTTCGCGCACCTGATCCTCGGCGAAGCCGCGCAGCTGACCGATCTGGGCGTCGGAGAAGCCGTGGTTCTTCGCGGCCCGCATGACGGTGCCGTCGAGCATCGGCGCGGCCTTGATGTACTCGGCGACCTGGTTGATGAGAACGATCTGGTCGATGAACCACGGGTCGATCTTCGTCGCGTCGAACACCTGCTTCGCCGTCGCGCCCTTGCGCAGCGACTGCTGCACGAGGACCATGCGGCCGTCGGTCGGCGTCGCGATGAGCGTGAGCAGCTCGTCGGCGGTGCGCTCCTCCTCGAGCCAGTGGAACGAGGAGCCGCGCTTCTCGAGAGAGCGCAGTGCCTTCTGCAGCGCCGTCGCATAGTTGCGGCCGATCGCCATGGCCTCGCCCACCGACTTCATGGTGGTCGTGAGCGTCGGGTCGGCGGCAGGGAACTTCTCGAACGCGAACCGCGGCACCTTCACGACCACGTAGTCGAGCGTCGGCTCGAAGCTGGCCGGAGTGACCTGCGTAATGTCGTTCGGGATCTCGTCGAGCCGGTACCCGATGGCGAGCTTGGCCGCGATCTTCGCGATCGGGAAGCCCGTCGCCTTCGATGCGAGGGCGCTCGAGCGCGACACGCGCGGGTTCATCTCGATGACGATGACGCGGCCGTCGGCCGGGTCGACGGCGAACTGGATGTTGCAGCCGCCCGTGTCCACGCCGACGGCGCGGATGATGTCGATGCCCACATCGCGCAGCTTCTGGTACTCGCGGTCGGTGAGGGTGAGCGCCGGCGCGACGGTGATCGAGTCTCCCGTGTGCACGCCGACGGGGTCGACGTTCTCGATGGAGCAGACCACGACCGTGTTGTCGGCCGCGTCCCGCATGAGCTCGAGCTCATACTCCTTCCAGCCGAGGATCGACTCCTCGAGCAGCACCTCGTGGGTAGGGCTCTGGTGGATGCCGTCGCCGACGATCCGCACGAGCTCCTCTTCCGTGTAGGCGAAGCCCGAGCCGAGGCCGCCCATCGTGAACGACGGGCGCACGACGAGCGGGTAGCCCAGGTCCTTCGCGTACTCCTTGGCCTGATCGACGCTCGTCGCAATGTAGGAGCGGGCGACGTCGGCGCCGCATTCGATCACGAGGTCCTTGAACGCCTGCCGGTCCTCGCCCTTCTGGATGGCTTCGAGGTTCGCGCCGATGAGCTCGACGTCGTACTTCTCGAGAATGCCGTGCTCGTGCAGCTGAACGGCCGCGTTGAGCGCGGTCTGCCCGCCGAGGGTGGGGAGGATCGCGTCGGGCTTCTCCTTCGCGATGATCGTCTCGATGACCTGCCACGTGATGGGCTCGACGTAGGTCGCATCGGCGAAGTCGGGGTCGGTCATGATCGTGGCGGGGTTCGAGTTGACGAGGATGACGCGCACGCCTTCCTCGCGCAGCACGCGGCAGGCCTGCGTGCCCGAGTAGTCGAACTCGCACGCCTGGCCGATGACGATCGGGCCGGAGCCGATCACAAGGACGCTGTTGATGTCTTCGCGCTTCGGCATTAGTTGTTGTCTCCTGCGTTGTTCGAGCTGTCGGTGTCGGCGCGCTTCGCCACGATCATGTCGCGGAAGCGGTCGAAGAGGTATCGGGCGTCGTGCGGACCGGCCGCGGACTCAGGGTGGTACTGCACGCTGAACGCGGGGATGTCGAGGCAGTTGAGGCCCTCGACCACGTTGTCGTTGAGGTCGTAGTGGCTGACCTCGACACGGCCGAAGCCCTCACTGGACTCGCTGATCCCCTCGATCGGCGCGTCGACGGCGAAGCCGTGGTTGTGCGCCGTGATCTCCACTCGGCCGGTGCTCTTGTCGAGCACCGGCTGGTTGATGCCGCGGTGACCGAACGGCAGCTTGTAGGTGGGGAAGCCGAGCGCGCGGCCGAGCAGCTGGTTGCCGAAGCAGATGCCGAAGTACGGCACGTCGGCGCGGAGCACCTCACGGAGCAACTCGACGTGGCGGTCGGAGGCACCCGGGTCGCCGGGGCCGTTGGAGTAGAAGAGCGCGTCGGGCCCCAGCTCGAGGATCTGCGCCGCGTCGACGTTCTGCGGCAGCACGTGCACGTCGAAGCCGCGCTCGGCGAGGTAGTTGAGGGTCGAGGTCTTCACGCCAAGGTCGAGCACGGCGACGGAGCCGATGCGCTCGCCAACCGCGGGCAGCGTGTACGTCTCGGCGGTCGACACCGTGGCCGAGAGGTTGAGCCCCGACATCTGAGCGCCTTCGCGCACCACCTGCAGCTGCTCGGAGTCGCTGAGGCGCAGCTCCTCGCCCGAGAAGATGCCGGAGCGCATCGCGCCGGCGGAGCGGATGTGCCGGGTCACGGCGCGCGTGTCGACATTGCTGATTCCCACGATCCCGTCGGTCGCGAGCGCCTGGTCGAGGCTCTCCTCGGCGCGGAAGTTCGACACCACGCGGGACGGGTCGCGCACGACGTAGCCGGCGACCCAGATCTTTCCGGATTCCATGTCCTCGGTGTTCACGCCGGTGTTGCCGATGTGAGGTGCCGTCATGAGCACGATCTGACCGGCGTATGACGGGTCGGTGAGGGTCTCCTGGTACCCGGTCATGCCGGTGGAGAACACGATCTCGCCGAGCGCTCGCCCGGTCGCGCCGTAGGCGCTGCCCGTGAATCGTGTGCCGTCTTCCAGCACGAGCACGGCGGGTGATGGCGGGGTGAAGGAGGGGGATGTCATACGTTGTTCTCGCTCTCGGCGGCCGAGTCGGCCGGATATGTGGGGATCAGGTTCGTGATGGCGTCGATGACGGCGGGCTGTTCGCTCCCGTCGCGCACGCGCAGGTAGCTGTCGCAGTCGGTGCCGTCCGGCAGCGTCCAGGCCAGCAGCAGAAGGCCGTCGGCTTCGACAACGCGGTCGATCGTCATCTGGGCGGTGCGGATGCCGCGGAGCTGCCGTGCCGGAAGGAACGTCGTTCGCTCGCCGGGGATCTCGAGGGCGAGCCCGTTCGATCCGATCAGCAGTCGGGCGGCGGCGCGGTAGGCGAGGCCGGGGACGGCGAGTCGCTCCAGTGGCGCGTCGCGCTCCGTCGTGGCGACATAGAGGGTCTCGTACTCCTCGAGCACGGCGAAGTCGGCGGGCACCGAGGCGGGTGCATGGCCGGCGTCGCGCCGCGTTCGTCGTCGCCAGCCGGCCCACATGGCGGCGAAGATGACGACGACTATCGCCGCGACGATGAGGCCGGGAATGACCTTATCCACGCGCCACCTCTTCCGCGAGCTCGTGCTCGTCTCGCAGCACGCCGTCGTCGAGCGTGACGGTTCCGTTGTGGATCGTCGTGACGACGCGGCCCGGAAGCGTCCGGTCGATATACGGCGAGTTGCGGCTGCGACCTGCGAGGGACGCGGCAGTGAAGTCGGCGCGCGCGTTCTCGTCGTAGAGCACGAGGTTCGCGTGCGATCCGACCGCGATCGGCTCGCCCTGTCCGGCGAGTCGGCCGATGCGCGCGGGCGTCGCGCTGAGCACGCGCGCCACGTCGCTCCAGTCCAGTTGCCCGGCGGAGACGACCGCCTCGTGCACGACGCGAAGCGCGGACTCGAGGCCGACCATTCCGTTCGCCGCCGCGTCCCACTCGCAGTCCTTACTCTCGCTGGGATGGGGCGCGTGGTCCGTTGCGACGATGTCGATGGTGCCGTCGGCGAGAGCGGCGCGCAGCGCGTGCACGTCGTCAGCCGTGCGCAGCGGCGGATTGACCTTGAAGCGTGCGTCGTAGCCCGACACGAGGTCCTCCGTGAGCAGCAGGTGGTGGGGTGTGACCTCGGCGGTGACGGGGATCCCGCGTGCTTTCGCCCAGCGGATCACCTCGACGCTTCCCGCGGTCGACACGTGGCACACGTGCAGGCGGGACCCGACGTGTTCCGCGAGCAGCACGTCGCGCGCGATTATCGACTCCTCGGCCACGGCGGGCCAGCCCGTCAGGCCGAGCTCGCCCGAGAGCGCGCCCTCGTTCATCTGCGCGCCCTCGGTGAGCCGCGGCTCCTGAGCGTGCTGCGCGATGACGCCGTCGAACGCCTTCACGTATTCGAGAGCGCGGCGCATGAGCAGCGGGTCGGCCACGCAGAAGCCGTCGTCGGAGAAGACGCGAACCTTGGCGCGCGAGGAGGCCATGGCGCCGAGTTCGGCGAGGCGCTCTCCCTTGAGGCCGATAGTGACGGCGCCGATGGGCTGCACCGTCGCGTAGCCCGCGCGCAGTCCGAGCTCGAGCTCTTGCTCGACGACCCCGGCCGTGTCCGCGACCGGCGACGTATTCGCCATCGCGAAAACGGCGGTGAACCCGCCCGCTGCGGCCGCTTGGGTTCCCGTCAGCACGGTCTCGCTCTGCTCATAGCCGGGTTCCCGCAAGTGCGTGTGCAGGTCGACGAGACCGGGAAGGGCGAGCAGCCCGTCCGCATCGATGACGCGGGCTCCGGATGCCGAGAGACCCGTGCCGAGTTCCGCGATGCGTCCGTCGGTGACTCGGATGTCGGTGCGGGTTCCGTCGGCGAGCGTCGCGCCCGTGATGATGATGGGCTGCGTGTTCACAGGGAGTCCTCCCGGTCGCCGGACAGAAGAAGATAGAGCGCGGCCATCCTCACGGAAACTCCGTTCGTGACCTGTTCGCGCACCGTCGACTGAACTGAATCAGCAGCGAGCGAGGAGATCTCGAGTCCGCGGTTCATCGGGCCGGGGTGCATCACAATCGTACTCTGCGGCAGACGGGCGAATCGCGCGTCGTCCAGGCCCCACCGTCGTGAATACTCCCGGCTGTTCGGGAAAAACGCGTCGTGCATGCGTTCCGACTGGATTCTGAGGAGCATCACGACGTCCGGTTCGCCGCGGAGAACCTCGTCGAGATCGTAGGAGATCCGCACGGGCCAGCCCGACACGTCGACGGGCAGGAGCGTCGGAGGCGCGACGAGTGTGACGTGCGCGCCGAGCGTCGAGAGCAGCCACACGTTCGAGCGCACGACTCGCGAGTGCAGGATGTCGCCCACGATCACGACGTGCATTCCGTTGAGGTCGCGGGCACGGCTTGCCGATCCGTGCGCTCGCTTGCGCATCGTGAACGCGTCGAGCAGCGCCTGAGTGGGGTGCTCGTGCGTCCCGTCGCCCGCGTTGAGCACTCCGGCGCTGATCCAGCCGCTTGAGGCGAGGGTGCGCGGAGCGCCGGAGGCGCTGTGCCGGATGACGACGGCGTCGGCGCCCATGGCCTCGAGGGTCTGGGCGGTGTCCTTGAGGCTCTCGCCCTTCGACACGCTCGAGCCCTTCGCACTGAAGTTGATGACGTCGGCCGAGAGCCGCTTCGCCGCGGCCTCGAACGAGATGCGCGTGCGCGTCGAGTCCTCGAAGAAGAGGTTGACGACGGCCTTGCCGCGCAGCGTGGGGAGCTTCTTCACCTCGCGCTGCTGGGTGGCGGCCATGTCCTCAGCGACGTCGAGCAGGCCGATGGCCTCGTCGTAGCCGAGGGTCTTGGTGCTGAGCAGGTGGCGCATCAGTTCGCGCCGCCTTCGATCGTCACTGCCTCTTCCCCGTCGAGCTCGCTCAGGAGCACGTTGATCCGCTCGGCCTGCGATGACGGCAGGTTCTTGCCGACGAAGTCGGGCCGGATCGGCAGTTCGCGGTGGCCGCGGTCAATGAGGGTCGCGAGGCGCACGATCGCGGGTCGACCGATGTCGCTGAGCGCGTCGAGAGCGGCGCGGATCGTGCGACCGGAGTACAGCACGTCGTCCACGAGCACGACGGTCGCTCCCTCGATGCCGCCTCCGGGGATCGAGGTCGGGGCGGGCGCACGGGTGGGGTGCCGATCGAGATCGTCTCGGTACATCGTCACGTCGAGTGCGCCGACCCGCACGGGCTGTCCGGAGATGTCGCGGATGTGACCGGCGATGCGATCGGCGAGTGGCACGCCGCGAGTGGGGATGCCGAGGATGACGAGTCCTTCGGGTCCGCGATTGGACTCGAGGATCTCATGAGCGATGCGGGTCAGGGCCCGCGCGATGTCTGCTTGCTGCAACACGATGCGCATGCCGAATGCAGACTCCCTTCTCCGCCTCACAGGACGGCCTTAAAGGTGTCGTTTGTTCGATCGTACCGCACCCGAATGCGGGTGCCCGACTCAGGCGACCCCGGCGGCTTCGGCGATCTTCCCCAGCAGCCCGTTGACGAAGCCCGCCGATTCGTCCGTCGACAGCGTCTTGGCCGACTCGACGGCCTCGTTGATGGCGACACCCGTCGGGATCTCCGGGTTGAACAGGAGCTCCCACACGCCGATGCGCAGCACGGCGCGATCCACGACGGGCATGCGCTCGAGCGTCCAGCCCTGCGCGTACGTCTCGATCTGCTCGTCGATCTCGGCCTGGTGGTCGATGACGCCGTCGACGATCTCTCGCGCGTACAGCCAGGACGCCTCGCGGGCGGGCTCACTTGCGGCGCGCTTCGCTTCCGCCGTGAGCGCCTCTCGCACGGCGATGCTGCGCACGTCGGCGCTGTACAGGATGTCGATGGCGCGCTTGCGCGCTTTTGACCGTGCGCTCACTAGTCGTTGACGCGGCCGAGGTAGTCGCCCGTGCGGGTGTCGACCTTGACCTTCGTGCCCGTCTCGAGGAACAGCGGAACCTGGATCTCGTAGCCGGTCTCGACGGTCGCCGGCTTGGTTCCGCCGGTCGAGCGGTCGCCCTGCAAGCCGGGCTCGGTGTAGGTGATCTCCAGAACGACGGATGCCGGGAGCTCGACGTACAGCGGGTTGCCGTTGTTCATGGCGATCGTTATCGACTGGTTCTCGAGCATGAAGTTGGCGGCGTCGCCGACGATGGACGCGGGAACCGTGATCTGGTCGTAGTCCGACTGGTCCATGAACACGAAGCCGTCGCCGTCGTTGTACAGGTAGGTGTAGTCGCGGCGGTCGACGTTCTCGAACTCGACCTTCGCGCCCGCGTTGTAGGTCTTGTCGACGGTCTTGCCCGTGACGACGTTCTTGAGCTTCGTGCGGACGAAGGCGCCGCCCTTGCCCGGCTTGACGTGCTGGAACTCGATGACGCTCCACAGCTGGCCGTCGATGTTGAGGACGGCGCCGTTCTTGATGTCAGCAGTTGATGCCATAGAAATGGATTCCGTTCAGATGGAAGATGAGCGGCCGATTGCGACCCGAGGAGACAGTTTACCGTCTCCCGCTCGAGGGCGCGGCACACGCCCGCGCGGGCTCAGCGGAGCAGCTGGCTGAGCGCGAGGCGGTACGAGTCGAAGCCGAACCCGGCGATGACGCCGCTTGCGACGGGAGAGAGCACGCTCGTGTGGCGGAACTCCTCGCGAGCGTGCGGGTTGGAGATGTGCACTTCGATGACGGGCACCCCTGCCGCGACGGTCATCGCGACGGCGTCGCGCACGGCGTACGAGTAGTGCGTCCACGCTCCCGCATTGAGGATCACGGGCGAGCCTGTGTCGATGGCCTCGTGCAGCCAGCCGGTGAGCTCGCCTTCGTGCTCGGTCTGCCGCACCTCGACGCTGTGGCCGGGCGCGTCGGAGGCCAGCAGATCGGCGAGATCGGCGAGCGTGCGCGACCCGTAGACGTCGGGCTCCCGGGTCCCGAGGCGGCCGAGGTTCGGGCCGTTGAGCACGAGAACGTTTGTCATGTCACCGAGCTTAGGGCTTACGAGGCGATTTCCTGGTACGCCGAGAACAGCAGCGACTGGTCGGGCGCGCGCAGGACGGTCGGGCGGGCGATGTCGTCGAGCACGATGAAGCGCAGCATCCCGGCCCTGGCCTTCTTGTCGCGCTGCATCGTCGCGAGCAGCGTGTTCCACCGGCCGAGCGGGTACTCCATCGGCAGGGTCAAGGCGCCGAGCACGGAGCGGTGCCGGTCGACCGCCGCGTCGCTGAGCCGACCGGCGAGGCGGGAGAGCTCGGCGGCGTACACCATTCCGACGGAGATGGCCGCGCCGTGCCTCCACTGGTAGCGCTCCGCGTGCTCGATCGCGTGACCGAGCGTGTGGCCGTAGTTCAGGATCTCGCGCAGGCCCTGCTCGGTGAAGTCCTCGGAGACGACGCGCGCCTTGAGACCGATCGAGAGCTCGACGACGCGACGGAACTGCTCCGTCGTCGGGTCGGTGGCGCGGTCGGTGTCGGCCTCGATGATGTCGAGGATCTCCGGCTCGCCGATGAAGCCGCACTTCGCGATCTCCGCGAATCCGGCGAGGATCTCGTTGCGCGGCAGCGGCGTGAGAGCATCGAGGTCGGCGATGACCGCGCGGGGTGCGTGGAACGCGCCGACCAGGTTCTTCCCCTCGGCCGTGTTGATGCCGGTCTTCCCGCCGACGGAGGCGTCGACCATGCCGAGAACGGTCGTGGGGATCTGGATGAGCTCGACGCCGCGCAGCCACGTCGCGGCCACGAAGCCCGCGAGGTCTGTGACGGCCCCGCCGCCGAAGCCGATCACGGCGTCCGTGCGCGTGAAGTCGGCTTGCCCCATGATCTGCCAGCAGAATGCCGCCACTTCGACCCGTTTGCCCGCCTCCGCGTCCGGGATCTCGGCCAAGAGCACCTGGCGGTCGCCGGCGAGGGACTCCCGCAATTCGGCGGCTGCGACGGCGAGCGTCGGCGGGTGCACGATGAGCACCTTCGCGGCAGAGGGGCTGAGCGCCTCCCCCACCGACGTGCGGATGCCGCGGCCGACCGCGACATCGTATGGCGCGGCTCCTGTGACGGTGATGCGAGTGGTCTGGGTCATGGCGTGGCCTCCGGGTTTCTGCCGCGCGCCCACGCGGCGATGTCTTGAGCGATGTGCGTGATCGGCCGGGCTGACGTGTCGAACGTCACGCTCGCGAGCCGTTCGTAGATGCCCTTCCGCTCGGCGAAGATCTTCTCCCACGCCTCCGGACCGTCCTTGAGCAGGGGCCGCTTGCTCGTGTCCATGCGCGCGAGGACGGCGCGGGAGTCGACAGTGAGGTACACGACGCGGTGAGCGGCGAGGGCGTCCTGGGTGGCGGGGTCGAGGACGGCGCCTCCGCCGAGGGAGACGACGGCGCGCTCGGCGAGGGCCTCGGCGACGGCTTCGCGCTCGAGTTGCCGGAAGCGCGCCTCGCCGTCGTTCTCGAAGATCGCGGTGATGGGACCGTGCTCCGCGACGATGCGCTTGTCCGTGTCGATGAACGGCACGCCGAGCAGCTTCGCGACCCGCTTGCCGAGGCGCGTCTTGCCCGAGCCCATCGGGCCCATGAACACGATTGGAAGCTCGAACTCCGCCACGTCAGCCGTCGGAGCGGGAGGCGTGCGCCGTGTGAAGCGTCGCCGGGATGGCTGCGAGGTAGGCGTCGAGGTTGCGTTTCGTCTCCGGCAGCGAATCGCCGCCGAACTTCTCGAGGATCGCGTCGGCGACGGTGAGAGCCACCATGGCCTCCGCGACGACGCCGGAGGCGGGAACGGCGCACACGTCGGAACGCTGGTGGTGCGCCGTGGCCTCCTCCCCCGTGGAGACGTCGATCGTGCGCAGCGCACGCGGCACCGTCGCGATGGGCTTCATGCCGGCGCGCACGCGCAGCACGGTTCCCGTCGACATTCCGCCCTCGGTGCCGCCTGCGCGGTCGGAGGCACGGTAGATCTCGCCGTCGAGCGGGTACAGCTCGTCGTGCGCTTCGGAGCCGCGCCGTGTTGTCGTCGTGAAGCCGTCGCCGACTTCGACGCCCTTGATGGCCTGGATGCTCATGAGCGCTTGCGCGAGCCGGCCGTCGAGGCGGCGGTCCCACTGCACGTGCGAGCCGAGCCCGGGCGGGAGATTGTAGGCGAGCACTTCGACGACGCCGCCGAGCGTGTCCCCTGCCTTCTTCGCGTCATCGACCTCGGCGACCATGCGCGCGCTCGTCGCGGCGTCGAAGCACCGCAGCGGATCGGCGTCGAGCGCGTCGACGTCATCGGCCGTCGGCAGGGCGGCGCCGTCCGGCACGCGCACGGGGCCGATGGCGAGCGTGTGGCTGACGAGTCGGATGCCGAGCTCGCCGAGGAACGACTTCGCGACGGCGCCGAGCGCGACGCGGGCGGCCGTCTCGCGAGCGCTCGCGCGCTCGAGGATCGGACGAGCGCTGTCGAAGCCGTACTTCTGCATGCCGACGAGATCCGCGTGCCCGGGCCGCGGCCGCGTCAGCGGAGCGCCCCGCCCGCGCGACTTCTCGGTCTGCTCGGTGGGCTCGGCGTTCATCACCTCGGCCCACTTCGGCCATTCGGTGTTTCCCACGCGGATCGCGACGGGGCTGCCGATCGAGAGCCCCTGCACGACTCCGCCCGACAGGTTGAGCTCATCCTGCTCGAACTTCATTCGGCTGCCGCGGCCGTAGCCGAGCTTGCGGCGAGCGAGATCGGCGCGAATCGCGTCGATCGAGACGGGGACGCCCGCAGGCAGACCCTCCAGGAGCGCAATGAGTTCCGGACCGTGAGATTCTCCGGCCGTGAGCCAACGAAGCATACTGCTATCTTTCCACAGCCGCGCGGGCCGGACGCTCCGTGTGACCGCCGCCGCGCGCTATGCGCGCATGAGCCCGTCCGCGGGGAGGTCGACGGCGGCGAGCATGGCGTGCAGCACCGCGGCTTCGTCGGGAAGCGGCGTGCCCGTGTCGCCGGCGTCGAAGATGCGCACTTGCAGGAGCGCCTGGTGCACGAGCATCGCCAGTCCGTTCAGGACCCGGCCGGATGCCGCGTGCCATTCGCGGGCGAGCGCGCTCGGCCACGGGCTGTAGGCGACGTCGAGCAGGAGCGCGTGGCGGCGGCTCGGCGCGGTGTAGTGCTCCGGCGCGTCGACGCCGCCGGGCAGCGTCGATATCACGAGCTCGTGCTCGAGGCTGCGCTCCTCGACGTCGAAGCGACGGATCGCGGCATCCACCCCGAGCTGTGACGCGAGCCGCTGGATGTGAGCGGCTCGCTCGGGCGCGCGCACCGCCACCTCGACGTTCGAGGCGCCGAGCCGCTCGGCGGCGAGCAGAGCGGATGCCGCTGTCGCTCCGCCGCCCAGGACGAGGACACTCTGCGGCGCCCGCAGGCCGGCCGCGTTCACGGCGCGCGCGATGCCCTCGACGTCGGTGTTGAACCCGAGCACCCGCCCATCGGCGAAGCGGAGAGTGTTGACCGCGCCCGTGGCGGCTGACGCGTCGTCGACGGGCTCGGAGAGCGCGAACGCGGCGTTCTTGAGCGGCATCGTGAGCGAAAGTCCCCGCCACGACGAGTCAAGGCCCCCGACGAAGCCGGCGAGCTGGTCGGCGACGAGCTCGGCCGAGCCGTACTCCCAGTCGCGACCGAGAACCCGGTACGCGGCTCGATGCAGGGCGGGTGACTTCGAATGGGCGATCGGCGAGCCGAGGACGGCCAGCTGGTCGACCATCAGCAGCCCTTGCCCGGATTCTCCTTGCACCAGGTGCGCAGCTGGGCGACGGCCTTCTCGTGCTGCGCGTGCGTCGTGGAGAACACGGTCTCCCCGGTGGAGAGGTTCACGGTGACGAAGTAGAGCCAGTCTCCCGCTGCCGGGTGCGTCGCCGCCTCGATCGCGAGATCGCCGGGGTTCGAGATCGGCCCGACCGGCAGACCCTTGCGCTTGTACGTGTTCCACGGGTTGTCCGACTCGAGCGCTTCCTTGCTCGACCAGACCGAGTCCGTTCCCGCGTTCACGCCGTACTGCGCCGTCGAGTCCATCTGCAGGAGCATGTCCTTGTCGAGGCGGTTCTCGATCACGCGCGAGACCTTGTAGAAATCCGCGTCGACGCGCGCTTCGCGCTGCACGATCGAAGCGATCGTGAGCACGCGCTCCCGATCATCCTTCGCGACTCCCGCGTCATCGAGCGACTTGACGGTGCGGTCAACGAGCGTCTGGATGACGCTCTCCGCCGTCGCGTCCGGCTGGAACGTGTACAGGGCGGGGAACAGCCAGCCCTCGATCGAGGGTGCGGTCGACGGAACGCCGTACTGCGTCGGATCCTTCACGGCGGCGCGGAAGTCCTCGAGGGAGATGTCCGTTGAGTCGGCGAGGATCTGCAGCACCGACTCCCCCGTCAGCCCCTCTCGGATGAGCGCCGTGTTCTCGACGCGGCTTGCCGGGTCCAGCAGCAGGTCGAGAGCGCTCTTCGCGCTCATCTTCTTCTTCAGCTTGTACGTTCCCGGCTGGAACGTCGGCTCCGGCTTGGTCTGGAGCAGCAGTTTGTAGAACGCTTCGGAGGTCATGGTGACACCCTCGGCTGCGAGCGTCTTCGCGATGTCGTTGCCCGTGTCGCCTTCGCTGATGACGATGTAGGTCTCGCCGCTGCCGGAGCCTTCGTAGTCGGTGGGCTCCTGCATGCCGACGACGGCGCGGATCTGAGGCTCGAACGTCTTCCAGACGTAGAATCCGCTGGCGACGATCGCGCCGATGACGACGATCGTGAGAGTGACCCAGAGCCAGCGATGTCCGGAGCGCTTCTTCTCCTCGCCGGGAGGCTGTGTGCGCCGGCGCCGTTCGGATCGATCCGTCGGCTCGGACTCGCCGAGGAGCAGATCGAACGAGGGAGTCGTGGTGGCGGGCCGCGACGGGTCCGCGGGAGCCGCGTCGTGCGCCCTGCCGTCCTCGCTCGCGTTTCCTGCGGCGAGCGAGCTCTGCTCCGCGTTCTCGGCGTCCGCCGCTTCGCCTTCCCCGTTTTCGACGTTCGTCGAACCGGTTTCCGCGGCGGCCTGAGCGCGTCGTCGGGCGGCGCGTCGCGACAGGGGCTGCTCGGGCTCGTCGTCGAAGAGGTGGCGAAGAGGATCGTCGTCAGTGGGGCGCTCAGGAGTCATTCGGGCTCACGATTCGGTGGTTTTCCGCACCGGTGTTCCGGCGGGAACGGTCGACGCCCTCTCGGCGTCGAGCGCGTGCTGCAGGATGATCACTGCGGCTACTTGGTCAATGATCTTACGGGAACCCTTCTGGGTTCTGCCTGACGAGCGAAGCGCGGACTGCGCCGTCACCGTCGAGAGGCGCTCGTCGACGAGCCGAACCGGGATCTCGAGCGCGTCGGCGAGCCGCTGCGCAAAGCCGACGGCGTCGTCCGTCGACGGTGTCGAACCGCCCGAGAGCGAGAGCGGCAGTCCGACCACGACCTCCACGGCGTCCTGCTCGGCGGCGATCGCGCTGATGCGGGCGACGTCTGCGGAGCCGTCGCCGTCGCGCGGGACGGTCTCGACGGGCGTCGCCAGCATGCCGTGGAAATCGCAGCGCGCGACTCCGATGCGAGCCTTGCCCACGTCGATGCCGAGGCGTACGCCCGGGCGGATGCCGCTCACGCTCAGTGCCTGAGAGCCGATACGACGGCCTCAAGCGCCGCCGGGATCGCCGTCACGTCCTGGCCGCCGCCCTGCGCCATGTCGTCCTTGCCGCCGCCTCCGCCGCCGAGCGCCTTCGCCGCATCGCGCACGAGCTGGCCGGCGCGAGCTCCGCGTTCGCGGGCCGCCTCGTTGGTGGCGACGATGATCACCGGGCGTCCGTTCACGTCCGCGATGAGCGCTGTGACGCTCGGTTCGCTGCCGAGCTGCTGCCGCACGCTCGAGACGAGACCGCGCACCTCGTCGGCGGAGCCGAGCGCGCCGAGCGACTCGGCCACGACGTGAAGGTCCGCGACGTCCATGCTCTTGGCGACCAGTTCCGGCACGCGCTGGGAGAGCGCCTTCGCCTCGTAGTCCTTGATCTTCTTCTCGGCCTGCTTGAGGTTCGCGACGAGGTCACCGATGCGGGTCGCGAGCTGGTCGCGCGGCGTCTTGAGCGAGGAGGAGAGCTCGCGCACGATGGCGCGCTCGGCGGCGAGGTCGTTGAACGCCTCCCGGCCGACGAGCGACTCCACTCGACGGTTCGTGGACCCGACGGAGGATTCGCTGACCAGGTTGATCATGCCGATCTCCGAGCTCGACGACACGTGGGTGCCCGCGCACAGCTCACGGGACCAGGGTCCGCCGATGTCGACGACGCGCACGACGTCGCCGTACTTCTCGCCGAACAGCGCCATGGCGCCCATTGACTTCGCCTCGTCGAGCGGGAGCTCGCGCGTGACGACTTCGAGGTCGTCGCGGATGGCGTTGTTCGAGATCTCCTCGATCTCGCTCAGCGTCTCGCGGGAGAGCCCCTGGTTCCAGGAGAAGTCGAGGCGAAGGTAGCCGGCCTTGTTGTAGGAGCCCGACTGGTGTGCGTTCGGCCCGAGGGTCTGCCGCAGCGCCGCGTGGATCACGTGCGTGCCCGAATGCGCCTGGCGGGCACCACGGCGGTAGTCCGCGTCCACGATGCTCGTGGCCGGCTCATCGACGGCGACGACTCCCGAGACGACCTTGACCTTGTGGCTGATGAGACCCTTCACGGGCTTCTGTACGTCCAGCACCTCGAGTTCGAACCCGTTGCCGATGATCAGACCCTTGTCGGCATCCTGACCGCCGGACTCGGCGTACAGTGCGGTCTCGGCGAGGATGATCTCGGCGACCTGGCCGGTGCGGGCGCTCGTGGCGGATTCACCGTCGACGATGATGCCGAGCACGCGGGATTCGGTCTGCAGCTCGGTGTACCCGGTGAACTGCGTCTCGCCGAGCGAGCGGAACGCGCTGTACACGCCGAGGTCGGCGAGCTGCGTCTTCTTGCTCTTCGCGTCCGCCTTCGCACGCGACTTCTGCTCGGCCATGAGCGAGTCGAATGCTTCCCGGTCGACGGAGAGCCCCGCCTCTTCCGCGACCTCGAGGGTGAGGTCGATCGGGAAGCCGTACGTGTCGTGCAGCAGGAATGCCGTGTCACCGGCGAGCACCTCGGTGCCGGCCTGCTTCGATGATGCGACGGCGAGGTCGAGGATCGTCGTTCCACCGGCGAGAGTGCGCAGGAACGTCTCCTCCTCGGCGAAGGCCGACTGGGAGATGCGGGCGTACTCGTTCTGCACTTCGGGGTATGCAGACTTCATCGCGTCGCGCGAAGCGGCGAACAGCTCGGGGAACGTCGGGCCGTCGACGCCGAGGAGCCGCATCGCGCGCACGCTTCGGCGCAGCAGACGGCGGAGGATGTAACCGCGGCCCTCGTTCGACGGCGTCACTCCGTCGCTCATGAGCATGAGCGAGGAGCGCACGTGGTCGGCGATGACGCGCATGCGCACGTCGTCGTCGTGGTCCGCGCCGTAGCGTCGACCGGAAAGCTCCGAAGCGCGGTCGAGCACCGGGCGAACCTGGTCGATCTCGTACATGTTCTCGACGCCCTGCTTGAGGAACGCCACACGTTCAAGACCCATGCCCGTGTCGATGTTCTTCTTCGGCAGCTCGCCGATGATGTCGAAATCGGTCTTGCTTCGCACGTTCTCGATCGCGTACTGCATGAACACGAGGTTCCAGATCTCGACGTAGCGATCGTCGTCCGTCGCGGGGCCGCCGTCGATGCCGTATGCGGGTCCGCGGTCGAAGAAGATCTCGGAGCACGGTCCGGCGGGTCCGGGATGTCCCGTCGACCAGTAGTTGGTGTCCTTGTCGAGCCGCTGGATGCGCTCGTCGGGCAGTCCCGCCACTCGACGCCAGATGTCGATTGCCTCGTCATCGTCCTTGTAGACGGTGACCCACAGGTCCTTCTCGTCGAAGCCGTATCCGCCGTCGCGTTCCGCCGAAGTGAGAAGCTCCCACGCGTAGCCGATCGCGCCTTCCTTGAAGTAGTCGCCGAACGAGAAGTTCCCATTCATCTGGAAGAACGTGCCGTGCCGAGGAGTCTTGCCGACTTCTTCGATGTCGTTCGTGCGGATGCACTTCTGCACGCTCGTCGCGCGCGGGTACGGAGCCGGGATGAGCCCGGTCAGGTAAGGGATGAACGGCACCATGCCGGCGATGGTGAACATCACCGTCGGGTCATCGCTCACGAGCGGCGCGCTCGGAACGACGGTGTGGCCGCGCTCGGCAAAGAAATCGAGCCAACGCTGACGGATCTCGGCAGTCTTCATGTGTCCGTTCGTTCGTATGTGGGGTTCGGCGCGGTCAGCGCTTGTTCAAGTCGTCGATCGCGGCTTCCGCGTCCTCGACGAGCGAGTCGATCGTGGAGCGAAGCTCAGCCTCGCGCTCGCGGTATGCCTCGGCGACGGTGTCGGTGAATTCGCGCATCCGCGCGTCGACTTCGGCGAAGAACTCGCGACCGCGCTGTGTCTTGTTGACCTTGTGGGCGACGACAAAGCCGACGGCGATGCCCGTGACGAGCACCAGCAGGTTCTTCATGCTCTCTCCTCGATCGGTTCCGGAAACCCCGTCAATCCTAGCCTGTGCGCGTGGACGCCCACGGGAGGCCGAGGGGCAAAACGCGAGGAGGGCCACGGCGAACCGTGACCCTCCTCGATGCTGATGTCAGCGCGCGGCGTAGTACTCGACGACGAGCTGGACTTCACACGTGACGGGGATCTCGGCACGCTTCGGGGCGCGAACGAGACGCGCCTGGAGCTTGTCGAGCTCGACCTCGAGGTAACCCGGAACCTTCGGGAGGACCTCGGCGTGACCGCCGGCGGCGGCGACCTGGAAGAGCTCGCTGCTCTCGCTGCGGCCCTTCACGTGGATGAGCTGCCCCTCCTTGACGCGGAAGGACGGGCGGTCGACGAGCTGGCCGTCGACGAGGATGTGACGGTGCACGACCATCTGACGGGCCTGAGCCGTCGTGCGGGCGAAGCCGGCACGCAGCACGAGCGCGTCGAGGCGGGTCTCGAGGATCTCGACCAGGTTCTCACCGGTCAGGCCCTGACGGCGACGAGCTTCTTCGAAGGCGATCTTGAGCTGCTTCTCACGGATGCCGTACTGGGCGCGGAGACGCTGCTTCTCACGCAGGCGGACCGCGTAGTCGGAGTCGGCCTTGCGCTTTGTGCGGCCGTGCTCACCGGGAGCGTAGGGACGCTTCTCCATGTAGCGGGCCGCCTTCGGGGTCAGTGCGACGCCGAGGGAACGGGAGAGACGCGTCTTGGAACGCGAGGTGTTCGACACGAAGGGTGTCCTTTCGATTGTTCTTCTCTAACAGTGCTTTGCAAGCGCGCGTGAGCGCACAGCAGGGCAGAGGGATCGGCCGTCGGGTCGTTCGGCTACAGAACGGATCCCATCGACAGGCGGTGATCGCGCAGCCGCACGCGGTCACCAGTCATAGGCCGTCTGCAATCCTAACACGGCACGGCTCATCGTCCGCCACGCACGATTCGCAGCAGCTTCGCGAGCCGGGACGCGACGTCGCGCTCGTTGCCGTGCTGGGTCGGCTTGTAGTAGCGCCGGTTCACGAGCTCGTCCGGCAGGTACTGCTGTGTCGCGACTCCGAGCTCCTCGTCGTGCGGGTACCGGTAGCCCTTGCCGTGGCCGAGTCGCTTCGCACCGGCGTAGTGCGCGTCACGCAGATGCAGCGGCACTCGACCGAGGTTTCCGGCGCGGACATCGCCGATCGCCGCGTCGATCGCGCTGATCGTCGCGTTCGACTTCGCCGCGGTCGCGAGGTAGATCGTCGCCTCGGCGAGCGGGATGCGCCCTTCGGGCATGCCGATGAACTGCACCGCGTCGGCTGCCGCCGTCGCGATGAGAAGCGCTTGAGGGTCGGCCATGCCGATGTCTTCTGCGGAGTGCACGATCAGGCGCCGGGCAATGAAGCGCGCGTCCTCCCCCGCCTCGATCATGCGAGCGAGGTAGTGCAGAGCGGCGTCGGGGTCGGAACCGCGGATCGACTTGATGAAGGCGCTGATGACGTCGTAGTGCTCGTCGCCGTTGCGGTCGTAGCGCAAGAGGGCACGATCGACGGCCGTCGCGACGATCTCTGTCGTGATGACCGGCTCGTCCTCGTCGGAGCTCGATGCGGAGACCGCGGCGGCCTCGAGTGCGGTGAGCGCGCGTCGCGCGTCGCCGGAGGCGAGGCGGATGATCGCCGCGCGCGCGTCGGGGTCGAGCGCGACCGCCCCGCCGAGCCCGCGTTCGTCAGCGACCGCGCGGTCGATGAGGACGCCGAGATCCTCGTCGCTGAGCTGCTGGAGCGTCAGGAGGAGCGATCGTGAGAGCAGCGGCGAGATGACCGAGAACGAGGGGTTCTCGGTGGTCGCGGCGACGAGAATGACCCAGCCGTTCTCGACGCCGGGCAAGAGGGCGTCCTGCTGCGCCTTCGTGAACCGGTGGATCTCGTCGAGGAAGAGGACTGTCGACAGTCCGTAGAGGTCGCGGCTGTTCATCGCCTCTTCCATGACCCGGCGAACGTCCTTCACTCCCGCGGTGACGGCGGACAGCTCCACGAATCGTCGCCCGGAAGAATGCGCGATGGCCTGCGCGATCGTGGTCTTGCCCGTCCCCGGCGGACCCCACAGGATGACGGAGACGGAGCCGCTCGTGCCGGCCGAATCGCTTGCGAGCGCGACGAGCGGTGAGCCGGGCGTCAGCAGATGGCGCTGTCCGGCGACCTCGTCGAGGCTTCGCGGACGCATGCGCACGGCAAGCGGCACGTTGCTCTGCTGGTACCCGCCTGTCGCCATGCTCTCAGGCTATCGGCTGGCGACGACAGCGCCGCTCGGCGCGGCTTTGCGTCTGCCGCGCGGCGACCCGTAAAGTTCAGGAGGGATCGTCGAGGCTCGCGCCGGTGGCGGTCCCGCGTCCTGCGCCCGCGGCGCACCGGCCATGACACTGGAGGATTCCGTGGCCCGAAGCAAGAACGACGGCAGGAAGTCGCGTGAGGAGCGGCAGAGGCTGCGCGCCTACCAGGCGCGTATGGCGCTCCACGACCGCCGCTTGAAGCGCCGGGTCCGCGACAACTGGATCGCCGGCGTGCTCATCGTTCTCGTCGCCGTCGCCGCGGCCTTCGCGCAGCTCTTCTACTTCACAGGCGGCCCGGGCGCGCCCGAGGCCGAAGCGACGCCGAGCCCCTCGGCATCCGCCCAGTACTCGCTCCCCGACTCCTCTCTTGCCGAGTCGCGCGACTGGACCGGCACGCTCACCCTCAACGATGACGTGGAGCTCGGCATCACTCTCGACGGGGCCGCCGCGCCACAGGGCGTCTCGAACTTCGTCTACCTCAGTCAGAAGGGCTTCTACGACGGGCTCTCGTGCCACCGCCTGACGACAAGCGAAAACTTCGGCGTGCTGCAGTGCGGCGACCCGAACGGCGACGGCAGCGGCGGTCCCGGCTACTCGTGGGGCCCGGTCGAGAATGCTCCGAGCGATAACTTCTACCCGGCCGGCACGATCGCCATGGCGCGTCAGAGCGACAAGGGCGACAGCATGGGCAGCCAGTTCTTCATCGTCTACGAGGACTCCACGATACCCTCAGACACCGCTGGCGGCTACACGGTGCTCGGAACCGTGACGAGCGGCCTGGACGAGCTCACGAAGCAGATTGCGGATGCCGGGACGAAGGACGGATCCGCAGACGGCTCCCCCGCCGTGCCGACGACGATCACCGGTGTAACAGTTCAATAGCAGTGGCCGGCACTCGCGCGCGCCCGTAATAGGCTGGGAGACCGGGTCGCAAGCACGCGAACGCCGTGAACTGACAACAAGGTAGAGGCACGTGGCAGAAACACAAGAACAACCGTGGGGTCGCGCAGACGAGACCGGCACGGTGTTCGTGCGAGAAGGAGATGACTGGCGCGAGGTCGGCCAGTTCCCCGACGGGACCCCTGAGGAAGCGCTCGCGTACTTCGAGCGCAAATACGTCGATCTGGCCGGTCAGGTCACGCTGCTCGAGCAGCGCGTCAAGCGCGGTGCAGCAGCCGGCGACGTCGCGAAGGGCGTCGCGTCGCTCAACGAGGCGCTTGCCGAACCTCGCGCCGTCGGCGACATCGCCGCCTTGCGCGCTCGTGTCGCGGCCCTCGACACGACAGTCGACGAGCTCACGGAGCAGCAGCAGGAGCAGGCGAAGGAGGCCCTCGCCGAGGCCGTCGCCTACCGCACGGCCATCGTCGAGGAAGCAGAGTCGCTTGCCGCCCTCGAACCGGCAAAGGTGCAGTGGAAGCAGATGACGGCACAGGTCGCCGACCTGTTCGCACGGTGGCAGGCTCACCAGCATGACGGTCCGCGGCTCCCCAAGGCGCAGGCGAACGAGCTGTGGAAGCGCTTCCGAACCGCTCGCACTCAGATCGAGCAGGAGCGCCGCGCGTTCTTCGCCGACCTCGACAACCAGCACAAGGATGCCAAGCAGCGCAAGCAGCAGCTCATCGAGCAGGCGGAAGCGCTCGTGCCGAAGGGTGCGGACGGCATCCCGGGCTACCGGAAGCTGCTCGACGACTGGAAGCAGTCCGGTCGTGCCGGCAAGAAGCAGGACGATGCGCTCTGGGCGCGGTTCAAGGCGGCCGGGGATGCGATCTATGCGGCAAAGGCGGAGATCGATGCGCGAGACGACGAAGAGTATCGCGCCAATCTCGAATTGAAGCTCGCTCTGCTCACGGAGGCGGAGCCGCTGCTCGAGGAGAGTGATCTCGACAAGGCGAAGTCGACGCTCCTTGGAATCCAGCAGCGCTGGGAGGAGATCGGTCGAGTTCCCCGCGACAAGGTCAAGTCGGTCGAAGAGCGACTTCGCCGCGTCGAGCAGGCCGTGCGGAAGCTTGACGAAGAGCACTGGCGGAAGAACAACCCGGAGACGAAGGCGCGTTCGGAAGGTCTCGCGTCGCAGCTGACGGAAGCGATCGAGAAGCTCCAGGCCGAGCTCGATGAGGCGAAGAAGGCGGGTGACGCGGCTCGCATCGCAGAGGCGGAGGAGGCGCTCGAAGCGCGCAAGCTCTGGCTCAACGCCATCGGCTGATTCTCCACAGGCTCGGCTCGCGCGAGCAGAGTCCACAGCGGACGGGATCCTCCCGTCCGCTGTTCTGCGGTTACGCCACGATGGGGCAATGCCGCGTCTTCTCCCCACTGTGATCCACGCTCCGACACTCCCGCTCGCGGTGTTGAGCGCGGCGAAGCTCGACGGTCAGCTGTGGGAAGTGTTCGACGGCTACTCGCCCGTGGATGAACCCGACCGTCCCGAGCTGCGCGCTCTCGCGCTCCTGGCGTCCGTCGACGATGGCGACATCATCGTCGGCCGCTCCGCCGCCTGGGTGCTCGGCGCGATGCCGCGGCCCGTGCTTCCGATCGATGTGTGCGGGAATGCGCGACGGAAGGCGCCCCGCCGCGGCGGCATCCATTTCCGTGAGCTGCTCATCGACGAGCGTGATGTCCTCACGCTCGCCGGGCGGGTCCGCGTCACCGGGCGTGAACGCACGATTCGAGATATCGCGTTCGCTGCAGAGCGCATGCACGGCGACACGTCCGCCGTCATCGAGCTCTGCGGACGTGACCCGGCGAGGCTGACGGCGTGCGTGAACGAGATCGCCGCACGAGGACGAGCGCCCGGGAAGGTGCGCGCGCTCGACTACCTCGCGCACGTCGCCGCGGAGCTCTCCGCGGCTCAGCCTCCGTTGACGCGGTAGACGTCATACACGGCCTCGACGCGCCGCACGGCGTTCAGAACGCGCTCCAGATGCGTCGTGTCGCCCATCTCGAAGACGAACCGGCTGATCGCCAGGCGCGCGTTCGACGTCGACACCGTGGCCGACAGGATGTTCACGTGGTACTCGCTGAGCACCCGGGTGATGTCGGACAGGAGCCCGGCACGGTCGAGCGCCTCGACCTGGATCTGCACGAGGAAGAGGCTCTTCGACGATGGCGCCCACTCCACGTCGATCATGCGCTCGGGTTCCTTGAGCAGCGTCTGCACATTGTGGCAGTCCGACCGGTGCACGGAGACGCCGGAGCCTCGCGTGACGAAGCCGACGATCTCGTCGCCGGGCACGGGAGTGCAGCACTTGGCGAGTTTGACGAGGATGTCGGGAGCTCCGCGCACGAGAACACCGGAGTCGCTGTTCGTGGCGCGTGGGCGTGATCGACCGCGCACGGGGAAATCGAGAACCGGGTGATCCGATTCCGCTTCGCCCTGCAGCACCGCGGCGACCTTCTCGAGCACCGATTGGGTCGACACGTGTCCTTCGCCGACGGCGGCGTAGAGCGCAGAGACGTCGTCGTAGTGCAGCTGCGAAGCCACCTCGCTGAGCGAGTCGGCCTGCTGGAGCGGAAGGTTCTGCTTGCGCAGGGCGCGCGCTATCGCATCCTTGCCCTGCTCGATGGCCTCGTCCCGCCGCTCCTTCGTGAACCACTGGCGGATCTTGTTGCGCGCTCTCGGGCTCTTGACGAACGTCAGCCAGTCCTGGCTCGGTCCCGAGTCCGGGTTCTTCGAGGTGAAGACTTCGACGACGTCGCCGCTCGTGAGCTGCGTCTCCAACGGCACGAGGCGGCCGTTGACACGAGCGCCCATCGTGCGGTGACCGACCTCCGTGTGCACGGCGTACGCGAAATCGACGGGCGTCGCACCGGAGGGCAGGCCGATGACCCGGCCCTTCGGGGTGAACACGTACACCTCCTTCGCTCCGATCTCGAAGCGAAGCGAGTCGAGGAACTCGCTCGGGTCAGCGGTCTCCGCCTGCCAGTCGGAGATGTGCGCGAGCCACGCGAGATCCGTGTCGGGCGACGGTCCCCCGGCGCTCTTCGCGCCGTTCATCCGCTCTTTGTACTTCCAGTGCGCAGCGACGCCGTATTCGGCGTGCTGGTGCATCTCGTGCGTGCGGATCTGGATCTCGACCGACTTGCCCTCCGGCCCGATCACCGTCGTGTGCAGCGACTGGTAGAGGTTGAACTTCGGCGTCGCGATGTAGTCCTTGAAGCGGCCCGGAATCGGCGTCCACCTGGCGTGGATCGCACCGAGCACGGCGTAGCAGTCGCGGACCGTGTTCACGAGGACTCGGATGCCGACAAGGTCGTAGATGTCGTCGAAGTCGCGGCCGCGCACGACCATCTTCTGGTAGATCGAGTAGTACTGCTTCGGTCGGCCGACGACCTTTCCTCGGATCTTCTGCGCCTTCAGGTCGTCGTTGACGGAGTCGATGACCTTCTGCACGAGCTGCTCGCGCTGCGGTGTGCGCTGCTTCACGAGGCTTTCGATCTCGGCGTAGATCTTCGGCTGGAGTACAGCGAACGACAGGTCCTCGAGCTCCCACTTGATCGCCTGGATGCCGAGTCGGTGTGCGAGCGGGGCGTAGATCTCGAGTGTCTCTGTCGCCTTCTTCGCCGCCTTCTCCGGCGGCATGAATCCCCACGTGCGGGCGTTGTGCAGCCGGTCGGCGAGCTTGATGATGAGTACGCGGATGTCCTTCGACATCGCGACGATCATCTTGCGGACGGTCTCCGCCTGGGCCGCCTCACCGTACTTGACCTTGTCGAGCTTGGTGACCCCGTCCACGAGCATCGCGATCTCGTCACCGAAGTCGGCGCGCAGTTCGTCGAGCGTGTACTCGGTGTCCTCCACAGTGTCGTGCAGAAGAGCGGCGGCGATCGTCTTCGAGCCGATACCGAGATCGGCGAGGATCTGGGCGACGGCCACCGGGTGGGTGATATACGGCTCGCCGCTGCGTCGCGACTGTCCTCGATGCGACTTCTCGGCGACCGTGTACGCGCGCTCGATCACACCGACATCGGCCTTCGGCTGGTGCATCCGCACCGTGCGAATGAGCCGATCGACCGCTCCCGCGGGCTGTGTCTTGGAGAAGATCCGCGGAACAAGGCGTCGCAGGGACGCTGACGGCAGCGGAGTCGTTTCCGTCATGGCCGCATCACCTCCCTGAGATCTCAAGGATACTGCTCACCGAGCAGCCCTCCGGTCACTCGGCAACGCTGCGCTGCACGGCCTTCTCGCGAGCGGCGAGCACTCGGGCGTCGCGCTTCTTTATCGCTGGCTCGTTCTGGCGGAACAGCGCGTACAGCGGTGCGCCGACGAAGATCGTGGAATACGTCGCGACCAGAATGCCGACAAACAGGGACAGCGAGATGTCGCGCAGAGTGTCGGCGCCGAGCACGAGATCCCCGAGCACGAGAATCGCCGCGACAGGGAGGGCCGCCACTACCGACGTGTTGATCGAGCGGACGAGCGTCTGGTTCACCGCGAGGTTGACGGACTCGGCGAAGGTTCGCGGCGAGTCCTCAGCGTCCTCGTGCGTGTTCTCCCGGATCTTGTCGAACACCACGACAGTGTCATAGAGCGAGTAGCCGAGAATCGTCAGGAAGCCGATGACCGCGGCCGGCGTGATCTCGAAGCCCGACGCGGAGTAGATGCCGAGCGTGATGATGAGCACGTCGAAGAGCGTGATGATAGCCGCGGCCGACATCTTCCACGTTCTGAAGTACAGGCCCATGATGATGAAGGTCAGTACGAGGAAGATGACGAGACCGGTGAGGGACTGCTTCGTCACGTCATTGCCCCATGTGGCGCCGACGAAGTTCGTCGTCACATCAGCTTCATCGACGCCATACGCGGTCGCGAGGTTCTGCGTCACCTTCTGCGTCTGGTCCGGAGTCAGCTGGTCGGTCTGCACGCGCACGCCAGAGCCGCCCACGATCACGACGCGCGCGACCGCGTCGGGCACGACTTCGGCGACCGCTTTCGTCGCGAGATCCTGATCCGTCGTGTGAGCATCCGAGATCGTGAACTGCGATCCGCCGGTGAACTCGATGCCGAAGTTGAAGCCGCCCTTGAAGATGGGAACAAGAATCGACGCGATGACGAGCAACGCGGCGATGCTGAACCACACCCGCCGGTTGCCGACGAAGTTGACCGAGCGCTTACCGGTGTAGAGATCGTTTCCGAAATTGACGAAGCTTGCCATCAGGAGTCTTTCTCCTCGTTCTTCGAGGACCCGGTCGCGGCGAGCTCGTGCTTTCGCTCAGCAATCGTCTGTCGCTTCTGCGCTTCCCTGCTCGAGGAGGCGATCTTCGAGCGCTTCGCCGCAACGGGGGTGCGGAACTGGGCGCGACCCCGATACACGGCGCCAAGCGCGTTCGGATCGAGGCCGGACAAGGGGTGGCCGCTTGAGAAGAAGCGGGTCTGGGCCAAGAGCTGAAGCATCGGGTGGGTGAAGATCACGACGATGAGGACGTCGAGGATCGTCGTCACGCCGAGCGTGAACGCGAACCCGCGGACATTTCCGACGGCGAGAACGTAGAGCACCACGGCCGCGAGCAGGTTGATGCCCTTCGCCGAGTAGATCGTGCGTTTTGCGCGCTTCCACCCGGCCTCGACCGCCGACTCGAGCCCTCGGCCGTCGCGGAGTTCGTCTCTGATGCGTTCGAAGTAGACGATGAAGGAGTCCGCCGTGAAGCCGATCGCGACGATCAAGCCGGCGATGCCCGCGAGAGAGAGGCGGTATCCCTCACGCCACGACAAGATGGCGATGACCAGGTAGGTGAGGATTCCCGCGATCGCGAGCGAGAATATCGTGACGAATCCGAGCAGCCGGTACTGGAACAGCGTGTAGACGACAACGAGCAGCAGGCCGATGAGGCCCGTGATGAACCCGATCGTGAGCTGGGCGGAGCCGAGCGTCGCCGAGATCTGGTCTGAGCTCTGAACGCCGAAGCTGATCGGCAGTGCGCCGTACTTCAGCTGGTTCGCCAGCGTCTTTGCCGACTCTTCGGTGAAGCTTCCGCTGATCTGCGAATTCCCGTCCGTGATCACGGCCATCGACCGGGGCGCCGTGATGACTTCACCGTCGAGGACGACGGCGAACTGGTTGCGGGGTGCGTCGAGCGGGGTGAGCCGCTTCGTCGTCTCGGCGAACGCGGCGGTGCCCTTCTTGTCGAACTCGAGGTTGACGACCCACTCCCCCGTGGTGGCGCCCGTCGACGTCGTCTTCATTCCCGCCGTCGCGTCAGAGATGTCCTTGCCCTCGACTTCGACGGGACCGAGAATGTACTTCGCGGAGCCGTCGGCCTCACACGCGATGAGCGGCTCGTCGGCGGGAGCCTTCACAGCCGCGTCATGGTCGGCCTTGCAGTCGTACGCCTGGAACTCGGCCTGGAGGCGCGGGGTGATCCAGCTGGTGTCGCTGGGGTCGGTCGGTACGGCGGTGGGGGTGTTGGGGACCGTGGCCGCCGGCGTCGGGTACGGCGTGGACTGGCCGTCTTCGCCGACGAACGTGTTCGCCGGTTCGCCCGCGAACAGCACGGGGCGGAAGTCGAGCTTCGCCGTCGCCTCGATGCGATTGCGGGTCTCTTCGTCCGCGACCCCGGGAATCGCCACGACGATGTTCCGGCCGCCCTCTGTCGTCACTTCGGCCTCGGAAACACCGGACGCGTCAACACGCTGACGGATGATGGAGACGGCCTGGTTCAGCTGCTCCTGAGAGACCTGCTCACCGCTGTCGAGCTGGGCTTCGAGAATGATCTGCGTGCCGCCCTCGAGGTCGAGAGCGAGCTTCGGCGCGAACGAGGCGCCGCCCCAGAGCACGCCGCCCGTGAGAATCGCGAGCAGCGCGAAGGTGAGGATGCCGAGCCAGGACAGCGATCGCGTCGCCTTCCGTACCGGCGTGGAACGTGATGCCACCTATGTACTCAGCTTTCTCTCGTGAGGACGTCGTCGCCCCACTGAGCCTTACGCGTTGTCGGACTTGCTGTCGCCGGGTTCGCTGCCAGCGTCGTCGGCCGGCTCGTCCTCGTCGGCGACCGCGTCGTCGGCCTCGACGACGCGTGCGACCGTCTGACGGTGCACGGTGAGAACGACGCCCGGGCCGGCCTGCAGCTCGACCTTGTTGTTCTCCTCGTCGATGTCAAGAATCGTGCCGAACAGACCGAAGTTGGTCATGACGTCAGCGCCGACAACCATCTTGGACCGCAGCGCCTCTTGATCGCGCTTGCGCTTCTGCCCGTTCCGGAACATGAAGAAGATCAGAACGGCCAGAATGGCCAACATGGCAATAGTCAACGGGTCCATATAATTGCACGGCTTTCCGCGGCTGAGCACCGCTTAAGTAGGGGGAGGCCGGTGGGCCAGAGTCGATTATAGGGCATCAAGGGGAAGCGAATCCTGTGCAGGACTGATTCCGAAATGCCGGTACGCGAGCTCCGTAGCGATTCGGCCTCGGGGTGTTCTGGCAATCATACCGATGCGAACAAGGAACGGCTCGACAACGCTTTCGACGGTCTCTGACTCCTCGCCGACCGACACCGCTAGCGTGTTCAACCCGACCGGTCCGCCGCCGAAACGGGTCAGGAGGGTCATCATGACAGCGCGGTCGAGGCGGTCGAGTCCCAATTCGTCGACGTCGTAGAGCTCGAGCGCTGCGTGCACGGCACCGACGTCTCCGCGGCCGCCGTGGACGAGCACGTAATCGCGGACGCGTCGAAGCAGACGATTGGCGATGCGCGGTGTCCCCCGGCAGCGACCGGCGATCTCCGCGACTGCGTCACCGTCGATGCGGAAGTCGAGCATGAGCGCCGCGCGCGTCAGGACCTTCTCGAGATCGGAGTCGTCGTAGAACTCGAGGTGCGCGGTGAACCCGAAGCGATCCCGTAGCGGATTCGGCAGAAGTCCTGATCGCGTCGTCGCGCCGACCAGTGTGAACGGCGAGAGGTCGAGCGGCACGGATGTCGCTCCAGCGCCCTTGCCCACCATGATGTCGATGCGGAAGTCTTCCATCGCGAGATAGAGCATCTCTTCGGCGGAGCGTGCCATCCGGTGAATCTCGTCGATGAAGAGCACTTCGCCGGGAACGAGGCTCGACAGCACCGCGGCGAGATCGCCCGCGTGCTGGATGGCGGGACCGCTCGACATGCGAAGCGGCTGCCCGGTCTCGTGCGCGACGATCATGGCAAGAGTGGTCTTGCCGAGCCCGGGAGGTCCGGCAAGCAGGATGTGGTCGGGGGTGCGCTGCTGGATGCCGGCGGCCTTGAGCAGCAGCTCCAGTTGCCCGCGCACCTTGGGCTGACCGACGAACTCAGTGAGGCTCTGCGGCCGGAGCGCCCCCTCGAACGCGAGTTCCGCCTCCGAGATCGCCTCGCCGGCTGTCAGCTCTGAGGAACTCATCGGCGACCACCCGTCGCCTTGGCCGGGCCAAGCTGGGCAAGCGCGAGTCGCAGGAGCGTCTGCACGGGAGCATCCACGAGATCGGGCTGCGCGGCGACGATGTCGGACACGGTCTGCTCCGCGACCTTCTCCGACCAGCCGAGTCCGGTGAGGGCGGCGACGATGCTCGGACTGACCGTGGACTCAGAAGGCGGCGCCGTCTCCGCCGTCATCGCGAGGGTGCTGACCTTGCCGGCGAGCGAGACAACAATGAGCTTCGCCGTCTTCGGGCCGATTCCGCTCACCTTGCGGAACGGTTTGTCGTCTTCCGCATCGACCGCCGCGGCGACCTGACCGGGGCCGAGCGTTGAGAGAACTCCGATGGCGGACTTCGGTCCAACGCCGGTGACGCCCAGGAGAAGGTGGAAGATCTCCAGTTGGTCGGGAGTCTCGAACCCGAACAGGCTCAGTGAGTCTTCGCGCACGATGAGGCTCGTGTGGATGAAGGCGGTGTCGCCTTCGCGCAGGGCGAGCGCGTGCTCCGGCGTGACCTGGATGGCGAGGCCGACCCCACCGACCTCGACGACCACGGAATTGGAGCTGCACGAGAGTACCGTGCCGCGAACCGAAGAAATCACGTCTCTACCCTACGCGGAGCCCCCGACAGCGAGAGCTGCGACGCGCTCAAGAGCGTCGTCGTGCGGCCTTCTCCGCCGCCTGCCACGCTCGCTGTGCCGGGGTCTGGCCGGGGCGGCCCTCCGCGGTCACCGTTGAGCCGACCCGCCAGGCATGGCAGAGCGCGAGCGCGAGCGCGTCCGCCGCGTCCGCCGGTGTCGGCGGTTCGGCGAGCTTCAAGATGCGAGCGACCATCGTCGCGACTTGCTTCTTCTCCGCCGAGCCGTAGCCCGTGATCGACGCCTTTACCTCTGACGGCGTGTGGAGTCCGACGCGCAGTCCGCGCGCGGCAGCGGACGCGAGCGCGATGCCGCTGACTTGTGCCGTGCCCATCACGGTCCGCAGGTTGTGCTGCGCGAACACGCGCTCGACGGCTACCGCTTGCGGCTCGAAGCTGTCGAGCATCTCCGCTATACCGTTCGAGATCGTCAACAGGCGCTGCTCGATGTCAGCGTCCGTCGCACTGCGAATCACGCCGTAGTGCACGAGCGCCGCTTCGCGGTTGGGACGCACGTCGACAACGCCGATCCCACATCGGGTCAGGCCCGGGTCGATGCCGATGACGCGGAGCGCCACAGCCTACTCGTCGTCGGCTTCGAGCTGCGCCTGGACCTCGGCGCTGATGTCGACGTTGCTGTAGATGTTCTGCACGTCGTCGGACTCTTCGAGGGCGTCGATGAGCTTGAACACCTTGCGTGCCGTCTCGGCGTCGACCTCGACCTTGAGGTTGGGAACGAACGCGACATCGGCCGAATCGTAGTCGATTCCGGCATCCTGAAGCGCCGTTCGGGCGGGCACGAGATCCGTCGCCTCGGTGATGACCTCGAAGGTGTCACCCTCAGTCAGGACCTCTTCAGCGCCCGCGTCCAGCACCGCGGCGAGGACGTCGTCTTCGGTCGTGCCCTCACGCGGAACGACAACGACGCCCTTGCGCGCGAAGTTGTACGCCACGCTCCCCGGGTCTGCCATCGTCCCGCCGTTGCGGGTCATGAGAGTGCGCACGTCGGCGGCCGCGCGGTTCTTGTTGTCGGTCAGACACTCGATCAGCAACGCGACGCCGCTCGCGGCATAGCCCTCGTACATGATCGTCGTGTAGTCGATGGTCTCGCCGGTGAGGCCGGCGCCGCGCTTGATCGCACGATCGATGTTGTCGTTCGGGACGGAGGTCTTCTTCGCCTTCTGGACGGCATCCTGCAGTGTGGGGTTGCCCGAGAGGTCAGCGCCGCCGATCTTCGCGGCGACCTCGATGTTCTTGATGAGCTTGGCGAACGACTTCGCACGGCGCTGGTCGATGACCGCCTTCTTGTGCTTGGTCGTTGCCCACTTGGAGTGCCCTGACATGTGCTCCCTCACTGAAGTGTCGAAAAGTACAGCCCATTCTAAGACAGGCTCGGGAATTGCGTTCGCTCAGGCGGAGGAGCGCACCTTGTTGAGGAAGTAGGCGTGGAACCGCCGTTCGCCCGACATCTCCGGATGAAACGAGGTGCCGAGCAGATTGCCCTGCTCGACCGCGACCACGCGCCCGTCCTCAAGTGACGCGAGCGCGGTTGCGCGGTCACCGATCTCGGTGACGATGGGCGCCCGGATGAATACCGCATGCACGGGTTCCGCGCCGAGAGCGGGAACGCCCAGATCGACCTCGAACGAGTCGAGCTGAGATCCGAAGGCGTTGCGCTGCACGGTCACGTCGAGGCCGCCGAGGCTCTGCTGGCCCTGGATGCCGTCGGAGATGCGATCGGCGAGCATGATGAGCCCTGCGCAGGTGCCGTAAACGGGCATTCCGTTCGCGATGGCAGCGCGCAGGGGCTCGGCCAATCCGAACAGACGACTGAGCTTGTCCATCACGCTCGACTCGCCGCCGGGAATCACGAGTCCCGAAACCGAGTCGAGCTCGTTCGGACGCCGCACCGGGACGGCGTGGGCGCCGAGTCCCTCGAGCAGGGTGACGTGCTCGCGCACGTCACCCTGCAGAGCGAGGACGCCTACGCGGGGGCTACCAGCCACGCTCGGCGAGACGGTGCGGTGCAGGCAGATCGGCGACGTTGATGCCGACCATGGCCTCGCCGAGACCTCGGGAGACTTCCGCGACGACCTTGGGGTCGTCATAGAACGTCGTCGCCTTCACGATCGCCGCGGCGCGCTGTTCGGGGTTGCCGGACTTGAAGATGCCGGATCCGACGAAGACGCCGTCGGCTCCGAGCTGCATCATCATGGCGGCATCCGCCGGGGTGGCCACTCCGCCGGCCGTGAACAGCACGACGGGAAGCTTGCCCGTCGAGGCGATCTCCGCGACGAGTCCGTAGGGCGCCTGAAGCTCTTTTGCCGCGACGTAGAGCTCGTCGGTCGACATGGCGGTGAGCGCCTGGATCTCGGAGCGGATCTTGCGAATGTGCTTCGTCGCTTCCGAGACATCGCCGGTGCCGGCTTCGCCCTTGGAGCGGATCATGGCTGCGCCCTCGTTGATGCGGCGGAGAGCCTCGCCGAGGTTTGTGGCGCCGCAGACGAAGGGAACGGTGAAGTTCCACTTGTCGATGTGGTTCACATAGTCGGCCGGGCTCAGCACCTCGGACTCGTCGATGTAGTCGACCTTGAGAGCTTCGAGGACCTGGGCCTCGACGAAGTGTCCGATGCGGGCTTTCGCCATGACGGGGATCGAGACCTCGGCGATGATCGCGTCGATCAGGTCAGGGTCGCTCATGCGCGCGACGCCGCCCTGCGCACGGATGTCGGCCGGCACGCGCTCGAGCGCCATCACGGCGACGGCTCCCGCGTCTTCCGCGATGCGCGCCTGTTCGGGCGTGACGACGTCCATGATGACGCCGCCCTTCAGCATCTCGGCGAGTCCGCGCTTCACGCGGTTCGAGCCGAATTCACCCTGGGTGGTGTTGTCAGTCATTGTGCTCATTCTCTTGGGGGTCGGGCTTCGGCCACGCATCGGCGATGGTCTGGCGGACCTCGCCGAGCAGCTGGGGAAGCGCTTTGGTCTTGGCGATGATGGGGAGGAAGTTCGCGTCCTGCGCCCATCGCGGGACGATGTGCTGGTGCAGGTGCGCCGCGATTCCCGCTCCGGCGACGGCGCCCTGGTTCATTCCGAGGTTGAACCCGTCGTTTCCCGATACGGAGCGGATCACCCGCATGGCGATCTGCGTGAGCTCTCCGATCTCAGCAACTTCCTCCGGGGTCGCCAAATCGTAGGTCGAAATGTGACGGTAGGGGCACACGAGCAAATGACCGGAGTTGTAAGGGAACAAGTTGCACACGACGAAGGCGTGTGTGCCGCGCGCGACGATGAGCGATTCTTCATCGGTCATGGTCGGGCCGATGCAGAACGGGCACTCATCGCGGGACGGCTGCCCCTGGTTGATGTAAACCATGCGATGCGGCGTCCACAGGCGCTGGAACTCGTCGGGCACGCCGGCGAGATGGAAGTCCTCCGGAAGCTCGGCGTGAACCGTCTCGTCTGCGTTCGTCTCGTTCACTCCTGCCATGCGCTCACGACCTGTTCATGGCTCGCGATGCTCATCACGATGCGCTCGATGGCCTCGTCGACGGGAACGCCGTTCAGCTGGCTTCCGTCGCGGAAGCGGAAGCTCACGGAGTTGTTCGACCGATCCTCTTCGCCGGCGATGAGCTGGAACGGAACCTTCTGCTTCGTGTGCGTGCGAATCTTCTTCTGCATGCGGTCGTCGGAGCTGTCCACTTCCACACGCACGCCGCGCGCTCGCAGCCGGGAGGCGACGTCTTCGAGGTACGGCGCGAATTCATCCGCGACGGGGATGCCGACGACCTGAACGGGCGAGAGCCAGACCGGGAACGCGCCGGCGTAGTGCTCGAGCAGGATCGCGAAGAACCGCTCGATCGAGCCGAGCAGAGCACGGTGGATCATCGCCGGGCGCTGACGTGTGCCATCCGCGGCGGTGTATTCGAGCTCGAAGAGCTCGGGCTGGTTGAAGTCCAGTTGAACCGTGGACAGCTGCCAGGTGCGGCCGATCGCGTCCCGAGCCTGAACGGAGATCTTCGGCCCGTAGAACGCCGCCCCGCCCGGATCGTCGACGAGCTCAAGGCCGGATTCGAGAGCGACCTGACGCAGCGTCTCGGTCGCCTCTTCCCACGCCTCGTCGCTGCCGACGAACTTCTCCGGGTCCTTCGTCGAGAGCTCGAGATAGAAGTCGTCGAGACCGTAGCCGCGCAGCGTCTCGAGCACGAACTCGAGCTGGCGGGCGACCTCACCCTTGATCTGGTCCTCGGTGACGTAGATGTGAGCGTCGTCCTGCGTGAGTCCGCGAACCCGCGTGAGCCCCGACAGGGTCCCGCTCTTCTCGTAGCGGTACACGGTCCCGAACTCGGCGAGCCGAAGCGGGAGCTCCCGGTAGCTGCGCCCACGGGCGCGATAGATCAGGTTGTGCATGGGGCAGTTCATGGGCTTGAGGTAGTAGTCCTGCCCTTGCTTTGTCACGTGCCCGTCCGCGTCGACTTCCTCATCGAGGTGCATGGGCGGGAACATGCCGTCCTTGTACCACGCCAGGTGCTGGCTGATCTCGTACAGCCGGCCCTTCGTGATGTGCGGCGTGTTCACGAGCTCGTAGTCGTTCTCGATGAGCCGCTCCCGCATGAAGCTCTCGATCTCGTTGCGGATGATGCCGCCCTTGGGGTGGAACACCGCGAGGCCCGAGCCGATCTCGTCGGGGAAGCTGAACAGGTCCATCTCGGCGCCGAGCTTGCGGTGGTCGCGCTTGGCCGCTTCCTCGAGCCGCTGCTGGTAGGCGCGGAGCTCGTCTTTCGTGGGCCACGCGGTGCCATAGATGCGCTGAAGCTGCGGGTTCTTCTCCGAGCCCCGCCAGTACGCGGCGGCGACGCGCATGAGAGCGAAGCCGTTGCCGATGAGGCGCGTGGTGGGCAGGTGCGGGCCCCGGCAGAGGTCCTTCCACACCGTCTCCCCCGTCTTCGGGTCGACGTTGTCGTAGATCGTCAGCTCTGCGCCGCCGACCTCGACGTTCTCGTTGTCGCCGCCGTCGGCTGCACCACCCTTGAGGCCGATGAGCTCCATCTTGTAGGGCTCGTCGGCGAGCTCGGCGCGCGCCTCGTCTTCCGTGACGACGCGACGCACGAAGCGCTGCCCCTGCTTGATGATCCGCTCCATGTGCTTCTGGAGCGCCTTCAGGTCCTCGGGGGTGAACGGCTCGGCGACGTCGAAGTCGTAGTAGAAGCCGTCGGTGATGGGCGGACCGATCCCGAGCTTCGCCTCCGGGTTCACGTTCTGAACCGCCTGCGCGAGCACGTGCGCAGCGGAGTGCCGCAGGATGTTCAGACCGTCCGCCGAGTCGATCGTGACCGGCTGAACGTCGTCCGTGTCCGTGACCGTCGTCGCGAGATCCTTGAGCTCGCCGTTGACGCGCATTGCGACAACGGAGCGGTCTGGGAAACGTTCGAAACCGTCAGACACCGGTAGTCAACTCCTTGAGAGGCGAAAGGGACGCTCACAACTTTAGTCGTCTCACGGCCGGCTCCGGAACGACACCGACAATCGCCGTGAGAGACAGGATGCCGCGGCGGCAGTGCTGCCATCGCGTCGTGCCGCGGTGCTGGAGCGGAAACACGAAAACCCCTGATTTCTCAGGGGTTTTTCTGTGGGCGATACTGGGATCGAACCAGTGACCTCTTCCGTGTCAGGGAAGCGCGCTACCGCTGCGCCAATCGCCCGGGGTGTTGCAAGTGCGAGGTGGAGGTGGCGACGGGATTCGAACCCGTGTGGACGGCTTTGCAGGCCGCTGCCTCGCCTCTCGGCCACGCCACCGCGTGTGGGTAAGCCCACATGCCGTAACCAGCCTTGAGACTGATCCTCAGCACTCGAGCGGATGACGAGATTCGAACTCGCGACCCTCACCTTGGCAAGGTGATGCGCTACCACTGCGCCACATCCGCATTTTTGCTCGCATTTCTGCGTGCTCAAGAACTGTAACCGAAAACATCCGCAATGTTCAAACTGAGAAATTCCGCGCGTGTCGTCACAACGCCTCACGTTCTTTCTCGATGTGCGTCGCACCTGAATTGTCGGCTAGTATCAATTCTCGTCGCCGATCGAATCGGCGGCAACGGGCGATTGGCGCAGTTGGTAGCGCGCTTCCTTCACACGGAAGAGGTCATCAGTTCGAGTCTGGTATCGCCCACCGAATTGAGAACCCTCGCAGCACGAGGACCGTTCCTTTCCCCAGCTTGGACCCGCCGCGTCACGCAGGCCGAGCGCGCTCTCCTAGGCCGCCCGCGATGCCAAATGGGAGAATGAGGGCCATGGCCGGCACGTCAGGAGCTCTGCTGGGTATCGGGGACTTCTCCCGGTATGCGGGTCTGAGCGTGCGGATGCTGCGCCACTACGACGATCGCGGACTCTTGACCCCCGCCGAGGTAGATCCGTTCACCGGTTATCGCCGCTACTCCCCGAGCAGTTACGCCTCGCAGGGCGCATCCGGGCTCTGCGAGACGCCGGTTGCGGCATCCGGTTGATCGCCGATCTGCTGCCGCTCTACGAGGAATCGCCGGGCGCGCTTCGTGACCGGCTGGAAGCGCACATCACGGGGCTGGACCAGGCTGCGCGCCAGATCGCCGCCCAGAGAAGCCTCGCCGTAGCGCTGGCACTCGCGCTCGACGATGCCGAGCCGGTGGTGGCCGAGCGTGAGTTCGCAGCAGCGCGGGTGCTTATGCTGCGGCGCACGGTAGCCTGCTATCCGGCCGAGGGAGAGCTGTGGGCGGAACTGCGAACCACACTCGCGTCGCGGTCGGGCGTGGATCCGGCCGCATTCGGGGAGCTGATCGGAGCGACCTATTTCGATGAGGAGTACCGGGACGAGGACGTGGAGATGGCGATCTGGCGCGACTACCACGGGTCCTTCTCCCCGCACGGCGGGTTCGAGGTCGTCGACCTCCCCGCACAGCACGTCGCCTGGACGACGCACTACGGCGGCTTCGAGACGATCGGACGGGCGACGGAGGCACTTGGCGCGTGGATCAGCGAACATGCTCGGAGGCGGGTCGGTCCACTGTTCAACGTCTACGTCGTCGGTCCGGGCCGCGAGGCCGACCCCGCCAAGTGGGTTACCGAGGTGAGCGTTCCGATCGCCTGATCGATCCGCCGCCCCGCACTCACGGGTTGACTCTCTCACTGTGGCAGGTTCCACGCTTGGTTCTGAGACGACACCGAACGTGAGGCGGCGTCGCTGATCGAAAGGACAAGCGCTGATGAGCGAGACAACGAACACAGTGAACTACTTCGAGATCGGCACCCCGGATCCCGAAGCCGCCCGCGCGTTCTACGGGGAGGTTTTCGGATGGGAGTTCGGTCCCGCCGGGCCGGCCGGGTACGGCACGGTGAACCAAGGCGCGGGCGGTCTGTGGGACACCAGCGGGATCGGGGCGGGGGCGTGGGCCGTGTTCTACGTCGAGGTCACCGACATCCAGGCGAGCGTCGACGCGGCACTGTCGCACGGCGCCCAGACGGTGCTGCCGCTCGTCGACAACGGCGTCATTCTGTTCACCCACCTCGCCGACCCGGCAGGCAATCGATTCGGCATCTGGCAGCGTAAGAGCGCCGACTGAATCGGACGGGGCGACGGCCAATCGCGGAGGAGCGAGGGCGCCGTAGCGCTCACTCCTCCGCGATGAGGATGCCGAGTCCGACGTTTCCCTCGGGAACCTGAGCGCGCAGCGCCTCGCGTGCCTCGGCGTAGTTCGCGCCGGTCGCCTCGATGGGCGTCGATGTCGTCGCGCGGATGATGCCGGTGACGCGGGACCCGGTCTCCGTCTTGCCGATGTCGAGCTGGATGATCTCGAAGCCGTCGGGCACTTGGCTCTCGATCTGAGCCCGCGCCTCGGTGACGTCCGCGGCATCCTGGGTGATTTCTTTCGTATCGGTCGTGCGGTAGGCGCTGACAAGTCGGGTCATGATTCCAGACTACGGCGGAGGACGGACGGCCATTCGCATGCCGCCCGTCCCTCGCGCGCCGGTCAGACGCGCGCGTCGATCTCCATCGCGTACGCGCTCTCCCCGTGCACCGAGCTGTCGACGCCGGCGGCCTCGTCCTTCTCGGTCAGGCGGAAGCCGATGGTCTTCTCGATCGCGAAGCCCAGCACCCAGGCGACGACGAAGCTGTAGACCAGCACCGCGAGTGCCGCGATCAGCTGCAGCACGAGCTGCTGCACGCCGCCGCCGGTGAACAGCCCGGTCCCCGTGGCGAAGAAGCCGAGGTAGAGCGTGCCGATGAGCCCGCCGACGAGGTGGATGCCGACGACGTCGAGCGCGTCGTCATAGCCGAGACGGTACTTCAGTTCGACGGCGAGGGCGCACACCGCGCCCGTGACGACGCCGAGCAGGAGCGACCAGCCCGGCGTCAGGTTCGCGCACGCCGGCGTGATGGCGACGAGCCCGGAGACCGCTCCAGAGGCGGCGCCGACCGAGGTCGGTTTGCCGTCCTTGATCTTTTCGACCACGAGCCAGCCGATGATCGCCGCCGCCGTCGCGCCGAGCGTGTTGAGCACGATCAGGCCGCTGCCCGCGAGCTCGTTGAGCCACTCGGCGCCCGCGTTGAACCCGAACCAGCCGAACCACAGCAGAGCGGCGCCCAGCAGCACGAGCGGAACGTTGTGGGGCTTGTCGAAGCCCTTCCCGAAGCCCGTCCGCTTGCCGAGCACGAGCGTGAGCGCGAGGGCCGCGGCGCCCGCGTTGATGTGCACCGCCGTGCCGCCCGCGTAGTCGATGACCGCGGTCGTGGTCTCGGCGCCGAAGAGGGTGGTGCCGAGGTGCAGGATCCAGCCGCCGCCCCACACCCACGCGGCGACCGGGAAGTACACGAGCGTCGCCCAGGCCCCGGCGAACAGCATCCATGAGCCGAATCGGGCCCGGTCGGCGATCGCTCCCGAGATGAGGGCGACGGTGATGATGGCGAACGTTGCGCTGAAGGCGACGCCGAGCAGGTCAGTGTTCGCGGTATCCCCCGCCGCCATCGCGCCGAGGCCGAAGTCCGAGAAGGGGTTCCCTGCGAAATCCCACACGCTGCCGACGGTGCTCATGTTGGCGCCGTAGAGCACCCAGAGCACGCCGATGAGCGCAAGTGCGCCGAAGCTCATCATCATCATGCTGACGACGCTCTTGGCCTTCACGAGACCGCCGTAGAAGAACGCCACTCCCGGTGTCATGAGGAGCACGAGCGCCGTGGCGACGACTCCCCAGGCGATGCTGCCGGTGTCCATAATCCTGCCTCTCGAAGATGTGCCGGCGGCGGGGCGCCGTCGGTAGTCACAGCTTCGAGCGGTGGTGTTTCGCCTCGTGGCGGCGATCGTTACGGGGACGTAACGATGCGCTCCCCCGTGTGAACGTCGTGTTTCACTGCTGCTCGGTGAGAGCGATCATGCGCGACATCGCGCGCAGGTACTTCTTGCGGAAGCCGCCGTTCAGCATCTCGTCGGTGAACACCTCGTCGAGCGGGATTCCGCTCGCGACGACGGGCAGCTGTGCGTCGTAGACCCGGTCGATGAACGCGACGAGACGAAGCGCGGCGGCCTGAGAGTCGAGAACGCGAACGCCCTGCACGGCGATGAGCTCCGCGCCCTCGATGAGCTTGACGAACCGCGAGGGGTGCACGTGCGCGAGGTGGGCGATGAGGTCGTCGAACCCGTCGAGGGAGACGACGGTGCCGGATGCCGCTGCCGCGTCGACCCGCTCACGCACAGCGTCGTCATCGAGCGCGCGCGCGTGGCCCTCGACGCTGCGCCTGCGGTAGTCGGTGCCGTCGATGCGCAGCGTCTCGAACTGCGACGAGAGAGAGTGGATCTCGCGGAGGAAGTCCTGTGCGGCGAAGCGGCCCTCGCCGAGCGCGTTCGGGGGCGTGTTCGATGTCGCCGCGAGGCGTGTGCCGCTTGACACGAGTTCGGTGAGCAGGCGCGTCATCATCATCGTGTCGCCCGGGTCGTCGAGCTCGAACTCGTCGATGCAGATGAGCGTCGACCCGGTCAGGAGCTTCACGGCTCCCGCGTAGCCGAGGGCGCCGACGAGCGCCGTGTACTCGATGAACGTGCCGAAGTACTTGCGCGTGCCCGGCTCGGCGTGCCAGAGCGCCGCGAGCAAGTGGGTCTTGCCGACGCCGAACCCTCCGTCGAGGTACACGCCGGGCTTCGCCTCGGGCTCCTTGCGTCGGCGGGAGAAGAAGCCGCCCTTCTGTGGCTTCGGGCCCGCCGAGAACGAGCGCAGGTAGTCGACGGCCGCCTGCTGCGACGGGTAGTCGGGGTCGGGCCGGTAGCTGTCGAAGCTCGCATGCGCGAACTGCGGCGGCGGCACGAGGTTCGACGCGAGGTCCTCCGCCGACATCTCGGGGCGCCGATCGGTGAGGTGCATGATCGTCCCGGATTGTGACGAGGGAATAGTCATCTGGTCTCGCGCCTTCAGGTCAAAGTGGCAGAGTGGAGGGTGAACCCAAGCGGCACCTGGCCGCTCGCGAGGGTCGTCACGCCGAGCGCGATTCGCGCGCGACGCTGACCAGCCTAACGGCAGTCCCGAGTCCGGTTCGGCCCCGATTGAAGGAGAACAAATGACCGTTGCACCCGATTCGACGTCTGAGAAGTTCGCTGGCTACGCCAACCCTTCGCGACTCGTGACGACCGGTTGGCTGCAACAGCACCTCGGGGAACCGGGTCTCGTTGTCGTCGAGAGCGACGAGGACGTTCTGCTGTATGAAACCGGCCACATCCCGGGCGCGGTCAAGGTCGACTGGCACACCGAACTCAACGACCCGGTCACGCGCGACTACATCGACGGCGAAGGCTTCGCCGAGCTCATGAGCAGCAAGGGCATCGCCCGCGACGACACCGTCGTGATCTATGGCGACAAGAGCAACTGGTGGGCGGCCTACGCGCTGTGGGTCTTCACCCTCTTCGGCCACGAGGACGTCCGCCTTCTCGACGGCGGCCGCGACAAGTGGATCGCCGAGAACCGTGAGATGACGACGGATGCCGCTGCGCGAGCCGCGACCGAGTACCCCGTCGTGGAGCGCGACGACAGCGGCATCCGCGCCTTCCGCGACGACGTCCTCGGCCACTTCGGCAACCCCCTCGTCGACGTTCGCTCCCCCGAGGAGTACACGGGCCAGCGCACGACCTCGCCCGCGTATCCCGAGGAGGGCGCTCTGCGCGCCGGCCACATCCCGACGGCCGCGAACGTGCCGTGGGGTGCGGCCGTCGACGCCGACGGAACCTTCAAGCCGGCCGGCGAGCTCGATTCGATCTACCGCGGCAGCGCCGGATTGAGCGACGGCGACGACGTCATCGCGTACTGCCGCATCGGTGAGCGCTCGAGCCACACGTGGTTCGTGCTCACGCACCTGCTCGGCTTCGAGAACGTTCGCAACTACGACGGCTCCTGGACCGAATGGGGAAGCGCCGTCCGCGTCCCGATCGCGATGGGCGAGGAGCCCGGCGAGGCTCCCGCACGCTGACGCGGCATCCAGCCCGTTTTCGAGGTCGGATGGGATGATGGAGCGATCATGACCGAACCTGTGCTCACCACCGCGCTGTCCGAGATCCGCGAGGAGTTCCTCGAGGTGTCCGAGCAGGAGCGGCTCATGCTTCTGCTCGAGTTCGCCAACGAGCTGCCCGACCTTCCCGAGCGCTACGCCGACCATCCCGAGCTGCTCGAGCGCGTGATCGAGTGCCAGTCCCCCGTCTTCCTCGTCGCGGAGGTGCACGACGACGACTCGGTGCAGCTCATCGCCTCCGCGCCGAAGGAGTCCCCGACGACGCGGGGTTTCGCGAGCATCCTCGCGCAGGGCCTCTCGGGACTGAGCGTCGACGAGGTGCTTGCGGTGCCGAACGACTACCCGCAGATGCTCGGCCTGAGCAAGGCGGTCTCGCCGCTCCGGCTCAGCGGCATGGGCGGCATGCTCGCGCGGACGAAGCGGCAGGTGCGCGAGAAGTCAGGTCGCTGAGCGAGCAGTCTCGTTCAGCCTCGCGAGCCACTCGCTGATCGCATCGCTCCACCTCTCCGGCGCGAAGTTCCACAGCTTCGTGTGCCGCGCCACGCTGAACGTCACGAGCGTCACAAGATCGGGGCGCGCCTCGGCGAGGGCGTGGGAGGCGTCCGAGGGCACGAAGCCGTCATCGTCGCTGTGCAGGATGAGCACCGGATGGTGCAGTTCGCCGGCGTGTGCGACGCGATCGAGCCGGTCGAGGTCGATGGGATGCCGCAAGCCCGTGAGCAGCCGGCCCGCCCGGCTCCCGATCAGCCACATCGCGGTGTCGCGAACGAGCGGTGGAATGCGCGATGCCTTCGCCTGGAACCGCAGCACGCTGCGCCAGTCGACGACCGGCGAGTCGAGGATGACGCCGTCGACGATGCTGTCGTGAATGGAGCGCTGCGCCGTCTGAAGCACGATCGCGCCGCCCATGGACCAGCCCATGAGCACGACGCGAGGCGCGCCGTGCTCCGCGGCGTACGCCAGGGCGGCGTCGACGTCGCGCCACTCTGTTGCACCCAGTCCGTACCGGCCGTCAGCCGACGCCGGCGCCTCACCGTCGTTGCGGTACGACACGACGAGGCACTCGTAGCCGGCGGCGTGCAGAACGGGAACCGCTCGCAGCACTTCCGGTCGCTGCACTCCTCTGCCGTGCACGAGGATGGCCCACGGTGCGTCGGCGCTCGGCTCGGGTGCGGGAAAGCGCCATGCTGGAGCGTCCCCGAGCTCCGTCTCTATCATCACGTCGGCGAACTCGAGCCCGAGCTCGGCCGGATGCCGAAAGTACCATCCGCTGAACGACGCCGGGCCCGGGACGATCCGGGAGACCTCGTCGTCCTCGATCAGCTCCCGGGTCACTGTCTGCGTTGTGCGCTCGAGCACAGGGCCGAGCCGGTGATAGCGCTCGGAGCCCGGCACCCACAGGCCGTATCTCCCGGGCAGCAGCGTGTCAGGCGTCGCCGCGAGGGTGATGGTGCGCTGCCGAGGCGCGGCGGAGAGTACACGGGCGTCGAGCGGCCGGGTCGGCACCGGAATGACGACGCGGCGCGCAACGGCCGTGACAACGGCCCCGAACAGGCCGGCTGCCAGCGCCGCCGATGCGCCGAGGATCCCGGCGACGGGCAAGCGGCGCTGTCTCTGGCCGGCGTGGCATGGGCGATTCATCGCCGATTAACTCTAGTCTGCAATCGTGGCAGACCAATCGGCAGACGAGGTGCCCGAGGAGTTCTCGGCCGCCATCGCGGCAGTGCGCGCAGCCCAGTTGCGCGATGAGCTCGTCGTGAGCGAGATTCCGGCTCCGGCGAAGCTTGCGCCGCACGCGCTTGCTCTCGCCGCCGACGTGCGGCCGAGCGCGCACGGCACCGACTCGGAACTCGGCACAGGCCGCTTCATTCTCCTGTACGACCCGAGCGAGCCGGAATCCTGGGGCGGACGATTCCGCATCGTGTGCTTCGCCCAGGCGCCCCTCGAGACCGAGATCGGCCTTGACCCGTTCCTTTCCGAGGTAACGTGGTCGTGGCTCATCGACGCGCTCAACGCCCGAGGGGCGAAGTACGCGGCAGCGTCGGGCACCGCGACGCGCATCCTCTCGACGGGATTCGGAGAGCTCGCCGACCAGGGCGATGGCGCACAGATCGAGCTGCGGGCATCGTGGACGCCTCTCGAGGCCAGCGTGTCCGCCCACGTGGAAGGCTGGGCCGAGCTGCTGTGCATGCTTGCGGGACTGCCGCCCACGACAGAAGGAGTGACATTGCTATCCGCTCACAGGACGGCCCGTGACTGACCGTCACGTCATCGACACCGTAGACGAATACGACAGATCCGTCGCCGAGCTCGCCGCCGGACACGGGCCCATCGCAATCGACACCGAGCGAGCCTCCGGTTACCGCTACTCGCAACGCGCCTACCTGATCCAGGTCTTCCGCCGCGGTGCGGGCGTCTACCTCTTCGACGCGCCGAGCATCGGCAGCTTCGAGACGATAGACGCCGCCTTCGAAGGCGAGGAATGGGTTCTGCACGCCGCGAGCCAGGACCTGCCGTCGCTGCGTGAAGTCGGAATCCAGCCGCGGCGGCTGTTCGACACGGAGCTTTCGGCGCGGTTGCTCGGCATGCCGAAAGTCGGGCTCGGCGCTGTCGTCGAGGAGACCCTCGGCATCCACTTGGCGAAAGAGCACTCGGCCGCCGACTGGTCGACGCGGCCGCTCCCCCAGTCCTGGCTCGAATACGCGGCGCTCGATGTCGAGCTGCTCGTTGACGTGCGGGACATCCTCGAGCAGCGGCTCGTCGAGAACCGTAAGACGCGCATCGCACGCGAAGAGTTCGAGGCCGTGCTCGACGAGCCGGCTCGTCAGCCGCGCGTGGACCCGTGGCGCAAGCTCAGCGGCATCCATTCCGTCAAAGGCATACGTCACCTCGCGGTTGCGCGTGAGCTGTGGAACGCGCGCGACGCTTACGCGCGCGAGACGGACACGGCTCCGGGGCGTCTCGTTCCGGATCGCTCGCTCGTGGCCGTCGTGAAGGCGCTCCCGCGCAGCAAAGAGGCTCTTGCCGGCCTGCGCGAGTTCACAGGCCGTGCGAGCCGGAGCCAGATCGATCGCTGGTGGGCGGCCATCGAACGCGGACTGAGCACCGAGGATCTGCCCGCTGCGCGAGCCGCCGCCACCGATCATGTTCCGCCGCCGCGCTCGTGGGCCGAGCGCGATCCCGACGCCGACGCGCGGCTCAAGCGGGCGAAACCGGTTGTCGCGAGCATCGCCGACGCCCTCGACATGCCTGTCGAGAACCTGCTGAAACCCGACTACTTGCGGCGTGTCGCCTGGCACCCACCTCAGCCCGCCGACGCTGCCGCGATCGGCCGCGAACTCGCGGGCTACGGCGCCCGAGCGTGGCAAGTTGAAGCTACCGCACAGTCGATCGCCGATGCGTTTGTGGATGCCGCCCAAAACGGCGCGCCGGAGTCGGAAACGGCGTCGTAGAAACAAGCAAAGGATTGTCTCGCGCGTCGTCCGCCCTCCTAGGCTCAACGTAAATCCCCGAAGGAGGCACAGTGACGATCAATGCTGACGTCTATTTCATTGACGGCGTGCGGACGCCGTTCGGCCGTGCCGGCGAAAAAGGCATGTACTGGCAGACCCGCGCCGACGACCTCGCGGTCGCGGCGATGATCGGAATGCTCGAGCGGAACCCATCCGTGCCGAAGGAGCGCATCGACGACGTCGCGATCGCGGCGACGACGCAGCAGGGCGACCAGGGGCTCACTCTCGGCCGCACGACCGCGCTGCTCGCCGGGCTGCCGAAGTCAGTGCCCGGCTACGCGATCGACCGCATGTGCGCGGGAGCGATGACCGCAGTGACGGCGGTCGGCGGCGGCGTCGCGTTCGGTGCGTACGACCTCGCGATCGCCGGCGGCGTCGAGCACATGGGCCGGCACCCGCTCGGCATCGGCGCGGACCCCAACCCGCGCTTTCTCGCCGAGAAGCTCGTGAGCGCCGACGCCCTCGACATGGGGAAGACCGCCGAGCGCATTCACGACCGGTTCCCGCACCTCACGAAGGAGCGCGCCGACCGCTTCGGGATGCTCAGCCAGCACAAGGTCGCCGCCGCGTACGAAGCCGGCAAGATCCAGCCCGACCTGGTCCCCGTCGCCACGCGCAGCGACGCCGGCTGGGGGCTCGCGACTCGCGATGAGGGCATGCGCCCCGAGACGTCGATGGAAGGACTCGCGGGACTTCGAACTCCGTTCCGCCCGCACGGCCGCGTCACGGCCGGCACCTCATCACCGCTGACCGACGGCGCCACGGTGAGCCTCATCGCCGGCGCCAACGCCGTGAAGGAGTTCGGGCTCACTCCGAAGATGCGCATGGTCAGCTTCGCCTTCGCCGGCGTGGAGCCGGAGATCATGGGCCTCGGCCCGGTCCCCTCGACGGAGAAGGCGTTGCGCAAGGCGGGGCTCAGCATCGACGACATCGGACTGTTCGAGCTCAACGAGGCGTTCGCGATCCAGGTTCTCTCGTTCCTCGACCACTTCGGCATCGCCGACGACGACCCGCGGGTGAACCTGTGGGGCGGCGCCATCGCCGTCGGCCACCCGCTTGCGGCATCCGGCGTGCGGCTCATGATCCAGCTCGCCGCGCAGTTCGCCGAGCACCCCGAAGTGCGCTACGGCGTCACGGCGATGTGCGTCGGCCTCGGCCAGGGCGGCACAGTGATCTGGGAGAACCCCTCGTGGAACGGACGGAAGTGACGATGACGAACGACACGCGCGCACGCTTCAGCGCTCTGCTTGACATCTCCGGCGACGAGGTCGTCACGCACTCGTTCGTGCGTGACGTGTCGCTGCCGACGGGGAAGACGCTCGCCCTGCTCACGCTCGACAACGGGAAGGACCACACCCGGCCGAACACGTTCGGGCCGATCGGGCTCATCGAACTGGACGACGCTCTCGAGACCCAGCGCGAGCGGGCGAGCCGCGGCGAGATCGCCGGTCTCGCGATCACAGGCAAACCGTTCATCCTCGCCGCAGGCGCCGACCTGTCGAAGGTCAACGACATTCCCTCGCGCGAGGTCGCGAACCTCCTCCCGCAGCTGGGCCACCACGTCTTCGGGAAGCTCGAGGACCTCGGTGTGCCGACGTTCGTGTTCATCAACGGGCTCGCACTCGGCGGCGGACTCGAGATCGGGCTCAACGCCAACTACCGCACGATCGACTCCTCGGCGGCGGCGATCGCCTTGCCGGAGGTGTTCCTCGGACTCGTGCCCGGCTGGGGAGGGGCGTACCTGCTGCCGAACCTCATCGGCATCGAGAATGCGCTCAAGGTCATCATCGAGAATCCGCTCAAGATGAACCGCATGCTCAAAGCGCCGCAGGCGTTCGAGCTCGGCATCGCGGACGTCATGTTCCCCTCCGCGCGCTACCTCGAGGACTCCATCGCGTGGGCGTCCGGAGTCATCGAGGGTGCGATCAAACCCGAGCGCAAGAACACGCCCGGGAAGATCGAGCGGATGGTCAAATGGGATGCGGCGACAGGTATTGCCCGCAAGATGCTCGAGTCGAAGATCGGCACCGTGCCGGTCGCGCCATACAAGGCGCTCGACCTCCTGAAGGCCGCAAAATCAGGAACGAAGGCCGAAGGCTTCGCGCGCGAGGACGAAGCCCTGGCCGACCTGATCGCGGGAGAGCAGTTCCGTGCGTCTGTGTACGCGTTCAATCTCGTGCAGAAGCGAGCGAAGCGACCTGCCGGTGCGCCCGACAAGGAACTCGCGCGCAAGATCACGAAGGTCGGCGTGATCGGAGCGGGCCTCATGGCCACGCAGTTCGCGCTGCTGTTCGTTCGACGCCTCCAGGTCCCGGTCGTGATCACCGACCTCGACCAAGAGCGGGTTGACAAGGGCGTCCAGACGATCCGCAGTGAGATCGACGCGCTGCTCGCGAAGAAGCGCATCTCCCCCGATGAGGCGAACAGACTCAAAGCGCTCGTCCACGGCACGACCGACAAAGCCGACTTCGCGGACTGCGACTGGGTCATCGAGGCCGTCTTCGAAGAACTCACCGTCAAGCAGGACGTGTTCGCCGACGTCGAGAAGCACATCGCCCCGGAGGCCGTGCTCGCAACGAACACGTCGTCGCTCTCCGTCGAGCAGATCGGCGCGAAGCTCGAACACCCCGAGCGGCTCGTCGGCTTCCACTTCTTCAACCCGGTCGCGGTCATGCCGCTCATCGAGGTCGTGCGCACGCCGCAGACGAGTGACGAGGTGCTCGCAACCGCAATGGCGACGGCGAAGAACCTCAAGAAGAACGCCGTCATCACCCGGGACACGCCCGGATTCGTCGTCAATCGGGTGCTCGCCAAGCTTCTCGGCGAAGCGATGCACGCCGTCGAGCTCGGCACGAGCTTCGCCGACGTCGACGCCGCCCTCGCACCGCTCGGCCTCCCCATGCCCCCCTCGGAGCTGCTCGACCTCGTCGGGCTTCGTGTCGGCGCGCACGTGCTCGACACGCACCACCGCGCGTTCCCGGATCGCTTCTACGACTCCGAGAAGCTGCACAAGCTCGCCGAGTACGGCACTCTCTTCGAGAAGGACAAGAAGGGGGCGATCAAGGGCTTCGACAAGGGCGCCCTGAAGATCATCTCGGGCGGACGCGAACCGATGAGCCGCGAGGAGCTCCTCCGACGCGTGCAGGACGGACTCGCCGACGAGATCCACCGCATGCTCGACGACGACGTCGTCGAGGCCGCGGAGGACATCGACTTGTGCCTCATTCTCGGCGCCGGGTACCCGTTCCAGATGGGCGGTGTGACGCCGTACCTCGACCGGGTGGGCGCGAGCGAGCGCGTCTTCGGCGACACGTTCCACCACCCGCCGCTGCTCGGGCTCTCCTGACCGACGCGGCTGACAGCCAGAGCGGCCGGTCATCCCTGGCGATGCCCGGCCGCTGAACGTGGTCAAATGAACCAGGTCGATTCCGTTTCCCCTCGGTCCTTCACCGCTTGAGAGCGAAGGAGCGCCGTGGTCTCAGCGGATGGACCGAGTCCGAACTCCCGGCCCAGGAGAGCGCGGTACTTCGCATACGCCTGGACTGCCGCGGCATAGTTTCCGGCGGAGAGGTGGCCGCGGATGAGCAGTCGCTGGCAGCTCTCCCGGAAAGGATCGATGAGGGCCGCCACCTCCGCAGCCTCGGTCGCTTCGTCGTTATGACCAGCCCGCAAGCAACTGGCTGAGAGTGCTTCCAGCGTGTGCAGCCTGAAGCGGCGGATGCGCTCCTGCTCAGGAAGCAACCATTCGTCGTACCAGCCGGGAAGCAGATCTGCCGATCGGAGGCGCTCGATGGCGGTCGTCGCAATCGCGGGCGATACGTCCGCTTGCAGGTCGGTGGCCAGTTGGTACAACTCCCTCACATCCGTCGCGACCTCGAAGCGCAGCGACAGCGGATTGCGCAATTCCGAGAGCAGACCGGGCATTGAACGCCTGATCTGCCATAAACATGAGCGAAGGCTTTGCGCTGCGTGGACCTCGTTGGCATCCGGCCACAAGAGCCCAGCCATGAAGTCGCGCGGCCGATGGCCGAGCAGCGCGAGGGCAGCGATCACTCGTTGCTGACCGGTCGGGATCTCGATCAGCCGGCCGGCACGTTCCAGGCCCCAATAGTTGAATAGCCTGAGGCGCCATTCCGGGTCTCCAGTCACGAGCGCCCCCTGCGTGCTCTTGCGACTCAATTACCCGCGCAGTTGACGTAGCCCGCGGGCGTGTCACGCAGTCCCTAAGGATGCGCAGTGACGGAAACCTAACTCATTCTTGACGCTGCGATAACGGGAATTTTACACCTCTGGCGCTTCAATGAGCACCGACAGAGGGAGAAGATCATGTCCACGACAACCACACGAAAGCCACGCAGGACACCGCGCGCCGTGGCAGAGGAAACTGCACCGGAAGCGGCATCCGAGGACCGTTCGACAGTCACGGCGACCCGAGACCCCCTTATCGCGGCCGGTGGATCGGTTCCGATGACCGACGCTTCCACAATTCCGACAAGCGCGGAGCCGCAGCCCTCACTCGAGCCGGCCGGTGCGCCTGTGCCGACAGATGAAGAGCTCGCATACCGGGGCTGGTTCTCCGACGCCGTCAGCTGGGTCGGCGACAAAGTGGAGGACGCAGCCGACGCCGTCGTCGATGAGGTCAAAGAACACGCCGACGACGCCGTCGTCTGGGGAACAGGCAAGCTCGGCGGCATCCTCGGCGCTTTCGGCGGACCCGTTGGCGCAGCCGCGGGCGCACAACTCGGCACCTATGCAGGCAAGCAGCTCACCGGGCTCTTCCGCGGTCAGGACGGCTCACCCGTCGTCATGGACGCTCAGACCGCTCGTGCGCTCGACCAGTCAAGGAACGAGCAGGCTCAGCTTCGAGCCATCACGCGGGAGGTCACACAGCGTCTCGCGCCGATCCTCGCCGACGCGATGTATCAGGAATCACAGGCACGCAACGCTCGCGGAGAGGACGGACCGGCCGACGACGAAGCGATCGAGCGCTTCTGGGCCGACGACCTGTTCAAACAGATCACCAGCACGATCATGACCGACTGCCTTCAACCGGCGATCAAGACTGTGACTCAGAGCCTGGGCATGTTCGCCGACAGCAGGGACATGGACACAATCGATCCAGTGCTTGTCGACACGGAAGTGGCGCACAAGTTCACAGCGCCGGTGCTCGGAGCTGTCATCGCCGCCGTCCAGTCGTGTGTTCCCGACTTCTACGCGTACATCCGAACGGGGTCCGCACCGACTGTCCCCCGCGATGCCTCGATCACGTGGGACGACCTCATCTCAGGCGGCCGGCTCTTCGACGGTGACCGGATTGCTGTTCTCGAACCGACTCCGCTCGACGACCAGCGCGCGACCGAATTCGTCATCGAAGTGCCCAAGCACAAGTCCTGGTTCAAAGGACTGCAGCTCCTCGACGAAAGCGGAACGCCGATTCTTGAACTGAGCGTCGACGGCGTCGACCGCTCAGACAGCGGCCGAGTGGCTTCGGAATCCTTCTTGGCCTCCGGATGCATCATGCAGCTGCTCAAGTCCGACGCCTCGGGACTGCGCCGTGTCGCCTACCGGCTTCCCACCGCAACGCTGACCGAGCTGCAGGGTCAATCCGTTCACTTCTACTGGTATGCGGGCTGATCATGCGCAATCTCTCGTTCGGCTCCATCGGGGACGATGTCAAGCTCGTCCAGGGGAAACTGCAGGAGCTCGGCTATTACACGCTCGCCATCGACGGTCGCTTCGGGCCCGGAACCGAGGGCGCGGTCATGCGGTTCCAACGCGACAACGGGCTGGACGTCGACGGCATCGTCGGCGAGCACACCTACGCCGCACTTGGCATCGCGGCCGGTGCTGTGGAGGGCGCTGAGCCGGCGCCCGCCGGTACGTCCACACGGCGCCGCAGATCCCTGCACGTAGGGCTCAACGGCGTCGACGCGAATCAGTACAACGGATGGGATGGGAAACTGACCGGCTGCGAGAATGACTGCCGAACGATGCTCGAGATCGCAACCGCCGACGGCTACAGCGTCCACCAGCTTCTGACGGCGCAAGCGACGACGACCAACGTGTTAGCCGCAATCGCCGACGCCGCCCAGGAGTTGAGGGCCGGGGACGTGTTCTTCCTCACCTACGCGGGGCACGGCGGCCAAGTGCCGGACACCAATTCGGATGGCGAGACGGACCGGCAGGATGAAACCTGGGTGCTGTACGACCGCATGCTGATAGACGACGAGCTAGAGGCGGCCTTCAGCCAATTCGCGTCCGGCGTCGACATCGTCCTCGTATCAGACAGCTGCCACAGCGGAACCATCTACCGCGACATGTTCAGTACCGGGCAGTTCGAGTACTCCCGGCTGAAGGAGTCGTTCTACCAGGACGTCGTCACTCCTCCGGAAGCCGAAAGGGACTCGTCCGGCGTCGTCGCGCGCTACTTCCCACGACCGGCGATGGCCATGACGCGGTCATTCACGGCCGCAGGCGGAGACGCGGAGCTGTTCGCGAAGGCCCAAACGCAATGGAACGGAGATCTGGACAGCACTCCCGCGTTCTCCTGGCGGGACATGCTCCCGCCGGACTCGCACCCGCGCGGCGTTGGCGCAGAGCCGCTCGGAGCAGCGCCTCGCCGGTTCCCCGGAGCAGTGGCTGCTGCGACGATGCTCGACACGCGAAGCATGGAAGAGATGACGACCGGAATCGTGGCCGTTCGCGCGATGCCGCTCGCTGTGAACGCCGACATCATCGTTCGACAGGCGCGACAATACGCCGCAGTGAAGGAGGCGGTTCGGGCGCGCTCGGCGGTTCAAGCACGCGGTCTTGCGCTCTCAGGGTGTCTTGACGCGCAGCTCTCACAGGAGGTCGGCGGCAACGGGGTGTTCACCACGGCGCTCAAGCAAACCTGGGCAGAAGGGAGCTTCACCGGCTCGTACGTCTCGTTCCACACCGCGATTCTGTCGCAGATGGGACCAAGCCAGACGCCGCAGCTCAGCGGATTTGGCACGGACTCCGACAAGGTCATGCAAGAGACCCCGTTCGCATGAGCCTGCTGTCGCTGTCGCGGACACGGCCGGGAATGCGGTGCGATGAACAGATCGGCCGGTCATCCTGCGGGATGACCGGCCGATCGGCGTCAGGAGCGCTCGCTCGCCTGGGTGTCGGGTTGCACGGCCAGGTCCAGGTCTTCCGTGGCCGGTCGCGCGACGGGGATGCGGCTGCCGAGCACCTGGGCGACGACGTCGCGCGCGATCTGCTGGGCTGTGAGCCCCGCGCTCTCCAGGATCTGCTCACGCGAGGCGTGCGGAATGAACTCGTCCGGGAGACCAAGCTCGTCGACGGCCGTGTCGACGCCGGCGCCGCGCAGCACCTGGCGGATCCGAGTTCCGATCCCGCCGACGCGGATGCCGTCCTCGAGGCTGATCACCAGGCGGTGCTCGCGAGCCATCCGCACCACGCTCTCCGGTACCGGGATCACCCAGCGCGGATCGACGACCGTGGCGCCGATGCCCTGGTCGGCGAGGCGCTCTGCCACGTCGAGGGCGAGTGACGACATCGGGCCGACCGCGACAAGCAGCACATCCGGCGTGTCGGGCTCGCGCAGCACGTCCACCCCGTCTGCCGTGCGCGAGAGAGCGGGAACGGCACTCGCCGCCGCCCCTTTCGGAAAGCGCACGACGGTCGGCGCGTCCTCGATCGCGACCGCCTCGGCAAGCTCCTCGCGCAGCCGCTCGGCGTCGCGCGGCGCGGCGATCCGGATGTGCGGAACCGTCTGCAAGAGCGCAAGGTCCCAGATTCCGTGGTGCGACGGCCCGTCCGGTCCCGTCACCCCCGACCGGTCCAGCACGAACGTCACTCCGGCACGGTGCAGCGCGACATCCATGAGCACTTGGTCGAAAGCACGATTGATGAACGTCGCATACAGCGCCACCACGGGGTGAAGTCCGCCGAAAGCGAGACCGGCGGCGCTTGCAACGGCGTGCTGCTCGGCTATGCCCACGTCGTGGACGCGGTCCGGGAAGCGCTCAGCGAATTGGTTGAGCCCCGTGGGCCGCAGCATCGCGGCGGTGATGGCGACGACCCTCGGGTTCGACTCGCCGAGCGCCACGAGGCTGTCTGAGAACACGCTCGTCCACGAGGGGCGGGACTCGACCGACGTCGGCGCCCCCGTCGACGGGTCGATCTTGCCCACGGCATGGAACTGATCTGCCTCGTCCCGGAGCGCGGGCGCATAGCCGCGGCCCTTCTCGGTGATGGCGTGCACGATGACAGGGGCGCCGTAGTCGCGCGCCTGCTCCAGCGCCTCTCGCATCGCCACGATGTCGTGGCCGTCGACGGGACCGATGTACTTGATGTCGAGGTTCGAGTAGAGGGCCGCGTTGTTGGTGAATCGGGTGAGGAAGCCATGGATGCCGCCGCGGACACCGCGATACACGGCGCGAGCGGGTCGGCCGAGCCGGTCGAATGCCGCCTCGCTCGACTGCTGCAGTGACTTGTAGCCCTGGCGGGTGCGTATGCTGCTCAAGTAGCGCGCCATCCCGCCGATCGTCGGCGCGTACGAGCGACCGTTGTCGTTGACGATGATGATCAGCCGCCGCGTGTTGTCGTCGGAGATGTTGTTGAGCGCCTCCCAGGTCATGCCGCCCGTGAGCGCCCCGTCGCCCACGATGGCGACGACGCGGCGATCATGCTGTCCTGTCATCTCGAAGGCGCGCGAGATCCCGTCGGCCCAGCTGAGGGAACTCGACGCGTGCGAGCTCTCGACGATGTCGTGCGGCGACTCGGAGCGCTGCGGGTACCCGGCGAGGCCGTCGCGTTGCCGTAGCAAGCTGAAGTCGTGCCGGCCGGTGAGCAGCTTGTGCACGTACGACTGGTGTCCCGTGTCGAAAACGATCGCGTCTCGAGGTGAGTCGAACGTGCGGTGCAACGCGAGGGTGAGCTCCACGACGCCGAGGTTGGGGCCGAGATGCCCGCCGGTTTGCGACACTTGCGCCACGAGGAACGATCGGATCTCGGCGGCCAGCCGCTCCAGCTGCGTGTTCGACAGCCTGTCGAGGTCGCGCGGTCCGGAGATCGACTCAAGAAGGGTCATGGATGCTGCTCCTCGCACACTGTCGTCCGCCGTGGCTGCTACTTTACGCCGCTGCCCCCGAGCGGCTCACACGGAGCGCTCAGGGGCAGCGAGGTGATTGGTGCTGTCGCTACGCGACGAGGCTGCGCAGCACGTACTGCAGAATGCCGCCGTTGCGGTAGTAGTCGGCCTCACCCGGTGTGTCGATGCGGACCGTCGCGTCGAACTCGATGGTCCGCTTGCCTTCGGGCGAGTGCTCGCTCGGCTCGGCCGTGACGTGCACGGTCGAGGGCGTGGAGCCGTCGTTGAGCGCCTCGATGCCGGAGATCGAGACGATCTCCGTGCCGTCGAGCCCGAGGGAGGCGGTGGTCTCCCCCGCCGGGAACTGCAGCGGGATGACGCCCATGCCGATCAGGTTCGAACGGTGGATGCGCTCGAAGCTCTCCGCGATCACGGCGTGGACGCCGAGCAGGCTCGTGCCCTTCGCCGCCCAGTCGCGGCTCGATCCCGAACCGTACTCCTTGCCCGCGAAGATCACGAGCGGGGTGCCGGCCGCCTGGTAGTTCTGCGAGGCGTCATAGATCGCGGCCTGCGGGCCGTCGGCCTGCGTGAAGTCGCGGGTGAAACCGCCCTCGACGTCCTCGAGCAGCTGGTTGCGCAGGCGGATGTTCGCGAACGTGCCCCGGATCATCACCTCGTGGTTCCCACGACGGGAGCCGTACGAGTTGAAGTCCTTGCGGGACACGCCGTGCTCCGTGAGGTAGCGGCCGGCAGGGCTGTCGGCCTTGATGGAGCCGGCGGGGCTGATGTGGTCGGTCGTGACCGAGTCGCCGAGCTTCGCGAGAACGCGAGCGCCGCTGATGTCCGAGACGGGAGTGATGTCGAGGATCATGCCGTCGAAGTACGGAGGCTTGCGCACGTACGTCGACTCGGCGTCCCATTCGAACGTCGCACCGGTCGGCGTCGGGAGCGACCGCCAGCGCTCGTCGCCGTCGAAGACGCTGCTGTACTCGTGCGCGAACATGTCGCTCGAGATCGACGAGTCGATCGTCTTCTGCACCTCAGCGGGGTCCGGCCAGATGTCCTTGAGGAAGACATCGTTGCCGTCCTGGTCGGTGCCGAGGGGGTCGCTCTCGAAGTCGAAGCTCATCGAACCGGCCAGAGCGTACGCGATCACGAGCGGCGGACTCGCGAGGTAGTTCATCTTCACGTCGGGGTTGATGCGGCCCTCGAAGTTGCGGTTGCCCGAGAGCACCGCGGTGACGGCGAGGTCGCTGTCGTTGACGGCAGCGGAGATCTCGTCCTCGAGCGGTCCCGAGTTTCCGATACAGGTGGTGCAGCCGTAGCCGACCGTGTAGAAGCCGAGCGCCTCAAGATCTGCCGTGAGACCGGACTTCTCGTAGTAGTCGGTGACGACCTTCGAGCCGGGAGCGAGAGTCGTCTTCACCCAGGGCTTCGACTTGAGGCCCTTCTTCGCGGCGTTGCGCGCGAGCAGTCCCGCAGCGAGCATCACCGACGGGTTCGAGGTGTTCGTGCACGAGGTGATCGCGGCGATCGCGACGGCGCCGTGGTCGATCGTGAACGCCTCGCCGTCGTTCATTGTCACGTCCGTCGGCTTCGAGACCGAGTGCGGAGCGTGGCTGCGGTGCGTGTGGTGGTGCTCGTTGTGAGCGTCCTCGGGCGTGTTGCTCGGCGGGTCGGATGCCGGGAAGGACTCCGACACCTCGAGGTCGACGAGGTCGTGCTCGACCGTCGCGTAGTTGTGCAGGTCCTGCTCGAACTGCGACTTCGCCTCGGTGAGCCGGATGCGGTCCTGCGGGCGCTTCGGGCCGGCGATGGAGGGCACGACGGTCGACAGGTCGAGCTCAAGGTACTCGCTGTACTGCGGCTCCTGGCTCGGGTCGTGCCACAGGCCCTGCTCCTTGGAGTACGCCTCGACGAGCTTGATCTGCTTCTCGTCGCGACCGGTCAGGCGCAGGTACTCGAGAGTGACGTCGTCGATCGGGAAGATCGCAGCGGTCGAGCCGAACTCGGGGCTCATGTTTCCAATCGTGGCGCGGTTCGCGAGCGGGACCGCGGCGACGCCCGAGCCGTAGAACTCGACGAACTTGCCGACGACGCCGTGCTGACGCAGCATCTCGGTGATCGTGAGCACGACGTCGGTCGCCGTGACGCCCGAGGGGATGTCTCCGCTGAGCTTGAAGCCGACGACCTTGGGGATGAGCATGGAGACGGGCTGGCCGAGCATGGCCGCCTCGGCCTCGATGCCGCCGACGCCCCAGCCGAGCACGCCGAGGCCGTTGACCATCGTCGTGTGCGAGTCGGTGCCGACGAGCGTGTCGGGGTACGCCTGGACGGCCCCATCGACCTCTCGCGTGTAGGTGACGCGAGCGAGGTACTCGATGTTGACCTGGTGCACGATGCCCGTGCCGGGCGGAACGACCTTGAAGTCCTCGAACGCGGTCTGGCCCCAGCGGAGGAACTGGTAGCGCTCCCCGTTGCGCTGGTACTCGATGTCGACGTTGCGCTCGAGCGAGTCCGCCGTGCCGAACACGTCGGCGATGACCGAGTGGTCGATGACGAGCTCCGCGGGTGAGAGCGGGTTGATCTTGCGCGGGTCGCCGCCGAGGTCGACGACGGCTTCACGCATCGTCGCGAGGTCGACGATGCAGGGCACGCCGGTGAAGTCCTGCATCACGACGCGAGCGGGCGTGAACTGGATCTCGGTGTTCGGCTCCGACTGCGGGTCCCACGACCCGAGGGCCTCGATGTGGGCCTTCGTGATGTTCGCGCCGTCTTCGGTGCGGAGCAGGTTCTCGAGCAGAACCTTGAGACTGTATGGCAGCTTCTCGAAGCCCGAAACGGCATCGAGGCGGTAGATCTCGTAGTCGGCGTCACCGACGCTGAGCGTGCTCTTCGCACCAAAGCTATTTACCGTGGACACTTGCCTCTCCTTCATCGGCGCTGGCAGTACAACGCTCGTTCACAGTCAATTCTGGCTTCCGGGTGATTTCTCAGCTAGCAAGGCCTGCCTAACCCGACGCCGACCGTGCGAATTTATCTTGATGTCGAGATAAAGTCTATCAGGCCGGCTCGGCGTTCTCTCGCGGACCGGTGCGTCGACGGATCGCCGACACCACGAGCCACGTGGCGACCAGGACGGGCGCGTAGAGCGGGACGCCCATGAGCAGTCGGAGCGCGCCGAGGGCTTCGACGTTCCCGGCGAAGTAGAGCGGAAGCTGCACGACGAGCCGTGCCGCGAACATGGCAGCCCAGACAAGCGTGATGCCGCCGTAGATGCGGCGAAGCGCGCGGTGGCCGCGCCAGTTCGCGCCCTCTCCCGTGAGTAGCCCGACGACCACGCCGACGAGCGGCCAGCCGATGAGCACCGAGATCAGGAGCGCGGCGAGGTACGTGCCGTTGGTCCAGAATCCGAGAACGTAGTAGTCCTCTGGCTTGTCGTTGAGCAGGGCGAGCCCGGCGGACAGCGCGATGCCGACGAGCCCGGCAAGTGCTTGCGTCAGGCTCTGCCGCTGCGCGAGGCGCACGACGGCGAAGAGGACGCCGACGACGCCGGCCGCGACGATGGCGGCGATGAGCTGCTGGCTGACGGTGAACACGACGAGGAACAGCAGGCCGGGCAAGACGGCTTCGAGGATGCCGCGGACGCCGCCCATCGCCGCGAGGAGCGCTCGGCCGGTGAGGGTGTCAGCGGCGGTGAGGTTCGCGAGGTTCGAGGAGGCGGCGGCGCGGCGCACGCTGTCGCCGACCGCGTCCTTGTGCGCGTCGTCGCCCGACACTACGCCTGCTGGCCGGGCTGGACCGGCATCTTGAGCGGGATCAGGTCGCGTGGCGGCATGGCCTGGCCGCCGCGCACGACGACGATGCTGCGGAACAGGTCATCGAGCTTCTCGGCGGCGTCGCCGCCTTCTGCTCCTGCTCCGGCGACAACGCCTCGCAGGAACCAGCGCGGCCCGTCGACCCCGATGAAACGAGCCGCCCGGCTTCCGGAGGCGCCGTCCTTCGCCACGATCGGCACGGATGCGCGCAGCTCAGGACCGAAGGTACCTTCGACCTCTTCCACGGTGCCGCCCTGCTTCGTGATCTGCTCGCGGATCTGTTCGCGAGTCTCGTGCCACAGGCCGCGGCTGCGCGGCGCCGCGAAAGGCTGCACCTGGAGCGTCGAGCCGGCATAGTCAAGGCCGACGGCGACGATGCGCTTCGAGGACTCCTCCACTTCGAGGCGGAGGTTGAGGCCCTCGCGCGGGAGGACCTTCACTCCCCCGAGGTCGATGAACGGCTGAACGGGGTTGGCCTCCGCCTCGTCGAGGGGACCGTTCTGCTCGCGGTCGGCGGGCGCGGACTTCTCCGTCTGGTCGGGCTCTTCCGCGGCCTCGGCCTCGGTCTCGTCGACGGCGTCGTCGTCCGCGACGGCGGCATCCGTCTGGTCGTCGTGCTCGAGAGCCGGGTCGCTCTTCTTCCTGCGCAAGATCATGACTGGACTCCTGTCTTGGGTGCGTTGTAGCCGGTCGAGCCGAAGCCGCCCGCGCCGCGAACGCTGTCGGGAAGGACATCGACGGGCGTGAACGTGGCCTGGGCGACCGGCATCACGATCAGCTGGGCGATGCGGTCGCCGGCCTCGATGCGATACGGCTCGCTCGCGTCGGTGTTGAGCAGGATCACCTTGATCTCACCGCGGTAGCCTGCGTCGATCGTGCCGGGACTGTTGACGACGGTGATGCCGTGCTTGGCCGCAAGCCCGCTCCGCGGAACCACGAACGCGGCGAATCCCTCGGGAAGCGCGATCGACACGCCCGTCCCGACGAGGGACCGCTGACCCGGCTCGAGAGTCAGGGACTCCGCCGATCGGAGATCAGCGCCGGCGTCTCCCGGGTGGGCGTAGCTCGGAGGCTGTGGCGCGATAATGAGTACGTCTGCGCTTTCAGTCACAGATCGAGGTTAGTGCAGAAATCTGAATGTAGAGGGACATGTCGACTTATCACGAACGCGTCTGGCCGGCGGTGTGGGTGCTCGTGGCATCCGTTCTCGTCATCCCCGCGTCGCTCATGGTGTTCGCACCGATCTCCGTGCTCGCCGGCGTCATCACCGGCGTCGCACTGTACGCGGGCTGCGTCGGACTCTGGGTGCTGTCAACGCGCACGATCGAGATCGTCGACGACGAGCTGCGCGCGGGCCGAGCGCGCATTCCGGTCTCGTTCGTCGGCGAGGCCGTCGCGCTCTCGGGACACGAGGCGTTCGCGGCCCGCGGCGCGGAGCTCGACGCGCGCGCGTGGCTGCTGATCCGCGGCGGGGTCCCCGACGTCGTGCGGGTGCCGCTCACCGACCCCGACGATCCGACGCCCTACTGGCTGCTGTCGTCGCGGCACGCAAAAAAGCTGGCCGCCGCGATAAACGAATCGCGACGGCCGGCTTCTCGGGTTGACAAGTCCTGACTAGGAGGCGCACTCCAGGCAGATGGGACCGAGCTTGCTCTGGTGGTCGATCTGTGAGCGGTGCTTCACGAGGAAGCAACTCACGCACGTGAACTCATCCGCCTGGGGCGGGAGCACGACCACGTCGAGGTCGACGTCTGAGAGGTCTGCCCCGGGCAGATCAAAGCTTCCGGGGTTGTCGGCGTCTTCGACGTCAACGGCACCCGACATCTTGTCGGGAACACGCTCCTTGAGGGCCTCGATGGACTCTGAGTCGTCCTCGGACTTTCGGGGAGCGTCGTAATCCGTTGCCATACTTTTCCACTTCTCGCTTTCATGGCCAAACAAAATCGGCGGGCACAGTTTGCATCATCGACGGCCAAAGAGCAAACCGCTTCCGCTCGCTGGTGTGACTGCGCTCAGGAGAACTTGCGGCGCGCCCGCGATATTCCCCGGAAAACCGGGAATCGCATGTGACGATAGCTACACGAAGCCAAGAGCCGGAAAGGCATTTGCTCATGCAAGATCTGAAGGTCATCGGGGTCGAGGACGGTGCCCTCGTCGCGGCTACCGAACACGGTGAGCGCTTCCGCATCGCCATCAACGACGTGCTGCTGTCGTACCTCCGTCCGCCGCGCGAATCGCGCAACGACGAGAAGCGGCTCAGTCCGCGGGAGATCCAGGCGCACATCCGCTCGGGCATGTCCGCGGAGGAGGTCGCCGCCGTCACGGGCGCGAGCATCGAGTACGTGCAGCGGTTCGAGGGCCCCGTGCTGGCCGAGCGCGAGCACATCGTCGGCTCAGCCTTGAGCGTGCCGGTTCTCGCGACGATCGACGTGCCCGACGGCGAAGAGCCGACGTTCGGCGTCGCCATCGCCGCCCGGCTCGAGGGACTGCGAGCCACCGGTGAACGGTGGACGAGCTGGAAGGAGCCGGGCGGCGGCTGGGTCGTGAAGCTGTCGTTCACGGCGGAGACGATCGACCACGACGCCCGCTGGAGCTTCGACCCGAAGAAGCGGACGCTCGCACCGCTGAACCGTGAGGCTGTGACGCTGTCGAAGCAGGGCGACCTGCCGCACGGCATGATCCCCCGACTGCGGGCGGTCGAGGCGGATGCCGCTCCCCCGCGGGAGCCGGCCGTCCACGACGAGTCCCGCTTCGACAGCGGCGCCTTCCGCTTCCGCGACCCCGACGAAGCCGATCCGAAGACCATCGCGCTTCTCGAGCCCGCCGTGCTCGCGCCTCGGCACCCGTCTGCGGCCTCGAGCGCCGCTATCAACCGCGGCGAGAGGGCGGAGAGCAGCGAGAGCTCGAACCAGACAGCCGATCTGCTCGAGGCGCTGCGCAAGCGCCGGGGACAGCGTGAGGCGGCCCCGGAGCCGCCGCTCGCGGACCCGGAGCCGATCGAGTCCCCCGAGGCAGAGTCGACGGACACGCCCCTCGACTTCGGGTCCCTCGGCCGCGACGGTGACGAAAGCAGCTCTCGACCTCAGCGCCGAACGGCGGGGCGGAACAAGCGTCAGCGTGCGTCCATGCCCTCGTGGGATGAGATCGTGTTCGGCGCCCGCTCCGACAACGACGACTGATCAGCCCCACGCTCCGAGGCGCACGAACGGCACCCGACGCTCCTCGTCGGTGAGGGAGCCGTGCTGCCCGATCATGCGACGAGCCGTGAGCGTCGCTGGCGCATCCTGGTAGTAGGCGACGGGCGCCCGAGCGGCGACGAGGACGTCGCCGATGCGCGGTGCGACGCGCTCGGAGACGTCACCGAACCAGCCGGCGCCGATCGCCTCCTCGCGCGTCGCCACCCACGCGCGATCACCTTCCGCATCCCGCCACGCGGCGGCGACGGATGCGGTGGCTGCGGCATCGCGCGTGTGCAGCTGCAGGAAGCGCGGCTCGCCGGCCACGTGGCGAACGCCGTCCATGAGCGGTGAACCGGCGTGGAAGAGCACGTGCCGCTCGGGCGGCACGTCTATGACGCCGTGGTCCGCCGTCAGGAGGCCGCCGACGTCGTGCGGCAGCCGCTCATGCAGGACGCCCAGCTGAGCGTCGACCTCTTCGAGAGCGGCAAGCCAGCGATCGCTGCGCCAGCCGTGGCTGTGCGCGAGCTTGTCGAGCTCCGGAATGTAGACGTACACGAACGCCGGCCGCTTCTCGCCCGCGATCCGCAACGCAACCTCGACGCGGTCGGCGATGCTCGCCGCGCTCTGGTACTCCGCGCCGCGGAGGACGGCGCGCGTGAACCCCGAGCCGGCATAGGCGTCGGGTCCGACTGCGACGGCCCGTCCGGCGGCATCCGTCACGTTCTCGAATATCGTGGCGCTGCGCTGCCAGGTCGCGGGCGTCATCCCCTCGTCCCAGCCCTTGAGCTGGTTGACGACGCGGTCGTGATCGGGATCGAGAACCGAATAGCCGACCAGGCCGTGGGTTCCCGGTTGCGCGCCCGTGAGGATCGTGGGGAGGGAGGCGGCCGTCGTGGACGGAACCGGAGAGAGCAGGGACCGACCCGTGCGTGCCGAGAGGAAGCGGGCATGACCCGAGCGCTCCCCCAGGTTCGCCGAGCCGAGACCGTCGACGACCACGAGGACGACGGATCGGACGGGCGTGAGGCCGAGCCTGCCGTGTGCGCCGCGCAGCACACCGAGGAATTCCGGGACAAGCCCGGCAAGGCTGCGGGCCGACGCCGACTCGGTCGGTAGCATGGAGGTCATCGTGGCCAGTCTCCCATAACCGGCCGCGCCTTCCCCTGCGCAGAGAGACACCCGTAAACACCGAATGGCCCGCTCGAAAGACACCACGCCGCCCGAACAGATCGCCGAGCGCATCGAAGACGTCGACGTTTCGACAGAGATGCAGGGATCCTTCCTCGAATACGCGTATTCCGTCATCTACTCGCGGGCGCTGCCCGACGCTCGCGACGGGCTCAAGCCGGTTCAGCGCCGCATCATCTACCAGATGGCGCAAATGGGCCTGCGCCCCGACAAGGGGCACGTGAAGTCGGCGCGCGTCGTCGGCGAGGTGATGGGAAAGCTGCACCCGCACGGCGACAGCGCCATCTACGACGCCCTCGTGCGGCTCGCGCAGAGCTGGACGATGCGACTGCCGCTCGTCGACGGGCACGGCAACTTCGGCTCACTCGACGACGGCCCCGCGGCACCGCGCTACACCGAGGCGCGGCTGCACGCGGCGGCCCTCGCCCTCGCAGAAGACCTCGACGAGGACGTCGTCGACTTCGTGCCGAACTACGACAACCAGTTCCAGCAGCCGGCCGTGCTGCCCGCCGCCTTCCCCAACCTGCTCGTCAACGGTGCCTCCGGGATCGCCGTCGGCATGGCGACGAACATGGCGCCGCACAACCTCATCGAGGTCGTCGGTGCAGCACGGCACCTGATCGACAACCCCGACGCGACCCTCGACGACCTGATGGCCTTCGTGCCAGGTCCGGACCTGCCCTCCGGCGGCACGATCGTCGGCCTCGAGGGCATCAAGGACGCATACGCGACGGGCCGCGGTGCGTTCAAGACGCGCGCTCGCGTGTCAATCGAGAACATCACCGCCCGCAAGACCGGACTCGTGGTCACCGAGCTGCCCTACGGCGTCGGACCGGAGAAGGTGATCGAGAAGATCAAGGACGGCGTGCAGTCGAAGAAGCTCAGCGGCATCTCCGACGTCACCGACCTCACCGACCGCGCGAACGGGCTGCGGCTCGTCATCGGGCTCAAGACGGGGTTCAGCCCCGAGGCCGTGCTCGAGACGCTCTACCGGTTCACGCCGCTCGAGGACTCCTTCAGCATCAACAACGTCGCCCTCGTCGACGGCGGGCCGCGCACCTTGGGCCTGAAGGAGCTGCTGCAGGTCTATGTCGACCACAGGATCAGCGTCGTCACCCGCCGGTCCCGGTTCCGGCTCGCTCGTCGGCAAGAGCGCCTGCACCTCGTCGAGGGACTGCTCATCGCGATCCTCGACATCGACGAGGTCATCGACGTCATCCGATCCAGCGACGATTCGGAGCAGGCTCGCACCCGCCTCATGGACGTGTTCGACCTGTCCCAGGTGCAGGCCGAGTACATTCTCGAGCTGCGGCTGCGCCGGCTGACGAAGTTCTCGCGCATCGAGCTGGAGTCCGAGCGCGACGAACTGAAGAAGCAGATCGCCGAGCTCGAAGACCTGCTGTCGTCGGAAGCGAAGCTGCGCGCGCAGGTCTCGCTCGAGTTGGAGGAAGCCGCGGATCGCTTCGGCACGCCCCGCCGCACCCTGCTCACGCAGGCGAAGCCGAGCATCGCGCAATCGGGCAAGGGCAAGAAGAGCGCGCCTGTGCTGGAGATTCAGGACTCGCCCTGCCGGGTCTACGTGAGCGCGACGGGTCGAGCGGTCCGCGTGGATCTCATCGACGATCAGTCAATAAACCATCCCACCCGGCGCAGCAAGCACGACGCGATCAAAGCCGTTCTCGACACGACAACGCGAAGCGAGCTCGGCGCGCTCACGAGTCGCGGCCGGCTGATCCGGTTCACTCCCGTCGACCTGCCGTCGGTGCCCGCGTCGAGTGTTCAACTCCGCGCCGGCGTGAAGATGAGCGACTACCTCGGCCTCGCCGATCGCTCCGAGCGCGTTCTCGCCATCGTCCCGCTCGCCGAGGAGCGCAGCCTCGCGCTCGGCACCGCGCAGGGTACGGTGAAGCGACTGCAGATGGGTGCGTGGCCGAACAAGCCGGACTTCGAGGTCATCAGCCTCAAGGACGGCGACACGGTCGTCGGCGCGGCCGTCGCTGACGACGCCGACGAGCTCGTCTTCGTCGCCTCCGACACTCAGCTTCTGCGTTTCTCCGCCGGTTCGGTTCGCCCTCAAGGCCGGACGGCGGGAGGCATGGCCGGCATCAAGCTCGGCGCGGGTTCGCGCGTCGTGTTCTTCGGCGTCGCGGCCGCCGGGGCGGAGTCACGACACGTCGTGGCGACAGTCGCGACGAACGAGCAGATGCTCGCCGGAACCGACCCAGGATCGGCCAAGGTCTCGTATCTCGCGGACTTCCCGGTCAAGGGCCGGGCGACCGGCGGCGTTCGGGCCCAGCGTCTGCTGAAGGGCGAGGACGGAGTGTCTGTGGCCTGGGTCGGCCCCGCCCCCGCGTTCGCCGTGGACGCCGACGGGACCCCGCGCGTCCTCCCCGCCGCGGGTGCGAAGCGTGACGCGTCCGGCGAACCGCTCGACGGCGCGGTCGCGGCGATCGGAAGCCACATCTAGAGACGCGAGAGCGCCCGGGCGGATCCGCGCTCAGACTTCGGGCATGCCCTCAGCAGCCGGAAGCGATGGCGCTCTACGCGAGCGCCTCCTAGCAACCGATTTCGGGCCACGGGTATTGGAAGGACGACCCGACAACTCGCTGCGTCGAGAAGAGCGTCTAACCGAGCTCAGGCAAAGGCTGGTACGCCGAGCTCATCGGTGGCGCAGGAGCGGTACCAGCGGTTCCGTTACGCGTCGATGCGCTCTTGGCTCAGCCGGTCAGAGTTGTCGATGAGGAACTCCTTGCGCGGGGCCACGTCGTTGCCCATCAGCAGCTCGAACACCTTCCCTGCCATTTCCGCGTCCTCGACGCGCACTCGGCGTAGCGTGCGGTGGCGGCGATCCATCGTGGTCTCGGCGAGCTGGTCAGCATCCATCTCCCCCAGTCCCTTGTAGCGCTGGATCGGCTCCTGGTAGCGCCGTTTGCTGCGCTCGAGGCCGGTCAGGACGCCCTGCAGCTCCTGCTCGGAATAGGTGTAGAGCACGTCGTTCGGCTTGGAGCCGGGATTGATCGACACGACGCGGTGCAGCGGAGGCACCGCGGCGTAGACGCGGCCCGCCTCGATCATCGGCCGCATGTAGCGGAAGAAGAGCGTGAGCAGCAGCGTGCGGATGTGCGCGCCGTCGACATCGGCGTCGCTCATGAGGATGACCTTGCCGTATCGCGCCTGCTCGAGGTCGAACGAGCGGCCGGAGCCCGCGCCGATGACCTGGATGATCGATGCGCACTCCGCATTCGAGAGCATGTCGCTCACGGACGCCTTCTGCACGTTGAGGATCTTCCCCCGAATCGGCAGCAGAGCCTGATAGGTGCTGTCACGGGCGAGCTTCGCCGTGCCGAGCGCCGAGTCGCCCTCGACGATGAACAGCTCGCTGTGGGCGACGTCGTTCGAGCGGCAGTCGACGAGCTTGGCCGGGAGCGTCGAGTTCTCGAGCGCGTTCTTCCGCCGCTGCGTCTCCTTGTGGGCGCGGGCGGAGATGCGCGACTTCATCTCGGCGACGACCTTGTCGAGCACGAGGGAGGTCTGCGCCTTGTCGTCGCGCTTCGGCGAGGAGAAGCGCTCCTTGAGCGCGTCGCCGAGGACCTTGCCGACGATGTTGCGGGCCGCCGGCGTGCCGAGCACTTCCTTCGTCTGGCCCTCGAACTGCGGCTCGGGCAGTCGCACGGTGAGCACTGCGGTGAGGCCGGCGAGGACATCGTCCTTCTCGACCTTGTCGTTTCCCGCCTTGAGACGGCGCGAATTCTTCTCGACCTCGCTGCGCAGCACCCTCAGCAGCCCCTGCTCGAAGCCGGTCTGGTGAGTGCCGCCCTTCGGCGTCGCGATGATGTTCACGAAGCTGCGCACTGTCGTGTCATAGCCTGTGCCCCAGCGCAGCGCGATATCCACTTCACACGTGCGCTCGACCTCTGTGGCGACCATCGCGCCGTTCGCCTGCAGCATCGGCACGGTCTCGGTGAAGTTGCCCGAGCCTGTGACCCGCCACACGTCGGTGACGGGAGTGTCGGCGGCAAGGTACTCGGCGAACTCCGAGATGCCGCCGTCGAAGCGGAACTCGGTGTGCGTGACCTCGGCGTCCCCGACGCCCGCGGCGCGCTCGTCGTCGATTCGGATCGTCAGCCCGGGAACGAGAAAGGCGGTCTGACGGGCCCGGCCCTGGAGGTCGTCGACGTTGAACGTCGCGCCCTTCTCGAAGATCTGCCGATCAGCCCAGTAGCGCACGCGCGTTCCCGTGACGCCCTTCTTCACCTTGCCGACAACGCGCAGCTCACTGCGATTCTCGAACGGCGTGAACGGCGCGTCCGGGCTGGGCTCCTTGCCCTTGTCGTCGAAGATTCCCGGCTCGCCGCGGTGAAAGGACATCGCCCACGTTTTCCCATCGCGGTCGACCTCGACGTCGAGCCGCTCAGAGAGCGCGTTGACGACGGACGCGCCGACGCCGTGCAGGCCGCCGGACGACGCGTACGAGCCCGTGCCGAACTTGCCGCCCGCGTGCAGCTTCGTGAACACGACTTCGACACCGGACAGGCCCGTCTTCGGCTCGACGTCGACCGGCACGCCGCGAGCGTGGTCGCGGACCTCGACGCTGTCGTCGGCGTGCAGCACGATCTCGATGTGGTCCCCGAAGCCGGCGAGAGCCTCGTCGACGGAGTTGTCGATGATCTCCCACAGACAGTGCATGAGGCCGCGGGATCCGTTCGACCCGATGTACATGCCGGGACGCTTGCGGACGGCCTCGAGCCCCTCGAGCACCGAGAGATGGCGTGCGGAATAGTCAGAACTCACAAATCCAGAGTAGTTCGGCGCGAAGCGGCATCCGTTCATCGACACCCGCTACCGGCGCTGCTTGGCCATACGCGCACAGCGAAATCGCCGCCGCACACGGAAGGTATTCATGTGCGGCGTGGTTACATGGTGACAAGAGGAACGTAATCGGCGTTCCGTGAGGTCAGGAGGAGCTCATGTCGCACATTGGTACCGAGACCGTCGACGCCGTTCAGCCCCAGCTGACCGCAGCAGATCGTTGTGACAGCTGCGGAGCGCAAGCCTACATCCGCGCCGTCGTGAACAACGGCGAACTGCTGTTCTGCGCGCACCACGGCAAGAAGTACGAAGAGAAGCTTCAGGCCGTCGCTCAGAGCTGGCACGACGAGTCGGCTCGGCTGCTCGAGGAGTCGCGCGCGTAGCGCCGATCAGGGGACGGGAGGATGCCGCGGCACCTCCCGTTTCTGCGTTAAGACCTCAATCGACGTAGGCGTGCTCAGCACGCGCGGCCAGTCGGATGACGAGTTCTTCGCCGATCGTGCCCATCGCGTCCGCCCACTCCTGAAGCACAGCTTCGCCCGAGCTGCCGTCGCCGAAGAGCACGACCTCATCCCCCGCGACGATCCCTGTGCCCGTGACGTCGATCTCGGACCGCGTGCTGCCGACCGCGCGTACGCGGTGGCGCCGGCCCGAGATGGTCACGTCGACGGCGCCCGCCGCGTCCGTGTAGAGACCGTGAACGCCGCCGACGGGGATCATCGCGACGCGCGCACCGTTCCGGTTATCGACGGATGAGACGGTCGTCGTGAGCCGGAGCGCCGGGCGCAGGCCGAGCTGCGCCGGACCGATCCCGTCACCAGGGGCTATCCCGTAGACGAACGCGCCCACGCGCACCATGTCGAATCGCGCATCCGCCCGCTCGAAGGACGCCGCGCTTGCCGCGAGGTGGCGGACGGAGGGGGTGAGCCCGGCCGCCTCGAGCGCGGCGATCGCCGCATGGAAGCGATGGATGGATGCCGAGTCGGCATCCCATGACGCCTCCGAAATGTGCGTCCACACGCCGACCACGTCGATGAGACCCTGGCCGGCGAGAATCGCGGCACGCTCGACGAAGGCGGGCCACTCGCGCGGCGGAACGCCGGCACGGTGCAGTCCTGTATCGATCTTGAGGTGCACGCGCGCGGGCCGGCCGAGCGCCGAGGCCGCCTCAGCCACCCGCTCGAGGATCGCCGGGTACGAGACGCCCAGGTCGAGCTCGGCGTCGATCGCCGCCCGCAGATCATCGTTCTCGCCGAACACCCACGTGAAGATCATCTCCGCCGGGGCAAGGCGCCGCACACGCAGGGCCGTCGCGAGATCGAGCGCGCCGAAGCGATCGACGCCGGCGGCACGGAGGGTGCCCACCACTTCCTCGAGTCCGTGCGCGTAGGCGTCATCCTTCACGACGACCGCGAGGGCGGCGGGGCTGACTCGGTCGGCGACGAGACGGGCGTTGTCGACGAGCGCCGAGCGGGAGACTCGGGCGTGAAGCACGGCGGACTCGCTCATGCGCTGATCACCCGCCGAGTGCGCGCGTCGAAGCATGCGGCGACGGCTACCGGCGGTTCACCGATGCTGGCCGCCCACTGCTCGAGCGGGATCTCGCCGTTCGCGGCGTCGCCGAAGACGACGACCCGGTCACCGGCGGCGACCGGCGTCGAGCCGACGTCGACGACGAACTCGTCCATTGCGACGCGGCCGACGATCGGCAGCCGCACCGGCATCTGCCCGGTCGCCCGCCACGTCACGGACGCGCGATTCCCGGCCTTCCGCGGAAGACCATGCCCGTACCCGATCGCGACGCGGGCGAGCACGGTCTCCGTCGTCGTCACGTAGGTGTGCCCGTACGACACGCCGGAGCCTGCGGGCACGGACTTTGTCGAGATCACCTCGACGAGAAGCCGAACCGGCTCGCGCACGAGCTCGGTGTCGAACGAGGCCGCGGCCTCAGCGTCTCCCGCGCACGCCCGTCGCAGCCGTTCGTTCTGCGCGGCGGAGAGATGGAGAAGACGGATGCCGGCGGCGGAGCTGTCTGTCGTCACCGGACCGAACTCCTCTGCTGGGCTGCCTGCACGTCGAATCAAGTCTAATCGGGCCGGCCGGCGCACCGTCGCTGACAGACCATGCCAAGGAAGGTCCTCCGTATAATTGGGTGCTTACGCCACGACCTAGATCGGAGAGCCCAAGACTATGCCGAACGGCAACCGCCTCAAGATTCGCCTCGAGTACCTGCGAAACAGAGTCCGCCGTTTCGACGCCGCCTCCGTCATCGAACGGGCGAAGGAAGTTTCCGCCCAGCATCACAAGCCGGTTCCGGTCGTCGTGGTCGACATGCTGTGGTCGGCCGTCTTCCGGAACACGGCATTCCAGGACTACGTGGACTGGGACTTCGCGATCCTGTCCCGCGCCGAGCGCGAGACGTTCATGACGCACTCCATCTCCAACCACATCGCCATGGAGTACGACGCCAGGGAGCACCGGGGAACGTTCCAGGACAAGATCGAGTTCAACAAGGTGTTCGACCCGTTCCTCAAGCGCCGGTGGCTCGACGTGCGAACGGCCTCGGTCGACGAGCTGCGCGAGTTCATCGAGAGCGCCGGCACCGTCATGGGCAAGGTTCCGTTCAGCAACTCCGGGCACGGCGTGCACCGCCACATCGCGAGCGAGATCACCGACTGGGGAGCCTTCCGCGACCGGCTTCTCGCGCAGGGCCAGACCCTGATCGAGGAGTACATCCAGCAGCACCCCGTGCTGGCCGAGGTCTGCCCCGGCACCGCGAACACGACGCGCGTGACGACGTTCTTCGACGGCGAGACGACGCACATCCTGTCGATGGCGCAGAAGTTCGGGCGCGGCCAAGCAAGCGACCAGCAGACCTTCGGCGGCTTCTACACGATGCTCGACCTCAACGGGCACTCGATGGGCCGGGGCTACGACTCGCACGGCAGCGTGCACGCCACCCACCCGGAATCCGGTGTGTCGATCCCCGACTTCCAGCTGCCGCTCATGGAGACCGTTCACCCGTTCATCGACCAGGTCGCACGCGTCGTTCCCGAGGTGCGCTACGTCGGATGGGACATCGTCATGGGCGAGGACGGACCGGTCCTCGTCGAGGGAAACTGGGCGGTCGGCGTGTACGAGAACAAGCCGAGCGTCACGGGCATCCGCACCGGCTCGCGGCCCCGCTTCCAGGAGATCATCGGCTTCTGACCCCCCGCTTGAGAAAGGCTCGGGCCGTCCACACGGACGACCCGAGCCTTTTCTCGTTGCAGCTAGTTGGTGCGGCGGATGATGCCGATCGGCGTGCTCTGGTGCTGCTGCCCGAGCGGGTTGTCCTTGAGGACGCGCACCATGCGCTCGTCCGACTCGTGCCCGAGCGTCGTACCGAGAATGTTCCCGCCGAGGTCGTTGATGTCCACGATGAGGACGTCGGCCTTGCCGCCGAGGGCCGCCTTGAGCTGCGCGGCGACCTCGTCGGGGCGTTCGGGACCGAGCACGACCTGCGAGTTGTAGGGCGGAATCGTGTGCCGAGTGGGACCGTCGATAGCGCGAGCCTTCTCCCCCGCGATGCGGTAGAAGTCGCCGGAGCGCCCGAACAGCTTCGAGACGACAGACACGGCGGCCGCGAACACTATGCGGGGCGTGCCGCACTCGCGCAGCGCCATCTCCATGGTCTCGGGCATGCCGAGGCCGATGCCGTACGAGGTCTTCGTCACGTACTTCGAGAGGAACGTCGCGAGCTTCCGCGGGTGGATCTCGGAGACCGGGTATGCGCGTCCCTGCGTGATCGCCACGATCTTCTCGGTGACGAACACGATGTCGCCGTCCTCGACGACATCGCGCGCGAACGTCGTCACGACGTCGACGATGTCGTCATCGGGGCCGACGAGCTTCGTCTTTATCGGGATGCGCAGGTATGCGACGCCGTCGATCGTCGTCTCGAGCGACTTTCCCTCATTCGCCTCTACGGCCATGCTGTCGTATGCCTTCCGTCGTTCGGTGCTCGTCGCGAGCGGCTTACTCGAGGTAGTCGCGCAGCGACTGCGAGCGGCTGGGGTGACGCAGCTTCGCCATCGTCTTCGACTCGATCTGGCGGATGCGCTCGCGCGTGACGCCGAACGTGTCGCCGATCTGGTCGAGCGTCTTCGGCATGCCGTCGCCCAGGCCGAAGCGCATGCGGATCACGCCGGCCTCGCGCTCCGACAGCGAGTCGAGCAGCGACTCGAGCTGCTTCTGCAGCATCGTGAAGCCGACCGCGTCGGCCGGGACGACAGCCTCGGTGTCTTCGATGAGGTCGCCGAACTCGCTGTCGCCGTCCTCGCCGAGGGGTGTGTGCAGCGAGATCGGCTCACGGCCGTACTTCTGCACCTCCACGACCTTCTCGGGCGTCATGTCGAGTTCCTTGCTCAGCTCCTCGGGCGTGGGCTCGCGGCCCAGGTCCTGCAGCATCTGACGCTGCACGCGGGCGAGCTTGTTGATGACCTCGACCATGTGCACGGGGATGCGGATCGTGCGCGCCTGGTCGGCCATCGCGCGCGTGATGGCCTGACGGATCCACCACGTCGCGTAGGTCGAGAACTTGAAGCCCTTCGTGTAGTCGAACTTCTCTACGGCGCGGATGAGTCCGAGGTTGCCCTCCTGGATGAGGTCAAGGAACTGCATTCCGCGTCCGGTGTAGCGCTTCGCGAGCGAGACGACGAGGCGCAGGTTCGCGCCGAGCAGGTGGCTCTTCGCGCGCTGGCCGTCGCGAGCGACCCACTGCAGTTCGCGGCCCAGCTGGGCGCGCTTCTCGGCGTCGGTCATGCCGCTGAGCTTGTCCTCGGCGAACAGGCCGGCCTCGATGCGCATCGCGAGCTCGACCTCTTCGGCGGCGTTCAGCAGCGGAACCTTGCCGATCTGCTTCAGGTAGTCCTTGACGGGGTCGGCGGTGGCGCCCGTGATCGTCGCCGAGTAGACGGGGATCTCGTCCTCGTCGTCGGCCTGCGACAGCACGAGCGCGTCCTTCGGCAGCGGCTCCGCCTTCGCCGCCGACTTCTTCGCCGACTCGGCGTTCTCGTCGGTCTCGGCTGCGTCGACGTCGACGGCCGTGTCCTCGGCGTCGAGCTCGTCGGCTTCCTTCTTCTTCGCCGCCGTCGTCTTCGCCTTGACGGCGGGCTTCTTCGTCGTCTTCGCGCTCGCTGTCTTCTTGGCGGCGGTCTTCGTCGTCTTCTTCGCCGTCGTGGCGGCGGTCTCGTCAGCCTCTACCGTGGCGTCAGTCTTCTGTGCAGGCTTGGTTGCCATGCGAGCACCCCTTCAGTCCGTGCTGGCCGTCGATGTCGGCCGCTCTCGCGGCTCGTGTAACCGACTCTGATCGTTTTCGGACAGTACTAAGACCCATGTCAAGTCCCGGATGCCGCTCTCGCGATCATGCCGAGGACACAATGGGTCCACTGCATCATTATGTCATGGATTGCGCGAGCTCCTGACACCCCCTGTCGGCCGCGCGTTCAGTCGCGCGAGCGGCGCACCCACCTGGCAAGTGAAACCCACAGAGGGGCCACTTCTATTCCCTCGTCCTCGGCGAGCCGCGTCCGTGTGGAGCGCCGCGCGAGGAACAGCATGACCACGCCGAAGCCGACGACGACGTACTGCACGAGGAACGCGATCTTGAACGAGGACAGCGTGTAGACAGCGGCGGGGTCGGCGGCGGAGTGCCCGAGCAGGTCGAGGATCAGGCCGATGAGGAACATCATGACGAAGCTCGCGAGGAAGCCGCCGACGTTGACGACGCCGTTCGCGGAGCCCAGCGCCCGGTTGCGGTTGAACGTGCGAGCGAAGTCGAAGCCGATGAGGGAGCCGGGGCCGCCGATGCCGATGGCGACGAGCAGCACGATGAGCAGCCACGTCGGCGGCGTGCCGGGCCAGGCGAGCAGCGCCGTCCATGCGATGGCCATGACGCAGACGATGCCGAGCACGAGGTTGCTGCGCCGCAGCGGGTACCGCGCCGTGAGCACGCCGAGCACGGGCCCGACGACGACGCCGGCCGCGACGACGATGAGCAGGTAGGCGGCCGCCGTCGACTCGGGAATGTGCAGTGCGTAGACCATGAACGGGTAGCCCCACAGCAGGGAGAACACGGTCCCGCTCGACTGGGTGATGAAGTGCGCCCAGAATCCGAGCCGGGTGCCGGGGCGCTTGAGGGCGTCGATGAGTACGTCGAGCGATTCGCCCCACGTCGCCGTGAGCGGCTCCGCGTTCACGTCGTGGGGTCGGTCGGACACGAAGATGAGCACGCCGATCAGCATGAGCACGCCGAGCGCTGCGGCGGCGACGTAGGCGGGCTCCCAGCCGAAGTGGTTGAGCACCCACGCGAACGGCACGGCCGAGAGCACTTGTCCGAGCTGGCCGATGTTGCCCGTCCACTGCGACAGCTGAGGGACGGCCCGGCCGGAGAACCAGGAGTTCACGAGCCGCAGAACGGAGACGAAGATGCCCGCGTCGCCCACGCCGACGAAGACGCGGCCGAGAACCGCGATGGTGAGGTCGGGAGCGACCGAGAGCACGCCCTGGCCGATGCTGATGAGGATGAGTCCGATGATCAGCAGCCGCCGCGGCCCCCACCGGTCGATGAGCATGCCGATCGGGATCTGCATAGCGGCGTAGACGATGAGCTGCACGACGGCGAGGGAGGAGAGTGCGGCGGCGGTGATGTCGAACCGCTCGACGGCGACGACGCCGGACACGCCGAGGCTGCTGCGCTGCAGGATCGCCACCACGTACGCGGCGACGCCGATGATGAAGACGATCCAGGAGCGGCGGGAGTTCACTCCCGCAACTCTATCGCTCAGTCGCGGTGCGAGCCGTTTCCGTGCTCGTCATCGCCGTTGTGTCGTCCGGCGAGGTAGCGTTCGAGCTCTGCCGCGATGTCGTCAGCGGAAGGGATGTCGCCCTCTTCCATGACGAACGGCGCACGCTGTTCCGTGCCCTCCATGTAGGTGTCGTAGCGTGCTTCGAGTGCCGAGACGAGTTTGCCGAGCTCGTGGTTCTCAGCCACCTGCTCGTCGACGCGGGCGATGAACTCGCGTCCCTCTTCGCGCAGCTCGTCGCTCGGCAGCACGAGACCTGCGGCCGCGCTGTAGAGCTCGAGCGCCACGAGAGCGGCATCCGGATATTCCGTCTCCGTCAAGTAGTGCGGGACGAGCAGGGCGAACCCCGTGACGGGAAGATCCAGCTGCTCGAGCCGGTACTCGAGCAGGTGCAGAACGTTCGCCGGAACCTGCGTGCGCGGACGCCAGATCGAGAGGGACTCGATGAGCTCCGCACGGTTTCCGCTCACGGTCGCGCCCATGGGCCGGGTGTGCGGGACGGGCATCGGGATCGCGTGAACCCAGGTGGTGTGAGCGACCTGGAAGCGGCGGATGATGTCGACGATCGTCGCCGTGAACTGCTCCCAGCGGAAGTCGGGCTCGTAGCCGGTCATGAGAAGGAACTGCTTGCCGAGCTCGTCGGACGCGAGCGAGACCTCGAGCCGCGCGGGCTCGTAGTCGCTCAAGTGGTCCTGGTCGAACTGGATGATCGGCCGTCGCGCCCGATAGTCGAGCAGCGCGTCGTTGTCGTACACCGCGAGAGGCTCGTGACGCACGCTGTCGCGCAGATACTCGGTGACTTGCGCGATCGTTCCGCCCGCGTCAGCGAAGCCCGTGAGGCCGATGACAAAGGGAAGCCCCTCGGGCACCGTGTCGGCGATGTCCGTGAGGGTGTAGATCTCGTCGCGATTGCGCATGTCTCCATGCTATTGGCCGCCGGATGCCGCGATGGCGCAGCGCCTGTGCCCGTAGCGAACACGCCGTCGGTAGCATGGCGGGCATGAGTGTAGAGACCCTTGACTTCAGCACAGCGAACCCGCTCACCATCGACGCGGACGTCGTCATCGTCGGCGCCGTGTCCACGAGCGACGGCCCGCGACTGCATGCCGCCGCGGGCTTCGAATGGCTGGGCGACGCTCTCGCAGGCATCGGCGCCTCGGGAGCGCCCGATCGTCTCGTGCGCGTGCCGGGCAACGGCTCTGCCGCACCGGTCGTCGCGATCGTCGGAATCGGAGATGCGGCAACGGTCGAGGCGCTGCGTTACGCCGCCGGCTCGGCTGTGCGTCAGCTCGCCGGAACCGGGCGCGTCGTGTTCGCCTTCCCGCTCGAGGACGACGCCGCCGCTGCCGCCGTCGCGGAGGGGGCCGCGCTTGCGGGGTACGCGTTCTCGGCGGAGAAGGGCGTGAGCTCGGTGCCCGAGCCGGTGCGCAGCGTCACCGTCGCCGTTCCGTCCGCGCCCGCAGGAGACGTCGCCGAGCGCGCGCAGGTCGTCGCGGAGGCCGTGCATCTGGTCAGGGACCTCGGCAACACGTCGGCTTCGCTCCTGTACCCCGAAGAGATGGCGAACCGCGCACGCGCCGCCGTCGAGGGTCTTCCCGTCACGACGACGGTGTGGGATGAGAACGCGCTTGAGCGCGACGGATTCGGCGGCATCCTCGGCGTCGGCCGCGGGTCGGTCCGCGCGCCGCGGCTCGTGAAGCTCGAATACTCCCCCGAGGGCGCCACGCGGCACATCTCGCTCGTCGGCAAGGGAATCACGTTTGACACGGGCGGGCTCTCCCTCAAGCCCGCCGGCTCGATGGTGGGAATGAAGTACGACATGCTCGGCGCCGCGACCGTGCTCGCCGCCGTCGTCGGGGCGGCGCGCCTCGGCGTCCCGACCCGCCTCACGGCGTGGCTGTGCATCGCCGAGAACATGCCGTCCGGCTCGGCCACGCGCCCGGGTGATGTGCTGACCATGCACGGCGGGCGCACCGTCGAGGTGCTGAACACCGACGCCGAGGGGCGCCTCGTGATGGCGGACGGACTCGTCGCCGCCAGCGCCGAGCAGCCGGATCTGATCCTCGACGTCGCAACATTGACGGGCGCCGCGACGATCGCGCTCGGCAAGCGCTACACGGGCGTCATGGGGAACGACGAGACCGCGGACACCGTCGTATCGCTCGCCGACGCGCAGGGCGAGCCGTTCTGGCGGATGCCGCTCGCCCCCGAACTGCGCGCGGTCCTCGACTCCGACGTCGCCGACATCGCGAACGCGAAGATCGGGCACCGCGAGGGCGGCATGCTCATCGCCGGGCACTTCCTCAACGAGTTCATCGGCACGAGGCCGGACTCGGCGGAGAGCATCCCCTGGGTGCACCTCGACATCGCCGGTCCCGGCGACAACGGCGAGGCCGGCTACGGGTTCACAGGCAAGGGGGCCACCGGTGTCGCCGTAAGGACGCTGCTGTCGCTCGCCGAACAGTACGGCCGTGCGTAGTAAGGTCGAGGAGGCGCGAAAAACAGCCGAAAGCCGCCCGCCAAAAACGGGCGTGCGGCTCACCCGCAAAACCCACATGCAAAGGGAGAAGCTCAGTGTCGGAGCAGAATTTTGACATCGTCGTCCTCGGCGGCGGAAGTGGCGGATATGCAGCAGCTCTGCGAGCGACCGAGCTCGGTTTCTCCGTCGCACTGATCGAGAAGGACAAGGTCGGCGGCACGTGCCTCCACCGCGGCTGCATCCCGACGAAGGCTCTGCTGCACGCCGCCGAGGTCGCCGACTACTCGCGGGACTCGGGCAAGTTCGGCATCAAGACGTCGTTTGACGGCGTCGACATCGAGGGTGTCACCAAGTACCGCGAGGGCATCGTCGCGAAGAAGTACAAGGGACTCCAGGGCCTCATCAAGGCGCGCAAGATCACGACAATTGAGGGCGAGGGGAAGCTCACCTCCCCCACCACGGTGCAGGTCGGCGACCAGACCATCACCGGCAAGAAGGTCATCCTCGCCACCGGCTCCTACAGCCGCTCGCTCCCCGGCCTCGAGATCGGCGGCCGCGTGATCACGAGCGAGCAGGCGCTGCAGCTCGACTTCGTGCCGAAGAAGGTCGCCGTGCTCGGCGGCGGCGTCATCGGCGTCGAGTTCGCGAGCGTCTGGCGCTCCTTCGGCGCCGAGGTGACGATCATCGAGGCGCTCCCCCACCTCGTTCCCAATGAGGACGAGACGATCAGCAAGTTCCTCGAGCGCCAGTTCCGCAAGCGCGGCATCGACTACAAGATCGGCGTGCGTTTCCAGAGCGTCGAGCAGAACGATGACGGCGTGCACGTCACTCTCGAGAATGGCGACACCGTCGACGCCGAGCTGCTGCTCGTCGCCGTCGGCCGCGGACCCGTCACCGAGGGCCTCGGCTACGACGAGGTCGGCGTGGAGATGGACCGCGGCTTCGTGCTCACGAACGACCGTCTCGAGACGAACGTCAAGGGCGTCTACGCGGTCGGCGACATCGTGCCCGGGCTGCAGCTCGCGCACCGCGGATTCCAGCAGGGAATCTTCGTCGCCGAGGAGATCGCCGGAAAGAACCCGGTCATCATTCCCGACACGAACATCCCCAAGGTGACCTACTGCGACCCGGAGGTCGCCTCGGTCGGCCTCAGCGAGGCGAAGGCCAAGGAAGCGCACGGCGACGACAAGATCACGGCGTACGAGTACAACCTCGCCGGCAACGGCAAGAGCGAGATCATCGACACGGCCGGCCTCATCAAGGTCGTCCGCGTCAACGACGGCCCCGTCGTCGGCGTCCACATGATCGGCGCGCGCGTCGGCGAACTGATCGCCGAAGGCCAGCTCGCCGTGAACTGGGAAGCGTACCCCGAGGACGTCGCTCCGCTCATCCACGCCCACCCCACTCAGAACGAAGCCCTCGGCGAAGCTTTCCTCGCGCTCGCGGGCAAGCCGCTGCACGCTCTTTGATCGCGCAGATACGCTAAGACGAAGAATGCTTTCAAAGGAGACAAGTTCATGAGCGAATCGGTCAACCTTCCGGCACTTGGCGAGAGTGTCACCGAGGGAACCGTCACCCGCTGGCTGAAGAACATCGGTGACCGTGTCGAGGTCGACGAGCCCCTACTCGAGGTGTCGACCGACAAGGTGGACACCGAGATCCCGTCGCCGGTAGCGGGTGTGCTCGAAGAGATCTTGGTCCAGGAAGACGAGACCATTGAGGTCGGCGCGGAACTCGCGCGTATCGGCGATGGTTCCGGAGCCGGCTCAAGCGAGCAGGCCCCGGCCGAAGAGGCGAGCGCGGCGGAAGCGGAAGCTCCGGATCAGCAGGCAGAACCGGAGCCGGAGCAGCAGACCGAGTCCGAGCAGGCTCCGGCGGAGGAGTCTCCCGCGGCGGAAGAACAGCCGCAGGAGGCCGAGCAGGCGCCGGCCGAGGAGAAGGCGTCAGCGCCGGAGGCTCCCGCGCAGCCGCAGGGCGAGCCCGAGCGTTCGGAGGCGTCCGTTGACGTCTCCGGGAACGCCGGGTACGTGACGCCGCTGGTTCGCCGCCTCGCGAACCAGCACGGAGTCGACCTCTCGACCGTGACCGGAACCGGTGTCGGAGGCCGCATCCGCAAGGAGGACGTGCTCGCCGCGACGCAGCCTCGCGCCGGGAAGTCGGCCGAGCGGGCTCCGCTCGAAGTCTCGAAGCTCCGCGGCACGAGCGAGACCATGTCTCGCCTGCGTAAGGTCGCGGCCGAGCAGGCCGTCACCTCGATGCAGACGACGGCGCAGGTCACGACTGTGATCGAAGCCGACGTGACGAAGGTTGCGGCTCTCATCGCCCGCCGCGGCTCGGCCTTCCAGGAGAAGACCGGCACCGAGCTCGACTACGTCCCCTTCTTCGCAAAGGCCGCGACCGAGGCGCTTCAGGCGTTCCCGGTGATCAACGCGATCGTGGACGGCGACCAGATCGTCTACCCCGAGCAGGAGAACCTCAGCATCGCGGTGGACACCGAGCGCGGTCTGCTGAGCCCCGTCGTCAAGGACGCCGGTTCGTTCGACATCGCGGGGCTCTCGAAGGCGCTCGGAGACCTCGCCGAGCGCACCCGATCGAACAAGCTCACGCCGGACGAGCTGTCCGGGGGGACGTTCACGCTCGCGAACAGCGGCTCCCGCGGCGCTCTGCTCGACACCCCCGTCGTGTTCCTGCCGCAGTCCGCGGCCCTCAGCACGGGCGCTGTCACGAAGCGCGCTGTCGTCATCGATGCGGACGGCGCAGATGCGATCGCCGTTCGCTCGGTGGTCTACCTGTCGCTGTCGTACGACCAGCGGATCATCGACAACACCGATGCTTCTCGCTTCCTCGTCGCCGTCAAGGATCGGCTGGAGCAGGGCGATTTCGAGGACTCCCTCGGAATCTAGCCGACGAACACATCACGAATCCGCCAACCGGCCTCGGTCTCCATCAGGAGCACCGAGGCCGCGTTGTCTCCCGAGCCCGTGGCCGTGACGGTGATGATCACGGCTTCGCCGTGAGAGTCGGGCTCGCCGAGCTCGCGCACAGTCGCCGGCAGCGAGAGCACGGGATACGGGTCGGATCGTCCCGCCGTGAGCGCGGCCTTCTCCGCGTCCGCGGCTGATGCTCCCGCCTCGTAGAGCGCGGCGACGCAATCGGCGTCCTCACGTGATCGGCAGTCCCGTCGCGCTTCCAACAGTGCCTCGAGGGCGTCGCGCGCGGCCAGCTGGGGCGCCGCGACCGTCGTAGGGTGCGATGGCACAGCCTCGCCGCCTTTCGGTTCGGGCTGCGCTTGAGCGCCGCCGGGAATCAGCACGAGCGCCGCGGTGAGCCCGATCGCGAACACGATCGCTCCCACGCCGAGCACGCGCCACCGTGGTGCGAGGCGGGCCACGCATGTGAGAAGCGCCGCGGCAACCTGACGCACCACGTCGACGGAGAAGCCGAACTCCCCTTCCAGAACGGATTCGAGAACTCCCGCGCGGTCCTCCCGGCGCCGCAGCTCGTTCCCGCCGCGCAGAGCAGCCTCCGGAGTCTGCTCGGGCACCGCCTCAGCGAGGGCGAACGGAAGCGGCTCGGCCAAGGCGAAGATGCGGCATTCAAGGTCTGTGTAGAAGGCCGGGGTGAACGGCTCCGTCCGCTCGCACGCATCCGCGAGCCACTCGATGAGCTCTCGCGCCCCGCGGACCCTCGTTTCCGGGTCGGTGCGCTCGAGGACCTGTGAAGCGACGGCGCTGAACGCGCGAACATCCGCCGCTCGCGTCGCGCTCGTGCCCGGAACACCGCCATCGGCGCCTGTCAGCACGGGACGGCCGTCTGCGGCGAATCGGATGTGGGCACTGTTCACCGAGCCGTGGGCGTATCCGGCGGCGTGCAGAGCCGCGAGCGCGGAGACGAGAGGGGCGAGGAGCGAGACGAGAGAGCCTGCCGCCAGCCGGCCGCCCCGTTCGAGGATCTGCGAGAGCCGATCGCCGAGCCGTTCGGCGACGAGGACGACCTCGTCGCGCGCCGTGGCGCCGACGTCGAGCACGGAGGCGACATGCGGACACTCCACCTCCTCGTCGAGGCGGAGCTCGGCTGCCGCGTGCGCGCCATCTCGGAAGATGCGCACGACGACGAGAGCGTCATCTGAGCCGGCGGCAAGATACGCGTTCGTGCGGTCTCCGCGGTGCACGCGACGGAGCAGCCGGTACCCGCAGAGCTCTCGCTCCGGTGCCTCCCCTGGCGGACCGACCTGGGCGTCGGCGGTCGTTCTCGCGGTTCGTCGCATGCCTCAAGTGTCGTTTCGGGGTCGTGCATCTCGAGTGGTCGTCGCCGGGTTGTGGACGACCGCGCCTCGGCATTGCGCTGTGGACGAACGGAGCCGCGAGGCCGCCCGTTGCAGGCGCACGCGGTGCGCGGCGGCATGCGCCGTGACGTATCCTTGTAGGCATGGCACGCAAGGACAAATCCGCGAAAAAGGCGGCGAAGGAACCCGGTCGCATCAAGCAGATGTGGCAGGTCTTCCAGATGACGCGCCGCTACGACTCCAAGGCCCAGTGGTGGATTCTCGGAGCGCTCGTCGCCGGTATCGTCCTCGGTGTCGTGCTCGCCATCTTGCTCGCGGCGGGCAACGTCTTCCTCATGATCATGTGGATCCTCTCGGGACTTCTCGCGGGTGTGCTTGCGGCGATGATCATCCTCGGCCGTCGCGCCGAGCGCGCCGCCTACGGCCAGATCGCCGGACAGCCGGGCGCCGTGGGCGCCGTGTTCAAGAGCTCGCTGCCCCGCGGCTGGTCGGGCAGCGAAATGCCGATCACCGCGAACGGCCGCACGCAGGACGCGATCTACCGCGCCGTCGGCAAGGGGGGCGTCGCACTTGTCGCCGAAGGTCCCGCGTCACGAACGCGCCGCATGCTCGACGACGAGCGGCGCAAGGTCAAGCGTGTTCTCCCCAACGTGCCGATCACGGTGTTCCACGTCGGTCCCGACGAGGACTCCGTGCCGCTGCACCGCCTGCCCAAGGAACTGCGGCGGGTCAAGAAGGCTCTGACAAAGCCCGAAGTGCTCGCCGTCGTGAACCGGCTGAGCTCCCTCGGCAACCAGCTCCCGATTCCCAAGGGCGTCGACCCGTACAAGGTTCGTCCGCAGCGCGCGCGCTGACCGCCACCCCACCCGTCAACGGGGTGTCTCGCACGCTGGCCCGGCCGCGGTAGCGGACGCTCAGCGCCGCGTCGCAAGCGGCATCCGTTCCGGAGGGGAACAGCTGTCAGCCTCGGACGAGGACCGTTCCGGCGATCTTGTCGTGGAAGCCGCGCTGGTCGGAGTCCCACACGATGATCGGCACCACGAGGCAGAGCAGCACGGTGCGGACGACGGGGCGCCAGAGGCCGATGTACCCGCCCGCGAGGGGCACGAGGCGCATGCCGAGGAGGCGATGCCCGATGCTGCCGCCGATCGTCGTGATGAAGATCACCTGGAGGACCGCGAAAGCGAGCGGCACCGAGATGGGATTCGCGGTGAGGCCATGCCACCCGGGGACGACCTGCGCGAGCCCCGCGACGATGAGCGACGCGAGCGCCCAATCGATGATGAGGCCGGTCAGCCGCCGGCCGAAGCGCGCGACGCTGCCGGCACCGGAGCGCGGAAGACCGAGCCGTTCACCCGGATACTCGCTCGGCGCGAGGTCGCCGAAAGTCTGACCGGGTATGTTGGAGGGTGGCACCCCGCCATTCTAGCTGCGGGTCGCGGCGTAACCTCCTGGAAACGTGAGTGATATCGAGGAGAAACCGCGGATCCATATCGTGATCACGTTGCATGGTGCAGCTAACTCAGAGTAAGACATCTGGAGTACCCCACATGTTCAGTTCCCCGTCCGAAGTTCTCACATTCATCACGGAGACCGACGTCAAGTTCGTCGACATCCGGTTCACGGATCTCCCCGGCGTCCAGCAGCACTTCAACATCCCCGCGTCGACCGTCGATGAGGACTTCTTCAACAACGGGCAGCTGTTCGACGGCTCGTCCATTCGCGGCTTCGCGAGCATCCACGAATCGGACATGCAGCTCATCCCTGACGTCAGCACCGCGTACATCGACCCGTTCCGACTCGAGCGCACGCTCGTTCTCATCTTCGACATCTACAACCCGCGCACGGGCGAGATCTACGCGAAGGACCCGCGTCAGGTCGCGAAGAAGGCCGAGAAGTTCCTCGCCTCGACCGGCATCGCCGACACCGCGTTCTTCGCGCCCGAGGCCGAGTTCTACATCTTCGACGACGTGCGCTACGAGAACAAGGAGCACCTCTCGTTCCACTCCGTGGACTCGAGTGAGGGCGCCTGGAACAGCGGTCGCGAAGAGGAAGGCGGGAACCTCGCGAACAAGACGCCGTTCAAGGGCGGCTACTTCCCCGTCAGCCCCGTGGACCAGCACGCCGATCTGCGCGACGACATCTGCCTCAAGCTCAGCGACGTCGGGCTGATCCTCGAACGCAGCCACCACGAGGTCGGCACCGCGGGGCAGGGCGAGATCAACTACCGCTTCGACACGATGGTGCACGCCGCCGACGACATCCTCAAGTTCAAGTACATCGTCAAGAACACGGCACACCAGTGGGGCAAGACGGCGACGTTCATGCCGAAGCCGCTGTACGGCGACAACGGCTCCGGAATGCACACGCACCAGTCGCTGTGGAACGGCAGCGAGCCGCTGTTCTACGACGAGAACGGCTATGGCGGGCTCTCGGACATCGCCCGCTGGTACATCGGCGGACTGCTCGCGCACGCGCCCGCCGTGCTCGCCTTCACGAACCCGACCGTGAACTCGTACCACCGCCTCGTTCCCGGGTTCGAGGCCCCGGTCAACCTCGTCTACTCGGCCGGGAACCGCTCCGCCTCCATCCGCATCCCGATCACGGGAACGAACCCGAAGGCGAAGCGCATCGAGTTCCGCGCGCCTGACGCCTCCGGGAACCCGTACCTGGGCTTCGCGGCTCAGCTCATGGCCGGTATCGACGGGATCAAGAACCGCATCGAGCCGCACGAGCCCGTCGACAAGGACCTCTACGAGCTTCCTCCCGAGGAGGCGAAGGACATCCCCCAGGTTCCGGCATCGCTCGGTGAGGCGCTTGCCGCCCTCGAAGCCGACCACGACTTCCTCCTCGAGGGCGGCGTGTTCAGCCGTGAGCTCATCGACACGTGGATCGACTACAAGCGCGAGCACGAGCTGAAGCCGCTCGCTCTGCGTCCTCACCCGTACGAGTTCGAGCTCTACTACGGGGTGTAAGCAGTCGCACTTCCGCCTCGCAGGACGACGTCCGCCCGAGCACCGCACGGTGCGACGGCGGACGTCGTCGTTTCTGCGGGAGGCCCGGGCCGCTCAGAACGGGCGTGTCTGCAGCCGGTCCTGCCGGCCGTAGAACTCGTTCTCGAACACGCGACGCGCCCGCCGCGTCACGGCGAAATAGTCCTCTTCGAGCTGCGCGGCCGAGCCGGGCGGATACTCGAGCACGCGCGCGATGCCTTCAAGCTGGCGCCGCTCGTCGGGCAGCACGTCGCGCGTGCGATTGAGCCAGAGCGTCATGGCCGACCGCACACGCGACGAGAAGACCCACGCGTCGTGCAGCTGCTCGGCGTCGGCCTCGTCGACGAGGCCGTGTTCCACGGCGACCTGGAGCGCCGTGAGCGTCGAGGTCGTGCGCAAGTCGGGAATCTGCGCGGCGTGCTGCAGCTGGATCAGCTGGACGAACCATTCCACATCGCTCAGCGAGCCGCGGCCGAGCTTCACGTGTCGCGCCGGATCGGCGCCACGCGGAAGGCGCTCGCTCTCGACGCGCGCCTTGATGCGCTTCACTTCCCGCACGTCGTTCTCGCTGATGTTCGCCGGGTACCGCATCGCGTCAGCCACGGCCGTGAAATCGGCGATGAGGTTCTCGTCGCCCGCCACGCCGCGCGCGCGGAGCAGAGCCTGCGCCTCCCACGTGAGCGACCAGCGCTCGTAGTAGGTGCGGTACGACTCGAGCGAGCGCACCATCGGCCCGCTCTTGCCCTCGGGGCGAAGATCGAGGTCGAGATCGAGAGGGAGCGTGGGATCTTCGGTGAGTCTGGCCAGCTCGGAGGCGTACGTCTGCGCGATGCGCTGCGCCGACGCGCTGTCCTCACCGGTGGGACGGAAGACGTAGATCACATCGGTGTCGGAGCCGAAGCCGAGCTCGGACCCGCCGAAGCGGCCCATCCCGATGACGGCGAACTCGAGCTGGTCGCCGCCCTCGACCGTCGCGCGGATCTGCCGCAGCACGCCCTGCAGCGTGGCCTCCGTGATCTCGGTGAGAGCGTGGCCGAGTTCGACGACGCCATCGATGTCGAGGACGGCGCCGAGAGCGAGTCGCAGAATCTCGCGTCGCCGCACCCGCAGCACGGCCTTCGTGGCGCGTTCAAGCGACTCATGCCGCCCGAAGATCGCCTGCATCTCCTCGCGCAGCGTCGCCGGGTCGACCGGGCGCAATTGGGCGTCGTCCTCGAGCCAGGCGGCGGACTCGGGGAACGCCGACAGAAGCTCCCCCACATACCGCGAGCTGGAAAGAACACGGGTGAGTCGTTCCGCGACCATCGACGAGTCGCGCAGCATCCGCAGGAACCAGTGTGTCGAGCCGAGCGCGTCGCTCAGGCGGCGGAACGCGAGCAGCCCGTAGTCCGGGTCTGCGCCCTCCGCGAACCAGCGCAGCATGACCGGGAGCAAGTGACGCTGGATCGCGGCTCGGCGGGACACTCCCGTCGTGAGCGCCGCGATATGGGCGAGGGCGCCGCGCGTGTCGCGGAATCCGATCGCGGCGAGGCGTGCCTTCGCCTGCTCGGGGCTGAGCGCGAGCTCATCCTCGGGCAGCGCCGCGACGGCGCTCAGCAGCGGGCGGTAGAACAGCCGCTCGTGCAGGTCGCGCACGTCGTGCTTCGTGCGTTCCCAGGCGGTCACGAGCGTCGCGGCATCCTTCGCCTGCGCACTCGACCGGGCGAGCACGCGCAGCGCCTCCTCGTCGCGCGGCATCAGGTGGGTGCGGCGCAGGCGGGTCAGCTGGAGCCGGTGCTCGAGCACGCGCAGGAACCGGTAGGCCTCCGCGAACTCGGCGGCCTCCTGACGGCCGATGTATCCGGCCTCCGCGAGAGCGGAAAGCGCGGGAAGCGTTCCGCTCTCGCGCACCGTCTCATCGGCCTGCCCGTGCACGAGCTGCAGCAGCTGCACCGTGAACTCGACGTCGCGCAGGCCGCCCGGCCCGAGCTTGATCTGGTGGTGCACCTCGTCCGCTGGGATGTTCGCCGTCACGCGCTCCCGCATCGCCTGCACGGACTCGACGAAGTTGTCGCGGCTCGAGCTCTCCCACACCATGGGGGCGACCGCGTCGACGTACCGGGAGCCGAGCTCGAGGTCGCCCGCGATCGGGCGCGCCTTGAGCAGCGCCTGGAACTCCCAGCTCTTCGCCCAGCGCTCGTAGTAGCTCACGTGGGACTCGAGCGTGCGCACGAGCGAACCGGACTTGCCCTCGGGGCGCAGGTTCGGGTCGACTTCCCACAGCGCAGGCTCGATTGCGGGCTCGTCGACGACGCGCTGCAGCGTGACGGCGAGCTTCGTCGCGACGTCGATGGCGCGAGACGCGGCGAGATCGCCGTCGCCTTCGGCGACGTAGATGACGTCAACGTCGCTCACGTAGTTCAGTTCACGCGCGCCCGTCTTGCCCATCCCGATCACAGCGATGCGGGTGCGCTCGACATCGGCCCGCGCGAACAGCGGGCTGCCGAAGTCGGACGTCGAGATCTGGGTGCGAGCGATCGCGAGCGCCGCGTCGAGGGTTGCGGCGGCCGCATCGGCCAGTGCGCCGGCGACGGCCTCGACGACATCGGTCGGATGCTGCTGCGCGAGGTCGAACCGCGCGATGCGCAGCAGCTGCCGACGGTATCGTTCCCGCAGCAGGCACTCGGCCTCCTCCCCCGACTCCGCGGCGAAGCCGCGCGCGTCGATGCGCAGCGAGTCGGCGAAGTCGGCGCGCATCTCAGCGAGGCTGGGCAGACTGGCATCCGGAGTCTCGAACACGTCGAGATGCTCAGGGTGCCGGACGAGGAACTCCGCCAGTCCGGCCGAGGCCCCGAGAACGCGGACGAGCTGTTCGCGAGAGACCGGATCGTCGAGTCGCGATGCGAACGCTCCGGGATGCGCCCGCTCGAGATCGATGGCGTGCCGGAGCGCGGCGTCGGGATCGGCAGCGCCGGCGAACGCGGGCGCGAGCGTCGCGGCATCCGATTCGACCGCCTCGGCGAGCTGCTGCAGGTCCTCTCGAGCGCGCGAGAGAGCGACGAATCCGACGCGAGCGAGGCCGCTGAGCTCAGACTGACCGCGAGGTGGCATGACGTGCCTCAGAGCGAGCTGAGGTTCGTCTGCAGCTCGTACGGAGTGACTTGCGCGCGATAGTCGTGCCACTCCTGCCGCTTGTTGAGCAGGAAGTAGTCGTAGACCTGCTCGCCGAGCGTCTCGGCGACGAGCTCGGACTCCTCCATGTACTGGATGGCGTGGTCGAGGTTCGACGGCAGGGGCGCGTAGCCGAGAGCACGGCGCTCGGTGTTGGACAGGCTCCACACGTTGTTCTCGGCCTCGGGCGGAAGCTCGTAGCCCTTTTCGATGCCCTTGAGACCGGCGGCGAGCAGCAGGGAGAACGCGAGGTACGGATTGCAGGCGGAGTCGAGGCCGCGGTATTCGATGCGCGAGCTCTGGCCCTTGTTGGGCTTGTACATCGGCACGCGGATGAGAGCCGACCGGTTGTTGTGCCCCCACGTCACAAAGCTCGGCGCCTCGTCGCCGCCCCAGATGCGCTTGTAGGAGTTCACGAACTGGTTCGTGACGGCGGTGATCTCCTGCGCGTGGGTGAGCAGGCCCGCGACGAACTGCCGGCCGACCTTCGACAGCTGGTACTGCGAGCCCGGCTCGTGGAAGGCGTTCGTGTCGCCCTCGAACAGCGACATGTGCGTGTGCATTCCGGATCCCGGCTGCCCGGCCATGGGCTTGGGCATGAACGTCGCGTGCACGCCCTGCTCGATCGCGACCTCCTTCACGACAGTGCGGAACGTCATGATGTTGTCGGCCGTGTTGAGCGCGTCGGCGTAGCGCAGGTCGATCTCGTTCTGGCCGGGGCCGCCTTCGTGGTGGCTGTACTCAACGGAGATGCCGATGTCTTCGAGCATCGTCACGGCGCGGCGGCGGAAGTCGTGCGCCGTTCCTCCGGGCACGTTGTCGAAATAGCCCGCGTCATCGACAGGCTGCGGTCCGCCCTCGACGAGCTTCGCGGACTTCATCAGGTAGAACTCGACCTCGGGGTGCGTGTAGAACGTGAAGCCGAGGTCCTTGGCCTTCTCGAGCGTGCGCTTGAGCACGTGACGGGGATCGGCGACCGCGGGCTGCCCATCGGGGGTTGTCAGGTCGCAGAACATGCGTGCCGTCGGGTCGATCTCGCCGCGCCACGGCAGGACCTGGAAGGTCGCGGGGTCGGGAATGGCGAGAAGATCGGACTCGTAGCTGCGGGTCAGCCCCTCGATCGCCGAGCCGTCGAAGCCGAGGCCCTCCGCGAACGCGCCCTCGACCTCGGCCGGGGCGATCGCGACCGACTTGAGAGTGCCGACGACGTCGGTGAACCAGAGGCGCACGAACTTGATGCCTCGCTCCTCGATGGTGCGAAGAACGAAGTCCCGCTGCTTGTCCATCCACTCCCCTTTGCGCCGTCGATCCTGACAGATCCAAGGCTAGTGGTTCTGTGTTCGTTCGTGCTGCAGGTCCTGTCTCAGTCTTCGGCGGCGTCTTCCTCCGCCCACTTGCGGCTGTTCTCTCTCAGCCGCTCGAGTGCGTGGGCGGCCTCTTCGGCGGTGTTGAACGGGCCGGCGCGGTCGACGGACGGTGACTGATAACCATGCTCGACCTGGCCGGTTTTGAGGTTGTACCAATACTGGGTCGACGGATCCTCTGTCATTGCTGCCCCTTCGCACTCAACTACCCTTGAGTCTATGCCCAAGGATTCCGCCGGACACCTCATTGCCGGACGTGTCAGCCCCCAGCGAACCGTGCCCGCCGAGATCGCCCGGCCCGAGTATGTCGGCAAGTCGCAGCCGTCCCCGTATGCGGGTAACGACGTGTATTCACCCGAGGAGATTGAGCGGATCCGGATCGCCGGGCGCGTCGCCGCGCAGGCGATTGCGCTCGTCGGCGAGCACGTGAGACCCGGCGTGACCACCGAGCAGCTCGACGCGATCGCCCACGAGTTCATCGTGTCGCAGAACGCGTACCCGTCGACGCTCGGCTACCGGGGATATCCGAAGTCGCTGTGCAGCTCCGTGAACGAGGTCATCTGCCACGGGATTCCCGACGACACCGTGCTCGAGGACGGCGACATCGTGAACATCGACGTCACCGCGTTCACGGGCGGCGTGCACGGCGACAGCAACCGAACCTTCCTCGTCGGCAACGTCGCCGACGAGGTGCGGCTTCTCGTCGAGCGCACGGAGGAGGCGCTGCGGCGCGGGATCAAGGCCGTCGCGCCGGGACGGGAGGTCAACGTGATCGGGCGCGCAATCGAGTCGTACGCCAAACGCTTCGGGTACGGCGTGGTCCGCGACTTCACGGGTCACGGCGTCGGTGCTGCGTTCCACTCGGGATTGATCATCCCGCACTACGATTCGGCGCCGCGGTTCGACCGCGTGATGGAGCCGGGCATGGTGTTCACGATCGAGCCCATGCTCACGCTCGGCGGCATCGCCTGGGAGATGTGGAACGACGACTGGACCGTGACGACGCAAGACAAGTCCATCACGGCGCAGTTCGAGCACACGCTCGTCGTCACCGAGCGCGGCGCCGAGATCCTCACCCTGCCGTGACAGCAGGGTCGGTATCGTTGAGGCCATGAGCAACGACACGGGCGTCGCGATCGGCGTCGATATCGGAGGCACGGGAATCAAGGGTGCGACGGTTGACGTCGGCACCGGAGAGTTGACGAGCGACCGCATCAAGATCGCCACTCCGGAGGGCGCGAGACCGGACGATGTAATCGCGGCGGTAGCGGAACTCGTGCGCAAGCTGCCGAATGCGGGCGACGAGCACACGCCCATCGGGGTCGCTTTCCCGGCGGTGGTCAAGCACGGCGTGACGATGACCGCTGCGAACGTCTCCGACGACTGGATCGGCCTCGAGGCCGAGAAGCTGTTCGAGAAGGCGCTGGGTCGAGACATCAGCTTCCTCAACGACGCCGACGCGGCCGGGCTCGCGGAGTACATGTACGGCGCGGCGAAGGACGTCGCGGGCGTCACGCTCGTCACGACTCTGGGGACCGGCATCGGCACAGCCATCATCTGCGACGGCGTCCTCGTTCCGAACGTCGAACTCGGGCATCTTGAGATCGACGGCCATGATGCCGAGACGCGGGCCTCGAACGCGGCGCGCGAGCGGGAGGACCTGTCGTGGAAGAAGTGGGCCAAGCGACTGCAGAAGTACTACCGGGCGTGCGAGAAGTACCTCTCCCCCGACCTCATCGTCGTCGGCGGCGGCGTCTCGAAACACTACGAGGAGTTCCTGCCGCTTCTCGATCTTGACGCGCGCATCGTGCCGGCGAAGCTGCGCAACAACGCCGGCATTCTCGGCGCGGCGTGTCGCGCGGCCGGCCTGCACGGCACGGCAGGTGAACGGGTCGGCTGATACGCCGGGTTCTGTTCGGACGCGAGCGTCCTGGACGGCCATCTCTCTCGGGGACGTGTTGCCACGGCCCTCTAGCGGTCTACCCGAGGACGGGACGAGCAGCCCCATAGTCCTCTGTCTGACCTTGCTCCGGGCGAGGTTTACCGAGCCGGCCGAGTCACCTCGGCCGCTGGTGGTCTCTTACACCACCCTTTCACCCTTACCCCGACGCCGAAGCGTCGGGGCGGTCTGCTCTCTGTTGCACTGTCTCGCGGGTTGCCCCGGGTGGGTGTTACCCACCGCCCTGCTCTGCGGAGCCCGGACGTTCCTCGGCGCCGTTTCCGGCGACGCGGCCGTCTTGCCGGCCCGTTCACGCTCCCATCGTAGCGTGACCGGCTACCAGAGACCTGACTCCTCGGTGCGCACGACGATGCAGCCGCACTCGGGGCACTGCACGACATCGTCGATCTCCGCGGCCCGCACGTTCGCGAGATCCTGCCCCGTGAGACTCATGGTGCAGCCGCCGCAGGTTCCGGCGCGAAACAGGGCGGCGCCGATGCCGGTCTTCTGCCGCTGACGCTCGTAGAGCTGCACGAGCGCGGCATCCAGCGCCTCCGCGATCGAGGCCCGCTGTCCCGTGAAGGTGCCTCGCTGGCCGGCGATCTCGTCGAGCGCGCGCGTACGGGCCGCGGTGAGCGTGTCGAGCTGCTCGGCGAGAGCGGCATCCTCCCGACGCGTCTCGTCGACGACGCTCTGCGCCGTCTCGACCTGCTGCATGACCTCGAGCTGCTGGTCCTCGAGAGCCGAGGTGCGGCTTCGCAGCGACTGGATCTCCGACTCGAGCGCCGTCACGTCCTTGACGGACGAGGTCTGCTGGAGGCGCTGCTCGTCACGCTGCATGCGCGTCGCGACGGTCTCGGCATCCGATTCCAGTCGGCGCAGCTCGGTCTGCGCGTCCTCGAGCTGCCCGACTTCGGCCGCGAGGCGACGCGTGAGGGCATCGCGTGCTGCCGTGACCTCGGCGAGGGACGCGTTCTCGGGCAGGTTCTTCTCACGGTGGATGAGCCGGTCGAGGCCGCTGTCGGCCGCCTGCAGGTCGAGCAGCTTCTTCTGCTCAGCGTGTGGTGCTTTCACTGTTTCTCTTTCGGCTGTGCGTCAGTGGTGACGAGGAAGTCCCAGGGGTCTGTGCGGATGCTGCTCACGACGACGTCGAGGTCGGGATGTCGCTCGCGCAGCTGCGCGGCCGCCCGCTCGAGCCAGAGCGATTCGGACGCCCAGTGCGAGACGTCGATGAGGGCGGGGCCGCCCGAGAGCAGCGCCTGCTCGCGTGCTTCGGACGCCGGGTGATGCCGCAGGTCGCTCGTGATGTAGACATCGGATGCCGCCACGCGCGGATGCGCCAGGAGCGAGTCCCCCGCCCCTCCGCACACCGCGACGGTGCGAATCAGCGCATCGGCGTCTCCCGCGACGCGCACGCCGACGGCGGTTGCAGGCACGACGGCGGCGACGCGTTCGGCGAGCTTCCGCAGCGGGATCGGTGACGCAAGCACGCCCGTGCGGCCGATCCCGCCGATGCCGTTGCGGGCCTCGGCTATCGGTTCCACGTCGGTCAGTCCGAGCGCGTTCGCGAGCGCCGCCGACGTGCCCTCGTCGACGACGTCGGCGTTCGTGTGGGCGGCGAGCAGGGCGCATCCGCCGCGGATGAGTCGCGTGACGACGGCACCCTTGTACCGGTCTGCGGCGACGCTCGTGACGCCGCGCATGAGCAGCGGGTGATGCGCGATCAGCAGCTGCGCTGCGGAATCGACGGCCTCAGCGGCCGTGGCCTGTACGGCGTCGACAGCGAGAAGCACGCGCGCCACCTCGTCCTCGGGCGCTCCGACGACGAGTCCGACGGCATCCCACTCTTCAGCGCCTGAGCGGGGCCAGAGCTCTTCTGTCGTGCGGAGGATGTCTGCGAGCTGAGCCACGCTGACAGCCTACGCGACGGGTGCGTCGTCGCGCCCGGCGCTCTCGTCGGCGAGCAGGCTGCGGAGCCGGTCGGCGTACTCGCGCATCTCCCCCGGCGCATACGTCGTCCGCGGCCAGAAGAAGCCGCGTAAACCGTCACCCTTCGTTCGGGGCACCACGTGGATGTGCAGGTGCTTGACGGACTGGCTCACGACGTTGTTCATCGCGACGAAGGTTCCTTGCGCCTGATAGGCCGCCGGCAGTGCAGCCGCCAGGAGACGCGCGGCGCCGAACAGCGGATCGATGAGCCGGTCCGGCAGTTCGGGCAGGGTCTCCACGTGCTCGCGCGGCACGAGAAGCACGTGCCCCTTGAACACCGGGCGGCGGTCGAGGAAGCCGACGACCGCCTCATTCGCGAGAACGATCTCGGCCGACTCTTCCTCCGCAACGATGCGGCAGAACGCGCAGTCCGAACGGGCTTCCCGGCCGACGCCGTCCGAGGCACTGTTCGCATCAGGGTCGAGTCGGCGCGGCGTCACCCTTGGAAGTCCTCGGGATTGACGTCCTTGAGGAACGACTTGAACTCGTCGAGCTTCCGCTCGTCCTCGGCCTCGTCGTCTCCCGCGTCGACGAGCGAGGCGGGAATCCCCGCCTCCTCGAGCACGCTCTCGGCGACGAAGAGCGGCGCGTCAGTGCGCACGGCGAGAGCGATGGCATCCGAGGGTCGCGCATCCACGACCGCGCTCTCCAGCGCTCCCGCGAGAGTGATCTCGGCGTAGAAGGTCCCCTCGACGATGCGAGTGACCTCGACGCGTTCGACGCTCGCGTCAAGACGCTCGATGACCGTCTTCATGAGGTCGTGGGTGAGCGGACGGGGTACGTGCCCGTTCGAGAGCGCGATGAGGATCGAGGTGGCCTCCTGACTGCCGATCCAGATGGGCAGCACCCGGTCCTGCGCGACGCCGTCGAAGATCGGCTTCAGCAGCACGATGTGCTGCTGGGCAGCGTCGAGGGCGACTCCGAGCACGCGCACCTGGACCATTGGCGGCTCCCGTCTGACGTTGAGCGGGGTGTTGCTCCCATGGTAGATCGTCGCTCCGCTCAGAGCGCGGCCCCCGCGTTCGTGGAGATGAGCCCTACGATGAGCGAGACGGTCATCGCGACGACGAGCGCGTTGAAGACGAAGGCGATCACCGTGTGCGTGCGCACGGTGCTGAGCCCCGCCCGGCTCCGAGGAGCGGCTGGCGAGATCGTGCCGGCCGCGGAGATCATTATCGCCAGCGAGAGGAAGTCCGTGAAGCGCGGTGCTTCCTCGATGTCGAACCGGAACCGCTCACCCGCCATGTGCTGCCGGAAGTAGCGAAGAGCGAAGGCGTACGCGACGCTCGCCCACGCGGCCGCTCCCGTGAGCAGAACAAGAAGGGCGAGCAGCACGCCGCCTTCTCGAGCGCCGAACACGGCGGCGGCGAGAGCCACGGCAAGCGCTGCGCCCGCGGCCGATATCGCCCAGCTCTCGGCGCTGCCGAAGCCGAGAAGACGCGTTAAGGTGCTCGCCCGGCGGTGAAACTGCACGGCTCCCACGTGCGCGAGCGCTCCCGTGTCGTCGCTTGTGAAGACCACGTGCGTCCAGACCACGTAGACGAGAAAGGAGCACGAGAGCGCTGCGCACGTTCCGGCGACGATGAGAACAGGATTGAAGTCGACCGCTTGAAGCGTGACCGCGACGAAGGGAATGAGGATGACGGGCAGTCCCGCCGCTATCGCGATGCCGCCCCGGAAGCCGTCGTCATAGCGGAGAGCAATGTCTCTCGAAGCCCGTTGTCGCCCCATCCTGATCATCGTATCCGGCTGTGGGGCCGGCGAACGTCGCGATCGTGCACTGCTCGGATTCGCCGCATGCGCCTGAAGTGGGCCCTGCCGGGCTCGAACCGACGACATCCACGGTGTAAACGTGGCGCTCTACCAACTGAGCTAAAGGCCCCTGTCGCACGCGACGTGTCAATGATAGCGGTGACAGCGGCCGCCGATGGTCAGGATGCCGCATGCGGGAGGGCTGCGAGCGCCTCGGTGTACTGCGCGAGCGATCGCGGACGGTGCGGGGGCGCCCGGAAGGACGCGCGCACGATGCCGCCCTCATCGATCATGATCGTGGCGCGATCCGCGCGTCCTGTTCGCTCGTCGAAAGCGCCGAAGCGGCGGGCAACGTGACCGTGCGGCCAGAAGTCGGAGGCGAGCGGGAACGTCGCCCCTGCGGCATCCGACCATGCCCGGAGGGCGAAAACCGAGTCGACGGTCACGCCGACGAGCTGCGTCTGCGCCTCGTCGAACATGGCCGTGTTGGCGGCGAGTTCGGCGAGCTCGTCGCCGCAGACGCCCGAGAACGCGAGCGGAAAGAACACGAGGGCGACGCGACTGCCGCGCAGGCGCGCGGAGGCGACCTCGCGACCGTGCTGGTCGACGAGCGTGAAGTCCGGCGCCCGCTCTCCTGGCTGGATCATGACCGCTCCCCCGCACTTGTGTGACATCGTGCACTCTCGATGCCGTATGTTGTATGACTAGGCTAATCCCTTGCCCGCGTCACCCTCGGCGGGCAGCCCACCCGGAGCGAGAGCGAGGACCGACCCTGAGCGCGGCAAAGAACAGCAAGCAGGAGACGCTCGCCTGGCTGCGCCGGATTTCCGGCGAACTCGCCACCGTGACGATCAAACGGCTCGAGGACACGCTGCCCTGGTATGCCGACATGCCGCCGGGCCGCCGGAGCGCGGTCGGCCTCGTCGCCCAGGCCGGCATCTCATCGTTCATCTCGTGGTTCGACGATCCCCGATCCACGCCGTGGATCGCCGCAGACGTCTTCGGCGCCGCACCCCGGGAGCTGCTGCGCTCGGTGAGTCTGCAGCAGACGCTCCAGCTCATTCGCGTGACGGTCGAGGTCGTCGAAGAACGGGTCGCCGGCCGTGACAACCATTTGCGCGAGGCCATCCTGCTGTACTCTCGCGAGATCGCCTTCGCCGCAGCAGACGTGTACGCGCGCGCCGCTGAGGCGCGCGGGCTCTGGGATGCGCGTCTTGAGGCGCTTGTCGTCGACTCGATCCTCACGGGCGAGACGGACGATGAGCTGCCGAGCCGCATCGCGGCACTCGGCTGGCACGGTCATGGCGAGGTCGCCGTGCTCGTCGGCACGACCCCGGCTCAGCTCGACGTCGACCACGTGCGACGCGCGGCACGGCACATGCAGGCCGACGTGCTCATCGGCGTGCAGGGCAACCGCCTCGTTCTCGTCATCGGTCGATCCGAGAGCCCGAACGGCGACGGCGACGATGCCGTCGGCACCGCCCCGGCGCTGTCATTCCTCGAGATCGCGAGCCAGCTCGAGCCGAGCTTCGGCGACGGCCACCTCGTGCTCGGTCACGCCGTTCCCACTCTCGTGGACGCCTCCCAGAGCGCTCGAGCGGCCCTCGCCGGATTCGCGGTGGCACGCTCCTGGCGTCATGCTCCGCGACCCGTGCTCGCCGACGACCTGCTGCCCGAGCGCGCCCTCGCGGGCGACCCGCTGGCCCGGCGCACGCTCATCGAGCGCGTCTACCGACCGTTGAAGGACCATTCGACGGAGCTCGCGACGACTTTGTGGTGCTATCTCGACAACGGCCGCTCCCTCGAGGCCACGGCACGGGAGCTGTTCGTTCACCCGAACACCGTGCGGTACCGGCTGAAGCGCGTCTCCGAGGTGATCGGCTGGGACGCTACGGGGGCGCGTGAGGCACTGATTCTGCAGTCGGCTCTCATTCTCGGATCGATCGCGGAGCACGAGCCGCCGCGTAAGCGACGCGTCGCACCGTGACGATTTGAGCGGCTCGAACAAACGATCTGGCGATTATTCGTCGCCGTTGAACAGACAACGAACGGTCCGAGCAGGCAGACTAGAACGGTGATAGTCATCGTCTGCCCCGGCCAGGGGTCTCAGAAACCCGGGTTCCTCGCACCGTGGCTGGATTCCGATGAGAACAAGGCGCTCCTCGCCGACTACTCCGATGCCGCCGGGCTCGATCTGGCCGCGCACGGCACGACGTCGGACGCGGAGACGATCAAGGACACCGCGATCGCGCAGCCGCTCATCGTCGCCGCCGGACTTCTCGCGCTCCGCGCGCTCGACAAGCACGGCGCCCTCGACCGCGTCGGCGGGATCGCAGGCCACTCGGTCGGCGAGATCACGGCCGCCGCAGGTGCCGGCATCCTCGACGTCGGCGACGCGATGGACTTCGTCAGCCAGCGCGCGGTCGCGATGGCGGAAGCGGCGAATAGCACTCCGACAGGAATGAGCGCCGTTCTCGGTGGCGAGCCCGACGAGGTCATCGCGGCCGCCGAGTCGCTCGGTCTCCAGCCCGCCAACTACAACGGCGGCGGGCAGATCGTGGTCGCCGGCGACCTCCACGCGCTCGCTCGGCTCGCGGACGAGCCGCCCGCGAAGGCGCGCGTGATGCCGCTCAAGGTCGCGGGTGCGTTCCACACCCGGTACATGGAGCCCGCGCGGGAGTTCCTCGCCGCTGCCGCCTCCTTGTTCACCGCGAGCGACCCGAAGCTGCGCATCTGGACGAACAGCGACGGCACCGTCGTCAGTGACGGCGAGCGATTCCGCGATCTTCTCGTGAAGCAGGTGGCGTCGCCCGTGCGCTGGGACCTTTGCATGCAATCATTCGCCGAGAACGGCGTCACGGGACTCATCGAGCTCGCTCCCGCTGGCGCGCTCATCGGCCTCGCCCGTCGCGGACTCAAGGGAGTGCCAACGGTCGCCGTCAACACGCCCGACGACATTCCCGCAGCCCTGCAGATGATCGACGCGGCAGCCTGAACCCGAAGGAATCATGACAACACCCACGCTCACCCAGTCCACGGGCCCCTCCTACACGCGGTTCCTCGGGTTCGGCGCGTCGCGCGGCGACCTCTCCGTGCCGAACGATGACCTCGTTGGACCGATCAACTCCTCCGACGAGTGGATCCAGCAGCGCACCGGCATCGTCTCCCGCACGCGAGCGTCGAAGGGCGTTCAGGCCATCGACATGGCGACGGATGCCGCCAAAGAGGCGATCACCGTCTCCGGCGTGGATCCGGCCCAGATCGACCTCGTGATCATCGCCACCATCAGCAATGTGCGGCAGACGCCGTCGATGGCGGCCGTCGTCGCCCACCGCGTCGGCGCGAACCCCGCGGCCGCGTACGACGTGAACGCGGCGTGCGCGGGCTACACCTACGCGGTGGCGCAAGCGGACGCGCTCATCCGGGCTGGCGCAGCGCACTATGCCCTCGTGATCGGCGCCGAGAAGCTGTCCGACATCGTCGACCCGACCGACCGCTCGATCTCCTTCCTTCTCGGCGACGGCGCCGGCGCCGCCGTGATCGGCCCGAGCGACACGCCGGGGATCTCCGCCACCGTGTGGGGCTCCGACGGCTCGAAAGCCGACGCTGTGTCGATGAACCACACGCTCACGGAGTTCCGTGACGGCGAATCGCCGTGGCCGACGCTGCGTCAGGAGGGCCAGACGGTCTTCCGCTGGGCTGTGTGGGAGATGGCGAAAGTCGCCCGAACGGCGGTCGAGAACGCCGGAATCACCGTCGATGACCTTGCCGCGTTCATCCCCCACCAGGCGAACATGCGCATCGTGGACGAGTTCGCGAAGCAGCTCAAACTGCCGGCGAGCGTCCTCATCGCGCGCGACATCGAGTCGACGGGGAACACCTCGGCGGCCTCGATTCCGCTCGCGACTCACCGTCTGCTGCAGGGGCACCCGGAGCTGTCGGGCGGGCTCGCGCTGCAGATCGGATTCGGCGCCGGGCTGGTGTTCGGCGCGCAGATCATCGTGCTGCCCTAACCACGGCGGCGCTGCCCTCCCCTCTAGACTGTTCAACGGTCAACCCACACTCAAGGAGAAACACCATGGCACTGTCCAACGAAGAAGTCCTCGCTGGCCTGGCCGAGCTCGTCAACGACGAGACCGGCATCGCGGCTGACACCGTCGAGCTCGACAAGTCGTTCACCGACGACCTTGACATCGACTCGATCTCGATGATGACCATCGTCGTCAACGCCGAGGAGAAGTTCGACGTGAAGATCCCGGACGAAGAGGTAAAGAACCTCAAGACCGTTCGCGACGCCGTCGACTTCATCGTCAAAGCCCAGGCCTGACGCGCCCGACCTCCGGAGCGGGCCGCCGCCATGGCGCGCCCGCTCGGATGTCGAGTTATGCCCCGACACCTTGAGAGAGTCGAAGGAATGACCAAGAAGATCGTCGTCACCGGGATGGGCGCAACATCGCCGCTCGGTGGAAATGTCCGTGACAGCTGGAACGCGCTTCTCGCGGGAGAATCAGGCTCGCACACGCTTGAGCACGAGTGGGTCGAAGAGCTTGAGCTGCCTGTCAAGTTCGCCGCTGAGGCGAAAGTGCGCCCGTCCGAGGTGCTCGAGCGTCCCGTCGCGAAGCGTCTCGACCCGTCGGCTCAGTTCGCCCTCATCTCCGCGATGGAGGCGTGGGCGGATGCCGGAGAGCCCGACGTGGACCCGGAGCGCCTCGGAGTGGACTTCGCGACGGGCATCGGCGGAGTCTGGACTCTGCTTGACGCGTGGGACACGCTCCGCGCCAAGGGTCCCCGACGAGTCATGCCCATGACCGTGCCCATGCTCATGCCGAATGCCGCTTCCGCGGCCGTGTCGATGCACTTCCACGCTCGCGCGTTCGCCCGCACGGTCGCGTCCGCGTGCGCATCGAGCACCGAGTCGATCGCGAACGCGTACGAGCACCTCCAGCTCGGCCTCGCCGATGTGATCATCGCCGGCGGCACCGAATCCGCCATCCACCCCATCACCGTCGCGTCGTTCGCTTCGATGCAGGCCCTGTCCAAGCGGAACGATTCGCCGGAGACCGCGTCGAGGCCGTACAGCATCGACCGAGACGGCTTCGTGATGGGTGAGGGCGCAGCCAGCCTCGTCCTCGAAACCGAAGAGCATGCCCTCGCACGCGGTGCTCGCATCTACGCCGAGCTCGCCGGCTCCGGCGTCACGGCTGACTCCTATCACATCACCGCAAACGACCCGGAGGGCGGCGGCGCGAGCCGTGCGGTCACCCTCGCGCTCGCGCAGGCCGGCGCCTCGCCGGACGATGTCACCCACATCAACGCCCACGCGACGAGCACTCCCGTGGGCGACATCGCGGAGTACGCCGCGCTGCGGAAGGTGTTCGGAGACCGTGTGACGCAGATCCCCGTCTCCGCCACGAAGGCTTCGACCGGGCACCTGCTCGGCGGCACTGGCGCTCTTGAGGCCGTCTTCTCGATCCTCGCGATCCAGGACCGCAAGGCGCCGCCGACGATCAACCTCACTACCCAGGACCCGGAGATTCCGCTGAGGGTCTCGGGTGAGACACAGGCGCTCGGTGACGGCCCGCAACTCGTGGTCTCGAACTCGTTCGGGTTCGGCGGGCACAACGCGGTCGCAGCGTTCCGCAGCGTCTGATCCCGGCACAGCAGCAGAGAGCCGCGCGGTGATTCACCGCGCGGCTCTCCTGTTCCAGAAGGGCGTCAGCCCACCTTGTGCAGCCACACCACCGGCGAGTGGTCGCTCGCGTGGCGGAAGACGTCGAGTTCGTCGTCCCAGGCCTGGCCGAGCGCAAGCCCGAGCTCCGCAGTGAGGTCAGCGGCTGAGCCGGCAGCGATCTCCACGGCGTAGCGGATGCGCTCCTCGGAGACCACCATGTTTCCGGCTGAGTCCGTCTGCGCATAGAAGACGCCGAGATCGGGCGTGTGCATCCAGCGTCCGCCGTCCGACCCGGGCGTCGCATCCTCCGTCACTTCGTACCGCAAGTGCTCCCACCCGCGCAGCGCCGACGCAATGGCAGCGCCCATGCCCTGACGTCCTTCCCAGAAGAACTCAGCACGCTGTGAGCCGGGCAGAACCGGCTGGTCCGCCCAATCGAAGTTGACGGCGCGACCGATAGCGCGCCCCGCCGCCCACTCGACGTGGGGGCACAGCGCGCGCGGAGAAGAGTGAATGTAAATCACTCCCCGTGCAGCTGGTGTCGTCATCTTCTCTCCTTGTCTCCATTGGTACGTCTTCCCCTACGACCGATGGATGCGAGAGCGGCAACACCGCGTATGAAGTTGTCCGGGACCGGGGTCCTGCACACATTATGCCCCAGATCACGAGCACATAACAACAGGCGCGCGGCGCAGATTCGCGGCCCGCGCGGCCACCACCGGAACTCGCCGTGCGGCTCCTATACTCGGTCTCAGGCCACGCGGAAGGAGGGGAATGACGGTAAAGCACAGCCTGCTGGCTCTGCTCACGCTCGGCCCGGCGTACGGCCTGCAGCTTCGCGACGAGCTTGTCGCACGCGCACCGCATCGCACCGGAATCAACGTCGGGCAGGTGTACGGCACGCTCGACCGCCTTCAGAAGGCCGGCCACATCATCTCCGCCGGTGTCACCGACGACAATCTGCCGCTCTACACGCTCACCGACGGGGGCCGCGAGGAAGCGCAGGCGTGGCTGAGCGCGCCGTCAGGGATCGACGCTCTCGACTGGACGGAGATGCTCGACCAGGTGCTCGTGTGCTCCTCTGTTCCTGGCGCGCCGTGGCGCGCGCTCGTCGCCGACTATCGGCGCCTCTGGCTCGGCCGCGCCGGCTCGCCGAGGGAAAGTGAGGGTCCGCAGGCCGCGATGAGCGCTCGAGCGGTCGCAGAATCGGCGCGTGCGGCCGTGGCCTGGCTGGATGCCGCCGAGCAGACCTTCTCCGGGAACTCCCCCGCAGCGGGCTTCTCGCGTCGCCGACCGCGGCGGGGCCGTCCCGCGCTTGTCCTCTGACGGCATCCTGACTGCGACCACAGGCGCTATGCAGGTGACGCCCAGAGCGCCCTCGTAGCGTGGGAACAATGGCGAGCAGGGGGAGAATCCACAGTCTCGACGGCGTGAGAGGCGTCGCCTCGCTCGTCGTGATGGTCTACCACGTCAGCCTGGTGTGCCGGCCCTACATCGATCCGGTTGGCTGGGCGTGGCTCACGCAGAGCCCCGTGAAACTCCTCCTGGTCGGCACGGAGTCGGTGCTCGTGTTCTTCGTCCTCTCCGGACTCGTCGTCGCACTCCCTGCTCTCAAGGATTCTTTCTCGTGGCGCGGCTACTATCCGCACCGTGTTCTTCGCCTGTACCTTCCGGTGATCGCCTCCTTGCTCTTCGCGACGGCGTTGATCTTCCTGTTCGCGCGCGACCCCGCCACAGCTCCGGACGGCTCGTGGCTGCAGAACGCTCAGGCACACACGGTCACCCCGGCGGGATTCTTCAGCGAAGCCTCCCTGTTCCGGATCTCGTATGACATCAACAACGTGCTCTGGTCACTGCGATGGGAAGTGATCTTCTCGCTGTGCCTGCCCGCGTTCGTGGGCCTCGCGGTGCTGCTGCGCAAACACGCCGTCATTCTCGCCGTCGCGTGCGGCTTCCTGACCGTTCTCGGCCGGGTCATCGAGATCGACGCCCTCGTCTATCTGCCCGTGTTCATGTTCGGAACGCTCATCGCCGTACACCTCGAGCGACTCACGACATGGGCTGCGCGCCGAGCGCGCCCCCGGCTGTGGGCGGCGACGGCAGCGCTCGCGTGTCTGCTCATGGTGGGCAGCTGGCTCGCACGGCCCGTGTTCGAACCGGGAACGCTCGCCAACAGCATCCTGTGGGGTCTCGCCGGCATCGGAGCGGCGCTCATCATCGTCATCGCCATTGCCTGGCCCGCACTTCGGGAGCGGCTGGAGCGCCGCCCGGTGCAGTGGCTCGGCAAGGTGTCATTCAGCCTGTACCTCGTGCACGCCCCGATCCTCGGCACGCTCGGCTACCTCTTCGGCGCCGAGTACTGGTGGGCAGTCGGACTCGTCGGAGTCCCGCTCAGCGTGGCGGTAGCGGCCGGGTTCTACCGCTGGGTCGAGGCGCCGACGCAGCGGGCGAGCCGCCGTGTCGGCATCTGGGTCGCCGAACGGACAACAACGCGCCGCCGGGCTCTCGCCGGCTGACTCAAGCGCCGAGCACGCGCTGCACGCGACGCTTGAACCGGCCGGCCCGATGGCGCAGCCGCAGCATGGCGGACTCGCCGGCGTCGCTCTCGCGCTTGCCTTCGAGGGCGAGCTCCATCGCGCGTCCCCAGCGACGCGTCACGGCGGCATCGCCGAAGCGGCGCGCCGTGGCGCGAGCCCGGCGGCGCAACTCGCTCACAGCGCGCGGCGGCATGCGCTGCAGTTGAGTGATGCGTTCCGCGAGCTGCTCGATGTCGCCCTCGGGCACGAGGAACCCGTTGCGCCCGTTCTGGATGATGTCGGCGGGCCCGTAGCAGATGTCGTACGCGATCGGGATGCAGCCGGCCGCCATGCTCTCGGCGAGTACGAGCGGAAGGCCCTCCGAGGTCGAGGTGAGCAGCGTGAAGTCCGCGTCGGCGAAGTGCACGTCCGCGTCCCGCTCGAAGCCGCGGAGCCGGACGGTATCCGTCAGCTCACGATCGACGATGCGTTGTGCGAGGGCCTCGTGCTCGGGTCCCTCCCCGAAAAGGTCGAGCGTCACATCGGCGCCGCCGCGGCGGACGAGCGCAAGGGCGTCGATAGCGTGCGTGATGCGCTTTCGCTTCGTGAGGGAGGCGAGCATGACGCCGCGTCCTCTCACGTGCGCCGTCTTCGAAGTCGTCTCGCGCTCCGCCCGGCCGTTGGGGACCACGAAGAGCGCTTTCGGTGATGCGCCGTCCGCGAGATAGTCGTCGGCCTGACGCCGGGTGAGGGTCACGATCGCGTCATAGTCGCCCGCATGCTCGAACGTCTCCCGTCGCGAGTCGCTCACCGACTGCGCGGAGCCGCGACGGCGATGCGAGCCGTGCAGCACGTGCAGCGTGACCACGTGCTCACGCCGATAGCTGTGCACGAAGCGAGCGGCGGTCTTCGAGTCGACGACGAGGAAGCTGCGACGGCTGGCGGTGAGCTGGTCGAGCCAGTAGCGATACAGCGCCCACGTGCTCTTCCAGAAACGCACCGGCTCGCCGTCTCGGCCGTACAGCACCAGGTGCCGGTCCCCGTTCTCCTGACGGTCGGTCAGCAGAAGGGAGCCGTCCGGGCGGAAGCGATCGACCGCGACCGTGCGGCCGTCGCTCGTGCGCGTCCGGCTGCGCGTGACGCCGTCGTGTGTGCGCACCGCGTCGGACTCGTCGTCCTCGAGCGCCGTAGCGGCGGGAACGTGCCGCGCGGCGTGGCGGACGTGGGCTTCACTGAGCCAGTCCCACAGATTGAGAATGCGAATGCCGTCGACGATGGTGCCGTCGGCGCGCAACCGGTCCTCGAGCACCGCGTAGTCGGGCCGATCGTCGAGCGTGAGCACCGTGACGTCGGCGCCCGCTTCGGTCACGAAGGCGCGCGAGCGGTGCAGCATGGCGGCCGTCATGCCGCCGAAATCATCCGGAATCCCCCAGGTCAGTGCGAACTGTCGCCCCCGAGGAAGTCGCGCTGGTGCTAATGACACGCGACTGAGACTATGCGGGCTTCCTTTGCGTGTGCTGTGGCTTTGCTCCTCCGCCGTCGAGAAGAGCGCGAACTCCGCCTGAACGACGCGACACTCCAGCAGGAGCTGCAGACAGGAACCCCGTCGGGAGCGCTGGGCTCCCGACGGGGTGTTCGTGCGTGGGGCGTGCGGGGCTTGAACCCGCGACCGACGGATTATGAGTCCGCTGCTCTAACCAGCTGAGCTAACGCCCCAGAGTGCCGTCTTGACGCGACGACACGTCGGTGACCGGATCAGTCACCGCCTCACCACGATACAGGCTCTCGAAGGTCGAGAGCGTGTTCTGGATGTCGTGGGGCCTGATGAGGTCGAGGGACGCCTGCTTCATGGCCCTCAGCGACTCCGCGTCGGCGGTGAGCACGTCGGTGAGTCGTGCGGCGAGTTCGTTCTCGTCGCCGGGGGTGAACAAGTAGCCGTTCGCGCCGTCGTGCACGAGGTGCGGCAGCGCCATGGCGTTCGCGGCGACTACGGGAAGGGCGGAGGCCATCGCCTCCATCGTGACGATGCTCTGCAGTTCCGCGATCGACGGCATGGCGAGCACTGTCGCGCGCGCGTAGGCGGCGCGCAGCTGCTCGTCGGTGACGTACCCGGTGAACGTGACTCGGTCGGCGAGCCCGAGCTGCTCCGCGAGGTGCTCGAGATTGCGCTTCTGGTCGCCGCCGCCGATGATCTCAAGACGCGCGTCGAGCGACGAGTCGATCTGGGCGAATGCTCGGATCAAGACGTCGATCTGCTTCTCGCCCGTGATGCGCCCGACGAAGATTATCCGGTTCTCGGTGCGCGGCGAGAAGTCCGGCGTGTACATGGACGCGTCGATGCCGCACGAGATCGCGTGCACATCGCTGCGTCCGGTCGCCTTCTCGAGGAAATCGGCCGCGCGGCGTGTCGGCGTCGTGACGGCGCTCGCCATGCTGAGGATCTGCTTCGCGTCCTTCCACATGAGGCCGACCGCGATGTGCTGCACGAACTTCGGCAGGAGCGAGAACTCGAGCATGTTCTCCGGCATGAGGTGGTTGGTGGCGATGACGCGGATGCCGCGCTTGGCGGCCTCGATGGTCATTCCGCGCCCCACCACGAGGAACGACTGCGAGTGCACGACGTCCGGCTTCACCCGGTCAAGGATGCGGGCGGCGTTTCGGCGCGAACGCCATGGCAGTGCGAAACGCAGCCAGTCGTGCGGGTACCAGCGCCAGCTGTAGAGGCGGTGCACGGTCATGCGCTCGCCCTCGTGGGTCTCCGTCCAGGTTCCGTGTCGACGGGAGGCTGCGGGGGCGACAACGTGCACTTCGTGCCCGCGCTCGACGAGCCCTGCGGCGAGCCGCTCCGCGAAGCGGGCGGCGCCGTTCACGTCGGGCGCGAAGGTGTCGGCGGCGATCAGCACCTTGAGCGGCTTCGGTGCCGGTAGTGTCGCGTCGTTCTTCTCTGGCTCAGACAAGTGGGCGGTCTTCCTCCGGCTCGGCCCCGCGGGTTCTCGCGTGGTCTTGTGGCGTCCGCGCGCAGAGTCTCGGCGCGGACTCCCCAATTGTAATGGCCGTGACCGTGCTGGACGGCTCTGACGCTTCGTGTCTCGAAATGCTCACACCTTGGCTTGCGGGTGGTGTCGCGCGAGCTGGAACACGCCCCACACGGAGATGAGCCCGGCTGCGACGAACGCGAGAACAGCCCAGAGCGGCGCGCCCGCGGCTTCCTGCAGCACAACGATGCCGATGCAGACCGCGACCATCGGGTCGATGACGGTGAGGCCGGCGATCACGAGGTCCGGCGGGCCCGAGGCGTACGCGTTCTGCACGAAGTACGCGCCGAGCACGGTCCCGGCGATCAGTGCGACCGCGCACACGATCGTGAGCCAGTCCACGTTGCCGTGCTGGATGCGACTGATGATGACTTTCGCGAGCGTCGCGACGAAGCCGTAGATCGCGCCCGCGGCGATGATGTAGAAGATCGCACGCGCCTTCGTTCGGGCGAGGAGGAAGGCCGTCGCGAACGCGATGAGCACGCCGGCCATGGCGATGAGGATCGTGATGAGGGCGCTCGTGCTGACGGGACGGTCGATTCCGACGATGGCCGCCGTTGTCACGAACAGCGCTATGCCTCCGACGCACGCGCCGATCGCGATTATCGACTTCCGGTTGAGCGTGATGTTCGCGATTCGCGCATTGAGGATCGACGTGATCACGAGCGCGATCGCCCCGAGGGGCTGCACGAGGATGAGCGGTGAGAAGTTGAGCGCCGAAAGCTGGAAGACGATCGCGAGGGCGAGCATGATCGTGCCGATCACCCAGGAGGGCCGCGAGAGCAGCGCCTTGAGCTGCGCGACGTTCAGTCCGCTGCTCGCATTGCGCCCGCTGTTCTGCTCGACTTTAACGACGCCGCGGTGCTGAAACTGGGCGCCGAGAGACATCAGCACGGCACCGACGAGCGCGAACGGAATGCCGATCAGCCGCGCCGGATCCTGCGTGAACTGATCGGTCAGGCCAGACAGGTCGTCGAGCGGGAACATCACGATCCGAGACTACAGGCGAGCACCCCTGGATAGGGTTAACGCATGGCCATACTTCCGATTCGCATTCAAGGCGACCCGGTCCTGCACGAACCCGCCCAGCCCGTCACAGAGTTCGATGACGCTCTTCGAACGCTTGTCGAGGACATGTTCGAGACGATGGATCACGCGCCCGGAGTGGGACTCGCCGCCCCGCAGGTCGGCGTGGGAAAGCGCGTCTTCGTCTACAGCTACAGAGACGATGATGGCTCGCCGTGGCGCGGAGTCATCATCAATCCCGAGCTGTTCATCACTCCCCCGCCCGCCGGGGTGCCGGACGAGAACGAGGAATCCGAAGGCTGCCTGTCCTTCCCGGGTGAGCGTTTCCCGCTGCGGCGTGGTGAGCGGGCGGTCGCGCGCGGCGTCGATCTCGACGGCAAGCCCGTCGAGATCCGCGCCGAAGGCTGGCGCGCGCGGATTCTTCAGCACGAGTTCGACCACCTGGACGGCACGCTCTACATCGACAGAGTCGATTCGGCTTACGACCGCGTGCTTCTGCGCATCATCCGGAAGCGCGGCTGGGGCGTGCCGGGCAACAGCTGGCTGCCCGGCGAGGAGCACCTCGAAGGCTGATCCCCGCACGGACGAAAAAGGCCCGGATCGGAATCCGGGCCTTCGCGCTCCTCGAGTTGGACTCGAACCAACAACCTGCCGGTTAACAGCCGGCTGCTCTGCCAATTGAGCTATCGAGGATCACTGTGGAACAGCGTAGTTACTTTATCAGACGAGGCCGCGGCTACTGCAAATCGGGGCGTTCGCTCGGGCGTTTCGCCGTCAGGCGGTGCCGCCGGGTTCGTTCTCACGGAGCGCGGCGAGGTAGGGATGATCCCGATTGCTCAACAGCGTGTCGATGTCATCGAAACCGACAAGCGCTCCACGGTGCAGCGCCGCCACGCGGGAGGTGACGTGGCGGAGCATCGCAAAGTCATGGCTGATGAGCACCGCGGCGAGTCCGCGCTCATCGCGGAGGTTGCGCAGCAGCTCGTGCAGCGCGACCCGGGTCGGCACGTCGATGCCCGTCGTTGGCTCGTCGGCGATGAGCACCGTCGGGCCGAGCACGAGGGCGCGCGCGATCGCGACGCGCTGCCGCTGTCCGCTCGAGAGTTCGAACGGGTACGCGCCCATGACGGTGAAAGGCAGGTGAACGGCATCGAGCAGCGACGCAACATGCTGTTCAAGCGTGCGGCGGTCGAACTTGGGGTCGCGTTCGAGGATCGGCATGGCCACGCTCTCGGCGACTGTCAGCTCGGCGGGCAGTTGCATGGCGGCATCCTGAGGCAGGTAGGCGATGCGGAACTGTAGCTCGGCGAGGCGGCGCTTTCCGACGCGCCCGCGCAGGCGCGTGCCGAGGGCGATGGCGTTTCCCCCGGTGATCTCCGGACGCAGCTGCAGGACGCGGCCGGACTTGAACTCGGTGGACAGCACGCGGGCGAGCGTGGACTTGCCGGACCCCGCTTCGCCAATGACGCCGATGATCTCACCGCGCCCGACAGTGAGCGTGACGCCGTCGAGCGCGCGATGTGCCGGGCTCGCGCCGTGAGCGGGGTAGGTCACGCTGAGGTCCAATGCCGACAGCACCGGCGCATCGTCAGGCTCAGACTTCATGGATTCCATCTTGCCCCATGACGGGGGCCAGGGCGTCAGCCCGCGCGAAGTCGACGTCGCTCGGACTCGAGCTGCACGAGCTGGCGCTGGATGCTGCGCGAGCCCTCGACGTCGGAGGGATCGTGCCGCTGAAGCGCGCCGAGGAGCTCCGCTTTGCGGCGCAGCATGTCCCGGCCGATGAGGGACACGGTGATGTCGGTGACATACAGTGCGAGCTCCGCCTCGCCGCGCTCCGGCAATGGCGCGACAGCGAGCTGGTGCAGCAGGTCGCGATAGGGCTCCGGAGTGTCCTCACCGAGTCGTGCGAACCACTCGGGCGAGCCGAGAGCGTCCATTTGCGAAGCGATCGCGTCGCGGACGACCGAGAGGGAGTGGTTGGTGAACGCGGCATGCACGGCGGCGCCGATGAGCTCCGCGCCGATCGTCCCCGGGTGCTGCAGTATCGCCATGAGCGCGTCCTTTTCGAGCCGCGTCGACGGGTCGCGCGGCAGGTCCGCGATGCCGACCGGACGTTCGGGGACCGGCGCTGCGGATGCCGCCTGATGCGGCTGCTCCGGACGACCGCCAACGGCGTGGCGAACAGCGCGCTGCACGTCGGCGAGGTCGACACCGAGCTGCCGCGCGAGAACGCGCGTGTAGCCGGGACGGAGCGACGCGTCCCTGATGTCGGCGACGATGGGAGCCGCAGCCCTGAGGGCGCCGACGCGCCCCTCGACGGTGTCGAGGTTGAAGTTCGAGAGCGTCTGCTTGATCACGAACTCGAACATCGGCTCCTTCGTCTCGAGCAGGCGCCGGACGGCGGCATCCCCTCGCTTGAGCCTCAGATCGCACGGGTCGAGCCCGGCGGGAGCGACGGCCACGTACGTCTGCGCGGCGAAGCGCTTCTCCTCGGTGAACGCCCGCAGCGCCGCCTTCTGGCCGGCCGCGTCGGGGTCGAACGTGAAGACGACCTCGCCGTTGCGTGAATCATCGCCCATGATGCGCCGGATGACCTTGATGTGGTCGACGCCGAAGGACGTTCCGCACGTGGCGACGGCCGTGGTGATGCCGGCGAGGTGACAGGCCATGACGTCGGTGTAGCCCTCGACGACGACGACCTGGTGGCCGCGCGAGATGTCCCGCTTCGCCAGATCGAGGCCGTACAGCACTTGCGCCTTGTGGTAGACGGGCGTCTCCGGGGTGTTGAGGTACTTGGGGCCCTTGTCGTCGTCGAGCAGGCGCCGCGCACCGAACCCGACGGTTTGCCCCGTGACGTCGCGGATGGGCCAGATCAGGCGTCCGCGAAAACGGTCGTACACGCCGCGATCGCCTTGCGAGAGCAGTCCGGCGGTCACGAGCTCATCGCGGCTGTAGCCGAGGCCACTGAGGTGCTTGAAGAGGCCGTCCCAGCTCTTCGGGGCGAAGCCGACGCCGAAGCGCTGCGCGGCCTGCGGGTCGAAACCGCGTTCGCCGAGGAACCGGCGACCGATGTCGGCGCCCGGGGACAGCAGCTGCTTCTGGAAGTACTCCTCCGCCGCCTTGTTGGCCGCGAGCAGCCGTGCTCGCCGACCGTGATCAACGCCGGGGCCCGAGCCGTCTTCGTAGTGCAGCTCGAAGCCGATGCGCTGCGCGAGCCGCTCGATCGCTTCGGCGAAGCTGACGTGATCCATCTTCTGCAGGAAGGAGATGACGTCTCCGGACTCGCCGCAGCCGAAGCAGTGGTAGAACCCCACCTGCGGCCGCACATGGAAGCTCGGGGTGCGCTCGTCGTGGAAAGGGCACAGCCCCTTCATCGAGCCGATCCCCGCGGACTTCAGAGTCACGTATTCGCCGACGATGTCGGCGATGTTCGTGCGCGACTTGACCTCTTCGATGTCTCCCTGTCGAATGCGGCCGGCCATGGCCCTATCCTAGTCGGGCGCGGCGCCGGGAGGCCTTTGCTGTGGATGATGCGAGGCTTGTGGATAACCTGCTCAGACGGCGACGGAGCGATTCTCGTAGAGCGCGACGGCTCCCTGGTCGGTCAGGCTCGCGATCTGGTCGACGACGACGCGTTGACGGGCCGCGTCGTCGGGAGCGCTGCGCCAGTCCGCCGCGAAGCCGACGTCGAGCAGCTCGCCGTCGGAGGCGTAGAGCCGGTCGGCGAGGGAAGTGAGGATCTCACGCTGCTGCCGGTAGATCGGCTGTCGGGCGTCGCTCGACATCACGAAGGCCGCGACGATTCCCTTGAGCACGGCGATCTCGGACGCGATCGCATGCGGGACCTCGACGTGAGCGCCGAATCGGATGAGGCTGCGCTGCGGGTACGCCTCTTGCGTCGCGGCCGTCGCGGTGCGCGCGAAATGGCCGATCATCGAGCTCGTGAAGTTCTTGAGCTGAGCGAGGTCGCGCCGGGACGCCGTCCAGACGCGCGGCCAGGCGCGGTGACGCGCGAGGCGCTCGAACGCTTGGCCGAGATCGTCGACGGTGAACTCGCCGCCCGCCCACACCTGAACGGCTCTGAGCAGCGAGTCGTGACCGGCGCGAGCGTTGAGGAACGCGGGGTCGATGTATTCGCTCACTATCGCGTCTTCGAAGTCGTGCACGGAGTACGCGATGTCGTCGGAGAGGTCCATGACTTCGGCTTCGATGCAGCGCTGTCCCTCCGGCGCCCCCGCACGGAGCCATCTGAACGCCGCCGTGTCATCGTCGAAGAAGCCGTACTTGGCGCGGCCACTCGGATCCGCGACCGCATGGCTTGCCGGCCACGGGTACTTGCAGCTCGCGTCGAGACTCGCGCGCGTGAGGTTCAGCCCGTACGGGGTGCCATCGTCGGCGAAAACTTTCGGCTCGAGCCGCGTGAGCACGCGAAGGGTCTGCGCGTTCCCTTCGAAGCCGCCGATCTCGAGCGCCCAGTCGTTGAGCGCCTTCTCCCCGTTGTGCCCGAACGGCGGGTGCCCGATGTCGTGCGCGAGGCAGGCGGTGTCGACGACGTCGGGGGCGAGGCCGAGGCTCGCCGCGAGCTCACGGCCGACCTGCGCGACCTCGAGCGAGTGCGTGAGCCGGTTGCGCGCGAAGTCCACGCCGGAGGTGGGGCTCAGAACCTGCGTCTTGGCGGCGAGCCGGCGAAGCGCGCTCGAGTGCAGGAGTCGCGCCCGGTCCCGCGCGAAGTCGCTGCGCCGTGAGGCGTGGGTCTCGGGAAGCCAGCGCTCCTGGTCGTGCGCGTTGTAGACGTCAACCGCCACTGGTGTTCAGCTCCGCCTCGTGCAAGTCCTTCGCGTGGCTGCCCGCAATCGTGTGGGAATCGAGCCAGCCGTCTGGCAGCACGGTGCGCTTCGGATGTCCGGCGCGGCCCCGCGGCCCCTCCGCGTCTGCGCCCGGGTACGGCTCCGAGGGGTCGAGGGTCGCCAGCAGCTCGTCGAGCTGCTCGAGGGATTCCACCGTCGCAAGACGCACGCGCAGATCGCTGCCGACGGGGTAGCCCTTGAAGTACCACGCGACGTGCTTGCGGATGTCGCGGCAGCCGCGCTCCTCGGACTCGAAGAACTCGGCCAGCAGCTCGGCGTGTCGGCGGAAGGTCTGCATGACCTGTCCGAGCGTCGGGCGGAAGCGCGTGGACTCTCCGCGGAATGCGGCGGCGAGATCGCCGAACAGCCAGGGCCGGCCGAGGCAGCCGCGCCCGACGACGACGCCGTCGCAGCCGGTCTGCCGCATCATCTCGAGACCGTCCTCGGCCGACCAGATGTCGCCGTTGCCCAGCACGGGCACGTCGGAGACAGCATCCTTCAACGTTGCGATCGCGTCCCAGTCGGAGTGGCCGGAGTAGTACTCCGAAGCGGTTCGGGCGTGCAGCGCGATGCTTGCGACGCCCGCGCCCTGTGCGGCCCTCGCGGACTCGAGGTAGGTGAGATGGCTCGGATCGATGCCCTTGCGCATCTTGACGGTGACCGGAATCGGGCCGGCCGCGCCGACAGCCGATTCGACGATGTCGCGGAACAGGTCGCGCTTCCAGGGCAGAGCCGCGCCCCCGCCCTTGCGCGTGACCTTGGGCACGGGGCAGCCGAAGTTGAGGTCGATGTGATCGGCGAGGTTCTCTGCCGCGATCATCGTCACAGCCTCCCTCACTGTCGCGGGATCGACGCCGTACAGCTGCACGCTGCGCGGCGTCTCCGTCTCGTGGTGCGAGATGAGCCGCATCGTCTCGGGGGTGCGCTCGACGAGCGCGCGCGAGGTGATCATCTCGCACACGTAAAGGCCGGCGCCGAACTCGCGGCACAGTCGGCGGAACGCGGTGTTGGTGATTCCGGCCATGGGCGCGAGAACGACGGGCACGTCAAGCACCATGGGACCGATCGTGAGCGGCCGGGATATCGTTGAGGTTGAGTTCATTTCACCTTCGATTCTCCCAGATTGCGGAAGGTTCAGCAGACATGTCCACAGGCATCGAGAGATTCCGCGCGGATGCCGCCGACCGCGGCATCCGGGTTGAGATTGTCTCGCGCGGGCGGGCTCGCAGTCTCGAGGAAGCCGCCGAGCTGCTCGGCATCACGCCCGCGCGGATCGTGAAGACGCTCGTCGTGAAGCGGCACGACGGCTCGTTCGTGTTCGCGCTCATCCCCGGCGGCCGCAAGATCTCCTGGGCGAAGCTGCGCAGGCTGCTCGCCGTGAACAAGCTCTCCCTCCCTGACGCCGACACGGCGAAGGCGGTGACGGGGTACGAACGCGGCACGATCACCGTGCTCGGCAGCGAAACCGCCCTGCCGGTCGTCGCCGACGCGACGATCTCCGGCAGCGTGGCCATCGGCGCGGGCGACCACGAGCACAGCGCACGCGTCGACGCCGCGCCCTACCTGTCGGCGGTCGATGCGACGATCGCGGACATCAGCGATCCGGAGTAGCGGGCGGCGGCATCTCGCACGAGTCGCCGTCGCAGACGATCGCGTCGCTGCTGCCGAGCATCGTGAACGGCGCGGGTGCGCCGGACTCAGGCGTCGACACTGCTGGCCTCCCTGTTCTCGGCGACCTGGCGCAGCACGTCGGCGAACGTCGCGGCCTCTTGCGCTCCGGAGACGCCATAGGCGCCGTCGATGACGAAGAAGGGCACGCCGTTGATGCCGTAGGCCGCAGCCTGCTGCTGGTCGGCACGCACCGCGTCGAGGTAGCGCTCCTCGCGCAGCGCCTGAGCAGCCTCGTCACGGTCGAGGCCCGCCTCCGCGGCGAGTTCGGCGAGGTCGTCGATCCGGCCGACGTGCCGCCCTTCCGTGAAGTAGGCGCTCATGAGCCTCTCGAGCATCTCGAGCTGACGGCCCTTGTCGGCGGCGAAGTGCAGCAGCTCGTGCGCCTTCACCGTGTTCGTGTGCTGAAGCCGGTCGTAGTCGTACGTCAGGCCGACGGTCGCGGCGATGTCTGTCACCTGCGCGAGCATCTGTTTCACACGGTCGGCCGGAAGCTGCTTGTGAGCGACGAGGAAGTCCTCCTCGCTGCCGTCGAAGTCCACGGGAGTGTCGGGAGCGAGCTCGAAGCTGTGGTAGCGGACAGTGACCTCGGGTGCGCTCGGGTCCTCCGCGAAGGCGGCACGACCGGCTTCGAAGCGGCGCTTGCCGATGTAGCACCAAGGGCACGCGATGTCCGACCAGATGTCGACGGTGATGGGTTCAGTCATATTTGCGACAACGACATCGGATGCCGCGACATTCCCGTCAGCGGGCAGACGGCTTGTCGATCGCCCCGCCGAAACGGCGGTCCCGCGACGCGTAGCTCTGCACGGCCTGCCACAGCTGCTCCCTCGTGAAGTCGGGCCACAGCGTGTCGAGGAAGACCATCTCGGCGTAGGCCGCCTGCCAGAGCATGAAGTTGCTCGTGCGCTGCTCACCGGAGCTGCGTACGAAGAGGTCGACGGCCGGCACCTCGGGCACGTACAGCCGGGAGGCTATCGTGCGCTCGGTGATGCCGCTCGGCTTGAGCCTGCCCGCGGCGACGTCGGCGGCGATCGAACGCACGGCGTCGGCGATCTCGGTGCGGCCGCCGTAGTTCACGCACATCGTGAGGGTCAGCGCGGAGTTGCCGGCGGTGAGCCGCTCCGCGAACTGGAGCTCTTTGATGACCGACGACCAGAGGCGAGGGCGGCGGCCGGCCCAGCGGATGCGCACTCCCCACTCGTTGAGCTGGTCCCGGCGGCGATGCAGCACGTCGCGGTTGAAGCCCATGAGGAAGCGGACCTCCTCGGGCGAGCGTGCCCAGTTCTCGGTCGAGAACGCGTACACGCTCAAGTGCCGGATGCCCATCTGCAGGGCTCCCGCGACGACGTCGAGAAGCGCGGCCTCGCCGGCCTTGTGGCCTTCGATGCGCGGGAGTCCGCGCTGGTTCGCCCAGCGCCCGTTGCCGTCCATGACGAGGGCGACGTGCTGGGGAACGGCCTTCGCGGGAATCCGCGGCGGGTAGATCCCCGTCCAATCCACGGGACGGAAGGGCTCGGCATCCTTGTGCGTGAACGGCTTCGGACTCACGAAATCCTCTCGGTCGTCGAACTGACGTGCATGAGCGAGCGCAGCCCGCGCTCCAAATGCCATTGCGCGTACGCGGAGACGACGCCGCTCGCGCGGTGACGCACGGCGGCCGGCGCAGCATCCACCACGTCCCATTCCCCCGCGAGCAGGGAGCCGAGCAGGCCGATCGTCTCGGCATCCAGCTTCGCGCTGCCCGGCGGCGCGCACTCGGCGCACACGACGCCGCCGAGCTGCACGACGAGCGAGCCGTGCGGCCCCGGCGCCTGACAGCGGGCGCAGTCGTGGAAGCTCGGCGCCCAGCCCGCGAGCGACAGAGCGCGCAGCAGGTACGAGTCGAGGGTCGCGGCGGGACTATGCTCTCCCCGTGACAGGGAACGGAGCGCCCCGAGCAGCAGCAAGTACTGCTGCAGGCTCGCCTCGGCGTCGGTGAGCTTGTCGGCGGTCTCGACCATCACATTCGCGGCGGTGTAGCTGTCGTAGTCGGCGACAATGCGCGACCCATACGCGCCGAGCGTCTCGGCCTGGGTGATCGTGTCGAGGCTGCGGCCCTCGTACAGCTGAAGATCGGCGACCATGAACGGCTCAAGCCGGGAGCCGAAGCGCGAGCTCGTGCGCCGGATTCCCTTCGCAACCGCGCGGACCTTGCCGTGCCTGCGTGTGAGCAGCGTCACGATGCGGTCCGCCTCCCCCAACTTATGGGTTCGGAGGACGACGCCCTCATCTCGATAAACCGGCACACCTGATTATCGCGCGTGAGGCTGAATGCTCGGCGCGCGACACTGCGCGAGCGCCGCCCGGCTTCCCGGACGGCGCTCGCGCAGAAGGCTCAGGCGGATGCCGCGGCGAGCGTCGGCTGCGCGGCCCGCGAGCGCAGCCCGCGGTTCACGGCCGAGACGATGGCCTTGAGGGATGCCGCCGAGATGTCGCTGTCGACTCCGACGCCCCAGAGGCGGGTGCCCTGAACCTGCAGCTCGACATACGCGGCCGCAGCGGCGTCTCCGCCGGCGCTGAGCGCGTGCTCGACGTAGTCGAACAGCGTCACGTCGACGCCGTGCTCGTTCATGATGCCCAGGAACGCCGCGATCGGACCGTTGCCCGTCGCGTTCTCGGTCGCGATCTCGTCGCCGTCACGCAAGGTCACTTCGAGGGCGAGTCCGCCGTCGAAATCGCTCGTCGTGCGCATGCTGCGCAGCTCGAACCGGCCCCACTTGTCCGTCGCATCGTCGGCGGGCAGGTACTCGTCGCGGAAGATCGACCAGATCTGGTCGCTCGTGACCTCGCCGCCTTCGCTGTCGGTCTTGTTCTGCACGACACCGGAGAACTCGATCTGCAGCCGACGCGGCAGGTCCATGCCGTGGTCGGCCTTGAGCAGGTACGAGACCCCGCCCTTGCCCGACTGGGAGTTGACGCGGATGACGGCCTCGTAGCTGCGGCCGAGGTCCTTCGGGTCGATGGGCAGGTACGGCACCGCCCACTCCATCTGCTCCGTGGACATGCCCTTGTCGGCGGCTTCGGCGGCCATGGCCTCGAAGCCCTTCTTGATCGCGTCCTGGTGGGAGCCGCTGAACGCCGTGAAGACCAGGTCTCCCGACCATGGGCTGCGCTCGTGGACCTTGAGCTGCGTGCAGTACTCGGCCGTGCGCTTGATCTCATCGATGTCGCTGAAGTCGATCTGCGGGTCGACGCCTTGCGTGAGCAGGTTGATGCCGAGCGCGACGAGGTCGACGTTCCCGGTCCGCTCGCCGTTTCCGAACAGGCACCCCTCGATGCGGTCGGCGCCCGCCATGTAGCCGAGCTCCGCGGCCGCGACGCCGGTTCCCCTGTCGTTGTGCGGGTGCAGCGACAGGATGACGTTCTCGCGGTGGTTGAGGTGCCGGCTCATCCACTCGATCGAGTCGGCGTACACGTTCGGCGTGGCCATCTCGACGGTGGACGGCAGGTTGATGATGACGTTCCGCTCGGGCGTCGGCTCGAATACCTCGAGCACCTGGTTGCAGATCTCCGCGGCGAACTCGAGCTCGGTGCCCGTGTAGCTCTCGGGAGAGTACTCGTAGTACACGGTCGTGCCGGGCACGAGCGACTCCATCTGCTTGCACAGCCGGGCGCCGGTCAGTGCGATGTCGATGATGCCCTGCTTGTCGGTGCGGAACACGACGTCGCGCTGCAGCACGCTCGTCGAGTTGTAGAGGTGCACGATCGCCTGCTTCGCGCCCTTGATCGACTCGTACGTGCGGCGGATCAGGTGCTCGCGGGACTGCGTCAGCACCTGGATGGTGACGTCGTCCGGGATGGCGTCCTCGTCGATGAGGGAGCGGACGAAGTCGAAGTCGGTCTGGCTCGCGCTCGGGAAGCCGACCTCGATCTCCTTGTAGCCCATGCGCACGAGCATGTCGAACATGACGCGCTTGCGCTCGGGGCTCATGGGGTCGATGAGCGCCTGGTTTCCGTCACGCAGGTCGACGGCGCACCAGCGCGGCGCGGCGGTGATGCGGGCTTCCGGCCAGGTGCGGTCGGGCAGCGAGACCGTGAACTGGTCGTGGTAGGAACGGTACTTGTGCGTCGGCATCCCCGACGGCTTCTGCAGATTCTTCATTGCTTCTATTCTCCTCGCGTTTCAGAAAAGCCAGCGGCAAACTCCGCGACGAGAAAGGCTGAGACTAAGCCTCGTCGCGGCAGCTAAGGAGAAGCGCACCGAATAGCACGAATCCAGATTAGCACGCGGTGAGGGAAGGGTCAGCGGACGATGCCGTGCTCGTAGGCGTAGATCACGAGCTGCACGCGGTCGCGCACGCCGAGTTTCGACAGCACCCGGCTGACGTGCGTCTTGACCGTCGCTTCGCTGAGGTACTCCTTGCCCGCGATCTCGGAATTGCTCAGGCCGGATGCCGCAAGGGCGAAGATCTGCTTCTCGCGATCCGTGAGCGAGCCGAACTCCTCGGGCACGCGCGGAGCCGGCGCGGGCGCCGTCATGTGGGCGATGAGGGACTTCGTCGCGCCGGGCGCGATGACGGCGCTGCCCGCGTGCACGCTGCGGATGGCCGCGAGCAGGAACTCGGGCTGCGAGTCCTTGAGCAGGAAGCCGCTCGCACCGATGCGCAGGGCGCGCGCGGCTCCCTCGTCGAGCTCGAAGGTCGTGAGCACGATGATGCGCGGCGGCGTCCGCCCCGCGGCATCCGATTCCCCCAGGATCCGGGCCGTCGCCTCGATCCCGTCGAGCTCGGGCATGCGCACGTCCATGAGGATTACGTCGGGGCGCGCGCGGCGGGCGAGCTCGATCGCCGCATGGCCGTTCTCGGCCTCACCCGCGAAGCTCAAGTCGGCTTGCGAGTCGATGAGCATGCGGATGCCGGCGCGGAACAGCGACTGATCGTCGACGAGCGCGACGGCGATGGGCTCGGCCATGCGGTGTTCTCCTCTCACCCGGCGACGGGCACGGTCGCGTGGATGCGGAACCGGCCGGGACGCGGGGCGTCGATCGCGAGTGTACCGCCGGCCAGGGTGGCTCGTTCGCGCATGCCGGGGAGGCCGTGTCCTCTCGAGACGCCGACGGCGGGCGGCCCCTCGACCTGCTCGGGCACGGCGTTCTCGACGACGAGCTCGACCGACGGGTCGCTCCAGCGCAGCACGACATCGACGGGAGCGCTGCGGTCGCCGTGGTGGAGGGCGTTCGTGAGCGCCTCCTGCAGAATCCGGTACACGGCGATCTGCCGTCCGGCCGGAACCGGGCGGGCCGTGCCGATCTCGGTGTAGGCGACAGTGAGTCCCGCCGAGCGCATGCGGGAGACGAGGTCGGGAACGTCGCCGAGTGTCGGCTGGGGGCCGCTGTCCTGCTCGTGGCGAAGCTCGCTCAGCAGCAGGCGCACGTCGCCGAGGGCCTGCCGGGCGGTCTCCGAGACCGTCTCGAGGGTGCCGCCGAGGGCGTCCGCGTCGCCCTTGTGCACGTAGCGCGCCCCGTCGGCCTGCGCGATCACAACGGCGAGGGAGTGCGCGACGACGTCGTGCATGTCGCGCGCGATGCGATTGCGTTCCTGCTCGACGATTGTCGCGCTCTCCGCACGACGCTGCTGCAGTTGCGCCTGATAGCGCTCGTACCCGGCGATGCGGGCGGCAGCGGCGGTGCGCATGAGCTGTCCGAGCGTCCAGGACAGACCGAGAACGACGATGCCCGCGACGGAACCCGCGACCGTGGAGAACGTCAGGATCGTGATGTCCGCGACGCTCACGGGCGGTCCGGCCAGCATCACGAACACCATGTACGCCGACGCGACGATTCCGCCGGCGATCGCAGAGCCGAGCCCGTACCAGCGCACCCAGCGTTCGCCGTACCGGGCGGTCGTGTAGACCACGGCGAGAATGGCCACGTTGTACAGGTTCGGCGGCAGGCCGAATCCCATCTGCACGAGCGAGAACACCCACGCCATCGTGAGCGCGAGCGCCGGGGACACGCGGCGGAGCACGATTATCGACCCCATGCCGGCGAGAATCCACGGCTGGATCCACGCGCCGTTCGCGGTGAACGGCAGGCACAGCACCACGAGCAGAGTGCCGAGCACGCCGTCGACGGCGTGCTGCCGAGGCGTGAGGTTGCGGATCATGGCATCCACGCTAGCGCCGGCGCGCCGCCGAACCGCCGTGAGCGGCGCAGGATCATCCTCGCGCGGCCCGGAATCATCCTCGGGTCGCACGCGGCTCAGAAGCCGAGGCGGCCGAGCTGCTTGGGGTCGCGCTGCCAGTCCTTCGCCACCTTCACGCGCAGCGAGAGGAAGACCTTCGAGCCGACGAGCGGTTCGATCTGCTCGCGCGCCCGCGCTCCGACGTCGCGCAGCCTCGACCCCTGCTTGCCGATGATGATGGCCTTCTGGCTGTCCCGCTCGACGAAGAGGTTGGCGTAGATGTCGACGATGTCCTTGTCTTCACGCGTGCTCATATCGTCGATCGTCACGGCGAGCGAGTGCGGCAGCTCGTCTCGAACGCCCTCGAGCGCAGCCTCCCGGATGTATTCCGCGACGCGGTCCTCGATGCTCTCGTCCGTGACCGTCTCGTCGGGATACAGCTGCGGTGACTCGGGCATGAGGGCGATGAGCTCGCGCGTGAGAACATCGAGCTGGATCGATTCGACGGACGAGATCGGGATCACGGCATCCCACTCCCGCAGCGTCGAGATCGCGAACAGCTGGTCGCCGACGGCGGCCTTCGGCACCGTGTCGATCTTCGTCACGATCGCCACCTTCTTCGCCCGCGGGTAGTCATCGAGCTGGTCGTTGATGAAGCGGTCGCCGGGGCCGATCTTCTCGTTTGCGGGAATGCACAGTCCGATCACGTCGACGTCGCTGAGAACGGACTGGACGAGATCGTTGAGGCGCTCCCCAAGCAGTGTGCGCGGCCGGTGGATGCCCGGCGTGTCGACGACGATGAGCTGGCCGTCCTCCGTCGTCACGATCCCCCGAATCGCGCGCCGCGTGGTCTGCGGCTTCGCGCTCGTTATCGCCACCTTCTCGCCGACCAGGGCGTTCATGAGGGTCGACTTGCCCACGTTGGGTCGGCCGACGAACGAGACGAATCCGGCGTGGAACTGCGCTGGCGTGGTCATGAGTGCTCCTCTGTGCCGGGCTCGTCCGTGTCGTGCTCGGGGTCGCGTTCGACGATGATTGTGCTGATCTCGCCCCGGCGGCCGCGAGTGCGCTCGGCCGTCATGACGAGACCGTGCGTTGCGATCCGGTCCCCCAGGACGGGAAGCCGGTCGAGAGCCTTCGACAGCAGGCCGCCCGCGGAATCGACGTCGTCGTCCTCGATCTCGAGGTCGAACAGCTCGCCGAGCTCGTCGATCGGCATCCGCGCGCTCACGCGGAAGCGATCCTCGTCGAGACGCTCGTGGTCGAGCAGGTCCTGGTCGTACTCGTCGGAGATGTCGCCGATCAGCTCTTCGATGAGGTCCTCGAGCGTCACGAGGCCCGCGATCCCGCCGTATTCGTCGACGACCATCGCCAAGTGGTTGGACTCGAGCTGCATCTGCTGCAGCAGGTCGTCCGCCTTCTTCGACTCGGGAACGAACATCGCCGGCTTCACGAGCTGCTCCGCCGGCATCCGCTGCGCCTGGGCGTCGCCCTCGTACACGACGCGCGCGAGATCCTTGAGGTACAGGATGCCGATCACCTCGTCGACGTCGTCGGCGATCACGGGCGCGCGGGAGATGCCGGTGCCGAGGAAGACGCCGAGGGCCGCGACGGCGCTCGTGTCCTGCTCGATGCTCACCATGTCGGTGCGCGGGATCATGACCTCGCGCACGTAGGTCTCGTTGAACTCGAAGATCGAGTGGATGAGTTCCCGGTCGTCCTCCTCGAGGACGCTCAGCTCTGTCGCCTCGTCGACCATGCTGAGCAGCTGCTCCTCCGACGAGAACGACGCCTCACGCGGAACTCCGGGGGTCACGCGGCTGCCGAGAGCCATGAGCGCGCTCGCGAGCGGGCCGAGAAGCACGCGCACGAAGTGGATGAACGGCGCCGTCGCCCGCAGAATCGAGAGCGCGTGGGTACGGCCGAAGCTGCGCGGGCTCGCCCCGACGAGCACGAACGAGACGGCGGTCATGACGATGGCCGAGACGAGCAGGGCGAGCCACAGCTGCTCGAAGAGCCGCGCGAACACGAGCGTGACGAGAACCGCGGCTGTCGTCTCCGCGAAGATGCGCATGAAGTTGATGGCGTTGAGGTGGGCGCCGGGGCCCGTCGCGATGGCCGAGAGCGACGCCTCAGCGCGGCTCGTGCGCGCGAGCTCGTGCAGGTCGGCGCGGGACTTGACGCCGATCGCCGCGTCGGCGGCGGCCATGAGCCCGGCGAGACCGACGAGCGCGACGGCGATGCAGACGAAGACGACTTCGAGCATTTAGGCGCCGTGTCGTTCGGCGGACGCGAACGACAGCAGGATGTCCCGCTGGATGCCGAACATCTCGCGCTCCTCGTCCGGCTCGGCGTGGTCGAAGCCGAGCAAGTGGAGAATGCCGTGCGTCGTGAGCAGGAGCAGCTCGTCGAGCATCGAGTGTCCCGCCGACTCGGCCTGAACCTCAGCGACCTGCGGGCACAGCACGATGTCGCCGAGCAGGCCGGGAGGAGTCGGCGCGTCTTCCGTTCCCGGGCGCAGCTCATCCATCGGGAAGCTCAGCACGTCGGTGGGGCCGGGCTCGTCCATCCACTGCACGTGCAGCTGCTCCATGGCGCCCTCGTCGACGAGCACGATGTTGAGCTCGGCCTCAGGACTCACGTGCATGGCGCCGAGAGCGTGGTTCGCGAGCCGCAGGATGGCCGCTTCGTCGACCGAGATTGCCGATTCGTTGTTGATCTCGATGCTCACGAGCTGTGGCCTCCCTGTTTGCGTTGATGATCGCGCGGAGCTCGTCCTCGGCGTTCGGCGCGGTTCGCGAACTCGTGCGCCTGCTCGCGTTCGAAGCGCAGCGCCTGCTGCTTCTGGTCGTACTCGCTGTACGCGTCGACGATCTGCCCCACGAGCGAATGCCGTACGACGTCCTCGCTTGTGAGCCGACTGAAGTGGATGTCGTCGACGTTCGAGAGCACTTTCGTCACCAGGCGAAGACCGGATGCCGCCGTCGGAAGGTCGATCTGGGTGATGTCGCCCGTCACCACCATCTTCGAGCCGAAGCCGAGTCGCGTGAGGAACATCTTCATCTGCTCGGGTGTCGTGTTCTGAGCCTCGTCGAGGACGACGAACGAGTCGTTGAGCGTGCGGCCGCGCATGTACGCGAGCGGCGCGACCTCGATCGTGCCGGCAGCGAGCAGCTTGGGCACGAGCTCGGGGTCCATCATCTCGTTGAGCGCGTCATACAGCGGCCGCAGGTATGGGTCGATCTTGTCGGTGAGCGTGCCGGGAAGGAATCCCAGCCGCTCCCCCGCCTCTATCGCCGGGCGGGAGAGGATGATGCGGCTCACTTCCTTGCGCTGCAGCGCCTGCACGGCCTTCGCCATGGCGAGGTACGTCTTGCCCGTGCCGGCGGGGCCGATGCCGAACACGATCGTGAAGTCGTCGATCGCGTCGACGTACTCCTTCTGCCCCGCCGTCTTCGGTCGGATGCTCTTGCCGCGCGAGCTGAGGATCACCTGGCCGAACACGGCGGAGGGGCTCAACCGTCCCTCGTCGACGATGCGGGACGAGGAGCGCACCTCGACGGCGTCGAGATCGTGGCCCTCGCGGATGAGACGCAGCAGCTCTTCGATGAGCGTCCGGGTGCTCTCGACGCTCTTCGCGGGTCCGGAGAGCGAGATCTCGTTGCCGCGCACGTGCACCTCGACGTCGGGGTGCTCGCGTTCGATGGTTGTCAGCAGGCGGTCCTGGGGGCCAAGGAGCCGCACCATGGCGACCCCGTCGACGTGAAGCTTCGCGGTCGTCGCAGGTTCGGGAGCGTGGTCAGCGTCCGACAAGTGTCGCCTCTCCGAGGTCTCCCGCGAGGACGTGGGCGTGCACGTGGAAGACGGTCTGCCCGGCGGATGCGCCGGAGTTGAATATCAAGCGGTACTGCCCGCCAGCCCGGTCGTCGGCGATGCTCTGCGCGAGAGCGACGAGCCGCGACAGCAGGGCGGGATCGCCGGCGGCGAGCTCAGAGACGTTCGCGTACGTCTCGGTCTTCGGGATGACGAGCACGTGCACGTCGGCCTGCGGGTTGATGTCCTCGATCGCGATCAGGTCGTCGGTCTCGGCGACGATCGTCGCCGGGATCTCGCGAGCGACGATGCGGCTGAAGATGCTCGGACCGGATTCTGTCATGTCTCCATCCTAGGTAAGAGAACGCAGTGTCGTCCGTGTTTCACCATCGCCCGGTGACGACGTTAAGCACCGCGAGGGCGGCGGGTCCCGCGGTGGAGGTGCGGAGCACGGTGTCGCCGAGCACGACGCGTTCGGCGCCCGCGGCCTCGAACGCAGCGAGCTCGTCGTCGCTCAGCCCGCCTTCGGGACCGATCACGAGCACGATGGGACGATCGTCAACGCGGATGCCGGACAGCGGCGTCGCCGCTCGCGGGTCGAGCACGAGAACCCGCTCGACGCCGGCGCGGGCGCAGAGCCCGGCGGCATCCGTCACCGGCTCGACCTCGGGCACGAACGGGCGGATCGACTGCTTCGCCGCCTCGCGTGCGATCGTCTGCCAGCGCGCGATCCCCTTCGCCTGCTTCGCGGCGTCCCAGCGTGAGACGCTGCGCGCCGCCTGCCACGGGATGACGCTCGAGATGCCCATCTCCGTCGCCATCTGCACGGCGCGCTCGTCGCGGTCGCCTTTCGCAAGCGCCTGGGCGAGTCGGATGCCGGGAGCCGCAGCCGCGTGCCGCTCGCTGCGCTCCACCCGCAGCTCGAGCTCGCGCGGCTGCGCAGCGGTGACCGTGCACTCGGCGACGAGACCGCGTCCGTTCCCGACGAGGACGAGATCCCCGACGCGCACGCGGTTGACGGCGACGGCGTGCTTCGCCTCGTCGCCGCGCAGCGTGACGACGGCGCCGATCGCTGCGTCGCCGAGGTCCTCGCGCAGGAACAGACTGCTCATCAGCTCACGAAGCGGTCGCGGAGCTTCGCGAACAGGCCCTGCTGGAAGTGCGCGAGTGCCGGGCCGCCGTCTTTGCGCCGAGCGGCGAAGCTGCGGATGAGCTCGCGCTCCTTGTGGTCGAGACGCGTCGGCGTCACCACTTGCACGCCCACGCGCAGGTCGCCGCGCAGGTTGCTGCGCAGAGCGGTGATGCCGCGGCCCTTGATCACGAGCACGTCGCCGCTCTGCACACCCGGGCGGATCTCGAGCTCGACGTCGCCGTCGAGAGCGTCGATCGTCGTCGTGGTGCCGAGGATCGCGTCGGCCATGGGCACCTCGAGAGTGCAGAGAACGTCATCGCCGTTGCGGCTGAAGTCGTCGTTGTGTCGCACCTTGATCTCGAGATACAGGTCGCCCGCCGGGCCACCGCCCGGGCCGACCTCACCGCTGCCCGGCATCTGCAGGCGCAGCCCGGTGTCGACGCCGGAGGGGATGTCGACGTGGATTGTGCGGCGGGCGCGCACACGGCCCTGCCCCTGACAGGTGACGCACGGGTTGGTGATGATCGTGCCGTAGCCGCGGCAGGAGCCGCACGGGCTCGCCGTGACGACGTTGCCGAGAAGGGAGCGCACGGTGCGCTGCACCTGGCCGGTGCCATGGCAGATGTCACACGTGACGGGCGAGGTTCCCGGCTGGCAGCACGTGCCGTGGCACGTCTCGCACTCGATCGCCGTGTCGACGTCGATCTCCTTCGTCGTGCCGAACATGACGTCGAGAAGGTCGACCTCCACCCGCAGAAGCGCGTCTTCTCCGCGCTCCCGGCGTGACCGGGGACCTCGGGTCTGGGCGCCGCCGAAGAAGGTGTCGAAGATGTCGCCGAAGCCGCCGAAACCGCCTCCGCCGCCGAAGGCGCCTCGTCCTCCGGCGTCGTACTCGGCGCGTTGGCGCTCGTCGCTCAGCACGTCGTAGGCGTGCGTGACGTCTTTGAAGCGCTCGGACGCCTCCGCGCTCGGGTTCACATCGGGGTGGAGTTCGCGCGCGAGCCTGCGATACGCCTTCTTGATCTCGTCGGCCGAGGCGTCGCGTGAGACTCCAAGTGTTTCGTAATGGTCAGCCACTCGTGGTCTTTCGTCGTGCTGTCACACCGGTCGGGCTCGTCCGGTGCGGCTGTTCAGGAGGTGCGCCGAGCCGCGCAGTCGTAGGGGGCAGGTCAGTCCTCGCCGAGGAGTCGCGTCAAGTACCGGGCGACGGCACGGACTGCGGCCATGTTGCCCGCATAGTCCATTCTCGTCGGGCCGAGCACGGCGAGGCGCGCGATTTCGCCAGCAGAGGAACGGTATCCGCTCGCGACGACGCTCGTCTCGCCGAGGCCGAAGGCGGCATTCTCGCTGCCGATGCTCGCGGCGACGCCGAACTGATCCGCTTGCATCTCCCCGAAGAGCCGGAGCAGTACGACCTGCTGCTCGAGCGCCTCGAGCACGGGAAAGATGCTTCCGGTGAAGTCGTCTTCCGTGCGGGCCAGGTTCGCGGCGCCCGCCATCACCAGCTTGTCCTGCCGGTAGGTGCCGAGCACCTCGATGACGACGGCGGCGAGCCGGGCGAACATGCCGTCGTGCCGTTCGTCGCGCCCTTCGGCATCCGATTCCAGCTCGGCGATGAGGCGCGCGGCGGCGCCTTCGACGGTCTGTGCGGCGACGACGCTGTTGAGACGGTGCTTGAGCCGGTCGATGTCGGCCTCGTCGAAGCGCTGCTCGACGTCGACGAGGCGCTGATCGACGCGACCGTTGTCGGTGATCACGACGACGAGAAGCACGCCGTCGGAGATGTGCACGAGTTCGACGTGCCGCACGGCAGCGTGCGCGAACGAGGGGTACTGCACGAGCGCGACCTGGTTGGTCAGCTGCGACAGAAGCCTCACCGTTCGCTTGAGGACGTCATCGAGATCGGCAGACGGCTCGAGGAACATCTCGATCGCGCGCTTCTGTGCGGACGAGAGCGGACGACGGTCGGCGAGCTGGTCGACGAAGAGCCGGTAGCCCTTGTCGGTCGGCACACGGCCCGACGAGGTATGCGGTGCGGTGATCAGCTCTTCTTCTTCGAGCTGCGCCATGTCGTTGCGGATCGTGGCCGCGGACACGCCGAACTGGTGACGCTCGACGATGCGTTTGGAGCCGACGGGTTCGCGCGACTCGACGTAGTCCGTGACGATCGCCCGAAGCACTTCAAGGCTGCGATCCGAGACCATCTCGCCCTCCTTGACTGGCACTCACTTCCCTCGAGTGCCAATAGTAGTCGTGAATACCTGTGCTGAGGTAATTGCAGGCGAGGCTCGAACCCCGCTAAGTTTGCTGCAGGTCCGCCAAGGGCATGCGCCGTTCCGCGCTGGGGAACGGCATCCGACGGCACCGAGCGAAAGGCGCAACCATGAGCGATCCGAACACGACCCCTCCGGCTGATCCGAACCAGCCCCAGCAGCCTCCGCAGGGCCAGCCGCTGCATGGGCAGCAGCCACCTCAGCCGCCCTACGGTCAGCAGCCGCCCCAACAGCCCTACGGTCAGCAGCCGCCGCCATACGGCCAGCAGCAGTACGGCCAGCAGCAGTACGGCCAGCAGCCGCCCCAGTACGGGCAGCCGCCCCAGTACGGGCAGCAGCCTCAGTACGGGCAGCACCCGGGCGCGCAGCCGCTGAGCCCGCAGGAAGACAAGATGTGGGCGATGTGGTCCCATTTCGGCGGAGTGCTGAGCTTCATCCCCTCCCTCATCATCTTCCTCATCTTCAAGGACCGCGGCCCGTTCGTGCGTCAGGAGTCGAAGGAAGCGCTGAACTGGCAGATCACCTGGATCATCATCAGCATCATCTGGTCGATCGTGCTGAGCGTGCTCACGGCTGTCGTGGTGTTCGGCGCCGGCGGATTCGGCGTCGCCTCCCTTCTGTCGTTCCTCGGCTGGCTGCCGTACCTCGCGAACCTCGTGTTCTCGATCATCGGCGGCGTCAAGGTGAACAGCGGACAGCCCTACCGGTACCCGGTCAACTTCCGCTTCATCAAGTAGCGCTCAGTCGGTCAGTCGCCGCACGACGGCGTCGGCCAGAAGCCGCCCCCGCACGGTCAGCACCAGCCGCCGGCCGCGGAGGGCGGCTTCGGCGTCGACGAGTCCCTCGGCGATGAGTTCGGCGACGCGCGTGCGCGCCTGAGCGGGCAGGATCTCCAGCGGCATTCGGTCGGCCAGCCGGGACTCGAGCAGGATCCGTTCCGTGAGGCGCACGTCGTGGTCGAGCGTCTCGCGTCCCGCCGCCGGCGAGACGCGTTGAGCGAGCTTTCCCGCGTACGCCGCCGGATGCTTGACGTTCCACCAGCGCACACCGCCGATGTGGCTGTGGGCGCCGGGGCCGAACCCCCACCAGTCCTGCCCTGTCCAATACGAGAGGTTGTGCCGGGAACGGTGCTCCGAGTCGCGTGCCCAGTTGCTCAGTTCGTACCACGAGTAGCCGGCGCCGGCGAGGGCGGCATCCGCCCACTCGTACATCTCGGCCTCGAGATCGTCATCGGGCTCCGGCACCTGGCCCTTGCGGATCTGGCGGGCGAGTTTCGTGCCGTCTTCGACGATGAGCGCGTAGGCGGAGAGATGGTCGGGATGCTGCGCGAGAGCGTGCTCGACAGATCGCTTCCAATCGTCGAGGCTCTCCCCCGGCGTGCCGTAAATGAGGTCGAGGCTCACTTGCAGTCCCGCATCGCGTGCCGCATCGACAACGAGCGGGATCCGCTCCGGATCGTGCGTGCGCTCGAGCACCGCGAGCACGTGCGGCACCGCCGACTGCATGCCGAAGGACACCCGCGTGAACCCGCCGTCGGCGAGGCGCTGCAGGTACTCCGCATCGACGCTGTCCGGATTCGCCTCCGTTGTGACTTCCGCGCCGTCGACGAGGCCGAAGGAGTCGCGCAGAACGTCGAGCATGCGGACCAGATCGTCGGCAGGAAGCAAGGTCGGTGTTCCGCCCCCGAAGAACACGGTCGAGAGCTCGCGAGCGGGAAGCCCGGAGCGCTCGAGCACGGTGCGCGCGGCACGCATCTCCTCGGCAGCCTCATCCGCGTAGTCGACCTGCCGCACACCGCGCAGTTCGGTCGCCGTATAGGTGTTGAAGTCGCAGTATCCGCAGCGCACCCGGCAGAACGGAACGTGAACGTACGCTCCGAAGTCGCGCTCGGTCGCCCCCTCGGCGGCGCTCTCGGGGAGCAGGCCGTCGGCGGGTGCAGGATCTGCGAGGGGAAGGGCGGAGGGCACGGTCAGTCGCGCACGTCTCGCGCCCACGCCGGTGACAGGGCGCGCAAATACTGGGTGGAGAGGCGCCGGCGTCGGCGCAGCAGCAGGAAAGGCAGCAGCTTGTAGAACCAGCCGGTGGGACGCACGAACGCCCGCACGGTGAACCAGACGCTGTCGTCGCTGCGGTGCTCGATCGCGAACGACTCCTCCCCGCTGATGACGTGGCCGCTCACCGTGCCGAACGCGAAGGCGACGCGGCGCGGGTCTTCGTCCACGTAGACGACGCGCACGCGGCCGCGCACACGGTACGGGCCGACGCGCCCCGACAAGTGCGCCGACGTGCCCGACGTCACGAACGGCGTGCCGTCGGCGGCGAAGCGCTCTTCGGCGTGGTCGGCGGCTCGGGCGATCGGCGTCCCGTCCTCCGCGAACTTGACGCCCTTGTACTGGTCGCCGGAGCCGCGTTCGATCGCCGTGACTTCGAAGCCGGCGAGTCGCTGGACCTGCCACGACAGCAGCGAGGCGGATGCCGCGTGGAACCGCTCCTCGCCGCTGCCGATCTTTATCGAGTCCTCGTACGGCTTGAAGCCGTGCGGCGGGTACTGCAGCAGGTCGGGCGCCTGCGTGGCGCCGACGGCCGCGTAGTCAGTGGGCTGGTCTTCGAAATTGGACCGGCGCATGGGCCTCTACTTCTTGTCCTTCTTCGTCTCGGTATCACCGCTCAGGGCGGCGATGAACGCCTCCTGGGGCACTTCGACGCGTCCGACCATCTTCATGCGCTTCTTGCCCTCCTTCTGCTTCTCGAGGAGCTTGCGCTTGCGGCTGATGTCACCGCCGTAGCACTTGGCGAGAACGTCCTTGCGCATGGCGCGAATCGACTCACGAGCGATGATACGTGACCCGATGGCCGCCTGCACAGGCACTTCGAACTGCTGTCGCGGGATGAGAGCCTTCAGCCGTTCGGTCATCATGACGCCGTACGCGTAGGCCTTGTCGCGGTGCACGATCGCGCTGAACGCGTCGACCTGCTCGCCCTGGAGGAGGATGTCCACCTTCACCAGATCGGCGTCCTGCTCACCACTCGGTTCATAGTCGAGCGAGGCGTAGCCTTGCGTGCGGCTCTTCAAGTGGTCGAAGAAGTCGAAGACGATCTCACCGAGGGGCATGGTGTAACGCAGCTCCACGCGCTCTTCGCCGAGGTACTCCATCCCGAGCAGGCTTCCTCGGCGACTCTGGCACAGCTCCATGATCGTGCCGACGTAGTCCTTCGGGGCGAGGATGCCGACCTTCACCATGGGCTCCGAGACCGACTGGATCTTTCCGCTCGGGAACTCGCTCGGGTTCGTCACCGTCGTGACCTTCTTGTCCTCCGTCGTCACGTGGTACGTCACGCTGGGCGCCGTCGCGATCAGGTCGAGACCGAACTCGCGCTGCAAGCGCTCCGTGACGATCTCCAGGTGCAGCAGGCCGAGGAAGCCGCAGCGGAAACCGAAACCGAGGGCGACGGAGGTCTCCGGCTCGTAGTTGAGAGCGGCATCCGACAGTTTGAGCTTGTCGAGGGCGTCGCGCAGATCCGGATAGTCGGCGCCGTCGATCGGATAGAGACCCGAGAACACCATGGGCTTGGGGTCCGTGTAGCCCGGAAGTGGCTCCTCGGCCGCCTTGCGCGCCGTCGTGACCGTGTCGCCGACCTTCGACTGCCTGACGTCCTTCACACCGGTGATGAGGTAGCCGACCTCACCGACTCCGAGGCCCTTGCTCGGCACCGGCTCCGGCGACGACACGCCGATCTCGAGCAGCTCGTGGACGGCGCCCGTCGACATCATCTGGATACGCTCACGGGGCGCGAGTGCGCCGTCGACCATGCGGACGTACGTGACGACGCCGCGATAGCTGTCATACACGGAGTCGAAGATCATGCCGCGCGCGGGAGCCTCCGGATCACCGACAGGATTCGGCACGCGCTCCACGACCCGGTCGAGGAGGTCCTCGACACCCATGCCGGTCTTGCCGGAGACCCGCAGAACGTCGTCGGGCGATCCCCCGATGAGATTCGCGAGCTCGGTGGCATACTTCTGCGGATCAGCGGCGGGAAGGTCGATCTTGTTGAGCACGGGGATGATCTCAAGGTCGTTCTCAAGCGCGAGGTACAGGTTCGCGAGCGTCTGCGCCTCGATGCCCTGTGCCGCATCCACGAGCAGGATCGCTCCTTCGCACGCGGCAAGGGAGCGCGACACCTCGTAGGTGAAGTCGACGTGGCCCGGAGTGTCGATCATGTTGAGCGCGAAGGTGTTGCCGTCCTTCTGCCACGGCATCCGCACCGCCTGGCTCTTGATCGTGATGCCGCGCTCGCGCTCGATGTCCATGCGGTCGAGATACTGAGCGCGCATGTCGCGGTCGGCGACGACGCCCGTCACCTGCAGCATGCGGTCGGCGAGCGTCGACTTGCCGTGGTCGATGTGGGCGATGATGCAGAAGTTGCGGATGAACGCCGGGTCGGTGGAGGCGGGCTCAAGGGCCGTGACTGCTCGGGGGCTCAACGCTGTCCTCACTGTGCTCGACAAAGGGGAAGAGTCCATTCTCCCATGGGACGCGGCGCCTTCAGCACCCGGCATCCGGGCCTGTCGCTAGTCGGCGAATCGCTCCGAGCGTTCGACGACGATGCCGTGCCCGTCCTCGAATCGGTAGACCTCGCGACCGTCGATGAACACGCGCTCGGCGCGGCTGTTCACGTCGAGCGGGTCGCCCGACCACACGACGAGGTCCGCGTCGAGTCCCGGTGCGAGCGAGCCCACTCGATCGTCAAGACCGAGGAAAGAGGCCGGGTTCACCGTGAGCGCTTCGAGGGCGGCAGTCGGGTCGAGTCCTTCCTTGACGGCGAGTGAGGCCTGGTGCACGAGGAAGTTGATCGGAACGACGGGGTGGTCGGTGGTGATCGCCACGCGGACGCCTGCGGCGACCAGGCGGGCGAGGTTGCCGATGGCTCGGTCCCGCAGCTCGACCTTCGAGCGGGACGTGAACATCGGCCCGAAGATGACCGGGATGTCGCGTTCGGCGAGGACGTCGGCGATCTTGTGCGCTTCCGTGCCGTGGTTCACGACGAGGCGGTAGCCGAATTCGTCGGCGAGCCGGAGTGCCGTTGCGATGTCGTCGTGCCGGTGCGTGTGCTGATCCCACGCGAGCTCGCCGGACAGCACGCGGGCGAGAGTCTCCTTGGTCAGGTCGCGAGCGAACGGCGTGCCGGCCTCGGCGGCGGCATCGCGCGCGGCGACGTAGTTCTGCGCTTCGACGAACGCCTCGCGGATTACCTTCGCCACGCCGAGCCGCGTGCTCGGGGTCTGCTTCTTGTCGCCGTAGATGCGCTTGGGGTTCTCACCGAGCGCGGACTTGACGCTCACCGCGTCGGTGATGACCTGCTCGTCAATGGTCCGTCCGCCCCAGGCCTTGATGGCGACGGTCTGTCCGCCGATCGGATTTCCGGAACCCGGCTTGACGACGATGGACGTGACACCGCCCGCGAGAGCGTCACGGAACCCCTCATCGTCGATGTTGATCGCGTCTATCGCCCGCACGGCGGCCATGTTGGGATTGGTCATCTCGTTCGTGTCGTCGCCCGCCCAGCCTCCGGCCTCCTCGTGGATGCCGACATGGCCGTGTGATTCGACGAAACCGGGAAGCACCCACTTCCCCGAGACGTCGATGACGTGCGCGTCGGCAGGGATATCGACGGTGTCGCCGACGGCCTGGATGCGGCCGTCCACGATCAGAACTGTGCCGTCTTCGATCGGAGCGGCGGCGATGGGAAGCACGCGGGCTCCCGTGAGCGCGAAGGTTTTGCGGGTGTCAGTCACGATTCCACTGTAGGCGCTCGAACTCGAGGTCACGCAGCGGGGATTCAGTCGACGCCTATACCACGAATCGTAAGGATCATTCCCTTTAAGACGTGAGCACCGTATGGTGCGTTATACAGACGTTACTTGTCTGGGAAGAATCATTGCCAAGGGAAGGTATGAGAATGCCAGGGAACAGAGCAGTTGCCTACAAGGGTCCGCGGCACGTGGAAGTCATCGACATCGATTACCCCACTTTCGAGTTGAAGGACGGACCCGGTGTGGATCCGGCCAACGTCGGCCGGAAAGTGCCGCACGGTGCGATAGTCAAGACCGTCGCGACGAATATCTGCGGGTCGGACCAGCACATGGTGCGAGGACGCACCACCGCCCCAGTCGATCTCGTTCTCGGTCACGAGATCACCGGCGAGGTCGTCGAAGTCGGACCGGGTGTCGAGTTCATCAAGGTGGGCGACATGGTCTCCGTGCCGTTCAACATCGCGTGCGGGCGATGCCGGAACTGCAAGGAAGGCAAGACGGGTGTGTGCCTCAACGTCAACCCGTCGGGCTACGGAAGCGCCTACGGCTACGTCGACATGGGCGGCTGGGTCGGCGGCCAGGCCAACTATGTGCTCGTGCCGTATGCGGACTGGAACCTGCTGAAGTTCCCAGACCGCGATCAGGCGCTTGAGAAGATCATGGACCTCACGATGCTCTCGGACATCTTCCCGACCGGGTTCCACGGGTGCGTCTCGGCGGGAGTGAAGCCGGGATCGACCGTGTATATCGCCGGCGCGGGACCCGTCGGCCTCGCCGCGGCGACAGGCGCGCAGCTCCTCGGCGCCTCGGTCGTCATCGTCGGCGACATGAACGAGCAGCGTCTCGCGCAAGCCCGGAGCTTCGGCTGTGAGACCGTCGACCTGACAAAGGGCGGGCCGGCAGAGCAGATCGAGCAGATCGTCGGCGAGCCGTTCGTGGACTGCGCGGTCGATGCCGTCGGATTCGAGGCGCGCGGCCATGGCGCGGACGCTGGGGAAGCGCCGGCGACTGTGCTGAACTCGCTCATGGAGATCGAGCGCTCGGGCGGGCAGCTCGGCATCATCGGGCTGTACGTGACTGGTGACCCCGGTGCTGTCGATGACGCCGCTAAGAAGGGGTCCCTGTCACTGAGTCTCGGGACGGGCTGGGCGAAGTCGCTCTCGTTCACGACCGGGCAGTGTCCGGTCATGCGCTATCACCGGGGACTGATGAACGCGATACTGCACGACAAGGTGTCGATCGCGAAGAACGTGAACGCGAAGGCGATTTCCCTCGAGGATGCGCCGCAGGGCTACGCGGACTTCGACTCAGGCACGTCGGTGAAGTACGTTCTCAACCCGAACGGTTACATCGACGCCTGACGAGACGCCAGAATACCGGCCCGATGCCGCGGCGGCACGTCTCGTGCTGCCGCGGCATCGTTCTGCCGGACGCGCCGTTCGGATTACGCGAAGCGATGAGCTGCTGATAGCATGTGGTGTTGGCTTGCGTGTGGCGGAAACCGCACGAATCGCCGGGAGCGCCCTCTCTCGCCCCACCGGCACCACCGAACACACCAAACGAAAGCATATAAAACGTGGCAAACATCAAGTCGCAGATCAAGCGAATCGGCACCAACCTCAAGGCTCAGGAGCGCAACCGCGCGGTGAAGAGCGAGCTCAAGACGCTCGTGCGCTCCACGCGCGAGGCCGTCGCCGCGGGCGACAAGGACAAGGCGACAAAGGCGCTTGCTGTCGCTTCGAAGAAGCTCGACAAGGCCGTGAGCAAGGGTGTCATCCACAAGAACCAGGCCGCGAACCGCAAGTCGGGTCTCGCGAAGCAGGTCAACGCTCTCTAAGCAGAACGTGCGCTGAAACCCCGCTTCGGCGGGGTTTTTCGCGTTTGAGGAGGTCTAGCTGCGGCCCCGCCGTGCGATGACGCCGATGAGCTTCTCGACCGCGAACACGGGGTCGCGGCCTGCTCCCTTGACGGCGGCATCCGTCTCCGCGAGGGCGAGAATGGCGCGCCCGAGACCCTCGTCGGTCCAGCCCTGGAGGTCTCGTTTGGCGCGGTCGACTTGCCACGGCGCCATGCCGAGCTGTCCTGCGATCTGGCCCGACGGTCCGTGGGCGCCGCTCACTTTCGCCATTGTGCGCACCTTCATCGCGAATGCCGCGACGATCGGCACCGGGTCGGCGCCGGAGGCGAGCGCATGTCGCAGTCCCATGAGCGCTTCTCCGTGACGCCCGGCGATCGCCGAGTCCGCGACGGCGAAGGCGGTCGTCTCTACGCGACCGCCATAGTAGCGGTCGATCGTCTCCTCGGTGATCTGGGCGGCGGAATCCGAGATCAGCTGTTGGCAGGCCGCCGCAAGCTCGGCGACATCGTCCGTGAAGGCGGACACGAGCTGCCGGAGCGCCCCCGGGGTGATCCGCTTGTCGGAGCGCTGGAACTCCGCCTTGGCGAAGTCGTACTTCTCGGAATCCTTCTTGAGATCGGCGCAAACGACCTCGATCGCGCTGCCGCTCGCGGAGCGGATCGCCTCGAGCAGCTTCTTGCCGCGGACGCCGCCGGAATGGCGGAGCACAAGGTACGCCGCTTCCGCGGGCTCCGCGAGATACTCGAGCGCTTCGGCCAGGAAGGCGTCCGTGCACTTCTCGACGTTCGACACGCGGATGAGCCGAGGCTCCGCGAACAGGGAGGGACTCGCGACCGTGAGCAGCTCCCCCGGCTGGTAGGCGCCGGCGTCGATGTCGCTGACCTCGAGGCTCGGATCCTCGGCGCGCAGGTAATCGCGCAGTCCCTTGATGGCGCGCTCCGCGAAGAGCTCCTGAGGCCCCGAGACGAGCACGACGGGCGAAGGCCTGACCTCGTGCCACTCAAGCTGCGGAATCGCAGAGGCGGCCTTCGCCGTGCGTGGTGTGCCGCGCCGACCTGCCGCCATGAGGCTCCTTCCGATCCGTTGCCTCAAGCCTAGCCGGAGGGGCTGACGGCCGGCTCCGGCTGTGCGCTCTTCGCCGTCCACGCGCCGATGCCGGTCGGCTCGCTCCAGAGCATGATCATTCCCTGCTCATCAGTTCTGAAGACGCGCGATCCGGCCCGCTTGAGCATCTCGAGAGCCGCGCCGGTGGGATGCCCGTAGTCGTTGTCCGCGCCAACGGAGACGAGAGCGATCGAAGCCGCCACCGTCTCGTAGAGGGCGGGCTCCTGATCAGCGCTGCCGTGATGGGAGACCTTCACGATGTCATATCTGCCGTCGAGTGTGTGGCGCCGCAGCAGTCGGCCTTGTGCGTCCTGCCCGAGGTCGCCGAGCAGGAGCACGCTCAAGCCGTCCACGTGCACGCTCAGGGTCACGCTCCCCGCGTTGCCGTCGAGGTGAGGGTCGGCGGGCCAGAGCACGTCGTATCGGATGCCGCCGACGGCGCCGCTCATCCCGGCACGGGCGATCGTCACGCGGGCGCCCGCCTGCTCCAGATCGCTGACGATCTCGGCGCCCGCGTCGTCGTGCGGGGTCTGCACGAAAGCCTCGGCCGTGCGGCCGTACACGGCGGCGACTCCTCCCCGGTGGTCGAGGTCATAGTGAGTGAGCACGAGCAGGTCGATGCGCTGGATGCCAAGCTCCGCAAGGCAGTCTCCGAGAGGCTTCGGGTCGGGGCCTGTGTCGACGAGAAGCACCGCCCCTCCTCCCCGCACGAGCACAGCGTCCCCCTGGCCGACATCGCATGCGGCGACCGTCCACGTCGCCGGACGACGCAGCGCATCGGCGATCGCGGCGCCGCCGAGGATTCCGCCGTATCCGCCGGTGCCGAGCAAGAGCGCGACCGCGAGCAGGGCGCCCACTCGATGACGGCGGAGCCGATTCGACATCGTAAGCGCCGCGAGGGCGGCGGCCGCCGCTCCGATGAGCAGCGCGCCGGGCACGCCCGGAAGCCACGGGAGATTCGCGGCGGGCAGTCCCGACGTGACGTTCGCGACGCCCGCGATCCACGCGGCGGGCACGAAGCCGATCCAGGCGAGAACGAAAGCAGCACCGGGATGCGCCGTGCCGACGATGCAGGCGATGAGCCCAGCCACCGTGCCGAGCGGGGCTGCCGGTGCCGCGAGGATGTTCGCGGCGACCCCGTAGACCGGGAGGGTGCTGCTCAACAGGATCAGCACCGGCTGACACGCGAGCTGCGCCGCGAGCGGCAGAGACACGAGGTTCGCGACGAGGCGAGGAAGCACGCGTGCGATCGCGTTCGCGAGCGGACGTGCGAGCACGAGCAGCCCGGCTGTCGCGAGCACCGAGAGGGCGAAGCCGGCATCGAGCGCGAGCCAGGGGTCGGCGATGAGCAGCCCGATCACGGTGACGGACAGCACGGACAGTCCGCCGGCGGGGCGCCCTCGCGCGTGCACGATGAGCGCTATCGACGCCATCACCGCCGCGCGAACCACGCTCGCCTGGGGCGTCACGAGAACGACGAACGCACCGAGGAGCGCGAGAGCGCCGACCGTGCGCATCCAACGTGCGACGCCGAGCCGAGCGAGCACGGCCATCGCCGCCGCCACGACGATTGCGCAATTCGCGCCGGAGACCGCTGTGAGATGGCTCAGCGACGATTGCTTCATAGCACCGTCCAGGTCGCTCGACACGGCTGTCGTGTCGCCGACCGCGAGTCCCGGCAGCAGCCGGCCGCCGTCGCCCGGCAGCTGAGCGCACAGGGCGACGAAGCGCTCGCGCATCGTTCCCGCCCACGCGAGATACGCGGGCGGATCCTCCGTCTGGACGAGCTCCTCGTCGCTGAACAGCAAGGCGGATGCCGAATCGCCGGGGTCCGTGAGCAGCACCCGCGCTCGCATCGTCACCGTCGAGCCGAGGTGAGGCGCCGCCGTCGTCTCCGGCGACGTGAACACGGCGACCGGCACGTTCACCGCTCGCGCGTCGAGTTCTCGCAGCGTGGCGGTGGCGCGCAGTTTGCCGCCCGAGCTTGGCGCGAGCGCGGAGTCGAGAACGACGACGGCGTCGACGAGGTGACCCTGCTCGGCGGCCTCCACGAGCACGGGAGGCCGGCGAACCGGTTCGGCCAGCGCCGCAGTGACGCAGACACCGACGCCGCACGCGGCCGCGACAGCGACCAGCGCCAGAACGCCGCCCCGGCGGCGAGCGACGACGACTCCGCAGCACACCGTCGCACACAGGAGGCAGAGCGCCGCGCCGAGCACGTGTGCTCCGCTGAGCAGCGCGCTGAGCGCGACGATCCAGGCGATGGCGGCGGGCAGCGCGAGTCGCATGTCACACCGTCACGAGTTCCTGCAGCATCGCGAACGTCTTCTCGCCGATGCCCGACACGCTGCGCAAATCGTCGACGGACCGGAAACCCCCGTTGTCGTCTCGCCACGCGATGATGCGCTGCGCGAGCGCGGGACCGATGCGCGGGAGCGTCGCGAGCTGCTCGGCGCTCGCTGTATTGAGATTGACGAGCCCGCCGGCATCCGTGCCTTCTTGCGCCTGTTCTGTCGTCTCGCCTGTTGTCGGCACGCGCACCTGCTCCCCGTCGGTGACGAAGCGAGCGAGGTTCACGCCGGCCTGATCCGCGTCCGCGGTGAAGCCTCCCGCGGCAGCGACGGCGTCCATGACCCGCGCACCGTCGGTCAGCCGGTACAGTCCCGGATCCGACACGGCGCCGAGAACATGCACGTAGATCGTCGCCGGTGCCGCCGATGCGGAGGGATGCGGGACCACCGCGGAGCTCGACGAGCCAGGCTGCAGCAGGGTGACGAGGACCGTGACGGCGAGACCGGCGAGCACGACCAGGACGGCGGCACCGGCACCGAGTCGCAGGCGTCGCGGTCGTCGGGCTCGTCTTGCCACTTCGGCCCGCTCACCCATCCCACGAGCGTAGGACCGGTGGAGCCGGAGAACCGGCGGGCGACGCGTCCTGTGGAGGGCGCGCCGCCCGCGAGCGCTGTGGAGGGGCGAGCCGCTACTTGGCCGTGGCGATGCTCACGATCTTCGGGGCGCGCACGATGACGTTTCGGATCTCCGCGTCGCCGATGGCGCGCTGCACGTTGGCATCCGCGCGTGCGAGACGCTCGAGCTCCTCGGGTGCGATCGACGGCGGCACCTGCAGACGACCGCGAACCTTGCCGTTGACCTGGACGACGGCCGTCACCTCTTCCTCGACGAGCAGGGTCGGGTCGGCTTCCCGCCACGTGACATTGGCGACGGCGGGCTCATAGCCGAGATGGCTCCACATGTCTTCCGCGGTGTACGGCGCGAAGACGTTGAGCGCGATGGCGATCGTCTCGGCCGCCTCACGGACGGCCGGGTCGCCGGCGCCGGGACCTGCGTCGATCGCCTTGCGGGTCACGTTGACGAGCTCCATGAGCCGCGCGATGGCGACGTTGAACTTGTACGACTCGATGAGCGCGGGTGCATCGTCGAGGAAGCGGTGCACCTGCCGGCGCAGCTGCACGTCACCGTCGCTGAACTCGAGATCGGGCTCGCTCGACACGTCGTGCGCGATGCGCCAGGCGCGAGCGAGGAACTTCGAGGAGCCGGCGGGAGACACGTCGGCCCAGTCGATGTCGTCCTCGGGCGGTCCGGCGAAGGCGAGAGTGACGCGGAGCGCATCGGCTCCATAGGCGGCGAGCTCACCGGCGAACTCGACGAGGTTGCCGACGCTCTTGCTCATCTTCTGGCCGTCCATGAGCACCATGCCCTGGTTGAGCAGGGCCGTGAAGGGCTCGACGAAGTCGACGTAGCCGAGGTCGTGCAGCACCTTCGTCATGAAGCGCGCGTACAGCAAGTGCAGGATGGCATGCTCGACGCCGCCGACGTACTGGTCGACGGGCGCCCAGCGCTTCGCCTCCTCGACGTCGAAGGCGACGTCGTCTGAGGTCGCCGAGAGGTAGCGCAGGAAGTACCACGAGCTGTCGACGAACGTGTCCATCGTGTCGGAGTCGCGACGCGCTGGACCGCCGCACGTCGGACACGCGACATTCACCCAGTCGTCCGCGGCGCCGAGCGGACTCGCGCCCTTCGGACGCAGGTCGAGCCCCTCGGCGGGCGGAAGAGTGACGGGCAGCTGGTCCTCGGGAACCGGAACCTCGCCGCACTGCTCGCAGTGGATGATCGGGATCGGGGTGCCCCAGTAGCGCTGCCGCGAGATGAGCCAGTCGCGAAGGCGGTAGTTCTTGGCCGGAGCGCCAAGGCCGCTCTCGCGCAGCGACGCGGTAATCTTCTCGATCGCCTCCGCCTTGCGCAGGCCGTCGTACGGTCCCGAGTTCACGAGCACGCCGTCGCCCGCGAGAGCCTCGGTCATCGTCTCGGCACGCAGCGGAGCGGCATCCGTCTCCTCGACCGTGGTGTCGACGACGATCCGGATCGGCAGTTCGAACGCCTTGGCGAAGTCGAAGTCGCGCTGGTCGTGCGCGGGCACGGCCATGACGGCGCCGTGCCCGTAGTCGGCGAGCACGTAGTCGGCGGCCCAGATCGGCAGGCGCTCCCCCGTCAGCGGGTGAACGGCGTAGCGACCGAGGAAGACGCCGCTCTTCTCGCGCTCGGTCGAGAGGCGGTCGATGTCGGTCTCGCCTCGGGTCTTCTCGAGGTACGCGTCGAAGGCTTCGCGAAGCTCCGGCTCCGCGCCCTCGACGAGTTCGCTCGCGAGTTCCGAGTCGGGAGCGACGACCATGAACGTCACGCCGTAGAGCGTGTCGGGGCGCGTCGTGTACACCGTCACGGGGTCGTCCCGGCCCTCGATGTGGAACTCGACGTCGGCACCGGTGGATCGGCCGACCCAGTTGCGCTGCATCGACAGCACCTTGTGCGGCCAGGTGTCGGCGAGCTGCTCGAGGTCGTCGACGAGCCGGTCGGCGTAGTCGGTGATGCGGAAATACCACTGGGTGAGCTTGCGCTTGGTGACGAGCGCGCCGCAGCGCTCGCAGTGACCGTCGACGACCTGCTCGTTCGCGAGCACCGTCTGGTCGTTCGGGCACCAGTTGACGGGGCTCGCCTTGCGGTACGCGAGGCCCTTCTCGTACAGCTTGAGGAACAGCCACTGGTTCCAGCGGTAGTACTCGGGGTCGGACGTGTGCAGTTCACGCGACCAGTCGAACGACGGGGCGTAGATGCGGAAGCTCGACTTCTGCTGCTCGATGTTGCCGTAGGTCCACGCGCGCGGATCCACGCCGCGCTTGATCGCCGCGTTCTCGGCGGGCAGCCCGAACGAGTCCCAGCCGATCGGGTGCAGCACGTTGTATCCGCGCTGCCGCCAGTACCGCGCGACGATGTCGCCGAGGGCGAAAGCCTCGGCGTGGCCCATGTGCAGGTCCCCGGACGGGTACGGGAACATGTCGAGCACGTACTTCCGCGGCCGCTCGTCAGTCGCGTCGTCCGTGGAGAATGGGTTCAGCTCGTCCCAGACGGGAAGCCACGCCTCTTGGATGGCAGCGAAATCGTACTTCTCCGCCTGATCGGCGGCCGGGGTGTGCTCGTGGGACACGTTCTCTCAATCTCAGTCTGCGGGGAAGCTGGCGCCGCGTGCGCGGGCGATCCAACTCTCTACGATACCGCTACGCGAGCCGCCCTTCCCGCATCGTGAACCTCCGGTCGATCAGGCCTTCCGGCGCCGTGTCGTGCGAGATGAGGATCACGGTGCGGCCTTCGGCGCGAGCCGCTTCGAGCAGGTCGCGCATGAGCCCTTCGCCCAGTGCCCGTTCGACGTTCGCCGTCGGCTCGTCGAGCACGAGGATGGGGAAGCCGCGCAGCAGCGCTCGAGCGAACGCGAGGCGTTGCGCCTGCCCTCCCGACACGAGCGAGCCGCGCTCCCCCACGCGCGCGTCGAGGCCGCCGCGGGCGCGCACCCAGTCGGCGAGCCCGACGCGTTCGAGGACGCCCATGAGCTCGGAGTCGTCCGCGGTGTCCCGCGCGAACAGCAGGTTCTGCCGGATGGTGTCATCGAACAGGTATGGATGCTGCTCGCAGAGGCCGACGAGCGATCGAACCGCCGCACCGGACTCCGCCTTGGCGCCACCGATCGTGTAGACGCCGTCGTGCTCGAGGAAGCGCACGAGCACGTGCGCGAGAGTCGACTTGCCGGAGCCGGATTCGCCGTCCACCAGCACGCACTCCCCCGCGGCCGCCTCGAACGTCACCCCGCGCAGCGTATCGACAGCGGCGCCGGGCCAGCGCGCGGACACGTTCTCGAGGCGAAGGTCAAGGCCCTCGCGACCGGCCAGATCCACGTCGGGCCGAACCGCCTCCGCCGGAACTTCGGCGGGAACTTCGGCGGGAACGACCGCGGGTGCGGTCTCGGCGATGCGCTCGGCGCTCGCGCGCACCTGCCGCCACGTGCCGAGGGCGACGGGAACCGTGCCGATCGCCTCGAACACGGCGAGCGGAACGAGCACGACCACCGCGAAGCCGGGGCCGCCCGCTCCGTTGGCTCCCACGAGCGGAAGAGCGGATGCCGCCGCTCCCGCGACCGCGAGCCCGGCGCACAGCGTCAGCACGCCCGCGCCGATTCCGGCGCCGCTCGCGCGGCGCACGAGCGCCCGCGTGAGCGCGCGGTCGGCGTCGCGAACGCGCTGCCTCGCCTGATCCGCCGCGCCGAAGTGGCTGAGCACGGCGAACCCCGACACGTAGTCGAGCACGGCGTCGTTCAGTCGTGCGCGCAACGGCGCGATGCCCCGCTCCGCCGCGGCGGCGATCCTCGTGCCCGCGAGCGTGGAGAGGACCCCGCCGACGATGAGAGCCACGAGAAGCACAAGCGCGGCGGGCGCGGAAAGGAGCGCGACGCCGCCGACGGCGACCGCCGCGACGACACCGGCGATGACGAGCGGCTGCACGACGCGAAGCCAGAGGTTCTGCAGTTCGTCGACGTCGCCGACGAGAGCGCTCAACAGGGAGCCGCGGCGGGTGCCGCCGAGGCCCGCCGGTGCGAGCGGGATCAGCCGCTCCAGCAGACCGACGCGGAGGCCGGAGAGCTGGCGGAACACGGCGTCATGGCTGTAGAGGCGGTCGAGGTAGCGGAACACCGCGCGGGCGAGAGCGAACGCGCGCACGCCCACGGTCGCCATGGTCAGGTACAGCACGGGAGGCTGTTCCGCGGCCCGCGTGATGAGCCACGCGCTCGTCGCGAGCAGCGCGACGGCCGCGAGTCCCGAACCGGCACCCGCGAGCAGTCCCGGAAGCGCGTTTCGCGCCGGCGGAAGCGCCGTGCGCAGAACGCGCGCGGTGTCGAGGTCGAGCGTGCGCGCGTTCATGCGGGGACCGCCGTTCCCGCGTCGAGCCGGATCGTCTCGTCCGCCCACTCGACGAGCGCCTCCCGGTGGCTCACGAGAACGACGGCGATGCCGTGACCGGCGAGCTCGCGGATGCCGCGCGCGAGCGAGTGCTCGGTGCGCGCATCGAGGGCGGAGCTCGGCTCGTCGAGCGCGACGACGCTGCAGCCGCGGGTGAGCGCCCGGTAGTAGGCGCGCGCGACGCCGACGCGCTGCGCCTGCCCGCCGGACAGGCCGGCACCGCCGACTCCGACGCCGGTGTCGAGGCGAATGTCACCGGCGGCGGCCAGGCGAAGGCACTGCTCGGCGACGGCGCTGTTCGGCGCGGGATCTCCGAGTGACACGTTGGAGCGCACCGTCCCGGCCTGCAGGGACGGGTCTTGCGGAGCCCAGGCCAGCCAGTCGCGGGCGGCGACGGGGGCTCCGCTCACGTCGACGCCGTCGACCCGCATGGCGCCCTCGTGCGGAAGCACCCCGGCGATCGCGGCGAGCAGGCTCGACTTCCCGACTCCGCTCGGGCCCGTGATCGCTGTCACGTGGCCGCGCCGCAGCACAGCGGAAAGACCGTCGACGACGACGGTGCCCTCGCGGCGGATCGTGACCTCGTCGAGGGTCAGATCACCGCGCAGCTCACGCGCGTGCGCGGGCCTTATCGGGGCCGCCGCCGCCTCGTCGAGGATCGCGAACGCATCCTCGGCCGCTTCGACGCCCTCGGCGGCCGCATGGAAGTTCGCCCCGACCTGGCGCAGCGGCTGGAACACTTCCGGCGCCAGCAGGAGCACGAACAGGCCTGTCGCGAGCGGCAGGCTGCCGTCGACGAGGCGAAAGCCGATCGAGACGGCAACGAGCGCGACGGACAGGCTCGAGAACAGCTCGAGGACGAAGCCGGAGAGGAACGAGACGCGCAGCACCGCCATCGTCGTGCCCCGGTAGTCGTCGGTGATGTCCCGCATGCGCGTCAGCTGGCGGCGTTCGCGGCCGAAGATCTTCAGCGTCGCGAGCCCGCCGATCACGTCGAGGAACTGGGCTGACAGCCGGCTGAGCGTGTTCCACTGTTTGCGCTGCACCGATCGGGTCGCGAGTCCCACGAGCACCATGAAGACCGGGATTATCGGGAGCGTGACGGCGAGGATGACGGCGGACAGCCAGTCCTGGCTGAGCACCGTGATGAGCAGGACCGGAACGGCGAGTGCCGTCAGCAGTAGCTGTGGGATGTAGCGCGCGAAGTAGTCGTCCAGCGCATCGAGGCCGTGGCCGAGCAGCGTCGTGAGACGGGCAGAGTTGTGCCGCGCGAGCCAGCCGGCCCCGAGCGTGTCGAGAGCGCTGAGCACGCCCTCGCGCAGCTCGCTCTTCGCACGAGCGGCCGCGCGCATCCCGACGACTTCGGTCAGCCACGACAGGATGCTGCGGAGCACGACGATGACGGCGACGCCGCCGAGGGCGCGCGCGATGCCGGCGGCATCCGCACCATCGATCACGCCGGTGATCACTGAGGTGACGAGCCAGGAGAACGCGATGATGCACAGTGTCGTGCCGAGGCCGACGAGCGCAGCCGTCGCGAGCGCGCCGCGGCTGGAGCGCGCGTACCGCAGGAGGCGAGGGTCGAGTGGCTTCACGTCAGTGCGCCGCCTCGGGAATGTGCTCGCGGGTCACGCGCTTGCGGAAGATCCAGTACGTCCAGCCCTGATAGACGAGCACGAGCGGGAGGGCGCACAGCGCGATCCAGCTCATCATCTGGAGCGTGTACGGCGAGGAGGAGGCGTTCGCGATCGTGAGACTGTTCGCCGGGTCGTTGATCGCGGGCATGACGGCGGGGAACAGCGCGGCGAACAGGCTGAGAACGGCCGTGGCGATAGTTCCCGCCATGAGGGTGAACGCGACGCCCTCGCGACCTGCCGCGTTGGCGACGAGTGCGCCGATGAGCAGCACGGCCGCGGAGACGGCGAGGATGACGACGGCCGTCGCGCTGTGCGAGCTGATGGTCCAGGTCAGGAACGCGGCGGCCGCGATGACGGTCACGACGCCCGCGCGCGCCGCGAGCTTGCGCGCGCGATGCCGGATGCCGCCGTCGGTCTTGAGCGCGACGAAGACGACGCCGTGCGTGAAGAAGAGCAGGAGGGTCGTGACGCCGCCGAGGAGCGCGTACGGGTTGAGCAGGTCGAGGAGGCTGCCGGCGAAGTCGTGGTTCGCGTCGAGCGGCACACCGCGCACGATATTGGCGAACGCGACGCCCCAGAGAAGCGCCGGCAGGGCGGAGCCGACGACGATCATCGCGTCGAAGCGTCGCTTCCACGACGCTTCCGGGCGCTGATGCCGGTACTCGAACGATACGCCGCGCAGGATGAGCGCGATGAGGATCACCAGCAGCGGCAGGTAGAAGCCGCTGAACAGCGTCGCGTACCACTCCGGGAAGGCGGCGAACAGGGACGCTCCCGCGACGATGACCCAGGTCTCGTTCAGATCCCACACGGGGCCGATCGTGTTGATGAGCACGCGGCGGTCTGTGTCGTCGCGGCCGAGGAACGGAAGCGACATGCCGACGCCGAAGTCGAAACCGTCGAGCACGAAGTAGCCGACGAACAGGACGGCGATGATCCAGAACCAGAGAATTGTGAGATCCATGAGCGCTCCTAGTACACGGTTGCTCGAACGACGGATGCCGGCTCGCCCTCCGCGGCCGGTTCGAGCGGCTCGGGGCCCTTGCGCACGGCTCTCAGAATGAGCCGGAACTCGACGACAGCGAGCGAGCCGTAGACGAGAGTGAAGGCCAGCAGGGAGATGAGCACGCTCAGGCCGCTCACACCGGGCGAGACGCCGGCCTCGGTCTTCAGCAGACCGAAGACGAGCCACGGCTGCCGCCCCATCTCCGTGAAGATCCAGCCGACGCTCATCGCGAGCAGCGAGGCGGGGAACGACCAGATCGCGGCCTTCCACACCCACCGGTTCTGCGGCATCCGACCCTTGCGCGTGAGCCACAGGCCCACGACGGCGACGAGAATGTGGAGCATGCCGAGACCGATCATCCAGCGGAAGGACCAGTAGGTCACCCAGATCATCGGCGCGTAGTCGCCGGGACCGTAGAGTGCGGCGTAGTGGGCCTGCAGATCGTTGATGCCCTCGACGGTGCCGTCGAACGAGTGCGTCGACAGCAGCGACAGCAGATAGGGCACGCGGATGGAGAACAGCTCGTGCACGCCGTCGGGAGTGCCGAGTGTGAAGATCGAGAACGACGCGTCAGCGCCCGTCGCGGTCGTGTAGAGGGCCTCAGCGGCGGCCATCTTCATCGGCTGCGCGTCGACCATCGCGAGGCTCAGCTGGTCGCCGACGATCGTGGTTCCGGCGCCGGCGATGAGCATGAGCCACATTCCGAACTTGAGCGCAGGGCGCATCGTCTCGAGGTTGCGGCCGCGTGCGAGGTGCCAGGCGGCGACGGAGATGACGAGGCCGGCGGAGACCATGAAGCACGCGAAGATCGTGTGCGGGAACGCGGCAAGCGCGACGGGATTCGCGAGCAGCTCGCCGAGGCTCGTGAGCTCGGCTCGCCCCTTCTCCTCGTTGATCGTGTAGGCCACGGGGTTCTGCATGAAGGCGTTCGCGGCGATGATGAAGTACGCGGACAGAACGGTGCCGACAGCGGTGATCCAGATGCACGCGAGGTGCAGCTTCTGCGGCAGTCGGTCCCAGCCGAAGATCCACAGTCCGATGAACGTCGCCTCGAGGAAGAACGCGAGGAGCGCCTCGAGCGCGAGCGGGGCGCCGAAGACGTCGCCGACGAAGCGCGAATAGTCCGACCAGTTCATTCCGAACTGGAACTCCTGCACGATGCCGGTCACGACGCCCATGGCGAAGTTGATGAGGAAGATCTTCCCGTAGAAGTGCGTGAGCTGCAGGTAGTGCGTCTTCCCTGTGCGGACCCATGCCGTCTGGAAGATCGCGACGATCGTTGCCATGCCGATCGTGAGCGGCACGAACAGGAAGTGGTAAAGAGTCGTCAGTCCGAACTGCCACCTGGCGAGGATCAGCGGATCGAGAAAACTCTCCATGCGGGCACCCTTCCACAGTTTCTACAGAACGTAGAACAACAACTTCTACCGATTGTAGAACACATTTCTACACGTCGTAGAGACGCGTTCTACACAATGTAGAGTCATGGTCGAAAACCGCGTATCCTAGACACATGGCAACACTCGGTGAACTTGAGCGCACGGTGATGGACGTTCTCTGGTCCGCGCCCGATCCGCTGAGCGCTAGCGATCTGCGCGACAAGCTCCTCGCGAAGGCAAGTGAGACCGCTGGTCGTCGGCAGCTCGCCGCCACCACGATCCTCACGGTGCTCTCCCGCCTCGAGGCGAAAGGCTTCGTCTCCCGCGACCGCTCACAGCGCCCCCACCTCTACGTCGCCGTGACCACACGAGCCGATCACACGGCGGAGCTCATGCACGAAGTGCTCGGCAGCTCTCCCGATCGGGAGGCAGCGCTCGCCCGATTCATCGGCCAGGTCTCCCCCGCCGAGGCGGACACGCTTCGCTCGCTCCTCGGCGTTCGTCCGCCCGCACTGAAGTGACCGTACGCTGACCTCCATGGTCATCGCGTCCGCTCTGCTCGCCGCGCTCGCCCTCGCTCTCGCCTGGCCGATTCCGATCGCCTTGTCGCGCGCAGCGTGGCCGTCACGCGCGCCCGCCGTGGCGCTTTTCGCGTGGCAGGCGATCGCGCTCTCCGGCGCTCTCTCGATGATCGGCGCGCTGGTCACGTTCGGAGTCTCAGGGATCGCCGCGTCGGTGCCGTCCGGAATCCGGATGCTGCTCGCGAGCGCCGGCAGCGGCAGCGTCCCTGAGGGACTCGGTCTCGTGCACTTCTTCGCCCTCAGTTGCGCCGTGCTGTTTGCCGGGCACCTGTTCCTCAGCATGATCACGACGTTCGTCAAGACCGAACGAGAGCGCCGTCGACAGCACGACCTCGTCGCGCTGCTGAGCGCCCCCGAACCGCGCGTTCCCGGCGCTCGGGTGATGGAGTACCCGGCACCCGTCGCGTATTGCCTCCCCGGCGCCTTCCGGACCGCGACCGTGCTCACGGACGGTCTCGTGAAGGTGCTGTCACCGGAGGAGCTTGGCGCCGTCGTCGCGCATGAACGCGCTCATCTCACTCAGCAGCATCACCTCCTGCTGCTGTCCTTCACAGCGTGGCGAAAGGCCATCCCGTGGTTTCCCATCGCCACACGGACGCGCGCCGCGGTCGGTCTCCTCGTCGAGATGCTCGCCGACGACACGGCTCGCGTCGAGGTGGCGGCCGAGCCGCTCGTCTCGGCGATAGTGACCGTCGCGACGGCCGGTGGCGAGGCGAGCGCTCCGGACATCGGGGTGGCAGACTCGACGCCCGAATCCGCTGCTCCCCGGGTGTCGCGGCTTCTTGCCCCGCCTCATCCTCTTCCCGGTGCCGTGACGGCTGCGATCCTCGTCCTGTCCGCGATTGTCGTGTGCGTGCCGCCGGTTCTGCTGTTCGCAGCCTGAGCGGAGCACCGGTGGTCTAGGCTCGCACCGTGAACGACATCCTCACGTGGCTGCTCGACGCTGTGCAGAGCGTCGACCCGGCGCTGAGGACGGCACTTGCCGGCATTGCGATCCTGCTTGAGACGAGCATTCTCATCGGCTTGATCGTCCCGGGCGACACGATAGTTATCGTCGCCGGGACCGGCGTCGATGGTGTCGGACAGTACATCGCGCTGTACCTCGTCGTCGTCGTCGGAGCGCTCACCGGCGAGAGCATCGGCTTCGCCCTCGGCAAGTACTTCGGCCACTACGTCCGACGATCCCGTCTCGGGCGCCGCATCGGGGAGCACAACTGGCGGCGCGCCGAGAACTACCTCGAACGACGAGGCGGCATCGCCGTGTTCCTTTCCCGCTTTCTCCCTGTGCTGCACTCCCTCATCCCCGTGACGGTCGGCATGAGCCCGATGACGTACAAGCGGTTCCTCGCGTGGACGGCGCCGGCGTGCCTCATCTGGACCGCCGGCTACGTCTCCGTCGGCTCCGCCGCCGCCGAGACGTATCGCGACCTCGCGAACCAGCTTCACTTCGCCGGCTACATCTTCGTCGGCATCATCGCCGTGTTCCTCGTCGTCGCGTGGGCTGTCAAGACCGCCCTGCAGCGCCTTGAGAAGCGGCATATGGCACACGAAGAGCGCGGCGGCGACCCGGACTGACGCCCTCCACCGTGGAACATGACAGTATTGTCTGGTGCCCGGCGAACCGACGAACTCCCCCAAGCCGGCGCCCGCGCGGCTTCACCGCGCCGCCCGGCTCGACGACGCCGTGCTCGCGTGGCGCGCCCGCCGTGCCGTGCGCCGCGGCATGGTTCCCACCGTCGCTTCGTACACGGGATACGGCTCGACCGAGTGGGTTCGCGTACTCGGTCGGGTGCTGTATTCGCACCCCGACCGGAAGCGGGAAGCGGAGGAACGCACCCGGGGGTGGCGCAGCTTCACGAGCATTCCGGTCGTCTCGTGCCCCGTCATCGTGGAGATCGACGGTGTCGCCCATGAGGTGATCGCCGACCGCGGCGGCGTGATCGACGAGGTCGTTCCCGCGCAGCTGGAGCCGGGCTGGCAGACCATACGAATGAGTTCGCCGGGTTCCGAGCCGGTTGTCACCGACGTCTACATCGTCCATCCGGACACCACTGTGGGCGTCATCTCCGACGTTGACGACACCGTGATGGTCACCGCTCTGCCGCGTCCGCTCGTCGCGGCGTGGAACACCTTCGTTCTCGACGAACACGCCCGCACTCCCGTGCCCGGCATGGCCGTGCTTCTCGACCGTCTCTCCCGACAGCAGGGCGGATGCCCTGTCATCTACCTCTCCACGGGCGCGTGGAATGTTGCGCCGACATTGACGCGGTTCCTCTCCCGCCACTTGTACCCGTCGGGTCCGCTGCTCCTGACGGATTGGGGCCCGACACACGACCGCTTCTTCCGCAGCGGACGTGCGCACAAGGAGCAGAGCCTCCGGCGGCTCAGCGACGAGTTCCCGCAGATCTCGTGGCTGCTTGTGGGCGACGACGGGCAGCACGACGAGGGCATCTACTCGGATTTCGCCACGGAACGACCGGCCAGCGTGAAGGCCGTCCTGATCCGGCAGCTCTCCCCCGGTGAGGCGGTGCTCGCGGGCGGCCGCGCCAAGCGGGAACAGCACGGCTCGGGCCTCACCTGGGTCTATGCCCCGGACGGCGCTGGTCTTCTGACCGAACTCGACGACCTGCTCGAGCTCTGACGTCGGCCGTCGCCCCTACAGTGGCTGCATGGTTCTGCTCACCGCTGCAAGGCTCCGACGCGCACGCTTCGCCTCCCTCGGCCTGAGCCAGCCGACGGCGCCGACGGCGGAAGCAGTGGTCGGTCGCCTCGGCGCCGTGCAAGGACAAGATCTCCCCGGCGTGCTCTGGTCGCTCGCGTCGCGAACGCGATCGTGCACCGTCGCGGACGTTCGCGCCGAGTTCACGGCGGGCCGTCTCGTGCGAGGCTGGCCCATGCGCGGCACGCTGCACGTCGTTCGACCCGTAGATCTCGCTGCGTTCACAAATCTCACGTCGCCACGAGTGATTCGCTCGATGGCCGCGACAGACCGTCGGCTGGGTCTTACGCCCGCGGTCATCGAGGGCGCCTGCGAGAGCGTGCTCGGCGGGCTTGCTGAGCGCGGGTCGCTCGACCGGCAGGCGCTGCGTGGGCTCATCGCCGAATCGGGAGTGAGCACGACGCCAGCGCAACGCGTCAGCCATGTCGTGTACCACCTCGCCGCGCGGGGCCTCATCTGCCTCGGGCCCTTCGCGGGCACCACGCAGCTGTTCGTCGACGCGCGACGCTGGTGTGGGTCCGCGCCGTCCGACTCCGATCGGGAACAAGAGGCGGATCTCTCGAGACTTCTGCTGGCCTATATTTCCGGCCATGGTCCGGTCAGCGCCGCTGACGCAGCGCGCTGGTTCGGGCTCCCGATCACGCTCATCAGGAGTGCCCTCGCGTCACTCGACGACCGCCTAATGACGGTGGAAACACCGAGCGGGCCCCAGTGGATGGCGGCATCCGCGTTGAGCGAGGAGATTCTCATCGCCTCGGAGAAGCCGGTCCCCGTGCGTCTGCTCGCCGGCTTCGACGAGTACATGCTCGGCTACGTCGACCGCGGTTTCGCCGTCCCCGCGGGTCGTCTTGATGAGATCGTGCCCGGCGGCAACGGCATGTTCCGAGCGACGATCACGGTCAGCGGAACCGTCGCCGGCATCTGGACAAAGCAGAACTCCGGCAGAGTTATCGGACTGGAACCGTTTCGCGAGCTCTCCGCGGCCGCCATGCACGGCATCGTGCGCGAGGCGCGCAGGTACGCCGCGGCGTGGGAGCTCCCGGCCGACCCCCGCATTAGTCTGAGGGGATGAAGCTCACCCGCCGAATCCAGGCGTCGCAGCGATCACCGCTGCTTCAGGTGCTCAAGACCTCCGTCGCGACCGCTGTCGCGTGGATCGTCTCTGGGCTCCTTCTCCCGGGCGAGCTTCCGGTGTTCGCCGCCATCGCCTCGCTCCTCGTCGTTCAGCCGAGCATCAACCAGTCCTTCGCAAAGGCGATCGAGCGCAGCGTCGGAGTCATCGCCGGGGTGATCCTCGCGACGCTCATCAGTCTCGCTCTCGGACAGAACAGCTGGATCGTGATCCTCGCGATCCTCGTCGCCGTTCTGCTCTCGTGGGTGTTCAAGATGACGCCGGGCACCGGAAACCAGGTCGCGATCAGCGCCATGCTGGTGCTCGCGCTCGGCTCGAGCTCCCCCGAGTACGCCCTCGACCGCATCATCGAGACGCTCATCGGGGCGGCGGTCGGTTTCGCGGTCAACCTGCTGATCGTGCCGCCCGTGCTTGTCACCCCGGTTCGTGACAGCATCGCCCGACTCGGCAATGAGCTCGCGGCATCCCTCGAGCGGCTTGCCTCGGCCATGCGCGCCCCACAGCGGGAGGCGGACCTCGAGGCGCTGATGATCGAGGTTCGACTGCTCCGCCCTATGAGAGAGGCCGCCGACGCGGCGATCACAGACGGCGAGGAGTCGCTGACCCTCAATCCGCGCAAGTCCTCGCATCGCGGGGATCTGAAGGAACTGAGCGAAGTGCTCGACCGGCTCACTCCCGTCGTCACTCAGGTCATCGGCATGACCCGTGCGTTCCGCGATCACTACGACGATGATCTGCACGCTGAGCCGACCGTCACAGCCATCGCCGGTGAGCTCACGCGCGCCGCGCATGACCTGCGGCTCGTGATGCGCCCTGCGTTCATCGAACCGGAGCCGATGACCTCGGAGTTCCCCGCGCTGACAGCCCCGCTGCAGATCTCTCCGCCGCAATCGACGCACTGGGTGCTCATCGGCTCGCTCATGGAGGACTTGCGCCGCATCCGCGAGGAATTGCTCATCGACGACCCGGACTGAGCGATAGGCTCGCGATGCGCCGCATCGGTGCAGTGTCTGTGAGAAAGGCGAGCCTCCATGTCCGCATCCTCCCCGCTTCCGGCAGCGCCGACGATCGCGCCGCGCTCTCGATTCCAGGGCCGCTCCGCGCTGGTCACGGGCGCGGCGAACGGGATCGGCGCAGCGATCGCGGAACAGCTGGTCGCCGAGGGCGCGCGTGTCACCGGTGTCGACATCGACGCCGACGGATTGCGCGAGCGCGAACGCACTCTCGGCGCCGAGAACTTCGTCGGCATCGTCGCCGATCTCGCCGCGCCCGAGACATTCGCCGACCTCGTCGCCGCAGCGAGCCGTGAGGGAAGCCTCGACGTGCTCGTCAACAATGCCGGCGTCTTCCTCATGGGCGGCGTCCATGCGACGGCTGAGCAGTGGCAGCGCACGCTCGACGTCAACGTCGTCGGCCCCGCCAAGCTGGTTCAAGCAGCGATTCCCGCCCTCACCGCCGCGAGTCGAGCCGCGATCGTCAACATCGCGAGCATCTCGGGGCACGTCGGGCAGCCGGAGCGGTGGACCTACAATGCGGGCAAGGGCGCGACGCTCGCGATGACACGATGCCAAGCGCTTGATCTCGCCCCGCACGGCATTCGAGTGAACAGCGTCAGCCCGGGATACGTGTGGACCGACGTGCTCGAGGCCAGCTCCGGCGGCGATCGCGAAACCTGGGACCCGATCTGGGGTAGCAGCTGCCCGATGCTGCGCTGTGGTGAGCCGCGGGAAGTCGCGATGGCCGTTGCGTTCCTCGCCTCCGACGACGCGAGCTACATCACCGGGACCGACCTGCTCGTTGACGGCGGCTCCCTGTCGATGGCGCCTGACGCTCTGGCCGGTCACCAGTTCGCCAAGTGAATCAGGATGCCGCTGGCACGCCGTCGAGGTAGAACCAGGTCTTCCGCTCCCGCACGAAGCGGCTGACCTCCTCTTGCCGCCCGCGGCCGTCAGGAGTGCGGTAGTGAGCGATGAAGTGGACGGTCCCCTCGTCGTCGAACGGACCGCCTGCCCGGGTCGACAGCACGTCGAGTCGAACCCAGCGCAACTCCGCGTCGAGCGTCAGCTCGGCAGGACGCGTCGACGGATGCCACGAGCGGAGAAGATGTTCGCGGTCGCCGACGGCGAACGCGGTGTACCGGGAGCGCATGAGCCGCTCGGCGGTCGGGGCGGGCGATCCTGCGAGAAGCGGCGCGCAACAGTCTCCGAACTGGTCCCCGCTGCGGCACGGGCACGGGTCGTCAGCGGTGATCACGCCGTGCACGTCGTCCCCGCACTAACGGCCGCCGGCCGAGATGCTGACCATCCAGGACACACCGAACTTGTCGATGAACATGCCGAAGGTGTCACCCCATGGGGCGCGCGTGAGCGGTTCCTGAACGGTTCCGCCGGCGGACAGCTGATCGAAGTAGCCCGTCAGCTCGATGTCGTCGTCACCGCTCAGCGCGAGCGAGACGCCCACCGGAGCGTCCTCCTCCCTTCCGCTGTCGGCGCCCATGAGCACGAGCCCACCCGGAGTCGTGAGCATCCCGTGCAGCACCAGGTCGTCGATCGCGGGATCGTGCGGGACTCCGCTGTCCCGATACGGGTTGAGAGTGAGATCACCGCCGAGGGCGCTCTGGTAGAAGCTCATCGCCTCGCGGGCGGAAGTTCCGAACCGCAGATAGGCGTTCAAGATCGTCGGCATCGCAACTCGCCTTCGTCGTCGACCTGATTCGGTCGTTCCGCCATTGTCACATCATCCCGGCGCGGACGGAAGGCGCTTCGACGAAAGAGCGCCACTCATCGGGGATCCGGGCGCCGAGGGCCCGCAACGGCGCCGCCGCCTTCAGCGCGACCTCCGACACCTCGAACGCGGTTTCAGAGTCGATGGTGAGCCCACCGCCGGCGCCGACATAGGCCTCCGTCGGCGTGATCACGGCACAGCGGATCGTCATCGCCAGAAGGGCTGCGCCGTCGTCTCCGATCCAGCCGAAGCACCCGGCGTAGACGCCGCGCGGCCCCGCCTCGAGGCGTGCGAGGATCGTCATCGCGCTGCGTTTCGGTGCCCCGGTCATTGAGCCAGCGGGAAAGCACGAGCTGATGAGCTCGCTCACACCGTTCCCGCTCGCGAGCTGTCCGCTGATCTCACTCACGAGTTGATGCACGTGCGTGTGCGTCTCGAGGTGGAACAAGCGATCAACCCGGACGCTGTCGATTTCGCACACGCGGGACAGATCGTTCCTCATCAGGTCCACGATCATCAGATTCTCCGCGCGCTCCTTCGGGTGAGCCAGCAGTTCCGCGCCGAGTCGGGCGTCCTCCGCCTCGTCGGCAGCGCGAGGACGCGTGCCTTTGATCGGGCTCGTGCGGACACGGCCTGTGGCGTCGACGTCGAGAAACGTCTCGGGAGAGGCGGCGACGAGACTTGTGGCTCCTGCGCGGATCAGTGCCGAGTTCCGGGCTCTGCTGCTGCGCATGCGCTCGTGCACGACGCGGGGGTCGTGTGTGCCGCGAACGGTGAACCGAGTGGTCAGGCACAGCTGGTAGGCCTCGCCGCGCCGGATGTACTCGCGCGCGCGTTCGACAAGCGCCGCGTACTCTGCCGGGGTGTTGCGTGCGATAGCGGCGGAGATCGCGGGCGCGCGCTCGGCTCGGGTGTCGCGGGTGTCCGCTGTGAGGGCGCTTTCGACCTGCGCCGCCCATCCGTCGAGCGCGGCTCGGGGAGCCACCGCCCAGATCCGGCGCTCCGCCACGTCAAGCGCGACGAAGTTGTCGACGCGCAGCCAAGTACCGCCGGGCCGCCGCGCCGTGACACTCGATGCACCGCTCTCGTAGTCGGCCCAGCCGATCCAGCCGCCCCCGAAACGGCCGGGACCGCGCCACGCAGGAGCCTGCCCGGGCGGCGGTGCAGGAGGAAGCGAGCGACTCACGTGCCGCCCCGACCCGAGATAGCTCAGTCGCCGCGTGCCGTCGACCGCGTCCCACCAGAAGCCCAGCGGGTCGTCTCCGACGAGGGCGTCGTAGAGGGCAGAAGGATTTCGCCAGCCCTTGAGGAGACGCGCGTCGCTGGGCCACGCGGCATCCATGTCACGTATCTCTGTCCCGTCGCTCCGGTCAGTCGTCGATGCGCTCGACGTCATTCGGATCTTCGGGCACGTGCGGGATCGAGTCCGTCGTCGGCGGCGTCGGGGGCGTGAGCACCGAGTCGTATGCGTGCTCGTTCGAGTACTGCAGGAACGAAAGGTGCGCCTCATAACGATCGAGAACATCGTCGATGACCTGCTGCCGGGTCAGGCCGACAAGGTCGTAGCCCTCCGACCCCGTCTGTGTGAACACCTCGAGCCGTTCGTAGATGTCGGTTCCTCGGGACATGCTGCGGGCGCCGAACGTCGGAACGGGGGCCTCGATCGCCGAGACCCGGTACTGGAAGTCACGCTGGCCCTCCGCCATGGTTACGGTCAGCGTGTGATCAGGGATACCGGTGTCCAGGTTCGGCGTCGTGACCAGTGCGGCCGTATAACCGAGCTTCGTGAACTCTGCCGAGACGTCTTGGAGGGCCGGCTGAACGACCTGGTCCGCGAACTGGGCGACGGCCTTCTTCGACGGGTAGGAGCGGAGCCGCGCGAGACGCTGCCGCCAGGTCTTCTCCGGCGTCTGGCCGCCGTGCACCGCCACGCTTCGACGGCGACGGATCTGTCCCTCGCGTTCGGCGCGCTCCATGCGGAGCACCTTCGAGAACGAGGCCATCACGAGGTACGCGATGATCGTCACGGGCAGTGCGAAGATGAGCGTCGCGTATTCCATCGTCGTCACGCCGCCGGCGACGAGCATGGCTATCGTGAGCACCGCGGTGAGCAGCGCCCAGTAGATGCGCAGCCACTTCGCACCGTCTTGAGACGGGTCCGGGATCGACGATGAGAAGTTCGACATGACCATGGCGCCGGAGTTGGCGCTCGTCAGGTAGAACAGAAGTCCCGAAAGCGTAGCGAGACCGATGAGGAACGCCGCCCCCGGAAAGGACTCGAGGAGCGCATACCAGCCGTGTTCTGGGCTCTTCATGGCGAGGTCGGCGAACGCCGTGTCGCCGTCGAGCACCTTGCGCAGTGCCGAGTTCCCAAAGATCGTCACGATGAAGAAGTCACACAGGACGGGCGCCGTGATCGCGGCGATGACGAACTCGCGCAGGGTGCGTCCGCGAGAGATGCGCGCGAGGAAGAGCCCGACGAACGGCCCCCAGGCGAGCCAGAACGCCCAGAAGAACAGCGTCCAGCCGGCCATCCACTCTGAGCCGCCTTCGACATAGCCGAATGTCTGTAGTGTGCGTTCGGGAAGGGTGAAGACGAAACGGCCGATGTTCTCCACCATCGCGTTGAGCAGAAACGCCGTCTTGCCGGTGAAGAGGATGTAGAGCATCATGGCCCCGGCCGACCACAGGTTCAGCTCCGAGACGATGCGAATGCCCTTGTCCACTCCGGACGTGCAGGCCGCGATCGTCATCACGACGGCGACGATCACGAGAGCGATCTGGAGCGCGAGTCCTTCTTGCAGACCGAAGATCCACGCGAATCCTACGTTCAGGAGGACAACGCCGATTCCCATCGAGGTCGCCACTCCGAAGACGGTGCCGACGAGCGCGAAGACGTCGATCGTGTCGCCGACCGCCCCACGGACGCGCTTGCCGAGAAGCGGGTAGAGGGCAGCCCGAATCGAGAGCGGCATCCCCCAGCGGTAGGCGAAGTAGCCCATCGCCATGCCGAGAAGCGCGTACACCGACCAGCCCGCGACGCCGTAGTGGAACATCGTCCACACCACGGCGTCCTGTGCCGCCTCGGCGGAGCCCGGTTCGGCCGAAGGCGGGGCGAGATACTGCGTGACCGGTCCGGTCACGGAGTAGAACAGCATGTCGATGCCGACACCGGCGGCGAAGAGCATCGCTACCCAGGTGAACAGGTTGTACTGCGGGCGCGAATGATCGGGACCGAGCCGGACGCTTCCTTCTTTGGAGAAGGCCACCCAGAGCACGAAGAGGATCACAAGCGTGATGGTGAGAACGTAGAACCAACCCAGGTTGGTCGAGATCCAGTCGACGACTGTGTGCATCGACGACGCCGCGTTGGTCGGCATGACCATGGCCCAGACGGAGAAGGCGAGAATGACGATCGACGAGATGATGAAGACGCGCCAATTGACCCGGGGTTTGCGCGTCTCGGCGAATTCGGCCGGGCCCTTGTCGCGGAGTTCCGTGCTGGAGACGGGAGGCCGGAACTCGTCGGTTACCGGAGGGCGTCGCTCGGTCGCTCCGAACTGGCCGCGCTCAACCTTCGCGTTGCGCAGTTGTTCGTCAGATTTGCGAGCGTCTTCGGCCTCCGGCACTCAGTACTCCTTCTCGTGGGGACAGGGTCTCGGCATCGCGCACGGGCGCGCCGAGACATGCTCTGACCCTCAGAAGGTGAGAGAGAAGAATCGCAGTGAGCGGGCGCCTGGTCGTGCTGCCACGAACCATATTCTAGTCGATAGGGTGCGTTTGCATCGGGTCGGATCGGCTGTGACCCCCGAGGTCGGCCGGACGTAAGCAGCGACGCGGAAAAGCCCCGACAAACTGTCGTTCGTCAGGGCTTTTGGTGGATCTGAGGGGACTCGAACCCCTGACCCCCTGCATGCCATGCAGGTGCGCTACCAGCTGCGCCACAGACCCGTAGGTGCGTTGCCGAAGCAACTCATCTAATGTACATCACCGGGGCGTTGATCAAAAATCCGCGCGTCCGGGCGTGTCTCACCGTCCGCCGGCGATCGCCTCTTCGACCGAGATGACCGGGCAGTCCTTCCACAGCCGTTCGAGCGCGTAGTAGGCGCGCTCTTCGGGGTGGAACACGTGAACGACGAGGTCGCCGAAGTCAAGGAGCGCCCAGCGTCCCTCAGCGCGGCCTTCGCGTCGCACGGCGCGGGCCCCGGCATCCCGGAGGCGGTCTTCGACCTCATCGGCGATGGCGACGACGTTGCGTTCGCTCCGACCGGTGACCAGGAGGAACGCGTCGACGAACGGCAGCGGCTGTGACACGTCGAGGGCCACAAGGTCCTCTCCCCCGGTATCGGCGGCTGCCGCTGCGGCGATGCGTACCAGTTCTCGGGAGTCGGCTGTTGCTGTCACGAAGTGGTTGCAGTCCTTTGCTATTCCGGTTAGAAGGCGCCGGTCATGAGGCCGACGATGACGACGCCGATGACCGCCACGCACAGCACCCCGGCCGTGATCGCGAGAATCATCAGGAGGCGCGAGTTGGCCGACTTGGTCGGCGGGGTGATGACATCGCGTGTGGCGGTGTGGGTGCTCACGGCTTTCGTCGCCGAGACCGGTGTCCCCGCTGTTGCCGGGGCGTTCCCGTGCTTGTCGAGTCCCGAGTCGATGTCGGTGCGGTCGATTCCGTTGCTGGTCTCCGCTGCACCGCCGCTTGTGGGCAAATCGACGGAGCCCGTGACCAAGATCTCTCCCGTTGTGGACACCGTGTGGTGGCTGTTGGGGTGCGGAATGTTCGGCAGGATCAGCACGCTTGACGTCGTGAGCGCTTCCGAGGTGCGAGCTTCCGGCGCGATCAGCGCGTCAAAACCGGGAGGCGCTGACTCGTGGGGCCTGTCGCGCTTGAGACCGGCGCCGAATGCCGGCGAGAGCTGTGGGGAATCAGCTGAATCGCGCTGAGTCGCGCGGCCGGGTGCGATGAGCGCCTCTGTAGCGGCATCCTGTGACGGGGGCGACGGGGGCGTGAACGCCGTGGTCGGAGCCGGGGCGATCGCTTCGCGCGCTTCTGCGGGCTCGGTCGACTTCTCGGGAGCGATCTCGGCCGGAGTGAGCGCCGGCGCTTCCGAAGAAGTCTGGTCGGCCGGAGCGGCGGGCTCGGCCTCTTCGGCCACGACCGGTTCGTCAGGAACGAGCGGCAGTGAGCCGGTGTCCTGGCGCCGTGCACGCATCTCGCGACGCGTCAGCGGCCGGTCGGGCGCGGGAGCGGAGTCGTCGACGGCCGCCTCGTCAGCGGGCACAGCGGGCGTCGAGGTGTCAGCCGGTTCGGGGTCCGGGTCACGCTCGGTGCGCGGAGCATCGTCTTGCGGGTGCTCTGCGCGCAGCTTCTCTCGTCGTGCTCGCCGTGAGAGTGGCTGCTCGTCGGGAAACGAGGTCATTCACTACTCCGATACAGATGATACTTCGTAATGTATTGAACGACACCATCAGGGACCAGATACCACACCGGGTAACCCCGGCTCACCCGGCTGCGACAGTCCGTCGATGAGATCGCCAGTGCCGGAACTTCCAACAAGCTTACGTGCTCGCGCGGCAATCCAGAAATGTTCAAGGTATGTCCCGGTCGGCTCACAGCTACGAAGTGAGCGAGCGAGAACAGTTCAGCGTGATCCTTCCAGCTGAAGATCTGGGCGATCGCATCGGCACCGGTGATGAAGAAGAGGTCGGCGTCGGGTCGCTGCGCTTTGAGATCACGGAGAGTGTCGATCGTGTACGTCATGCCGCCCCGGTCGATGTCCACGCGGCTGACCGTGAATTGCGGGTTGGATGCCGTTGCAACGACGGTCATCAGGTATCGGTGCTCGCTCTGCGAGACGTCTGACTTCTGCCACGGGTTGCCCGTGGGGACGAAGATGACTTCGTCGAGGTCGAAGGATTGGGCGACTTCGCTCGCCGCGACGAGGTGGCCGTGATGAATGGGGTCAAACGTTCCGCCCATCACCCCGACGCGTGCTCGGGTGCCGGCTTCCCTCGTCACCGTTGTCGGCTCGCCTAGTGCTCGGGCCCCACGTGGTCGTAGGTGTGCGCGGTCGGCTGGTGGCCGGTCTTGTGGCTGTGGCGGTTGGCGACATCGCGATACGTGAACGTGGCGACCCCGATGAACAGGAAGAAGATCAGAGCGAGCACGCCGTACATGAACGTCGGCATCGGAGTGGGGTTGACCACGTGCTCTGACTCGGCCAGCAGGATCATCGCAAACGACATGTTCTCTCCGTTTCTCGCGGCGCCGGGCGCCGTATTTCAGTCTACAGCTCAGCCGCGCACATGGCCGCTGCCACGCACGATCCACTTCGTGCTCGTCAGCTCGGGCAGCCCCATGGGGCCTCGCGCGTGCAGCTTCTGGGTCGAGATCCCGACCTCGGCGCCGAACCCGAACTCTCCACCGTCCGTGAAGCGGGTGGAGGCGTTGACCATGACGACGGCGGAGTCGACCTCGGCGAGGAAGCGCTCCGCGTTGCGGACATCGTTCGTGAGGATCGATTCGGTGTGGTGGGTCGAGTATCTGTCGATGTGCTCGATCGCCTCGTCCATCGACTCCACGATTCGCAGCCCGAGGTCGAGGCTCAAGTGCTCGGTCGCCCATTCGTCGGCACCAGCGGGAACGATTCCCTCGCCAAAGCTGAGCGCAGCCGCGTCGCCGTGCACCGTGACGCCGGCCTCGGCGAGTGAGGCGAGAACCGCGGGCAGCACGCGGGCGGCGGCGTCCTTGTGGACGAGAACCGTTTCGACGGCGTTGCACACGCTCGGTCGCTGCGCCTTGGCGTTGGTGATGATGGATGCCGCGTCCGCCGTGTCCGCGGTGGCGTCGACGTAGATGTGGACGATGCCCGCGCCCGTTTCGATGACGGGCACGAGTGACTCCGTGACGACGGTGTTGATGAGAGCGGCGCTGCCGCGCGGAACGAGCACGTCGACGAGGCCGCGGGCGCGCATCAGCTCCGCGGCACCGTCCCGGCCGAACTCGTCGATCGTCTGGATGATTTCCGGCGACAGCCCTGCTGCGGCGACCGCATCGCGCAGGATGCTCACGAGCGCCATGTTCGTGTGCAGGGCGGCCGATCCGCCGCGCAGCACGACGGCGTTGCCGCTCTTGAGCGCGAGAGCGGCGATGTCGACGGTGACATTGGGGCGGGCTTCGTAGATGGTTCCGACGACGCCGAAGGGAACCCGAACCTGCTCGATCTTGAGGCCGTTCTCCAGAGTGCTGCCGCGCACGACCTGGTCGATGGGGTCGGTGAGAGCCGCGATCTCGCGCACCGCTGAGGCAAGGCCGTCGATGCGCGCCGCGTCGAGGCGCAGTCGGTCGAGAAGTCCGGCGGCGAGCTGATTCTCACGTCCGTTCGCCAGATCGAGCTCGTTCGCAGCAAGGATCCGGGCGCTGTTGCTTGTCAGAGCGAGGGCGATGTGCTCGAGGGCGGCATTGCGATCTGCACCCGAGGCGACGCCGAGTCGCCTCGCCGCACCGCGCGCGGCCTCGAGCCGCTCCCTCAGGCCGGTGCCAACCGCAGTTTCGCTCATGATCCGATTCTATCTGCGACGGCGGGAACGGCCTCATCGGCCGGCTCGAACCACGTTCCGACATCGGTGCCGTGCAGCGCCGCGCCGACTTGCGCGGCCGACGTGACGAGAACGCCGGTGCCGCGAGCGGCCGCCAGAAGCGCCGCTGACACCTTTGTGGAGGCACCGCCCGTGCCCACACCCGTGCGCTTCGCTTCGCCGAATTCGACGCCGGCGAGCGGCTCACCCGCGTGAACGAGGTCGATGCGCTCCGCGCCGGGCTCCTCCGGCGGCCGAGTGTAGATCGCGTCCACGTCGCTCAGCAGCACGAGCGCATCCGCGTGCGTCATGATCGCGACGAGCGCGGCGAGCCTGTCGTTGTCGCCGAAGCGGATCTCGTGGGTGGCGACGGTGTCGTTCTCGTTCACGATCGGCAGGATGCCGAGACTCAGCAGCCGCTCCATCGCGCGCTTGGCATTGCTGCGCGAGGTCAGATCCTCCAGGTCGCCGGCGGTGAGCAGCACCTGACCTGCCACGATCCCGTACCGGTCGAGACTGTCTTGATACCGGTAGATCAGCACGTTCTGGCCGACGGCCGCAGCGGCCTGCTGAGTTGCGAGGTCGGTGGGCCGCGAGTCAAGGTTCAGATACGGCATCCCCGTTGCGATCGCACCCGACGAGACGAGGATGATCTCGGTGCCGTTCGAGTGCGCCTCGGCGAGAGCGGTGACGAGCGGCTCGATCTGGCCCGCGTTGACACCGCTGATCGATGAGGATCCAACCTTGACGACCACGCGGTTCGCCGTAGCGATTCCCGCACGAGCCCTGACGCTCACTCCTGCTCATCCTCCATCCACAGACCCGCCTCGCGCTCACGCTCGAGCTCGGCGCGCGCTTCGGCTTTCGCGTCCATTCGCTCGTAGTACGCGTCCCGCCGTTGGCCGCGTGTGGGTCGCGCGGAACCGTCGAGGCGCGGATCGCTGCCACGAGGAGACGTCATCAGCTCCGCCGTCGAGGTGAGAGTCGGCTCCCAATCGAAGACGACGCCCTGCCCGGGCCCGATCACGACGGTGGAACCGGCGATGGCTCCGGACTTGAACAGCGCATCCTCGATGCCGATCTTAGCGAGTCGGTCGGCGAGGTAGCCAACGGCCTCGTCATTTGTGAAGTCCGTCTGCTGCACCCATTTCTCCGGCTTCGCGCCGAGAATCCGATAGACGTTGCCATACGTTCCGCCTTCGACGACGATGCGGAACGGTGCATCGTTCACGGCACGAGGCTTCATGACGATCCGCGGCGCGTTCGCCTCCGCCTCCCGGCGTGCCGCGCGGTCGGCCTCGACGAGCTCCCCGAGCGCGAAGCTCAGCGGACGCAGACCCTCATGGCTGACCGTGGAGATCTCGAAGACCCGATAGCCGCGCTCCTCGAGTTCGGGACGGATGAACTCGGCCAGTTCCCTGGCCTCGGGAACATCGATCTTGTTGAGCGCGACGAGCTGCGGTCGCTCGAGCAGCGGCAGCTGCCCGTCGGGCACGGGGTACGCCTCGAGCTCGGCGCGAATGACGTCGAGGTCGCTGAGCGGGTCACGTCCCGGCTCGAGCGTCGCACAGTCGATGACATGCAGCAGCGCCGAACAGCGCTCGACGTGGCGGAGGAACTCGAGACCGAGTCCCTTGCCCTCGCTTGCGCCTTCGATGAGACCGGGAACGTCCGCGACCGTGTAGCGGTGCTCCCCCGCCTGCACGACGCCCAGGTTCGGGTGCAGCGTGGTGAACGGGTAGTCGGCGATCTTCGGCTTCGCGGCGGACATCGCTGCGATGAGGCTCGACTTGCCCGCGGACGGGTACCCGACGAGGGCGACATCGGCGACGGTCTTGAGCTCGAGGGTGATGTCTCCCGACCAGCCGGGCGTACCGAGCAAGGCGAATCCGGGCGCCTTGCGCTTCGTCGTGGCGAGAGCGGCGTTGCCGAGGCCCCCTTGACCGCCCGTCGCGACGACGAAGCGCATCCCCGGCTCCGTGAGGTCGATGAGCGTTTCGCCGTCGGAGTTCTTCACGACGGTGCCGACGGGCACGGGCAGCTCGAGGTCCTCCCCGGCGTATCCGTGCCGGTGGTCGCCCATGCCGAATCCGCCGTTGTCGGAGCTGCGGTGCGGTGAACGGTGGTACGGCAGAAGGGTTGTCACCTGTCCGTCCGCAACGATGACGATGTCGCCGCCGTTTCCGCCGTTTCCGCCGTCGGGGCCGGCGAGCGGCTTGAACTTCTCACGCCGCACGGAGACGCAGCCGTTTCCACCGTTGCCCGCGGTCAGGTGAAGGGTCACACGATCGACGAATGTGGCCACAGCGTCCTCCTTGGTTGCCTCTGGTGACTTTCGGCCGGGGATCTAGCCGAGAGCACACAGGGGCGGGCCGAAGCCCGCCCCTGTGTGCTGTGGATGCTGACGACTACGCGTCGGCCGCCACGATGTTGACGACCTTGCGGCCGCCCTTGTTGCCGAACTCGACGGCGCCGTTCGCTAGTGCGAAGAGCGTGTCGTCACCGCCACGGCCGACGTTCACGCCGGGGTGGAAGTGGGTGCCACGCTGGCGGACGATGATCTCGCCCGCGTTGACAGCCTGGCCGCCGAAGCGCTTCACACCGAGACGCTGGGCGTTGGAGTCACGACCGTTGCGAGTAGAGCTCGCACCTTTCTTGTGTGCCATCTCTTGTTCTCCTCGATGTCTACTTGATTCCGGTGACCTTGACGCGCGTGAGCTCCTGACGGTGCCCCTGGCGCTTCTTGTACCCGGTCTTGTTCTTGAACTTCTGAATGACGATCTTGGGGCCGCGGAGGTCACCGAGGACCTCTGCCGTGACCATGACCTTCGCGAGCGACTTCTGGTCGCTTGTGATGGTGTCTCCGTCAACGAGGAGGACTGCGGGGAGCTGGACGTTGCCGTCCTTGTCGGCCTTCACGCGATCCATCGTCACGATGGTGCCGACCTCGACCTTCTCCTGCCGTCCACCGGCGCGCACTACTGCGTAAACCACTTGGAGTACCTACTTCTCTCGGGAGCCGGAGCTCCGTCTGTTTGTCAAAGGAAAGTCACTGCTCCAGACGGACCCAGTGGGATGGAAGGTCTGCCTGTCAGAAAACCACGGTTGCGTTCCGGGGATAAGCCAGACGCACCAACGGTCAAGTTTACGTCATGGGCGGTCAGATCAACAAATGACACGGGCGGTGTTTCTAGAATCGAAGAATGACCGTGCTCATCGATCCGCCCATGTGGCCGGCGCATGGACGGCTCTGGTCGCACCTCGTGAGCGATTCCTCACTCGACGAGCTCCATGAGTTCGCTCGGGAGGCGCAGATTCCCACGCGAAGCTTCGACCTCGACCATTACGACGTGCCGGATGCCCGCTACGAGGAGCTTGTGCGTCTAGGGGCCGCGCCGGTTGACGCGCACACGCTCACGAGACGGCTGATCGCCAGCGGCCTTCGCATTCGCGCGAAGGACCGCCGGCGATCAGCGGGGGCCTAGTCGGTCTTCTTTGTCGGGTCCTGCGTCGGAACGGGCGTGCCGCTCAGCGCTGCGGTCGTGACGCGGCGAGAGCGGTTGCGTCCCTGACCCGGCTTCTTCGGCTCGGGCAGCGCGTCGAGGACCGAGCCCAGGAGGTCCTCGGCCTCGCGCTTGTCGATGTGCCGCTCGTTCCGCGAGGCGGGTTCGATCGGAATGTCGAGAATGGCGACAGGCTTCTCCTCGACCGTCTTCTCCTCCACCGGCTGCTCGGGCGCACTGGCGGCCGGAGCCGCCTCCTCGACGTGGATGGTGCTCGCCGCGATCTGCGAGAGCGCCTTCTTGGCGTCGTCGGTTATCGAGTGGGTGGATGTCTTCGGAGCGCCACCGTGGTTGGTGCCTCCGCCGTTCGAGTTGTTCGAGCTGCCACCGCGGCGTCGCCGGCCGTTCCCGTTGTCCGACGACGAGGAACGGTGCTTGAGAACCGGGTCGTGGTGCACGATGACACCGCGGCCTGCGCACACCTCGCATGCCTCGCTGAACGTCTCGAGCAGACCGAGGCCGAGCTTCTTGCGGGTCATCTGCACGAGGCCGAGCGAGGTGACCTCGGCAACCTGGTGCTTCGTGCGATCCCGGCTCAGGCATTCCACGAGCCGGCGCAGCACCAGATCGCGGTTGGATTCGAGCACCATGTCGATGAAGTCGACGACGATGATCCCGCCGATGTCGCGCAGACGCAGCTGACGGACGATCTCCTCGGCGGCCTCGAGGTTGTTCTTGGTGACGGTCTCCTCGAGGTTTCCGCCGGACCCGACGAACTTGCCCGTGTTGACGTCGACTACGGTCATAGCTTCGGTGCGGTCGATCACGAGCGAACCGCCGGAGGGCAGCCACACCTTGCGGTCGAGAGCCTTCTCGATCTGCTCGGTGATGCGGTACTCGTCGAAGATGTCCTTGCCGCCGTCGTAGTTCTCGACGCGCTCGAGCAGGTCGGGCGCGACCTGGCTGAGGTACTTCTCGATCGTCTCGCGAGCGTCGTCGCCAGCGATGACCATGGAGTGGAAGTCCTCGTTGAACACGTCGCGCACGATCTTGATCAGAAGATCGGGCTCAGAGTGCAGCAGCGCGGGCGCGTGACCGTTCTCGACGAGCTTCGAGATCGACTCCCACTGGTTCTTGAGTCGCGTGACGTCGCGAGTGAGCTGCTCTTCGCTCGCGCCCTCTGCCGCCGTGCGGACGATGACGCCGGCGTTCTCGGGAAGGATCGCCTTGAGGATCTTCTTCAGCCGCGCTCGTTCCGTGTCCGGAAGCTTCCGGGAGATGCCGTTCATCGAGCCGTTGGGCACGTACACGAGGTAGCGTCCGGGCAGCGAGACCTGACTCGTGAGTCGGGCCCCCTTGTGCCCCACAGGATCCTTCGTCACTTGCACGAGGACCTTGTCGCCGGGCTTGAGGGCAAGCTCGATACGGCGCGGCTGGTTGCCGGTCTCGACCGAGTCCCAGTCGACTTCGCCGGAGTAGAGCACGGCGTTGCGCCCGCGTCCGATGTCGACGAACGCGGCTTCCATGCTCGGCAGCACGTTCTGGACCTTGCCGAGGTAAACGTTGCCGATGAGCGACGACTCTTGCGATCGCGCGACGTAGTGCTCGGCGAGAACGTCGTCTTCGAGCACGCCGATCTGGATGCGGCCGCCCTTTGAACGCACGATCATCTTGCGGTCGACGGATTCGCGGCGCGCGAGGAACTCCGCCTCGGTCACGACGGCGCGGCGACGCCCGGCGTCACGGCCGTCACGACGGCGCTGCTTCTTCGCCTCGAGTCTGGTCGACCCCTTGACCTTCTGCGGTTCGGTGATCAGCTCGGCGCGCGACGAATTGTCACCGCCCTGGTCTCCGCCGCGACGCTTCCGGGAGCGCCTGCGAGAGTTCGATCCGGACTCGTCCTCATCATCGCTGTCGTCGCGAGGGGCTGGGCGAGCCGGAAGCGGCTTGATGTCGGGTGCGCGGAACAGCAGCTGCGTCGACGGTGCCGACACGAACGGCGCTTGCTCCTCCGGCTTGTCGTCACCGGTTCCGGCGTTCTCCGCGGCCTGGGCGCCGGACTGCTGCGATTCGCTCGTCTCCGCGGGAGACTGTGCGGCGGCCTCGTCGGCAGCGGACGGCGTGTGCTCGTCCCGTGGCGTCTCGGCATCCGACCCGTTCGTCTGCGCAAGCGGCGCAGCTTCTTCAACCGGGTCCGCGGGATTTGTCGTGTTCTGTTCTTCCACCATCTCTGGTGCACTCCTCGACCGGACGGACAGCCGCGCCATCCATCCGGGAACTCTCTTAGGGAAGATGCGCCTCAGCGAACCCCTCCACAATCCTGTCTCCTGCAATCGGCTCTACGCTCTGATCGCAGGCCCTCGGTCACTCCGACCGATTCACAATGCGGGGCGCGTGACGCCCCATAAGCCTTTTTCATCGTGAGGCGAAGCGCGGTTCGCCTCTGACTTTCTTCATTATCGCACGATACCGCCGCGGGCGCTGTCAGCGACTCTCGAGACGCCGCGCTGTGTCATAATCCGAACGTGACCGACTCCAGTGTCAAGCCTCGCGCACCTGAACGTCCGATCGCCTTCGCGATCACCCTCATCGTCGCCGGAGTCGTCGGCTGGTATGCGGCGTTCGCGCTCACTCTCGACAAGTTCATCCAGTTGGAGAACCCGCAGGCAAAGCTCGGCTGCGACTTTAGTCTGCTGGTGGGGTGCGGCACGAACCTCGCGTCTGAGCAGGGTGCCGTCTTCGGCTTTCCGAACCCCATCATCGGGCTGACCTGCTGGGTCGCGCCGATCGTCGTCGGTGTGGCTCTGCTCGCCGGCGCGCGATTCCCGCGCTGGTTCTGGTCGCTCTTCTGGCTCGGCTTCGTGTTCGCGATCTGCCTCGTCGGCTGGTTGATCGCGCAGAGCATCTACGTGCTGTTCTCGCTGTGCCCGTGGTGCATGGTCACCTGGGCTGTGACGATCCCGTCGTTTCTCGCCGTGACGTTCCACGTGCTGAAGATCGGCGCGCTGCCGGTCGGCGCGGCCGGCCGCCGCGTGGGCTCGGTTCTCGCGGGCTGGACGCCGCTCATCACGCTTGTGCTCTACGTGCTCGTCGCGCTCCTGGCGCAGCTGCGCCTTGACGTCATCGGGCATCTCTGAGCCCGCGCGAAAAGTCGGCGCCGGGCGGAGGTTCCGCTCGGCGCCGACAGCGAGCGACGATTGCTCAGGCGAACCACAGCGACAGCTCGCGCTGTGCCGACTCCGGGCTGTCCGAGCCGTGCACGAGGTTCTGCTGCACCGGGAGACCCCAGTCACGCCCGAGATCGCCGCGGATGGTCCCGGGCGCGGCGGAGGTCGGGTCGGTGGTGCCGGCGAGCGATCGGAATCCCTCGATCACGCGATCGCCGGCCACGCGGATAGCGACGACCGGTCCCGACATCATGAACTCGACGAGCGGCTCGTAGAACGGCTTGCCCTCGTGCTCGGCGTAGTGCGCAGCGAGCAGGTCGCGCTCGGGCTGCACGAGGCGGATGTCGACGAGCGAATAGCCCTTGGCCTCGATGCGGCGGAGGATCTCTCCCGTGAGGCTGCGTGCGACCCCGTCGGGCTTCACGAGCACGAGTGTCTCTTCTACGGCCATTGGTTATTCTCCTGACTGGTTCTGGTGGAGTTTTTCTCGATCGATGCGCGCGCCCACGACCATGCAGTACACCCACATGAGCAGGAACAGGCCGCCCACGACGAACATCAGCGGCATGACGATGCCGGTAGCAACGATAACGCCTTGCAGCACCCAGCCGCAGATCAGCCCCCAACGGAAGCGCAGCACCGGAATGACGGCGATCATGAGCACGCACAGGATGCCGCCGCCGATGAACGCCACGGGAGGATCGACGAGCTTCAGGCCGAAGGCGACGAGGGAGCCGAGGAAGACCACGAGGATCTCCGCGCTGAACACGATGGAGCCGAGCGTCGCCTTCAGGCTCTGCGTGCGTCTCATGCCCAGTCCCTGTCGTCGGCGATGAGCAGGGTCTCGCCGGCGAGGATGATGGAGCCGGCGACGACGACCATGCGGCGCGGCTGCTCTCCCGCCCACTCGCGCGCCGCGTACAGGGCGTCGTCGACGGACTCGAACGCGGCCACGCGGTCTCCCGCGCCGGCTTTCGCGACAGCGACGGCGAGCTCGTCGGCCGAGAGCGCGCGCTCTGATTCCACTTGTGTCGCGTACACGCGCGTCGCCTTTGGCAGCACCGCGGCGAGGATGCCGGGCACGTCCTTGTCGGCGAGGACCGCCATCACGAAAGCGATCTCGTCGACGTCGAAGTAGCGATCGAGAGCCGCGACGAGCGAACGAACGCCGTGCGGGTTGTGCGCCGCGTCGACGAGCGTCGGCGGTTCGGTCGAGGCGAGCTCGAGCCGCCCGGGCGAGCGCGCCTCGGCGAGGCCCTGTGCGAGGACGTCGTCGGCGATGCGCACGCTCCCGTTTCCGAGGAACGTCTCGACCACGGCGATGGCCAGAGCGGCATTGTGCCCCTGGTGGTCGCCGAAGACGGGGAGGAACTGCTCGGTATAGGTCCCGGCGCGTCCCGTGACCGAGATCTGCTGTCCGCCGACGGCGACGAGGTCGGAGGAGAGAACGAAGTCCTTGTCCTCGCGATACAGCTCTGCATCGTTTCGACGCACGGCAGACTCGATCTCCGCCATCGCCGCTGCCGCCTGCACGCTCGTGACGACGCGCGCGCCCGGCTTGATGATGCCGGCCTTCGTGCGCGCGATCTCCGTGATGGTGGAGCCGAGCGTCGCGGCGTGGTCGATGTCGATGGGCGTGAAGACCGCGACCTGCGCGTCAGCCACGTTGGTGGAGTCCCACTCGCCGCCCATGCCGACCTCGATCACGGCGACGTCGACGGGAGCGTCTGCGAAGCTCGCGAACGCGAGCACCGTGAGCGCCTCGAAGAAGGTGAGGCGCACGTCCCCCTTCTGCTGCAGTTCCGCGTCGACGAGCTCGATGTACGGTTTGACGTCCTGCCAGTTCGTCGCGAGCTTCTCATCGCTGATCGGCTCGCCGTCGATCGAGATGCGCTCGTTGAACACGCGCAGGTGCGGGCTCGTGAACAGTCCCGTGCGCAGTCCGTGCGCCCGAAGCAGGCTCTCGGTGAAGCGCGCCGTGCTCGTCTTTCCGTTCGTCCCGGTCAGCTGGATGATCGGGTACGCGGTCTGGGGGTCTCCGAGCAGTTCCATCGCGCGCCGTGTGGCGTCGAGCCGCGGCGCAGGTCGCCCCTCACCCACTCGCGTGTACAGTTCGGCGATCGCGTCGGCCGCCTCGTCGGCGAACCGCGCGTCATCGATCGATGACTCAGGCATCGGCATCCTTTCCGACACGGCTCACGGCGATGAACACGCGGCCTTCGTTCGCGTACTCACCGGCGTCGAGCTCCTTGATGAGTTCGGGCGCGTGCGGTGCGGCCGCGGCGAGCAGCTCCGCCGAAGCTCCTGCGGAGCCCAGTTCCTTGACCGTGTGCAGTGTGAACTGCACGGCGAGGGTCTCGGCGGCGATGTCGACGTCTTCGACCCAGCGCACGGCGGCGGCGTCCTCCTCCGAGGCGAACGCGACGTCGAGGCAGATGCGGTCGCTGACGTCGAAGCCGGCGGCCTTTCGCGTGTCCTGCACGGCCCGCACGAGGTCGCGTGCGAGACCCTCGGCTTCGAGCTCCGCCGTGAGTCGAGTGTCGAGCAGCGCGAACCCGGAGCCGGAGAGCAGCCCGATCGCCTGATCGCCGGCGTCGCTCGCGGTCTCGAGCACGAGACTGTACTCACCCTCGACGAGCGGGATTCTGCCCGCCGTCACAACGCCGTCGCTCTCGCTCCAGTCGCCGTTCTTCGCCGCGACGATGGCCTGCTGGACCTGCTTGCCCAGGCGGGGGCCTGCCGCGCGAGCGTTGACCGTGAGCTTCGACGTGATGCCGTGCTCGACGGCGCTGTTCTCGGTGAGCTCGACGAAGCTCACGCGCTTGACGTTCAGCTCGTCGCGGAGGATCTCCTCGAAGTCGCTGAGCGACGCGGCATCCGGGGTCACGACCGTCAGGTTCGCGAGCGGGAGCCGCACGCGGTGGCCGGACTGCTTGCGCAGCGCCTGCGCGACCGAGCTGATCTCGCGCACGCGGTCCATCGCGGTCACGAGCGCGTCGTCTTGCGGGAACGCGTCGGGCACGGGCCAATCGGTCAAGTGCACGCTGCGACCGCCCGTGAGGCCCTTCCACACGCGCTCGGTCACGAGCGGCAGCAAGGGCGCTGCGACGCGGCTGAGCGTCTCGAGCACCGTGTAGAGCGTGTCGAAGGCCTCGCGCCCTTCGCCGGTCTCGGTGACGCCATGCCAGAAGCGGTCGCGAGAGCGGCGAACGTACCAGTTGGTCAGCACCTCCGCGAAGTCGCGCAGCTTGGCGGCAGCGAGAGGAGAATCGAAGTTCTCCAGGTCCTCGGTCACCTGGGCGACGAGCTGCCGCAGCTTGGCCAGGATGTAGCGGTCGAGCACGTCGGAGGAGTCGGTGCGCTCGCTCGCCTCGTAGCCGCCCTCGATGGCGCTGTTGGCGTACAGCGAGAAGAAGTACCACGTGTTCCACAGCGGAAGCAGGAGCTGACGAACGCCCTCGCGGATGCCCTCCTCCGTCACGATGAGGTTTCCGCCGCGCAGCACGGAGCTCGACATGAGGAACCAGCGCATCGCGTCGGACCCGTCGCGCTCGAACACCTCGGTCACGTCCGGGTAGTTGCGCAGCGACTTCGACATCTTCTGCCCGTCGCTGCCGAGCACGATGCCGTGGCTCACGACGTTCTTGAACGCGGGGCGGTCGAAGAGCGCCGTCGAGAGCACGTGCATCATGTAGAACCAGCCGCGCGTCTGCCCGATGTACTCGACGATGAAGTCGGCCGGGTTGTGCGTGTCGAACCACTTCTCGTTCTCGAACGGGTAGTGCACTTGCGCATACGGCATCGAGCCGGAGTCGAACCACACGTCGAACACATCGGTGATGCGGCGCATCGTCGACCTGCCGGTCGGGTCGTCGGGATTCGGGCGCGTGAGCTCGTCGATGTACGGGCGGTGCAAGTCTGTCGGCCGCACCCCGAAGTCGCGCTCGAGCTCGTCGAGGGAGCCGTACACGTCGACGCGCGGGTACTCCGGGTCGTCGCTCTTCCAGACCGGGATCGGCGAGCCCCAGTACCGGTTGCGGCTGATGGACCAGTCCCTGGCGTTCGCGAGCCACTTGCCGAACTGACCGTCCTTGACGTTCTCCGGCACCCAGTTGATCTGCTGGTTGACCTCGACCATCCGGTCGCGGAAGGCGGGCACGCGCACGAACCAGCTCGACACCGCCTTGTAGATGAGCGGGTTGCGGCACCGCCAGCAGTGCGGGTAGGAGTGCTCGTAGCTCGCCTGCCGCACGAGTCGCCCGTTGTCCCGCAAGAGCCGGGTGAGCGGCTTGTTGGCGTCGGACCATAGCTGACCGGCGACGTCAGGCACGCTCGGCAGGAACTTGCCACCCTCATCGAGCGAGAGGATGACGGGAATGCCCGCCGCCTCGCAGACACGCTGGTCGTCCTCGCCGTACGCGGGAGCCTGGTGGACGATTCCGGTGCCGTCGGTCGTCGTGACATAGTCGTCGACGAGGATCCGCCAGGCGTTCTGCGTGCCCCACGCCTCGGTGTCGGCGTAGTAGTCGAACAGGCGCTCGTACTGCACGTCCGCGAGTTCGGCGCCGATTATCGTGCGGCCGATCGCCGCAAGGGCGGCATCCGCCGACTCGTACCCGAGGTCCTTCGCATAGCTCGCGACGAGATCCCGAGCGAGCAAATACTCGCCCGTCGGCGCCTGGTCGCCAGCGGGCTTCGGACCGGCAGGCACGACGGCGTACTCGATCTCGGGGCCCACGACGAGCGCGAGGTTCGTCGGAAGCGTCCACGGCGTCGTCGTCCACGCGAGCGCCTTCACGTCGGTGAGGCCGAGCGCGACGGCCTTCTCCCCTGTCAGGGGGAAGGTGACGGTGACCGTCTGGTCCTGGCGCATCTTGTAGACGTCGTCGTCCATGCGCAGCTCGTGGTTCGACAGCGGCGTCTGGTCCCGCCAGCAGTACGGCAGAACCCGGTAGCCCTCGTACGCGAGTCCCTTGTCATACAGCTGCTTGAACGCCCACAGCACGCTCTCCATGAAGGAGATGTCGAGCGTCTTGTAGTCGTTCTCGAAGTCCACCCAGCGCGCTTGACGCGTAACGTACTTCTCCCACTCCTTCGTGTAGCGCAGCACCGAGTCGCGCGCCGCCGCGTTGAACTCGGCGATGCCCATCTCCTCGATCTGGCTCTTGTCCGTGATGCCGAGCTGGCGCTCCGCCTCGAGCTCAGCCGGCAGCCCGTGCGTGTCCCAGCCGAACCGCCGGTGCACTTGCTTGCCGCGCATGGTCTGGAACCGCGGGAAGAGGTCCTTCGCGTAGCCCGTGAGCAGGTGCCCGTAGTGCGGGAGCCCGTTCGCGAACGGCGGGCCGTCGTAGAACACCCACTCGGGAGCGCCCTCGCGCTGGTCGATCGACGCCTGGAACGTTCCGTCGGCGTCCCAGAACGCGAGAACGTCCTCTTCGATCGCGGGGAACGACGGCGACGGGGTGACGCCGAAGGCCTCACCGGTGTGCGAGGCGTCATTCGACTTGGGGTACGGCATGTCTCTCCTGGCAGGTTGTCTGTGCTCCTGCGAGGACGGCTCTCGCCGCGGTACCACCTCACTTGCCCGCCGGGACGGGCCTCTCGTTCTTTGGCTGTGACGGGCCAGACCCGTTCGGTTCTACTGGGCACGGATGCCGTTCTTCCGAAGACTCCCCGGTGATGCCGGATCGCTGTCGCTGCCCCAAGTCTACCCGCCGCGCGACGCTGCTGCGGTCACGCCCGTTCGGGCTTGAGCGCGAACCAGGCGACGACGGCGAGCACGACGCCTACGGCTGCGCCGACGAGCATCCAGATTCCGCCGCCCGGCGCGAGTCGCGCGTCGGCAAGTCCGCGCTGGTCGCCGAGACTGCCCGCGACTCCGATCGTGATGAGCGCCGAGAGGAACGGCGCCGTGCTCAAGAGCACTCGCCGGTTGGTCTCCGGCGACAGGCTGCCCCCTCGGGTTCCCGCGAACAGCAGGATGATCAGCATCAGAACCGCATAGCCGACGACGCAGATCACGGGAAGGAGGACCATGCCCCAGGCTGAACCGAATCCGTCGGGGGCGTCACCGCTGCCCCAGTGCACGGCGACGGGATCCGGCAGCTCCGGCAGCCAGCTGACCATGATGATCGCGCCGACGAGGGCGATCAGGCAGGGGATGATGATCCCGACGAGCACTTCACGCGCGTTCACAGGTTCACGAACTCTCATGATGCGGCCCCGAAGCCTTCGCACACGGGGTGCACGGCGACGCGCACGTACTTCTCGAGCGGTTCCCGGGAGACGCCGGATGCCGCCCATCGCGCGGCGGCCGCTGCGGCCGCCGCCGTGACGGCCGCAGCAGCGGCCTTCGCGCGGAGCGGATCCGCGTGCCTCTCACGCTCGGTGATGAACGCCTCGAGCGTGCCGCTCACGGCGAGAAACCGCGTCAGCCCCGAGCCCTTGAGCACGTCGAGGGTCCCCATGAGCTCGAACTGCGTGAGCGCCCACGGGACACGTCCGCTCGGGTGGTCGGCCGCCACGTGCACGAGCGCCTCCTCCACTCCCTCCATTACCGGGTCATGACGGGGAATCCCGGTCAGGATGCCGCGGAGCGCCCCGATCGTCTCGTCGAAGTCGACCCAGAGCACGTCGCTCTTCGCGGAGAAGTAGTTGAAGAACGTGTTTCGGCTGACGCCGGCGCGCGTTGCGATGTCGTCGACCGTCGTGCCGTCGTACGTCTGCTCGAGGAAGAGCTCGGCCGCCGCTTCCTCAAGCGTGCGACGCGACGATCGCCTCGGCCTTCCCGCGCTCACCCTGCTCACCTTCGGTTCGCTCCCCTCGCCCGCCTCGCGTGTATCTTGCCATAAGGTAATTACTGCACTGCATACAATAACTGTGCTCCTCGCTGTGAAAGGCCCTATCCCCATGCCTCACCCTGCACGCTTCGTGCTCCCCGTCGCCATCGTCACCACCGCTCTCCTCGGACTCAGCGCCTGCAGCTCGGGTGGCGCCGACTCCGCGACGACCGAGGCGGTCACGGGCGGCACGCTCGTCTACGCCTCCGGCGACGCGGAGCCCGATTGCCTCGACCCGCACGTGGGAGGCAACTACCCTCAGGCCCTCGCGGGCAGCCAGGTGATCGAGTCCCTCGTCTCCCGCGACTCCGAAGGCACGATGATTCCCTGGCTGGCAACCGACTGGACCGTGTCGGCCGACGGCCTCACGTGGGACTTCACGCTCCGCGATGACGTGTCGTTCACCGACGGCACCCCCTTCGACGCGGCAGCGGTTAAGACGAACATCGAGCATCTGCAGGATCCGGAGACGGCGTCCTCGACCGGCTACCTCGCCGTGCAGAAGATCGCGGGAATCGACGTCGTCGACGCCGAGCACGTGCGTTTCACCCTCTCAGCACCCGACAGCGCTCTGCTCGAATCCCTGTCGCAGAGCTGGGTAGGCATGGAGTCGCCGGACGGCATCGCCCGCGGAATGGACGAGAACTGCAAAGCTCCCATCGGCACGGGACCGTTCATCGTCGCCGATTGGGTCGCTCAGGACCACATCACGTTCGAGCGCAACGATGACTACAACTCCCCGCCTGCCGACGCCGTAAACGACGGCCCCGTCGCGTTCGATCGGATCGAATGGCGATTCATCCCCGACTCGGCCTCCCGATATGCGGCGCTGCAGAGCGGCGACGTCGACATGATCGACAACGTGCAGCCGGATGTGCTCGCCGCCGCGCAGAAATCGAAGACGTTCACGGTGCTCGACGCACCCCGCACGGGCGCCTCGAACCGCATCGAGCTGAACGCCGGCAAGTCGCCCTTCAACGACGAACGAGTCCGCGAGGCCTTCGCTCGAGGCATCGACATCGACGCGGGAATCCAGTCGTTGTTCTTCGGGACCGTGGAGCGTTCGACCTCGCCACTCTCAAGCGCCGAGCCGGCGGCCTACAGCGAGCCCGACCTGTTCACGGTGGACACGAAGGCCGCGAACGCCTTGCTCGATGAGGCCGGATGGGACGCTCGGGACGCCGACGGCTATCGCACGAAGGACGGGGCGCGCCTCACCCTCGCGTTCCCGGTGAGCACGGCGCAATCGATCCCCGCGGAGCAGTCGCTCTTCGATCAGATCGCCGCGGGAGCCAAGGACCTCGGCATGCAGGTGAAGATCGAGCTCATGGACCTCTCCAGCTGGTACGCCGCGCTCGGCTCGAACGACTACGACCTCGTGAGCGCGCCGTACACGAAGGTCGGGCCCGACGTGCTCCGGATCCTCTACCACTCGTCCGGCATCACTCCGGCGCCGAGCGGCTACTTCGCGAACCACGCTCAAGTGTCGCTTCCCGCGCTCGACGCCCTTCTCGATCAGGCGTCCGCCTCGCAGGATGCCGCGGAGCGGACCACGCTGTACGAGCGCGCGCAGAAGCTCGTCCTCGACGGGTACTACATCGTGCCGCTGTACGACCAGCTGAACACCTTCCTCATCAACCCGAAGGTAGCGGGCGTGCGCGCCATGCCGACCCTGTCGACGCCGACATTCGTCGACGCGCACTTCACGAAGTGACCGTTCGCACGAATGCCACGCCCTCGCCTCGCGCGTGGCGATGGCTCATCGTGCGCCTTCTCGGAGCCGTCGCCGTGCTCTGGGCCGTCGCGACGGTCGTGTTCTTCGCGATGCGGCTCATTCCCGGCGACCCGGCGGAGGCGATACTGGGCGGGCCCGGTTCGCAAGCGTCCGCCGAGGCTCTCGCCGCCGTGCGTGCCGAGTACGGACTCGACCGGCCGCTGCTCCTGCAGTACCTGGGGCAGCTCGGCAGGCTCGCAACCGGCGATCTCGGGACCTCCTACTCGCTCAAGGCGCCGGTCGGCTCCATCATCGCGGGCCAGCTGGGAAATACGCTCGTTCTCGCGGTGCTCTCGCTCGCGCTCGCATGGCTCATCGCGCTCGCGCTGTCCCTGTACTCGACGCGCGGCGGTCGCGTTCCTGCCGCCGTCGGGAACGCGATCGAGCTGACCGCCGCCGCCCTGCCGCACTTCTGGCTCGCCGCGATCCTCATCGCGACGTTCAGCACGGGCCTCGGCTGGCTCCCGCCCGTGTCGACGGCGGAGCCGGCCAGCCTCATTCTGCCGGTCGTGACTCTCGCCGTGCCGACGGCAGGCTTTCTCACGCAGGTCATGCGCGACTCGCTGCTCGACGCGCTCGACGCGCCGTTCGCGCTGAGCGCCCGAGCGCGGGGATCGAGCGAACTGCGCGTGCGCCTCGTACACGCGATCCGGCACGCCGCTGTTCCCGGAGTGAATCTCACGGCGTGGGCGTTCGGGTACCTCGTGAGCGGAGCCGTCGTCGTCGAGACGATCTTCGCGCGCCCGGGCCTCGGCCGCAGCCTGCTGCGCGCCGTCACCGCCAGGGACGTCCCCATGGTCACCGGCGTCGTTCTCGTGACGGCGCTCGCGTACGTCGTCATCACTGTCGCCGCCGATGCCGCGACCCGGGTGATCGACCCGAGGACGGCGGGCGCCGCATGACCGACATCGAGCTGCGCACCTCCCGTCACGTCCTGACGGCGCGCGTTCCCGTCGGCGCTCTCGTCGCCGGCGTCGTCGCAGCGTTCCTGATCGCGTGCGCCGTCGCGCCGGCGGCGATCGCCCCCTACGACCCGCTCGCCGTGCAGCCGGCCGATGCGTTCAAGGCGCCGAGCGCCGACCACTGGTTCGGCACGGACGAGTCGGGCCGCGACATCTTCAGCCGAGCGGTGTTCGGGGCCCGTGCCTCACTCCTGATCGGCGTCGCCTCCACGGCGATCGGTCTCGTCCTCGGCGGAGCGCTCGGCCTCGTCGGCGGACTGGCCGGTCGCTTCGCCCACCTGGCGACCGGCCGGCTCATCGAAGTGCTGTTCGCGTTCCCCGGACTGCTTCTCGCTCTTCTCGTGATCGTGATCGTGGGACCCGGGCCGGTATCCGTCACGATAGCGGTCGGGCTCTCCACGGCGCCCGGGTACGCTCGCATCGTCCAGGGACGAGTGCTCGCGATCCGCGCCTCCGGCTATGTCGAGGCGGCTCGAGTGCTCGGCCACTCTGCAGCGCGCATCGTGTGGCGCACCATCGTCCCCAATACCGCGGCGCCCCTCGTCGTGCTCGCGACGCTCGGCATCGGGCAGGCCGTCGTGTGGGCGGCGTCTCTCAGCTACCTCGGTCTCGGAACGCAGCCGCCGTCTCCCGAGTGGGGCGCCATGCTCAACGCCGGCCGGACGTACATGCAGACCGCTGCGTGGATGACGATCATGCCCGGCCTGTTGATCCTCGCGACGACGATCTCGTTCACAGTGCTCGGCCGACGCCTGGCGAAATCGACGGGAGGCGCGGTGTGACCCGGCTGCTGAACGTCGAGAGCCTCCGCGTCCGCTTCGGCGCGCGGCACGTGCTGAACGGCGTCTCGTTTCACGTCGACGCCGGAGAATGCGTCGCGATCGTCGGCGAATCTGGGTCGGGAAAGAGCGTCGCGATGCGCAGCCTCCTCGGCTTGAGCGGCGGGACGGTGGCTGCCGACGCGATGAGCCTCGGCGACATCGACCTGCGGGCTCTAGATGCGCGCGGCTGGCGGAAGGTGCGCGGTGGCCGCATCGGACTGGTGCTGCAGGACGCGCTCGCCTCCCTCGACCCGCTGCGACCCGTCAGCCGGGAGATCGAGGAGGCGCTCGCGCTGCACACCTCGCTCACGGCTCTTGAGCGCCGGACGCGGGTTCGCGACCTGCTTGAACTCGTCGGGATGCCGGAGCCGGACAGCCGCGCCCGGCAGCGGCCGGGCGAGCTCTCCGGCGGGCTGCGGCAGCGTGCGCTGATCGCTTCCGCTATCGCCGCGGACCCGGAGCTGCTGATCGCGGATGAGCCGACGACCGCGCTCGACGTCAGCACGCAAGCGCGGATCCTCGCGCTGCTTGGCCGCTTGCGCGACGAGGGCACAGGAATCCTTCTCGTCAGCCATGATCTCTCCGTCGTCAGCGAGATCGCGGATCGCGTGATCGTGCTGGATGCCGGCCGCGTCGTCGAAACCGGGCAGACGGCGGACGTGTACGCGAGCCCGGCGAGCCCCGTGACTCGCGCTCTGCTCGCCGCCGTGCCCGGGCCCGTGCCGCGGGGCCGCTCGCTCATGGCGCCGGCTCAGCCCGCTGCTGACTCGGCGGCGCCCGGCCCCGTCGTGGTGACGGCGGAATCCGTCACCGTGAGCTTTCCGCGGCGCGGCGCCGAGCCGATCCACGCGGTGAGGGACGCCTCGCTCGAGCTCCGAAGAGGGATGACCGTCGGTCTCGTGGGCGAATCCGGCTCGGGCAAGTCGACGCTCGCTCGAGTGATCCTCGCCTTGCAAGCGCCCACGTCGGGGAACGTGCTGCTGGCCGGCGCACCGTGGTCGGCCGTGCCAGAGCGGCGACGCCGCGAGAGCCGGCGCCGCCTCTCCCTCGTGCAGCAGGACACCACGAGCTCATTCGATCCGCGATGGAGCGTGCAGCGCACCATCGCCGACGCGCTGCCCGGCGGCATCCGTTCGACTGAACGTCGGCGCAGGGTGCACGAACTGCTCGCTGACGTGCAGCTCGAGGCGGACGTGGCGGAGCGGATGCCGTCCGAGCTGTCCGGCGGGCAACGGCAGCGTGTCGCGATCGCCCGGGCGCTCGCCGCCGAGCCCGAGATCCTCGTGCTCGACGAGCCCGTCTCGGCGCTCGATGTGACGGTGCAAGCTCGCATTCTCGACCTGTTCGACCGGCTGCAACGCGAGCACGCGCTCGGGTATCTGCTGATCAGCCATGACCTCGGCGTCATCCGGCACATGAGCGACGAAGTGCTCGTGATGCGCGACGGCGCGATCGTGGAACGCGGCGACACCGAGAGCGTGCTCGCCGCTCCCGGCCACGACTACACGCGCGCGCTGCTGGCCGACACGCCCGGCCTGACCTGACTCACGCGGCGACGGTGTCGCCGACGACCTCGGCCATCTTCGTTCCGATCGGCTTCGCGAGAGTGGACGAGTACACCCAGCTCACGTGATGCGTGTCGCGGAACGCCAGCACTCCCCCGATGACCGGCGGGCATTCGCCATCGACGATGAAGTAGTCGCTCATGTCGATGAGGGACACGCGCGGGTCCGCGTCCGACTCGGCAGCATCCGCAAGCGGGTCGTCGCCGAAGGCCTTGTCCACGGGTACCGCGCAGTTCTGGGCGGCGTCGGCTCCGCTCACGGTCACGCAGTTCAGCACGCCCTTGTCCATGCGCGGTGTGTCGCGAATGGCGACGATGTTCTCGATCGTCGACGGCAGTTGCTCCCACCGCTCCTTGTACGCCTCTGTCGCGGTCTGCTGCCAGGTCTCGCCTGCCGCGGCCTTGACGGGGTTGGCCGACTTCGCCGATGTGACGAGCGTGTCGATCTCGGGATGCTCGTCGATGTAGCGCAGGGCCTCCGTGTTCCACGTGCGGCACGTGTCGACGAGCGCCGCCATCTCGGCATCGGACTTGCTCGGCTCGTCCCGGTCCACGCCGATGAACGGGCAGGAAGCCTTCGTGATGACGAGAACGCGCCAGTCGTGCTTCTCGGCGGTGAGCGACATCGCGCTGAGCCACTGCTCCGCATGCGAGTCGCCGACGAGGGCGATCGTGCGCGTCGCATCCTCTTCGGCGACGCCGTACGGGCACACCTTGAGCTGCGAGTCCCGCGTGTTCGTGATGCAGCGCTCGGGTGACTTGTCGACGAGAGCAGGGTCGGGAATCGCGACCGTGTTCGATTCCGGATCGCAGCCCGAGCCGGACTCGAGGGCGGCCGCGCCGAGGCATGGCTCGCCGCTCGCGACGATCTTCTTGAGCTCGTGCTGCTGCTGCGCGACCTGCTGATCCGCCACGCCGACGCCGGCGAACGTCACGGCGACGACAGCCGCCATCGCGGCGGCCGTCGCGGCGAACGTGAGACGAGGGCGCCAGTGCGCCGTCATTCCGGTGCGGATGGGATCCTCGACCCACTCCTTGGACCCCCAGGCGAGAAGAAGCGTCGCAGCGACGATGCAGAGCATGTCGAGGGGGGTCAGTTCGCGGCGCAGCACGAAGGGCACGAGCACGATGAGCGGGAAATGCCACAAGTAGACGCTGTAGGAGACGTCACCGAGCCACTGCATGGGACGGGTCGCCAGGAGCCCTCGTGGCGACCAGGCGGGCTCGGGGTCGTGCGCGACGATGACCGCGACCGTCGCGAGAACCGGCAGAAGTGCCGTGAAACCTGGGAAGGGCGTGCCGCCCGTGTACAGAACAGCGGCGACGGCGATGCCCGCGAGCCCCGCCCATGCCAGGCCGGCACGCAGCCCGGGCGGCAGAGCGGCGAACCAGCCGGGGCGCGCAGCGGCGACGAGAGCGACGAGGCCCCCGGCGGCGAATTCCCAGGCCCGCGTCGTCGTGACGAAGTAGGCGGCGGCCGGATCCACGGCCGTGTGCCAGATCGACCAGGCGAGCGATCCGACGAGAATGGCGCCCATGATGGCCGCGACGACGCGACGCGGAGTGCCGCGCCGGCTGCGCGCGGCGAGCCAGAGCGCAAGGACCATGAGCAGGGGCCACACAATGTAGAACTGCTCCTCGGTCGACAGGGACCAGTAGTGCTGCACGGGCGAGACCTGCGCTTCGGCGGCCATGTAGTCCACCGCCTGGTCGGCCAGCGCCCAGTTCTGCACGTACACCGCCGACGCGGCGACTTGAGCGAGGAAGCCCGGCACGAATCCCGTCGGCGCGAGCACCCACACCGCGACGACCGTCACCACGAGCACGAGAAGGGCCGCGGGGAGCAGGCGGCGCGCACGACGCGCCCAGAATCGTGGCAGGTTCACCCGACCGGACGACGCCATCTCGCGCAGCAGGTGCGCCGTGATGAGGAAGCCCGAGATGACGAAGAAGACGTCGACTCCGACGTAGCCGCCGGGAAGCACGGCGGGCGCCAGGTGGAAGACCACCACGAGGCTCACTGCGATGGCGCGCAGCCCCTGAATATCCGTCCGCACTTCGGTCGTGCGTCCGCTCGTCACTTGAGACACAGTGGATCACCAGCCATTCGTCGTTACCCCCACTTTAGGGGGCACGCTCTCCGCGCGCTCCCACTTGACATTCAGGGAGGATGCGGTCTCGCACGTCAACGCCGGGACGTTAAGATGGAGTGACCTCATTCAGGCACGGTCACACGGTGCCGCCCATATCGATATCGAAAGTAGCTCCATGACGACGAACGTTCCCGACAAGCCGGCCCTCGAAGGACTCGAAGGAAAGTGGGGCTCCGTCTGGGAAGCCGACGGGACCTATCGGTTCGATCGGGCCGCCGCGAGTGAGGGCGGACGCCCGTGCGTGTACTCCATCGACACCCCGCCGCCGACGGCATCCGGCTCCCTCCACATCGGGCACGTCTTCAGCTACACGCACACCGACGTCGTCGCGCGCTTCCACCGCATGCGGGGCAAGAACGTGTTCTACCCGATGGGCTGGGACGACAACGGCCTGCCGACCGAGCGCCGGGTGCAGAACTACTTCGGAGTGCGCTGCGATCCCTCGCTGCCGTATGACCCCGATTTCGTTCCGCCGCACGAAGGCGGCGACGGCAAGAGCATCAAGGCGGCCGACCAGCAGCCGATCTCCCGGCCGAACTTCATCGAGCTGTGCGAGCGGCTCACGATCGAGGACGAGAAGCAGTTCGAGGCGCTCTGGCGCGACCTCGGGCTCTCGGTGGACTGGACGCAGAGCTACCGCACGATCGGACGCGAATCGCTGAAGACGAGCCAGCACGCGTTCCTCAACAGCCTCGCCCGCGGCGAGGCCTACCAGGCGATGGCGCCGACGCTGTGGGACATCACGTTCCGCACGGCGGTCGCACAGGCCGAGCTCGAGGACAAGGAACAGCCGGGCGCCTATCACCGCATCAGCTTCCACAAGCCCGACGGCGGCACGATCGAGATCGAGACGACGCGTCCCGAGCTGCTCCCCGCGTGTGTCGCGCTCGTGGCGCACCCGGACGACGAGCGCTACCAGCCGTACTTCGGCACGACCGTGACGACGCCCGTGTTCGGCGTCGAGGTCCCCGTGCTCGCGCACCACCTCGCGCAGATGGACAAGGGCGCCGGCATCGCCATGATCTGCACCTTCGGCGATGTCACCGACGTCGTGTGGTGGCGGGAACTCGACCTCCCCAACCGCACAATCATCGGCTTCGACGGTCGCATCATCGCCGAGCCGCCGGCGGCCATCACGTCCGCGCAGGGCACGGAGGCGTACGAACAGCTCGCCGGCAAGACCGTCTTCAGCGCGAAGAAGGCGATGGTCGAGCTGCTGGCCGCCTCGGGCGACCTGATCGGCGAGCCGAAGTCGATAACGCACCCGGTGAAGTTCTTCGAGAAGGGCGACAAGCCGCTCGAGATCGTCTCCACTCGCCAGTGGTACATCACGAACGGCGCCCGCGACGAGAAGCTGCGCGACCGCATGCTCGAGCTCGGCCGTGAGCTCCAGTGGCACCCCGACTTCATGCGCGTGCGGTACGAGAACTGGGTCGGCGGCCTGAGCGGCGACTGGCTCGTCTCCCGGCAGCGGTTCTTCGGCGTGCCGATCCCGCTGTGGTATCCGCTCGACGCCGACGGCAACCCGGTCCACGACTCCCCCATCGCGCCCGCCATCGATGCGCTTCCCGTCGACCCGTCCAGCGACACGGCGCCCGGCTACGACGAGAGCCAGCGCGGCGTTCCCGGCGGCTTCGTCGGCGAAGTCGACGTCATGGACACGTGGGCGACGTCGTCGCTCACGCCGCAGATCGCGGGCGGCTGGGAGCGCGACCCGGAGCTCTTCTCCCTCGTGCACCCGTACGACGTGCGCCCGCAGGGTCAGGACATCATCCGCACCTGGCTGTTCTCGACAATGCTGCGCTCGGTTCTCGAAGACGACCAGAAGCCGTGGAAGCACACGACGATCTCCGGGTTCATCGTCGACCCTGACCGCAAGAAGATGTCGAAGTCCAAGGGCAACGTCGTCACCCCCGCCGACATGCTCGAGAAGCACGGCTCCGACGCCGTGCGCTACTGGGCGGCCTCCTCGCGGCTCGGCACCGACGCGGCCTTCGACCCGCAGAATCCGACGCAGATCAAGATCGGGCGGCGCCTCGCGATCAAGATCCTCAACGCGTCCAAGTTCATTCTCGGGTTCGAGGGAACGGATGCCGCCACGGTGACCGAGCCGCTCGACCTCAGCATGCTCGCGACCCTGCGTGACGTCGTCGCCGAGGCGACCGCGGCGTTCGAGGTGTACGATCACGCTCGCGCGCTGGAAGCGACCGAGACGTTCTTCTGGACGTTCTGCGACGACTACCTCGAGCTGGTGAAGGAGCGCGCGTACGATGCGGACAGCGCCGGCCGCGGTTCGGCCGTCGCGGCGCTGCGGAGCGCGCTGAGCGTTCTGCTTCGCCTGTTCGCCCCGTTCGTCCCGTTCGCCGCCGAAGAGGCGTGGTCGTGGTGGAACGAAGGCTCGGTGCACGCGAGCAGCTGGCCGAGCGTCGAGGACCTGGATGCCGCTGGCGAAGCGCGCCTTCTCGAGCTCAGCAGCGCGGCCCTGACCGGCATCCGCCGGGCGAAGACCGACGCGAAGGCGTCGCAGAAGACGCCGCTCGCCCACGCGCTCGTCGTCGGGCCCGCGGAGCAGGTCGAGTTGCTGCGGCAAGCGGCATCCGATCTGAAGGCCGTCGGCAGAATCGCGAACCTCGAGTTCGGCGAAGGCGAGGAGCTCGCCGTCGTGAACATCGAGCTCGGCGAGACGGACGCCTAGGAGGAGCCATGCAGCTCGGCACACGCTGGCCTGTCGGTGGGCAGCCGCCGCGGAATCTTCCCGAGGTCGTCGTCGACGCTGTCCGCGGCGTGGAGGAGGAGCTCGTCGCCGATGAGGTGTCCACGGCCGGCTGGGCGTGGACCCTCACCTGGCTTGAAGGACTGCCCATCGTCGAACTCGACGACGGCACCCTCGTCACGTACGACGCGCAGCGGGACACCGCGACCGTCCGCCAGAGCGGCGACGAGGACACCGACGACGACGATTACTGATCCACGACCCGCGCGGGCGTGGCGAGAAGCAGGCGGGCAGCGACGAGCGTCGAGAGAATCACGAGCGCGCCGCCGATGATCGTCGGGAGCGTCAGGCCGGCCCGGCCGAGCCAGCCGCCGGCCAGCGTGCCGAGCGGGAACGCGCCCCACGTGATCGTGCGGATCGCGCCCACGGCTCGCCCGAGCATGTGACCGGGCACGAGCTCCTGCCTCACGGCGCCCCACGGCACGTTCCAGAGGGCGACGCCGAATCCCGCTATCGCGAAGAACGCGACGCTCGAGAACACTTCGGGGGCCGCGCCCGCCCCGATGAGCCCGATGCCGTCGAGCACCGAGCCCGCGATGAGGGCACGGCCGCGGCCGAAGCGGGACACGATCCCTTCCGCACTCAGCGAGCCGAGAACGGCGCCGACGGACACGCCGGCGTAGACGAATCCGATCGCCGCTTCGGGTGTGCGGAAGTGCTCGATGTACAGCAGCACGATGACCGCCTGGCCGAGTGAATTGAAGAACCCGGTCACGCAGTTGACGGCGACGAGGCCGCGCAAGTAGCGGTGGCGCCGGATGAACTGCAGCGCGTCGACGAGTTCTCGGCGCACGGAACCGGCTCGGGCCTCAGCGCCCGGTTCGGCGAGCGGTCGGCCGACGGCGCGCGGCAGCAGCAGGATGAGGCCGGCTGCCGCGGCGAAGCCGGCGAGTGTTGACCACACCGGAAGCGAGATCGCCACGCCGAAGAGCAGTCCGCTCACGGGCGAGGCGATGAAGCCGTCGACGACCGTCTGCGTGGCGTTGAGCCGCCCGTTCGCGCGCTCGAGCTGGGAGCGTTTGACGGTGTCGGGCATAAGGGCGAGGGCGGCCGTGTCATATACCGTCTCTCCCATTCCGAACACGAGCACGACGCCGTAGAGCAGCCAGATCGAGAGTGTGTCCGTCGTGATGCTGAGGGCGAGTACGAGCGCCATGACGACGCGCAGGCCGTTCGCGATGGCCATCGCCTTCCGGCGATCGACGCGGTCAACGAGCACGCCGGCCGGCATGCCGAACAGCAGCCATGGCACGAAGGCGATGGCCCCGATGCCGGCGATCAGCACAGGGTCGCGCGTGAGCGTCGTGGCGATGAGCGGCACCGCCGTGCGGCCGAGGCCGTCGGCGAGATTGCTCACCAGGCTGGACTGCCACAGCAGCGCGAAGGGCCGGCCGAGACCCTCTCGGCGGGAGGCCAGCGTCATCGCGGAAGCAGCCCCTGCCGGTGGAGCGCGGCGAGGTCCCGCCCGCGCTCAGCGGCGCCCTCGCGAGCGATGTCGCACGCGGTGGGAGTTCGCTCCGCTCGGCGCATCCCCCAGGAGACGAGTGCGCTGCCGAGGCGGACGATCAGCAAGTCGACGCCCGCCGGGCGGTGTGAGCGGCGATAGTGAAGTGTGGGTGTCAGGGTGCTCATTTCAGCTCCCGAGTTCGGGGAGGGGGAACGACGTCAAGTGCATCATGACGGGTCGCTCGCCCTCGGTGTGGGTGTCGCGGAAGCGCTCGACGAACTCGTCGACGAGTGCGTGGTAACGCTCGTTGAACTCCCGAAGCTGCTCGGAGGTGAGCGTGAGGTTGGTCGTCGAGTAGACGCTTGCCAGGCGCCAATCGCGATCGGTCGTGACGATGTCCCGCGTGAAGTAGCGGGTGATCTCCTGCTGCCGCAGGACGTTGTACTCCGCGAGGATAGCCATCGACGATTCCTCCGCGGCGGGTGAGGGATCGCCCAGCTCGTCCGGGCCGAGCGTCACGCCACCGGGAACGCGCTCCCACCAGCGCTCCCTCGCGTTGCCCCGCCCGGCCACCTCGCGGATGAGCTCGTGCTTCGCGAGCTGGCGCAAGTGGTAGCTCGTCGCGCCGGAGGACTCGCCGAGATGCTCGGCGAGGCTCGACGCCGTCTGCGGCCCGTACTGCGACAGGATGTCGAAGATGCGCACTCGAAGCGGGTGCGACATCGCCTTGAGGGCCGAGACATCGAGGTATCGGTCAGTGCGAACCGGAGGACGAGGAGCCTCCCCCTCAGCAGGAGCGGTCATGGGACCACTCTACGATCGCAAAGCTTCCTTTGCAAGTGTTTGTTTGCAATGCTTTCTTTGCGGATCTGTCATCCGTCAGCGACTACTTGCGCGCGAGGATCTCCCCGTGCGGCATCGCGAACCAGCCCCGTTCGTCCTGCACCCAGTCCTCCCAGGCGCGCGAGATCTCGCGCAGGTCCTCGAGCGTGGCGACGCCACTCTCGATGGCCTGCGTGGCGAAGCTCGACTCGAGAGCCCGCACTGACCATGCACTCCCCCACCAGTCGCGATCCTCGGCGTCGGAGAAGCACCAGATGGATGCCGTCGACGCGACGTCCGCGAAGCCGGCCTCGAACGCGAGCGTCTTGAGACGCCGGCCGGCGTTCGGGTCGCCGCCGTTCGTGCGCGCCACGGCTTGATAGGTGTCCATCCACTTCTGCAGCCCAGGCAGGAGCGGGAACCAGCTGGATGCGATGTAGATCACGTCGCGCGCAGCGACGATGCCGCCGGGCTTCACGACGCGGCGCATCTCACGCAGCACGGCGACCGGGTCGGCGACGTGCTGGAGAACCTGATGCGCGTGAACGATGTCGAAGGTGTCGTCTTCGGCGTCGATCGCGTAGGCGGAGCCGGTGCGAAAGGACACGTTGCGGCGTCCGAGCGAGTCGGCGAGCCCCGTCGCCTGAGTCTCCATCGTCGGCTCCATGTCGATGCCGACGACGTTGCCCGGCGCCACGCGCGCCGCGATGTCCACGGTGATGGTGCCGGGGCCGCTGCCGACGTCGAGCACATTCAGTCCCGGCTTCAAGTGCGGCGCAAGGTACGCGGCCGAATTGTCGACGGTTCGCCAGCTGTGGGTGCGCAGAACGCTTTCGTGGTGACCGTGCATGTATCGCTCGTTTACCTGCATGGTCTCGAGCCTAAGGGCTTCGCCGGTCCTGCCGTCCGATGTGACGAAGTCATAGGCTGGGGCAATGGATTCGACACCCTTTGACACGCCAAGCACGCTGCCGTATCGCCTGCCGCCGTTCGCCGAGATCACGGACGAGCACTACCGCCCCGCGTTTCTCGCCGGCATGCGGGAGCACGAGTCCGAGGTCGCCGCGATCCGGGACGATCCCGAGCCGGCGACGTTCCAGAACACGATCGCCGCCCTCGAACGCGCCGGTCGTCTCCTGCATCGCGTGGCTCTCGTCTTCTACAACAAGAGCTCGTCCGACAGCTCCGAGGCGACGAACGCGCTCGAAGAGGAGCTCGCCCCGATGCTCGCGGCGCACGAGGATGCGATCCGGCTCGACGCGAAGCTCTTCCACCGCATCACCGCGGTGTGGGAGATTCGCGACGACGCGGGCCTCGATGACGAAGCGAAGTACCTCGTCGAGCGCTATCACACGGAGTTCACGCTCGCCGGCGCCGGCCTTGGGGATGACGACAAGAGCCGCCTGCGCGACCTCAACGCGCGACTGTCGACGCTGACGACCCGTTTCGAGAAGAACCTGCTCGCCGACACCAACGACCTTGCGCTCACGATCGACGACGTCGCCGACCTCGAGGGGCTCTCCGAGGGGGAGGTCGCCGCGGCGCGCGAGGCCGCACGCATGCGCGGGCTGACCGAGGGATTCGTGCTCTCGCTCGTGCTTCCCACGAGCCAGCCGCTGCTGAAGAGCCTTGCCCGCCCCGAGGTCAGGGAGCGCCTCATGGCCGCATCCCGAATTCGCGGCTCGCGCCCGGGCGACACCGACAATCGCGCTCTCGTTCTCGAGATCGCGCGCTTGCGCGCCGAACGCGCCCGGCTGCTCGGCTTCGACAGCCACGCGGCCGCCGTGCTGGCCGACCAGACGGCGAAGACCCCGGATGCCGTCTCATCGATGCTCTCTCGGCTCTCGGCGCCCGCGACGCGCAACGCCGCGGCGGAGCAGTCCGTCCTCGAGGACGCTGCGCGCGCGGACGGCGTCTCCTTCTCCGCCGCGGACTGGCCGTACTACGAAGAGCGGCAGCGGGCGAAGCAGTTCAGCGTCGACACAGCGGCGATGAAGCCGTACTTCGAAGCGGATCGGGTTCTGCGCGACGGCGTATTCTTCGCCGCGACGCGGCTGTACGGCATCCGATTCACCGAGCGTCCTGATCTGGTCGCATACCACCCTGACGCTCGCGTGTTCGAGGTCACGGAGGACGACGGATCCCCCGTCGGGCTGTACATCCTCGACCTGTACACGCGTGATTCGAAACGCGGCGGCGCCTGGATGAATCCCCTCGTCGAGCAGAACGCCCTCTTCGACGATCCCGCCGTGGTCGTGAACAACCTCAACGTGCCCAAGCCGCCCGCCGGCTCCCCCACCCTGCTGAGCTACGACGAAGTGAACACGCTCTTCCACGAGTTCGGCCATGCCCTGCATGGACTGCTCGCCCGGGTCACATACCCGAAGTTCTCGGGAACGAACGTGTTCCGGGACTTCGTCGAGTTCCCGAGCCAGGTCAACGAGATGTGGATGCTGTGGCCCGAGGTTCTCGACAACTACGCCGTCCACTACGAGACCGGCGAACGGATGCCGCAAGAGCTCGTCGACGCGCTCAACGCGTCGACCGGATACGCCGAGGGCTTCGCGACGAGCGAGTACCTCGCGGCCGCGACTCTCGATCAGGCGTGGCACCGCATCGGCGCCGACGACGAGGTGGGCGACGTCGCGGGGTTCGAGCGAGACGCCCTCGCGGCGGCGGGCCTTAACCTGCCGGCGGTGCCGCCGCGCTATTCGAGCACGTACTTCGCCCACGTCTTCTCCGGCGGCTACGATGCGGGCTACTACTCCTACATCTGGAGCGAAGTGCTCGACGCTGACACCGTGGAGTGGTTCCACGAGAACGGCGGGCTCACGCGTGAGAACGGCGATCGTTTTCGCTCGCGACTGCTCGGCGTCGGCGGAAGCACCGACCCGCTCGCGGCGTACCGCGGCTTCCGCGGTCGCGACGCCGCTATCGAGCCGCTGCTGAAGCGCCGCAATCTCGACTCCTGACAGCGAACGACGCCGCCCGCGCCCCGCAGGGGAACGGGCGGCGTCGTTCGCTCGCGGCGGCCTAGGCTGACTTCTCCTGGCGCCGGTCGGAGTGGCGCACGATCGTCGGAGCGACTCCGTCGACGACGGCCTCGCGCGTGACGATCACCCGTGCTACCTCGTCGGTGGAGGGCACCTCGAACATGATCGGACCGAGAACGTCTTCCATGATCGCGCGGAGCCCCCGGGCACCGGTCTTTCGCTCGACGGCGAGGTCGGCGATGGCCTCGAGCGCATCGCGCTCGAACTCGAGCTCGACGTCGTCGATCTCGAACATGCGCTGGTACTGGCGTACGAGAGCGTTGCGCGGCTCCGTGAGGATGTCGATGAGCGCGTGCTGGTCGAGCGGCGTGACGGTCGTGAGAACCGGCAGGCGGCCGATGAACTCGGGAATCAGACCGAACTTGTGCAGGTCCTCGGGAAGGACTTCGCTGAACAGGTTGATGTCGTCGCCCTTGGAGTGCAGCGGCGCACCGAAGCCGATGCCGCGCTTTCCGGCGCGCGCCGACACGATCTCCTCGAGTCCCGCGAACGCTCCCGCGACGATGAACAGCACGTTCGTCGTGTCGATCTGGATGAACTCCTGGTGCGGGTGCTTGCGCCCGCCCTGCGGCGGAACCGAGGCGACGGTTCCCTCGAGAATCTTGAGGAGCGCCTGCTGGACGCCCTCTCCCGAGACGTCTCGGGTGATCGAGGGGTTCTCCGCCTTGCGCGCGATCTTGTCGATCTCGTCGATGTAGATGATGCCCGTCTCTGCACGCTTGACGTCGTAGTCGGCGGCCTGGAGCAGCTTGAGCAGAATGTTCTCGACGTCTTCGCCGACGTACCCGGCCTCGGTCAGCGCGGTCGCGTCCGCCACGGCGAACGGAACATTGAGGCGCTTCGCGAGCGTCTGCGCGAGGTAGGTTTTGCCGCAGCCGGTCGGTCCGACGAGCAGGATGTTGCTCTTCGCGATCTCGACGTCGTCCTGCCGGTTCTCCGCGCTCGTGAGCGCTGACCGCGCGCGCACGCGCTTGTAGTGGTTGTACACCGCCACGCTCAGCGCCCGCTTGGCCGGCTCCTGACCGATCACGTACTCCTCGAGGAAGTCGAAGATCTCCTTCGGCTTGGGCAGATCGAAATCGCCCGTCGTGCCTTCGCCCGCCTCCGCGAGGCGCTCCTCGATGATCTCGTTGCAGAGCTCGACGCACTCATCACAGATGTACACGCCGGGTCCGGCGATCAGCTGCTGAACCTGCTTCTGGCTCTTTCCGCAGAACGAACACTTGAGCAGGTCGGCACTCTCACCGATTCGAGCCATGGCGGGGCTCCTTCCCCCTGGTGCATTGCATGTATTGAGCCTAACCCGTAGCTCCGACATCACGTGCGAACCGTTCGCGAGTGTGTCGAATTGCGTGAGGGCGGCAGGACCGAATGATCCTGCCGCCCTCTCGACAAGCGCGCTACTTGACGAGCGCGGGAGCGTTCTTGCGGCTCGTCAGGACCTGGTCGATGAGACCGTACTCGAGCGCTTCCTGCGCCGAGAGGATCTTGTCGCGGTCGATGTCCTTGTGCACTTCCTCGACCGAGTGCTTCGAGTGCTGCGAGAGCGTCTCCTCGAGCCACGTGCGCATGCGCATGATCTCGGCCGCCTGGATCTCGATGTCCGACGCCTGTCCCTGGCCGGCCTGGCCGACGGCGGGCTGGTGGATCAGAATGCGCGCGTTCGGCAGTGCGAGCCGCTTGCCCGGGGTGCCGGCCGCGGTGATCACGGCGGCGGCCGACGCCGCCTGGCCGAGAACGACGGTCTGGATGTGCGGACGAATGTACTGCATCGTGTCGTAGATCGCCGTCATGGCCGTGAACGAGCCGCCAGGCGAGTTGATGTACATCACGATGTCGCGGTCGGGGTCCATGCTCTCGAGCACGAGCAGCTGAGCCATGATGTCGTCCGCCGACGCGTCGTCGACCTGGACGCCGAGGAAGATGATGCGGTCCTCGAAGAGCTTCGCATACGGGTCCTGCCGCTTGTATCCGTACGCCGTGCGCTCTTCGAAGCTCGGCAGGATGTAGCGAGAGTTCGGCATCTGCAGGGAACGTCCTGCCGCTTCAAAAGTGGGAGTCTGCATTGTTGTCGTCCTCTTCTGCCTACTTCGATTCCTTGTCGGTTCCGCCGCCGCCCGCGACGTCGGTCGCCGACTCGCGAATGTGGTCGACGAAGCCGTACTCGAGCGCCTCCTGCGCGGTGAACCAGCGGTCGCGGTCTCCGTCGAGGTTGATCTGCTCGACCGACTTGCCCGTCTGCGCCGCCGTGATCTCGGCGAGTCGGCGCTTCATGTCGAGGATGAGCTGCGCCTGCGTCTGGATGTCGCTCGCGGTTCCGCCGAAGCCGCCGTGGGGCTGGTGCAGCAGAACGCGCGCGTTCGGCGTGATGTACCGCTTGCCCTTCGTCCCGCTCGTGAGCAGCAGCTGACCCATGGAGGCGGCCATGCCGATGCCGACGGTGACGATGTCGTTCGGCACGAACTGCATCGTGTCGTAGATCGCCATGCCGGCCGTGATCGAGCCGCCGGGCGAGTTGATGTACAGGTAGATGTCGCGCTTGGAGTCCTCCGCCGCGAGCAGGAGGATCTTCGCGCAGATCTCGTTCGCGTTCTCGTCGCGCACCTCTGAGCCCAACCAGATGATTCGGTCCCTCAGAAGCTGGTCAAAAACACTCTGGGCCACAAGGGGCTCTGCCATGTCGCGCTCCATTCCGTTATCGCTACCCTACGAATCTAGTGGAGGCCGCACGTCCGAAAGACCGTGTTCGCCGTGGGCAGATCACGCCCGCCGTGCGCGGCCGGAAGACAAGAGACCGGATGCCGAGCGGCATCCGGTCTCTTCGCGTGTCTGGGAGGACTACTTGGCGTCCTTCGCCTCAGCCTCGTCCTGCGCGTCCGTCTCGGGTGCGGCCTCGGACTCGGCAGGCGCCTCGTCCTCGGGCTCATCCTCGCTCGGGATGAATCCGGTGAGGTCGACCTTCTCGCCGTTGGTGTCCACGACGTCGGCCTTGCCGAGCACGACCGCGATCGCCTTGTTGCGCGCGACCTCGCCGACCATCTGCGGAATCTGGCCGTTCTCGTCGAGAACCTTGATGAACTCGCCGGGCTCCATGCCGTACTGCGCGGCGCCCTGGATCAGGTACTGCGTGAGCTCTTCCTGGGCGACCTGCACGTTCTCCTTCTCGACGATGGCGTCGAGGAGCAGCTGCGTGCGGAACGTCTTCTCGCTCGACTCGGCGACCTCGGCGCGGTGCTCGTCGTCTTCGAGACGGCCCTCGCTCTCGAGGTGACGGTGCACCTCGGCCTCGATGAGGTTCTCCGACACGGGGATGTCGGCCTTCTCGATGAGCATGTCGATGAGCTTGGTGCGCGCCTCGGAGCCCTGCCCGAACGCCTTCTGGCTCTTGACCTGCTCGACGAGGCTCTCACGGAGCTCGCCGATCGTGTCGAACTCGCTGGCGATCTGAGCGAAGTCGTCGTTCGCCTCGGGCAGCTCGCGCTCCTTGACGGCGGTGACCGTGACGGCGATCTCCGCGTCCTCGCCCTGGTGCTCGCCGCCGAGCAGCGGAGCCGAGAAGGTCGTGCTCTCGCCCGCGGTCAGCGACTCGACAGCTTCGTCGATGCCCTCGATGAGCTCGCCCGATCCGACTTCGTAGGACACGCCGCTCGCGTTGTCGACCTCTTCGTCGCCGATCGTGGCGATGAGGTCGATCTGCACGAAGTCGCCCTTCTTGGCGGGACGATCGACAGAGACGAGCGTGCCGAAGCGCGTGCGGAGGTCGTCAAGCGCCTTGTCGATGTCCTCGTCGGTGACCTCTGCCGGATCGACCTCGACGGTGAGACCCTCGTAGGCGGGAATCTCGAAGTCGGGGCGAACGTCGACCTCGATGGCGACCACGAGGTCGCCCGAGAAGTCCTTGTCGCTCGGCCACTCCGTGATGTCGGCCTCCGGGCGGCCGAGGGTGTGCAGCTCGTTCTCGGCGACGGCCTGACGGTAGAAGCCGTCGAGTCCTTCGTTCACGGCGTGCTCGATGACCGCGCCCTTGCCGACTCGCTGGTCGATAATCGCCGGCGGCACCTTGCCCTTGCGGAATCCCGGCACCGCGATCTGCTCGGCGATGTGCCCGTAGGCGTGGGTGATGCTCGGCTTGAGCTCCTCGGGGGTAACCGAGATGATGAGCTTCACCCGCGTCGGGTTGAGCTTTTCGACCGTGGTCTTCACGATGATGCGTTCTCCTGTGATTTGGATTCTTTCCTCGAATGAGGACGTACGTGGTCGGGGCGACAGGATTCGAACCTGCGACCTCCCGCTCCCAAAGCGGGCGCTCTACCAAGCTGAGCTACGCCCCGGCGCAAACGAACCGGAAGTGGACTTTCACCAAGGCATGTGCAGGCGAATTGACCTCAAGCATCCTACTCTACAGGGGTAACCCGACCGGCATGCGCTCGCGGCTCAGCCACCGCGCCGTGCACGCGCGAGCCCGAAACGTGTACTACGATGTTCCAGTGCCTGTTGCGCGCAACGGGGATGTAGCTCAATGGTAGAGCCTCAGTCTTCCAAACTGATGGTGCGGGTTCGATTCCCGTCATCCCCTCGATGAAACTGCCTCGCCTCGAACAGATCTGGTCCGTCGCGGGCGTTGTGCTCTTCGTCGTCGCCGGCGTTTTTCTGGCCATCGGTCGTTTCGGCCCCGGAACACTGCTCATGGCTGCGTGTGCCGTATGCCTTGGTTCCGCGATGGCGGCCCGTCGTCGACGCGGCAGGAACCGATCCTGAAAGCGGTCAGCGACCCGCGTGGAGGTCCGCGTTGCCGACGTAGTGCGCGGCGTTGGCGCGGATCGAGGCCACTTCGTCATCGCTGAGCGAGCGGCGCACCTTCGCGGGAACGCCCGCCACGAGCGACCGAGGCGGAACTTCCATGCCGCCGAGCACGACGGCGCCCCCTGCGATGAGGCACTCGTCACCGATCACGGCGCCGCTCAGCACGACCGCGCCCATGCCGACGAGAACCGTGTCGCCGATCGTGCAGCCGTGCACGACGGCGTTGTGCCCGACAGACACGTCGCTGCCGATCACGACGGGCGAGCCCGCATCCACATGCACGGCCACACCGTCCTGAATGTTGCTGCGCGCGCCGAGCGTGATCGAATCCGAGTCTCCGCGAAGCACCGCGTTATACCAGACGCTCGACTGCTCGGCGAGGGTCACCGCGCCGATGATGCGTGCACCGGATGCCACGAACGAGCTCTCGTGGAGGTCGGGGGCCGCCCGGTCAGGGAGCGAGATGACAGAGGAGGAGTCGGCGACAGTCATGCCCACACCCTAGTCCCGACTGTCGTCCACAGCCCGCACCGCCCACATCGGTCGCGCCGTAGGCCGTACACGCGTCCGGTTCCGCCATAGTGGAGTCATGGCTTTTCGAGGGCACCCCGGCCGCAACTGGCCGAGTTCACCGTGGGCGTTCGTCGACACCCGGTTGTGCCCGGCCTGCTTCGCACCGCTGCGCGGAACCGTCTGCCCCGCCTGCGACCTCGACCTGAATGCTCCGGAGGCGGCCGAGCTGTTCGCAGCGTCGCGGCGCCTCGTCGACGCGGAGGAGTCTCGCCAGCAGATCCTCTCCCGCATGCGCGACCGGCAGTCCTGGCACGAGGCTTCCCGCGCCACGCCGAATGAGCGACCAGCGGCCGCGAGCCCCGCTCCCCCGCTGCCCGTGCCGACGCCCTCGGCGGTTCCCGCCCCGGCCCGGCAGGAGCCCGCGCGCCCGCGACGCTCCACCGTCCAGATCCTGCTCCTCACGGTCGGCGTGGTTCTCGTCTCGGTCGCCGCGATCTTCTTCCTCGTCGTCGCGTACCTCATCGCGTCCCTCGCCATCCGTTCCGTCCTGACCGCGGCGCTCGGGCTCGCAATCATCGCCGCGACGTGGCTGCTCGCCCGCCGCAGCTACACGGCGACAGCGGAAGGCGTCGGCGTCGTGGGGACCGTGTTCCTCGTACTCGACGTGTGGATCGTGCGCGCCAACGACGTCTTCGGCTCCTCGGCCATGCCCCCCTGGCCATACGCGGCGCTGAGCCTCGCGCTGCTCACCGCCGTGCTCGTCGCCGCCCGAGTGCTCACGCACGTGCGCAGCTACGCCGTCACCGGAATCATGCTGGGAGCCGGCGCCGCGTTCTCCGCGGGCGTCTCCCTCTTCCCCCACGGGGCGGCGGCGTCGCGCTCCTGGACGGGGTTCCTCGCGGTCTCCGTTCTCGCGCTCGCCTGGCCGCTCCTGCGTCGACACCGCCCGGAGATGGTCACGGCGCGCACGCTCGCCGCGGTCAGCTCGGTCCTCGCCTTGCCGTTCGCCACAGCGTCATGGCCAAGCCTTCAGTGGGGCACGACCATCGCGTTCCTCGCCACCGCGGCAGTGTTCACGGCGCACTTGTGGTACTCACCCGTCGCGACAGCGCCACGGCGAGCGGATCCCGAGCTTGTGACGCTCACCCCCCAGCCGCAGGCCGCTGCGCCGCCGTTGACGACGACGCAGCGTCTCGGCGCGTGGAAGACGTCAGCCGGCGTCGGAATCGGGCTCGCCCTTGCCGGAGCCGCAACCGCGCCGACCGTGCACATGTCCTCGATCGCCGCTCAGCTCATCGTGCCGAGTACGCTGACCGCCGCCTTCGCCATCCTCCTCGCGGCCGTCGCCCGGCTCTCGAGGGCGACGGCGAGCGGCGCCGGAATGCGCGTGGCTTCCGACGTCGTTCTCGCCGTCTGCGGGCTCGTCGCGATTCCGGCGCTCGGCACCGCGGCGGTCGAAGCCGTCGCGCGCGTCGCGATCACGAACTTCTCGCTCCCGGCCCTCGCGTCCGTTCAGCCTGTGCTTCCGCAACTGGAGTACGCACCGCCGATCACTCTCGCGTGCCTCACGATCGCCATCGCGTCGACGCTCGCCCTGAGAGGCCTGCTTCGTCGTCTCGGCTGGCTCCCCCTCGGCACCGGAGCGCTGGCGATCGCCGTGTGGGCGGTGATCATCCCGATCCCCCTTGGCAGCACAGCCGTCCTCGCTGGCCTGACAATCGCTTCCACCGCCCTGTTCGCCCTGCTGCGGCCACGCCGCGGCCGCCGCATCGTGCTCGCGATCATCGTCATCGGAGCGTCGCTCCTGTCGTATGTTCTCGGAGCCAACAGCTCAGGCGCCTGGCCGTTCGCGGCAATCGTGGCGATCGGCGCCCTCACGACCTTCCGGCTGAGCATGCCCGCCCGCGTCAAGCTCGCCGATCGGCTCGCGACCGGTCCCATTGTGACGGCCGTGCTCGTGACGGTCGTGCTCGTGACCGCGCGATGGGCGCCCGTCTGGATCGGCACCCTGGTCGGCGGCGGGGGCGGTGCCCTTCCGGCTCTCACCCTCGTGCTCGCCGCAGCCACGACGGTCGCCCTCGCCGCCATCCTGCTGACCCGGCTGCCCGCGCCGGACTGTTCCGTGATGGCGGTGATCGGCGGGATCTCCGCAGTGTTGGGGATGATCGAGTTGACGGCCGGCCGAATCGGCGACCCGGCGCCCTACCTCGCCGGACTCGCGGCTGTGCTTCTCGCGCAGATCGCCTGGCACATCACGCCAGGCGCGAGAGAGCGCGTCGGACGATACGTCACAGCGGCGCTCGTTCCCCCGACCGCGATCCTGCTCGCGGTCGAGAGCTGGCGGGTATTCGGCCCGAGCGTCTGGGGCGCACCAGAGCTCATCACAGCGGGCCTCTCCCTGGTTCTCGCGGGCCTCGGCCTCGTCCTCTTCCGAGGGGACCACTTCGCGCCGACGGGAGACCCGCGAAGCCACCCGGCGCGTTTGTGCTGGGATGCCGCTATCGCGCTCACGGCGGTCGTCACCGTCCCTTCGGCGCTCACGACGAGCGATTTCGGTCCGCTCAACCTGTTCTTCCTCGGTCTCATTCCGCTGCTGTTCGCGGCCGGCGAGGGCGATCTCGTGAGCGGCACGAGTCTGAGGCGCCACGTCGCGTGGGTATCGCCGCCGTGGCTCGCCGCGGCGCTATGGCTGCTTCTTGCACAGCACGGCGTCGAACTCATCGAGGTGTACAGTCTCCCGCTCGCCGCGCTTCTCGGGCTCATCCTCGCGCTCATCGCGTGGCGGCAGCCGGTGCGGGAGACCGAAGTGCCGAGCGGACGCAACATGCTCGCCATCGTCGCTATCGGAATCGCCGCGATACCGAGCATCGCGGTCGCGGCATCCGGCACGCTCTGGCGCCCGGCCGTGCTCGTGGCGATCGGTGTCGCGCTCGCCCTCGGCGCGCCGGCGCTGGCGTCGCTGTGGCGAGGAATTCGAGCGGCACTGTGGCTGTGGTCCGCTGGTCTCGCGATCGCGGCGATAGCGGGCTGCACGCAGGCGTTCCGGCTCATCAGCCACAGCGCGCCGGCCGTGCCGATCGAGGCGTGGCTTGTGCCCGTCGCCGTCGCGCTCACCGTCGGCGGCATCCTGTGGCGCACGAAGTCGCACACACCGGCCGTGCTGGGCCAGATCGCGGTCGCGAGCGCTCCCGCCGTCATCGGGATTCCCCTCGCGAACCTCGCCGCCGTTTCCGAGGTCCCCGTGTGGCGGCTCTCGCTCGTCGGCTGCGCGATCATCGCCTACTTCGTCGCGGCCTCGACGCCAAGGCTCGCGCCTCGCGCCGTCGCAGTGCGCTGGACGTCGGCGGGATCGACGGCCTTCCTGTGCATCGGCGCGATGGCGGGCGGACTCGATCCAATCGAGGCGGTGACCGTCCCGGTCGCGGTCGGCGCGATAGTCGGCGGCGTCCTTCGCCTGCAGGCGGATCGCACGCAGCGCTCATGGCGCCACCTCGGCGCGGGGCTCGCGGTGCTTCTCCTGCCGTCACTGGCCCTTGACCTCGTCGACGGGGTGCTGTGGCGCCTTGTCGGGCTCGGTGTCGTCGCCCTCGCGGTTCTCGTCGGGGGCGTGTTCGCACGCCTGCAGGCGCCCGTCGTCCTCGGGGCGGGAGTGCTCATCGTCCACGGGCTCGCCCATTTGTGGCCCTGGATCTCCGTCGCCTACCATGCGACGCCGTGGTGGCTGTGGGCGGGCGCGGGAGGCGTCATCCTGATCGTGATCGCCGCAAGCTACGAGAAGCGGGTGCGCGAGCTGCGAGCGGTGGCGCGCAGCGTCTCGGCGTTGAGGTGAGTGGGGGCTTACTGAGTGCAGGCTTCGCTTGCTTGCGGAATTCGGCGCGGACAGTAGCGTTGTAATCACCGAGAGAAGAGGATCAATATGACAACGTCTCAGACCGAAACACTCACCAACGTCAACCCCGACGTCGCTTCGGGCACGGCTCAGTTCCTTTCGCCACTCGTCGTGGACCTCGAGGCGATCGTCGTCAATGGGAAGCAGGCGCACTGGCACTTGCGCGGCGCGAACTTCATCGGCGTGCACGAGCTTCTCGACACCGTCGTCGCCGACGTGCAGGGCTGGGCGGATCTCGCCGCCGAGCGCGTCGTCGCTCTCGGGCTCCCCGTGGACTCCCGCCTGTCGACGGTGGCATCGAAGACGACGGTCCCGGAGCTGAGCGCGGGCTTCCAGCAGTCCGAGAACAGCATTCCCGAGGTCGTGGCCATGCTCGATGCCGCCATCACGACGGCCCGCACCGCCGTCGACGGCCTCGACGAGGTGGACTTGAACAGCCAGGACATCGCGATCGAGATCGTCCGCGGACTCGAGAAGGACCGCTGGCTGCTTCTCGCGCACATCGCGAAGTAATCCTCTCGACACGCATGCGGGGCCCGGAGCGATCCGGGCCCCGTTCGCGTTGGCTGCCTCTCTCGTTCAGAGGGTGCTGTGCGTCCAGCGTCCGCCGAGCAGTGTCCCGGACACCGGCATCGTGCGCAACGATTCCGCCGGCGTGCGCAACGGATCGTTGTCGAGGATCGCAAGGTCCGCCAGGTCGCCCTGCTGCGGGGCGATCCGGCCGAGCCGCGTGGATGCCGCGAGTGCCTCGCGCGCCGTGATGCGCTGCTCCGGGTGCCACGGCTGCCTGCCGTCCCTGCTGCGCGTGACGGCGGAGGCGATGCCGGTCCACGGATCAAGCGGAGCGACGGGCGCGTCAGAACCGAGGGCGAGGGGAACGCCCGCGTCGAGGAAGCTACGCAACTGGAATGCGCGGCCGGTGCGTCCGGGCCATTCGCGGTCAGCGATGTCGCGATCGTCCATCGCATGCTCAGGCTGAACGCTCGCCGTCACGCCGAGCTCGCGCATGCGCTGCACATCATCGGGGCGCACAAGCTGGGCGTGCTCGATGCTCCCCCTGGCGCCCGTGTCGCGGAACGCGTCGAGAGCCAGCCCGATCGCTCGGTCGCCGATCGCGTGCACGGCGCAGTCGAGCCCCGCGGCCGTCGCCCGGCTCATGAGAGCGTGGAGCCGTTCGGACGAGACGTTCAGGATGCCGGTGGCCGACGGTCCGCTGACGCCGGCGTACGCGTCGTCGCAGTATGCCGTTCGCGTGTTGAGCGAGCCGTCGGTGATGACTTTGAACGGTCCGACGCTCACGAGCCCGTGGGCATGCGGGATGAGCTGTCCTGTGTGCATCCGCTCGGCGACGGCGCGCTCGAGATCCTGGCTGTAGATCCCGAAGCGGACGCGCAGCTGTGTCGCGCCGGCTTGAGCGCGTCGCGCCCACACGTCGCGGTTCCAGGTCATCTCCATGTCCGTGATGCCCACCACACCGCGGGCGGCCGCGGCGTCGGCCGCTTCGCTCGCCCACCGGTCGGAGACGTAGTCGGGAACTTCGTCGAGAAGCTTCTGCACCCGGAAGGCGTCCTCTTCCCTCAGCAGGCCGCCAAAGCCCGGGTCTACGTTGAAACGCCACATCGCGGCGGAGTTCAGCCACGTGGAGTGCAGGTCGGCCGAGACGAGCACGGTGGGCCGCTCCCCGAGCGCCACGTCGAGGACCTCCGCGCTGGGGACTTCCGCCCACAGCGCGTCCCGGAAGCCGACGCCCACGACGAGTTCCGCATCGGCGGCCGCCGATTGCACGATGCGCGCCGCTTGAGCAGGCGATGTCGCTCCGGACACGTCGACGCGCGTGCTCGCGATCGACCACATCGTGAAGTGGACGTGATGGTCCCACAGGCCCGGGACGACGACGCGCCCGTCGAGGTCGGTCGCTTCGCCGCGCGTCGCGGCGAACCGCGCCGGGCGGATCGCCGTGATGGCGGCATCCGTCATCTCGATGTCGACGAGCGCGTCCTCGCCGGCCAGCCGGGCGTTCAGAAGCGTGCGCACGGCGCCCGAGCCCGGGGTCGCCGCGCTCAAGCGGAACTCGCTCATGCGTCGGCTCCTAGAGCTGGCATCCGGGGCACCAGTAGAGCTTGCGGTTGCCCATCTCCTCGAGCACGATGTTGGTTCCGCACACGCGGCACGGCAGCCCTTCGCGCTTGTACACCCAGTGCCGGTCGGCGCGGTTGGCCATCGCCTTCGCGTAGTCCTCGCCCGTGAGCCCGTCCATCGTCATCATCTGCCCTGTCTCGATGCCGATGCGCAGCAGTCGCACCCAATCCCGCCAGAGCTCGCGCACGAGCTCCTCGGGCACGTCGCGCCCGGGGGTGTGCGGGTCGAGTCGCGCGCGATACAGCAGCTCCGCGCGGTACACGTTGCCGATGCCGCTCACGACGCTCTGGTCCATGAGCAGGAGCCCGATCGGCGTCTGCTTCTTGCGCACCGTCTGCACGAAGCGCTCCTCCGCCTCCGCGCTGTCGTCATGCGCCGGATCGGGGCCGAGCTTGTCGATGACCTGCTGCACCTGGCGCCCGTCGCGGATCTCGCAGGCCGTCGGCCCGCGCAGGTCCGCGACCGTGTGCTCGGTCAGCAGACGAAGTCGCACGGCCCCGACGGGCTCGGGCGGGAAGCGGTCCCACTCGACGTCGGTGTCGCCCTTCGTCTGCTCCGACATGCGCACGCGCGCTCGCCGCGGCGCCCCGATGCTCGCAAGCGAGTTCTCCCCCGCCTCATCGAGCACGGTGAGCGCCATGTCGGTGCCGTGCTGGTTCGTCTGTCCCATGCGACCGTTCGCCGACGCGATCGTCGGATCGACGGAGATCTCGCCCGCGAAGTCCCACGCCCCGTAGATGCCCAAGTGCACGCGCAGCCACACGTCATCGCCGAAGTCGGCGAACATCTGCTTGCCGACGGCGAAGACGCGCTCGAGCGTGCGCCCGTCGAGCAGCGCGGCGCCCTCGACGAATCGACCCTGCGGTGAGGATGCCGCCACGCGACGGCCCGCGAAGTTGTGCTCGAACTGCCGGGCGATGCGGTGGACGGAGTGGCCCTCGGGCATCAGTGATCGATGACCTTTCCGGCGATGTCGCCGGTCTGCTCGTACTCGGCGAGCTGGGCGATGCGGCGAGCGTGCCGCTCGTCCCCGCTGAACGGGTGGGCGATGAACGTGTCGATGAAGGAGAGCACGTCCTCGTAGCTGTGCTGGCGCGCCCCGATCGAGATCACGTTCGCGTCGTTGTGGTCGCGCGCGAGTTCGGCTGTCGAGGTGTTCCACACGAGCGCCGCGCGGGCGCCCTTGACCTTGTTCGCCGCGATCTGCTCGCCGTTTCCCGAGCCGCCGAAGACGACGCCGAGCGCCTCGACGCCCGCGGTCTGATCGACGACGACCGCGTGCGCGGCGTTGATGCAGAACGCGGGATAGTCGTCGAGCGGGTCGTACTCGCTCGGACCGTGGTCGATGACCTCGTGCCCCTTGTCACGCAGGTAGTCCTGCAGCTTGCGGCTGAACTCGAGGCCGGCGTGGTCGGTGGCGATGTGAATGCGCATGGTCCTATCCTGCCGTCAGTCGAACTGCGGGCCGACCGTGCGCGAGCGCTTGAGCTCGAAGAATCCCGGGTACGAGGCCGCCGCGACGACGCCGTCCCACAGGGTGAGCGCCTGCTCGCCCTTCGGGGCCGGGGAGATCACGGGACCGAAGAACGCGACGCCGTTCACGGCGATCACGGGCGTGCCGACGTCTTGCCCGACTCGGTTGATGCCGTCGAAGTGCGAGGCCCGCATCTGCTCGTCGTACTCGTCGCTCTCGGAGTAGCGCGCGAAGTCGGCGGGCAGCCCGACCTCCTCGAGGGCGCCGGCGATGACCGCGTCGGCGTTCGTGCTGCCGCCCGGGTGGATGCGCGTGCCGAGCGCGTCGTACAGCGGTTTCACGATCCCCTGGCCGTGCAGTTCGGCTGCGGCGGCGACGAGACGCGTGTAGCGCAGAGCGCGCGGGAAGAACGCACGGTAGTCGTCGCTGACGTCGGTGTCCTCGTTGAGGACGGCGAGGCTCATGATGTGCCAGGTCACGTCGAGGCTGCGGTGCTGTGCGACCTCGTCGACCCAGCGCGAGGTCATCCACGCCCACGGGCACGAGGGGTCGAACCAGAAGTCAACGGTCGTTGTGTCGGAAGAGCTGCTCATGGTTTCACCCTACGGCAGAGAGCGCGGCGCTACGCTGGGTCGTTGGACACGATCCACGATGTCGATAGGAGCAAGACGTGCCAGGAGAGAACCTCACTCGGGTCGAGGCGCAAGAGCGCAAGAACCTGATCGCGACGCAGAGCTACGCGGTCGCGCTCGACCTCACACAGGGCGCCGAGACCTTCCGCAGCACGACGACCGTGCGGTTCACGGCGAGCGAGGGCGCCTCGAGCTTCATCGACGCGATCACCTACCGGGTGCACGCCGTCACGCTGAACGGTCGCGAGCTCGATCCCGCGCAAGTCGCCGACGGCGCCCGCATCCAGCTGGAGGGTCTCGCCGCCGAGAACGAGCTCGTCGTCGACGCCGACATGCGCTACACCAACACGGGTGAGGGGCTTCACCGCTTCGTCGATCCCGTCGACGGCGAGGTGTACTTGTACAGCCAGTTCGAGGTTCCCGACTCGCGCCGCGTCTTCGCGGTGTTCGAGCAGCCCGATCTCAAGGCCACGTTCCAGTTCACGATCACCGCCCCCGCCGAATGGCAGGTCGTGTCGAACTCTCCCACTCCCGATCCCGTGGCCGAGGGTCAGGATGCCGCGACGTGGCGCTTTGAGCCGACTCCCGTCATCTCGAGCTACATCACCGCGATCGTCGCGGGGCCCTACGAAGTCGTGCGCAGCGAGCTCACGAGCAGGGACGGCCGCACGATTCCGCTTGGCGTGTTCGCGCGCAAGAGCCTGTTCGAGTATCTCGATGCGGACTACATCTTCGAGAAGACGCGTGAGGGCTTCGCCTACTACGAGGAGAAGTTCGACTACGCGTACCCGTTCGAGAAGTACGACCAGCTCTTCGTGCCGGAGTTCAACGCCGGCGCCATGGAGAACGCGGGCGCGGTCACCTTCACCGAGACGTACGTGTTCCGCTCCAAGGTGACGGATGCCATCAAGGAGCGCCGCGTCGTCACGATCCTGCACGAGCTCGCGCACATGTGGTTCGGCGACCTCGTCACGATGAAGTGGTGGAACGACCTGTGGCTCAACGAGTCGTTCGCCGAGTGGGCGTCGACGATCTCCACGGCCGAGGCAACGGAATGGTCGCAGGCGTGGACCACGTTCCAGGCGATGGAGAAGAGCTGGGCGTACAAGCAGGACCAGCTGCCGTCGACGCACCCGGTCGTCGCGACGATCCGGGACCTCGAGGACGTGCAGGTCAACTTCGACGGCATCACCTACGCGAAGGGCGGATCGGTTCTCAAACAGCTCGTCGCCTGGGTCGGCGAGGAGGCGTTCTTCGCCGGGGTCTCCCAGTACTTCAAGAAGCACGCGTACGGCAACACCGAGCTTTCCGACCTTCTCGCCGAGCTGGAGGCCACGAGCGGCCGTGAGCTCGCCAGCTGGTCGAAGCTCTGGCTCGAGACCGCCGGCGTCAACACGCTCCGACCCGAGATCGGCACCGACGCGGAAGGCACGATCACGTCCTTCGACGTCGTGCAGACCGCGGCGGAGGACTACCCGACGCTTCGTCCGCACCGTCTCGCCATCGGCTTCTACAACCTCCACGAGGGCCGACTCGTCCGCGACAAGCGTTTCGAGCTCGACGTCGACGGTGAGCGCACGGCGGTCGCCGAGGCGATCGGCGCGACGCGCCCGGATCTCGTCCTCGTGAACGACGACGATCTCGCCTACGCCAAGATCCGGCTCGACGAGCAGTCGCTCCGCGTCGCGATCGAGCACCTGTCGAGCATCGAGAGCCCGCTCGCCCGCGCGCTGGTGTGGGGATCCGCGTGGGATTCGACCCGCGACGCCGAGACGCCCGCGAGCGACTACGTCGACCTCGTCCTCAACAACATCGCGACCGAGACGGAGTCGACGACGCTGCGCACGACGCTCAACCAGCTCGTGCTCGCCGCCTCGCACTACGTGTCGCCCTCGCGCCAGCGCGCGACGCTCCAGCGCGTCGCGGACGCGTTGTGGCAGCTCGCGAACGACGCCGAGCCGGCAAGCGACGCGCAGTTCCAGTTCGTGAAGTTCTTCGCCGCCGTCGCGGAGACCCCTGAGCAGCTCGACTCCGTGCAGGGCCTGCGCGAAGGACGGTTCCCGCTCGAGGGCCTGGACGTGGACACCGATCTCGGCTGGGAGCTTCTCATCGCTCTCGTCGCGGGCGGTCGCGCGGGAGACGACGAGATCGAGCAGGCGCTCGCGTCGGACAATACGGCAAGCGGCCAGCAGTCCGCCGCCCACGCTCGCGCCGCGATCCCCACCGCGGAGGGCAAGCAGGCCGCGTGGGCGTCAGTTCTCGATCAGGACGCCCTGCCGAACACGATCGTGCGCAGCACGTCGCTCGGGTTCCTGCGGGCGACGGACTCCGAGATTCTCGAGCCGTACATCGAGCGCTACTTCCAGTCCGTTCTCGACATCTGGAACAGCCGCACCTACAAGATCGCGGAGTACGTCGCCGTCGGCTTCTATCCCTCTCCGATCGCGAACGAGGCTCTGCGCGATGCCACGCGCGCATGGCTCGACGCTCATGAGGAGCCGGCGGCGCTGCGACGGCTCGTCGTGGAGAACCTCGCGGGCGTGGAGCGCGCTCTCGCCGCACAGGCACGCGACACGCCCTGACGGGCGTGACGGTGCCGGCCCGCCTCGAGCGGCGGGCCGGCACCGTGTCACAGCAACCGCGAACCTCTCACGGATACACTCGCACTCGTGTCAGCCTTCTGGAAAAGCGTCGCGGACTTCTTCGATTCGCCGCTCGGCGTTCTCGTGCACGTCGTGCTCATCATCGTCTGCGCGGTTCTTGTCACGTGGGCGCTGCACGTGATCATCCACCGCGGCGTGTTGAGCATCGTCAGCGGTGTGAAGAAGGGCCACGGCGTCGACGACACGCAGGCGCTCGCCGCCTCCCCGCTCGCCGCGGTGCGTGTTGTGCAGCGCACGAGAACTCTCGGCTCGGTGCTCACCAACATCGTCAACGTCGTCATCGTCGTCATCGCGGTGCTGCTCATCATCCACGCGGTGTCCCCCGGCATCCTGAGCTCGTTCGCCCTGCTCTCGGCCGCCGTCGGTGCCGGCCTCGGCTTCGGCGCCCAGAACATCGTGAAGGACGTGCTCAACGGCATCTTCATGGTCATCGAGGACCAGCTCGGCGTCGGCGATGTCGTGGACGTGGGCTCCGCGACGGGCGTCGTCGAGCGCGTCGGCATCCGCATCACCCAGATCCGGGACGTCAACGGCGTGCTGTGGTTCGTGCGCAACGGGGAGATCCTCCGCGTCGGCAACATGTCGCAGGGCTGGTCCCGACTGATCATCGACCTCGCCGTGCCGTACGACGCCGACCTCGACACCGTCCGCGAGCGACTTCTCGAGACGGCTGTCGCGCTTTCTCATGAGGCGAAGTGGCGCACGCACTTTCTCGACGCTCCCGAGCTGTGGGGAATCGAGTCGGTGTCGGAGGACGCGATCGTGCTGCGGCTGGTCGCCAAGACGCGCACGTCATCGAAGGACGACGTGGGCCGTGAGCTGCGCCAGCGGCTGAAGATCACGCTCGACGAGCTCGCCGTGCAGTCGCCGTCGCTCGAGACCGTCATCCTCGAGGGCTGGGAGGGCGCAGGCAGCGTCGGCGGCGCCCGGCCGCCGAAGACGAAGCCCATCACGGTGAACGAGGCGCCGCGCCTCGGCCGTCTCAAGCCCAAGCGCAAACCGAAGGGAACCGCATGACCGACGCCGTCGCCGTCAGCTTCTACGAGGAGGTCGGCGGTCACGCGACCTTCGACAAGCTCGTGACCGAGTTCTACAAGGGCGTCGCCGCCGATCCGGTGCTCACCGCGATGTACCCGGAGGAGGACCTCGGGCCCGCTGCCGACCGGCTGCGGCTGTTCCTGGAGCAGTACTGGGGCGGTCCGACCACGTACAGCGAGACTCGTGGGCACCCGCGCCTGCGGATGCGGCACGTTCCCTACAAGGTCAACCCCGACGCACGCGACCGCTGGCTCGCCCACATGCGCGCCGCCGTCGACGCTCTCGGCCTTTCACCGATGCACGAGGCGACACTGTGGGACTATTTTGAGAGGTCAGCCCACGCGCTGGTGAACACCTTCGAGGAGTGAGCCTGCGCCCGTGACGAAGGAGCCACCGCATGCCCCACTCGCGCTACGACGCCGTTGTCGTCGGCGCCGGCCTCTCCGGTCTCGTCGCCGCCGCTGAACTGGCCGACGCGGGCCGCAGCGTCGCCGTTCTCGACCAGGAGCCGGCGGCCTCCCTCGGCGGTCAGGCGTGGTGGTCCTTCGGCGGACTGTTCCTCGTCGACTCCCCCGAGCAGCGTCGCATGGGCATCGCCGACAGCGTCGAGCTGGCGTGGCAGGACTGGCAGGGCACCGCGGGATTCGACCGCGAGGAGGACGCGTGGGCAGAGCGTTGGGCGCGCGCCTACGTCGACTTCGCCGCGGGCGAGAAGCGGTCGTGGCTGCGGGAGCAGGGCGTGAGTTTCTTCCCCGTCGTGGGTTGGGCGGAGCGCGGGGCGGGCGCCGCGTTCGGGCACGGGAACTCGGTGCCGCGCTTCCACATCACGTGGGGCACCGGGCCGGGAGTCCTCGCACCCTTCATCCGTCGTGTGACGGCTGCTCAGGATGCCGGAAGGCTCGCGCTCCTTCACCGGCACCGCGTCGACGACCTCATCGTGACGGATGGCAGGGTCACGGGCGTGCGCGGCGCCGTGCTGACGCCCGATGCGGTGCCGCGCGGGGTGCCGAGCTCACGCGACGAGGACGCGCCGTTCGAGATCGCCGCCGACGCTGTCGTCATGGCGACCGGCGGCATCGGCGGCAATCCTGAGCTGGTCCGCGAGAACTGGCCAGAGAGGCTCGGCCCCGCGCCCGAGCGGATGCTCACCGGGGTCCCCGCCCACGTCGACGGACGCGGCATCGGCATCGCATCCGCCGCGGGAGGTCGCGTCGTCAACGCGGACCGCATGTGGCACTACACCGAGGGCATCGAGAACTGGTCTCCCGTCTGGCCCGCGCACGGGATCCGCATCCTGCCGGGGCCCTCCTCGCTCTGGCTCGACCCCACGGGCAGACGACTGCCCGCTCCCCTGTTCCCCGGCTTCGACACCCTCGGCACCCTCGCGCACCTCACGCGAGCCGGTTTCGACCACTCCTGGTTCGTGCTCACGCAGAAGATCATCGAGAAGGAGTTCGCGCTCTCCGGCAGCGAGCAGAACCCCGACCTGACCGGCAAGGACGTTCGGATGCTGCTCAGCCGCGTGCTGCCGGGCGCACCTGCACCCGTTGAAGCGTTCAAGCGGCACGGGGCCGATTTCGTCGTCGCCGACACGCTCGACGAGCTGCTCGCGGGCATGACGGCGCTCTCGGAGCCGGGTGTGCTCGACACCGCTCGAGTGCGCGATGAGATCGTCTGGCGTGATCGCGAGCTCGACAACGGCTTCGGCAAGGACGCCCAGCTCACGGAGGTGCGCGGCGCGCGGGCCTATCGCGGCGACAAGCTCATCCGGGTCGCGAGCCCGCACAGGCTCCTCGATCCGAAAGCGGGGCCGCTCATCGCCGTCAAGCTCCACCTGCTCACCCGCAAGACGCTCGGCGGCCTGCAGACCGACTTGTCCGGCCGCGTCCTCGATCTTGCCGGCGCGCCCGTTCCCGGCCTGTACGCGGCCGGCGAGGCGGCCGGCTTCGGCGGCGGAGGCGTGCACGGCTATCGTTCGCTCGAGGGCACGTTCCTCGGCGGCTGCCTGTTCACGGGGCTCACGATCGGTCGCAGCCTCGTCGCCGAATCCCGGTGATCAGCGCTGCTTCACGAGCACGTGGCCGCGGCGTGAGGTGAGCCGGAGCCACGGTCCGCTGCGGAAGACGGCGAGGCGTTCGGGCCCGTGCAGGAAGCCGAGGCTCTCGGCGGCGAACGCCGCACCCGAGGGAATGTCCTCCGGGTGCTCGAGCGGGCGCGCCCACACGTCCGAGCGGATGCGCTGCACAACCGGGTCTCCGGGGCTCGCCGGCAGCGCCGCCGCAATCTCCGCAGCGCCGGAGCGAGCGGCATCCGACAGCACGTCCGACTCGACGTCCGTCGCACGCGCCCAGCCGCCGCGCGGCGGCGCGATTCCCGCCCAGGCGACCTGCACGTCGTTCGGCGGAACCTGGAGGCGCGGTTCGTCGACCGGCGCGAGCGCGGCAATCCGGTCGCTGATCGCCGCCGGAGTCACCGTCCGATCGAAATCGGCGCCGCTCGTCTCGGCGAACGTGCGCAGACCGAGGACGGTCGGGCTCGCGTCGAGCAGACCGCGCGCGTACAACACGGGCGCGTACACCGCGAGCACGCCACGGGTCGCGATCAGACGAATCGCGTCCGGGTCCACGTGCTTGGCGCGCGAGACGTACACGTTCAGGTCGGATACCGCCTGATTGTCGCTGAGGGAGAAAGAGAGGTTCATCTGCTTCTAAACTAGCTGACGGCCCCTCCCGTCGGGCCGAGGAGAAGGAGCGCTCATGACTGACCCGGTTGTGTCCCTGCTGGAGGCTCTCGACCTCACCGATACGGGCGCGAGAACCGCGGAGGACATCTACACGGGTCCCTCCCAGTGGATGCCGCACGGCCGCGTCTTCGGCGGCCAGGTGCTCGCGCAGTGCATCGTCGCCGCGAAGCGCACAGTTCCCGATGACCGCTTCATTCACTCGATGCACGGCTACTTTCTCCGCGCCGGCGACGTGCGACTGCCGATAACGTTCTCCGTCGACCGCATCCACGACGGTCGCTCGTTCATGGCGCGCCGCGCCCAGGCGTACCAGAACGGCGTGCCCATCTTCTCGATGATCGCGTCGTTCCAGAACGATGACGAGGGGGTGGATCACCAGCTTCCGATGCCGGATGTGCCGGGCCCCGAGGAGCTGCCGAGCGACACCGACCTGCTCGATCACATCAGCGATCCCCGCGCCCGCGCGTGGGCGGCCGACCGTGCGTTCGAGATCCGGCACGTCTCGGAGCCGGTCTACTTCCACGCGGCCGACGAGGCGGCGTCCTCTCAAGCGGTGTGGATGCGCGCGAAGAGCGCGCTGCCCGACGACCGCGGCCTTCACCAGGCCGCGATCGCCTACGCGAGCGACTACGCGGTTCTCGAGCCGGTCTTGCGCCGGCACGGGCTCAGCTGGCTCGACGCGGGCCTCAAAGTGGCCAGTCTCGACCACGCCATGTGGTGGCATCGTCCCGCCCGGGCCGACGAATGGCTGCTGTACGTGCAGGACTCGCCGAGCGCGACGGGCGGTCGCGGTCTCGCCCAAGCGCGGTTCTACACGCGCGACGGCGCTCTCGTCGCGAGCGTCGCGCAAGAGGGCATGGTGCGGGTCCCGCGGTCGTAGCCGCCGCTCAGCGCTTGCGCGTGAACGGCACCGGCTCTTCGAGGTACCGCTGCCACGCCTCGCGCTCTCGCGCCGTGATGCGCCTCGGCTTCCCGCTGGCGGCATCCACGAGCACGATCGTGCTCGAGGCGCGAGCGAAGAGCAGATCGGATTCCCGGTCGGGATACACCTCGTAGCAGACGTCGAGGCTCGCCCCGCCGAGCGCGCCGATCCACATGCGCACGTCCAGCGGCCCGCGCTGGTACGGAATGGGAGCGACGTACTCGACTTCGTGCCTCGCGATGAGCGTCATCGTGTCCGAGCCGACCTCCGCCTCGATCAGGGCCATGCCCTGGTCCACGTCCCCGCCCTCGTCGTCGCTGCGCCAGAAGGCGCGCACGCGAGCCTCTTCGAAGACGCGCATGAGCTCGACGTTGTTGACGTGGTTGTACGCGTCCAGATCGCCCCAGCGCAAGTGGATGGGAACGTGGACTCGCATCAGTCGCGCGTCAGCTTGCGGTACGCCGAACGGTGCGGCTTGGCGGCATCCGGTCCGAGACGTTCGATCTTGTTCTGCTCGTACGCTTCGAAGTTGCCCTCGAACCAGTACCAGTTCGCGGGGTCCTCCTCGGTGCCCTCGTACGCGAGGATGTGCGTCGCGATGCGGTCGAGGAACCACCGGTCGTGGGTGACGACGACGGCGCAGCCGGGGAACTCGAGAAGCGCGTTCTCAAGGCTTGACAGCGTCTCGACGTCCAGATCGTTCGTCGGCTCGTCGAGCAGGAGGAGGTTTCCGCCCTGCTTGAGCGTGAGCGCGAGGTTGAGCCGGTTGCGCTCGCCGCCCGAGAGAACTCCCGCGCGCTTCTGCTGGTCGGGGCCCTTGAAGCCGAACGTCGACACGTACGCGCGTGAGGGAATCTCGGTGTTGCCCACGTGGATGTAGTCGAGGCCGTCGGACACGACCTCCCACAGCGTCTTATTCGGGTCGATTCCCGTGCGGGACTGGTCGACGTAGGAGATCTTCACGGTCTCGCCGACTCTGAGGTCTCCGCCGTCGAGCGGCTCAAGGCCGACGATGGTCTTGAACAGCGTTGTCTTTCCGACGCCGTTCGGGCCGATGACGCCGACGATGCCGTTGCGCGGGAGGGAGAAGGAGAGACCGTCGATGAGGGTGCGGTCGCCGAAGCCCTTCTGCAGGTTCTTCGCCTCGATCACCACTTGGCCCAGTCGAGGGCCGGCCGGGATCTGGATCTCCTCGAAGTCGAGTTTGCGCGTCTTCTCCGCTTCGGCAGCCATCTCCTCGTAACGAGCCAGTCGGGCCTTGGACTTCGCCTGACGGCCCTTCGCGTTGGAGCGAACCCATTCGAGTTCCTCGGCGAGGCGCTTGGAGAGCTTCGCGTCCTTCTTGCCCTGGACCTGCAGTCGCTCCTGCTTCTTCTCGAGGTAGGTCGAGTAGTTGCCTTCGTACGGGTAGAGGTGGCCGCGGTCGACCTCGGCGATCCACTCGGCGACGTGGTCGAGGAAGTACCGGTCGTGGGTGACGGCGAGGACGGCGCCGGGGTACTTGGACAGGTGCTGCTCGAGCCACAGCACGCTCTCGGCGTCGAGGTGGTTTGTGGGCTCGTCGAGAAGCAGCAGGTCGGGCTTCTGCAGCAGGAGCTTGCACAGGGCGACGCGGCGCTTCTCGCCGCCGGAGAGCACGCTGACCTGAGCGTCGGACGGCGGGCAGCGCAGGGCGTCCATCGCCTGCTCGAGCTGGGAGTCGAGATCCCACGCGTCGGCGGCGTCGATCTGCTCCTGAAGGGTGCCCATCTCGGCGAGCAGCGCGTCGAAGTCGGCATCCGGCTCGGCCATCGCGGCCGAGATCTCGTTGAACCGGTCGACCTTCTTCTTGATGTCGCCCAGACCCTCTTGCACGTTCTCGAGGACCGTCTTCGACTCGTCCAGCTCCGGCTCCTGCATGAGGATGCCGACGCTGTAGCCAGGCGACAGCTTCGCTTCGCCGTTGCTCGGCGTGTCGAGACCCGCCATGATCTTGAGGATCGTCGACTTACCGGCGCCGTTCGGGCCGACGACGCCGATCTTCGCGCCGGGCAGGAACGCCATCGTGACGTCGTCGAGGATTACCTTGTCTCCGACCGCCTTGCGGGCGCGGACCATCGAGTAAATGTATTCGGCCATATTGCCTCCCAGCTTACCCGGCGGCGCGCGCAAGGCGGAATCGTGCGTGACTCACCGATCGATCGTGCGAGTCGTGCCGATGAGGCATCCGCCGTCAGCGAGCACGTCCGTGACGACGGAGTGGTAGCCGTCCACGGCCGGTCCGTTCTGCCCCACAAGGCACGCGTCGTTCCAGCGCACGGAGAACTGGATGGACTCCGCCGTGTTCCCGACCGTCGAGTTGTCTTGCGTCAGCTGCATCGCCGACGGATCGAACCCCGCATCGACGAGCGCGTCGATGATGGCGCGGCCCTGGGCGTCAGGTCGAGCGTCGAGTGTCGCGCGGTTGACCGAGTCGAAGTACGCGAGTGCTTCCGTGGTGTCCGCGTCGGCGGACAGTTCGGTCGACGTGGGGGTCGGTGTTGTTTGCTCGGCTGAGGGTGGAACGGGGTCGGCGTCGTGCGCTTCGGAGCAGCCGGCCAGGACGAGTGACGCCGCGACAGCGAGCATGAGGCCCGCCGCGCGGACCGTGGCTGCGGTTCCCACCTGCACCTCCGGTTCCGGCGGGATCGCCCGCCGGAACCGATTCTAGAGACTCAGAACGGCGTGTCCGCGACGACGGGTGCGCCTAGCGGTGACGGATCCCATGCGGGCTGCCGCGGCGTTTCGGCGCCGTCGCGCACAGTGTCGGCGAGCGGCTCTCCGTTCGAGATTGCGATTTCGAGGTCATCGCCCTCGGTCGTGGCGACTTCTGCCGACTCGTCCTTCGTCGGGCGGGTGTACACGCTCGTCCCCCAGCCGAGGTCATGACCGATCGCATCGGCGTCGATGTCGACGGCGAGTCCTTTCCTCTCCCCGTTTGTCCATTCGCGAACCCGCAGCCGCCCCATCACGATGACGTGATCGCCCTTGTGAAGGCTCGCGGACACGTTGTCGGCGAGATAGCGGTAAGCCGCGACGGAGTACCAGTTCGTGCCGTAGTCGGTCCAGGCGCCGGTCTTCTTGTCGAAGCGGCGCAGACTCGACGCCAGTCGGAAATTGCAGATCGCGGTGCTCGAGGTCGTCACCACAGACGGTTCGGTAGCGACGATTCCCGTGACGGTTATCGCATCAGCCATGATTGCTCCTCTCGGTCCATCGCCCCGACGAATGTGGGGCGCGGTTCCGGAGGCGACGCTCGTGCCGGATCAGTCGTCTCCGGAACCAAACCCGAGTCTTGCGGGCGGGCGCGGTTCCAGGAGCGGCACGATGCGAATACGTGCACAGACGCTCGAATCGGGCGTCTGTGCACGACCAGTCATCGGGCGTACTCGGTGAACTTGTTGCGCACCTTGACGACTTTCGGAAGGGCGACAGCGTTGCAGTAGCCCTGCCCCGGGTTCTTTGCGAAGAAGTCCTGGTGGTACTCCTCAGCGCGGTGGAACTCGCCCAGAGGCTCGATGGTCGTGACGATTGTGCCGTCCCACCATTCCGCCGCGCGATCGCGGGCAGCCTCGAAGTCGGCCTTCTGCGCGTCGTCGGCGTAGAACATCGTCGAGCGGTACTGCTCGCCGATGTCGTTTCCCTGACGATTCAGCTGTGTCGGATCGTGCAGGGTGAAGTACGCGTCGAGAATGATCTCTCCGGGGATCACCTCCGGATCGAACGTGACGGCGACCGCTTCGGCGTGTCCCGTGCCTCCTCCGCACACCGACTCGTAGCTGGGACTTGCCGTGTGCCCGCCCGTGTACCCGGAGACCACATCAGTGACCCCGTTGAGCGTTCGGTAGACGGCGTCGAGGCACCAGAAACAACCGCCGGCGAGAACGTAAGTCTGCATTGATTCTCCTTCATCGAGCGCAGCCGCTCAGCCGGCCGCGCACTCTTTTACAACGTACGCCTTCCGTGATTGATTCCGGGTGAGAGCGCTCCCGATAGCATGGCGGGCATGACTCATCTTCCCGCTGACGACCGCTATGAGCGCATGACCTATCGTCGGGCCGGCCGCTCTGGCCTGCGACTCCCGGCGCTCTCGCTCGGGCTCTGGCACAACTTCGGACACGGCAAGCCGTTCGACACGCAGCGTGACATCGTCACGCGCGCGTTCGACCTCGGCATCACGCACTTCGACCTCGCCAACAATTACGGGCCGCCCGCCGGCAGCGCCGAATCGAACTTCGGCCGCATCCTCCAGGAGGAGCTGAGCGCTCACCGCGACGAACTCATCATCTCGTCGAAGGCGGGCTATTACATGTGGCCCGGACCGTACGGCGAATGGGGCTCGCGGAAAGCCATGCTGTCGTCACTCGATCAGAGTCTCCGCCGGCTGGGCGTGGAGTACGTGGACGTGTTCTACTCCCACCGGCCCGATCCGGACACGCCGATCGAAGAGACGATGGGCGCCCTCGCGTCAGCTGTGAAGCAGGGCAAGGCGCTCTATGCCGGGATCTCGAACTACTCGCCCGCGCAGACGCGAGCGGCCGCGCACGCGCTCGCGGAGCACAACGTGCCGCTCGTGCTGCATCAGCCCTCGTACAGCATGTTCAATCGGCACGTCGAACGCGGGCTCTTCCCTGTCCTGGACGAAGTCGGCAGCGGCTGCGTCGTCTTCTCCCCGTTGTCGCAGGGATTGCTGACGGACCGCTATCTCGGCGGCGGCATCCCGGCCGATTCCCGCGCGGCCGTCGGCCACTTCCTCACTCCCGACAGCATCGACGACGAATATCTCGAACGAGCACGAGCGCTCAACGACATCGCCGCAGCACGCGGTCAGAGCCTGGCCCAGCTGGCGTTGAGCTGGATCCTTCGACAGCCCAACGTGACGTCCGCGCTCATTGGGGCTTCGTCGGTCGCTCAGCTCGAGCAGAACATCGCTGCTCTTGATGCGGGACCGCTGACCGAGGACGAGCTCGCGGCGATCGAGCCGCACGCCGTGGACGGCACCGGTCGCAGCTGATCTCCCACTGTCGGTGGCCGCCCCTATCGTGATTCCCACACGAAGCTGGGGCCGGCCACGACGATGGGAGAGAAATGCAGACAACCGCTACCCGCGCACGTCGCGCTGTCACATTCCGTGTCAACGAATATCTCTGGCGGGTCACGGCTCCCGACGGCTACGTCTACGGGCATGTCGAACGCGTCATCGAGCCGGGCGGGGAGCGGTTCGAGGCGAAACGGTATCGGCTGAGCGCATCACGTTTCGTCTCAATCGGCCGGTTCTGGTCCTTCGACGACGCCGTCGAGTGCCTCAGACTGGGCTAGTGCGAATCGGCCATGTGCGGCATGCCGCACGGGAATGCGGTGCGCCTCGGGTTATCGTGCCTGCATGGAATGGTGGAACAGCTTCACTCAGTGGCTGACGGCCGCTGACACCCGGCCCGTGCTCTTCACTGCGGCGGTCATTGCGATCGCGATGATCGTCTCGGCGCTCGTCGCCGCCGTGGTCGCCAAGTCGGGCATCAAGCGGCTCGTCGCGCAGCGCGACCGAGAGCAGCGGGCCGCCGCGATCGCCGCGCTCATCGATGCGGCCACCGAGGCCACCGTATGGAACTCGCTCACTCCGCAAGAGCAAGTGCTCGCCGATCGTGCTGTCGGCCAGGCCGACATCCACGTCCGCCTTCTCCCGATCAAGGGGACGTCCGTGGCCGCCGACTGGGCGGCTCACCAGCTGGCGCAGATGAAGCGCGCATCGGCGACGTTCGGCTATGAACTCGAGCCGGTTCTCGCGGAGTTCCGCGACAGGCTTCTCGACTGGCAGGAGCGTCCGTCCCGCGCGAAGAAGGTATTCCAGAGCGATCTGGAACGGTGGGCGTCGTCCGACGAGGACGGCCCGACGGTGCGAGCTCAAGACCGGTGGGTTGCCGAGCAGCACCACGAGGCCCACAACTCGCGGCTCCCGGAACCGGCCTCTGTCGATCCGCAGACGCGCAAGCTCATCGACGACGTCGCCGCTCTCGATGCGAACAAGCGGGCAAGCGTTACGAACGAGAAGTCAGCGTAAGCGATCAGCGCCACCACTGGTCGTCGACGGCGACCGGAAGTGTGCGCTTGTGCCGCGACGCGAGGTATTTCCCCTCGAGGCGCTCCGCGGCGGCGTCATCGACGTCGCGCCCTTCCAGGTAGGCGTCGATGTCGGTGTAGCTGAGTCCGAGGTTGGCCTCGTCCGTCTGTCCCGGCTGATCGTCGAGAAGATCCGCCGTCGGCACCTTCTCGTAGAGGCGCGCCGGCGCTCCGAGGGCTTGCAGAAGCTGCCGTCCTTGTCCCTTCGTCAGCCCGGAGAGCGGGGTCACGTCGGCGGCGCCGTCCCCGAACTTCGTGTAGAAGCCTGTGACGGCCTCCGCCGCGTGATCGGTTCCGATGACGAGGAGTCCGTCCTGCCCGGCGATCGCGTACTGGGCGATCATTCGTGCGCGCGCCTTGACGTTCCCCTTGTTGAAGTCGGTGATGCTCGTCCCCGTCGCGTCGACGAATGCCGAGGCGAAGCCGTCGACGGCGGCCTTGATGTTGAAGTCGACGACCTGCTGAGGTGCGATGAACTCGAGCGCGAGCTGGGCGTCCTCCTCGTCCTGCTGCACCCCGTAGGGAAGGCGCACTCCGACGAATCGCGTCTGCGAGTCCTGCGTCTCGCGCCGTTCGACGGCGAGCTGGCAGAGCCGGCCCGCGAGCGTGGAGTCCTGGCCGCCGCTGATGCCGAGCACGTAGCCGCGTGCTCCCGTCGCGTCGAGGTAGTCGCAGAGAAACTGGATGCGCCGTTCGATCTCGGCTTCAGGATCGATGGTGGCTTTCACACCGAGTTCGTCGATGATCTGTGCTTGGAGTTCTCGCATGCTGTTCACCCTACCGAGCATGTATTGCGTGCGTGTGACGGGTTGACATTTGTCATTGGAAGTCTCGCGAACGCGTTGAGGCTGTCACCGCGAGGGGTTCGAAACGGTCGGCGACGACGTTGACCACGCCTTCTGGAGAGCGCTCGAGCATCCCTCGCACGATCAGCGCCGGCTGCTCTCGGGCAATGCGCCGGTACCGCGCCCACACTCCCGTGCTGCAGACCACGTTCACGAGTCCCGTCTCGTCCTCAAGGTTCATGAAGGTCACGTTCCGCGCCGTCGCGGGCCTCTGCCGGTGCGTGACCACACCGGCGACTTCGATGCGCCGCCCGGTCTCGGCCGCGCGAAGATCAGCGGCAGTGCGGACCCCTCGAGAGCGAAGCCGCGCACGGAGATGCTCGATCGGATGTCCGTCGGGAGAGATGCCCGTCGCCCAGATGTCCGACACGGTCTGCTCTTCGGGACTCAGCAGCCCGAACAGGGGCGGCTGCACCGTCAGCGTCGTGCCCTCGAGCTGGTTCGGATGTTCCTGAGCCGCCTGCTCCGCCTGCCACAGCGCCTCGCGGCGGCTGAGTCCGAAGCATTCGAACGCGCCGGCGTCGGCGAGGGACTCCAGCACCGCCGTGTTCGCTCCCGTGCGCCTGGCCAGGTCGAAGACGTCGCGATACGCTCCCCCGCTCTCGCGTTCGGCGACGATGCGCTCCGCGAGCTTCTCTCCGACGCTGCGCACGCTGGACAGTCCGAGTCGCACGGCGAAGCCGCCATCTCGGCGGTGCTCGGCCTGCGTGTCGGGAGCGTCGGGGTCGAATGGCTCGACAGGCGGCTGGATGCGCTTGAGACACGAGTCTATGCCGGTCGCCCGCCCGGCGGCATCCGCTTCGAGCGTCGGATGCACGCCGGAGCGGAGGATGTCGGGCCGCCGTGTGACGACGCCGTGCCGTCTGGCATCGGCGACGAGACTCTGCGGAGAGTAGAAGCCCATCGGCTGGGCACACAGCAGGGCGGCGAGGAACGCGGCCGGGTAGTGCAAGCGCAACCACGCGCTCGCGTAGACGAGCAGGGCGAAGCTGATGGAGTGGCTCTCGGCGAAGCCGAAGTTCGCGAACGCCTGGATCTTCTCGTACACGGCGTCGGCCTTCTCCCCCGTGATGCCGTTGCCGGCCATGCCCGCATACAGTTTCTCGCGCAGCGTGTCGATGCGCTCCGTGCCGCGTTTCGATCCCATGGCGCGGCGCAGCTGGTCGGCGTCTTCAGCGCTGCAGCCCCCGACGGCGACGGCCATCTGCATGAGCTGCTCTTGGAACAGCGGCACCCCGAGGGTGCGCTTCAGCACGGGCTCGAGCGCCGGGTGCAGGTACGGGATCGGGAATTCGCCCTTCACCTGCCCGCGAGCCTTCTTCACTTCCCATTCCCGCTGCTGCATGCGCCGCTTGATGTACGGGTGAACGGCACCGCCCTGGATGGGGCCAGGGCGCACGAGTGCGACTTCGACGACGAGGTCGTAGAAGCACCGCGGCTGCAAGCGCGGCAGCATCCCCATCTGTGCCCGGCTCTCCACTTGGAAGACACCGACCGAGTCTGCCCGGCACAGCACGTCGAACACGGCCGGTTCGTCTTTCGGAATCGTGTCGAGCGCCCAGGTCTCACCGCAGTGCGCGGTGGTGAGCTCGAAGACGTACTGCAGGGCCTCGAGCATGCCGAGCCCGAGAAGGTCGAACTTCACGAGGCCCATCCAGGCGCAGTCGTCCTTGTCCCACTGCAGCACGGTGCGCCCGTCCATGCGGGCGTGCTCGATGGGGCACACTTCGCCGACGGGCCGGTCGGTGAGAACCATGCCGCCGGAGTGGATGCCGAGGTGCCGCGGCAGTTTGAGCGCCTGCTCGGCCAGCTCGATCACGGCCGGCGGAATGTCGTGATCGTTCGCCTCCACCTGAGCGCCCCAGCGCTCGACTTGCTTGCTCCAGGCGTCCTGCTGCCCCGGACTGTGTCCGAGCGCCTTCGCCATGTCACGGATGGCGCCCTTCGGCCGGTAGCTGATGACGTTCGAGACTTGTGCGGCGTTGTAGCGGCCGTAGGTCTCATACACGTACTGAATGACTTCCTCGCGACGACGCGAGTCGAAATCGACGTCGATGTCGGGCTCCTCCTCGCGCATGCTCGAGAGGAACCGCTCGAACGGCAGCCCGTAGTGGATGGAGTCGACGGCGGTGATGTCGATCAGATAGCAGACGGCCGAGTTCGCGGCGGATCCCCGGCCTTGGCACAGGATGCCGCGAGAGCGTGCGAATTGGACGATGTCGTAGACGATGAGGAAATAGCCGGGGAAGTCCTTCTCCTCGATCACCTGCAGTTCACGTTCGATGCGCTCTCGCTTTGACGCATCGAGGTCCGGGTACTTGCGCGCTGCGCCGCGCCAGACGAGCTCACGCAGCCAGCTCATGGGGGTGTGCCCGTTCGGTACCGGCAGCTTCGGCAGCCCCGGCGAGACGGCGCGCAGCGAGAAGGAGAGTTCGTCAAGCAGCTCGACGCTGCGGGAGATCGCGCCGTCGAAGCGCCCGAACAGCGCCTGCATCTCGAAACCGCTGCGCAGGAAGGCAGCTCCGGATGCTGGCAGCCAACCGTCGATCTCGTCGAGGCTGCGTCGCGCCCGCACAGCGGAGAGGGCTTGCGCGAGGCGGTACTGCTCGGGCCGGGCGAAGTGGATGTTCCCGGTTGCCACGACAGGGAGCCCGCGTTCGGAAGCGAGCTGGGCGAGCGTGTCGTTGCGTGCGTCGTCGAGGGCGTCGCCGCAGGCGTTGAGCTCGACGGTGACGCCGTCTGGGCCGAACAGGTCGACGAGAAGATCGATCTGGCGCCCCGCCTCCGCGCGTCCGCCTCGGTCGAGAGCCTGACGGACGGCGCCCTTGCGGCATCCGGTCAGCACATGCACGTGGTCGCGCAGCTGCTCTCCGAGGGCGTCGAGACGATAGCGGGGGCTGCCCTTCTGCGCTCCGTCGGCGAGTTGCGCCTGCGTGATTGCGCCCGCGAGGTGCCGGTATCCCTCCGGTCCGCGCGCGAGCAGCAGCAGATGGCTGCCGACCGGATCGGGTTCGCCGTTCTGCGGCTCGCCCAGATCGAGGGAGAGCTCCGCTCCGAACGCGGTCTTGAGGTCGGGGTGCATCGCGGCCGCCTCGGCGAAGCGCACGGCGCCGTAGAAGCCATCGTGGTCGGTGAGCGCCATGCCGCTGAGGCCGAGGTCCACGGCCTCGTCGACGAGCTGTTCGGGCATGCTCGCGCCGTCGAGGAAGCTGTAGGCGGAGTGCGCGTGCAGCTCGGCGTACGGCACCGTCTGCGTGCCGCGGATCTCGGTGAGCTGCTCGGGGTCGTGCAGTCCCGTGCTCGGCGTGTAGGGTTCCCGTTTTCGGCTGCGCGGGCCGTCGTCGAGGGCGGTGAGGGGCGCGGCCGGTTCGTCGGAGAGCCGACGGGCGAACTCCGACCACGGGATCGGCGGATTGTGCCAGCCCATCGTTCACTCCCCCTTTCGCTTTCGTCTCAGTCGTATCGGCCTTCGGCGCTCCAGCGCCCGTCTTCGAGGTTCAGCAGCCACGCGGTTCCTGTCTGGTCGATGGCTTGGAACCGGTACAGCCGTCTGCGGTTCGCCGGATCCCACCAGCGCATGTCGACCGGCCAGGGTCCCGCCCACGCGGTGAGCCGCAGCGCGCTGCCGCCCGTCGACAGCGCCGCGAGCGGGGCGTGCAGCGTGCCCCGGGCGGTGACCACGGCGATGTTCCCGTCTCTGTCGAAGACCGTGACGGGAGCGGGACGCTCGAAGACGGTGCTGGGTGGAAGTCCTTTGAGCGCTCCGGGCCAGGGCCGTTCGGGCGCCGCGGTCTCCGCGGTCACCGCCCGCTCGCCCCACGGCACGAGCTGCTGTCTCTCGCGCAGCATCCGTCCCCCTGTGCGGGAGATCGTGCAGACCTCGGCGTGGCCGAGCATGCTCTGCACGCGAGTGATGCTGTGGTGCACACGTTGATCGACGCCGTCTCCCCAAAGTCCTTCCTCGTGGTGTGCTCGATCGTCGAGCGCTGCCGCGCTGATCTGCACGGACACGATGGGCGAGGCGAGAGCGTCCGAGGTGGAGCCGGCGCCCTGCAGCTGCCAGCGCAGCCGGTCAAGCACATCGGATGCCGAGAAGAAGCGCGGATGCAGCCACGTGCGCTCCCGCTGGTCACCGGTCTCGTCGCGCAGCTCGATGCGCATGGCTGTGGCGACCAGGCCCGCCTCGGCGATGTGCGCCATCATGCGGTCGGCGTCGGCGCGCACGGTGAATGCGATCTGGTCCGCCCGGTCGAGGGCGTCGTCGAATTCCCGGTGCAGTGTGAACTCGGCGGCCCGCTGCGTCGGTTCGACCATGCGCGGGTCATCGCCGTTCGCGAGCCGGTGCAGTCGAACGGCCGCCGGACCGAAGCGGTCGCGCACCTGGTCGACGCCGAGCCGCGCATACTGACCGAGCGTGTGGATGCCGAGCCTGTGCAGCAGCGGCCCCTGCCCGGCGAGTTCCGTGGCGGGCAGCTCGTCGATGGGCACGTCGGCCACGAAACCGGCGGAGGTGCCGGCCGGAACGATGACGGCGCGGCCGGGTTCAGCGCGGCGAGCGGCGAGTTCGGCGGGGAAGATGCCGTCGGCGACGCCGATGCGCGCGTCGTCGATATCGAGTTCGCGCATGAGCGACAGAAGCCGCGAGGCCGCGGCTTCTTCGCCGCCGTAGTACCGGCTCGGGCCCCGCATGCGCAGTGCGCAGAGCCCGGGGGCGAGCACTTGAGCGCCGGGCGTCAGCTCATCCAGGCGCGCGAAGACGTTCTCGAAGGCGCGATGGTCGGCGTCAGCGTCGTAGCCGTGGACGACGAGCGCCGGGCACGCAGCCTGCGCCTCTCGCACCCGCTGGCCCGCGCGCACACCCCACTGCGCGGCTGCTCGGTTGCAGAATGCGAGCAGTCCGCGCTCCACAAGCGCGAAGGGCGTCGTGCGTGGGTTCCCCGTGCTGTCGGCCGCCGCCATGACAGACCAGTCGACACACCACAGCACGAGCGATCGAGTCAGCGATTCCGGCATCGCTCCTCCTTCATTCGGTGATGTGTTCGATTTGATCAGGAGCCTCCGACATTCCGGGCAGCGCAATACGCACCTGTCGGGGACGTCCGCCGCGCCCCTTGGCCGTCACGGTCGCGATGCAGCCGGCGAGATGCCCGTGCCCGCTGCCGAGTCCGCTCCACTGCCTGTCGGAGAGCGCGAGCTGATCTTCGGAGCCCGGCCACTCCCCGAGCGAGAGCAGGATGCTGCCGGTTCGGCGCAGCCGCGCCTCGAGCCGCGCTCCTTCCGCTGGCGCGAGCGAGCCAGGCGAGCCGACGAGGACAAGACTCATCACGTCGGCAAGCGCGGCCGCGGCGCGAATGAGCTGGCGGCCCGGATGAGGCACGAGAATCAGGCGGTCAAGGCGGATCCCGGCCGCTTCGGCCGCGTCGGCGGAGAAGTCGGGGATGCCAACGACGGCGACCCAGTCGCCGCGCCTCGAGGACTCGGACATGAGCATGAGCGCGAGCGCAGCGGACGAGACTGCGTAGACCGCCCCCGGTCTGAGCCCCGCTCCGGGAAACAGCGGCGCGAGGGCATCGACGACGGGAACGACAGGCGCCTCCAGGCCCGTGCCGAGGGTGCGGCGCTGCATTCCGCGAATGCGACTCGTGAGTTCCGCCAGCACCTCGGCACGACTCGACCCCGATGTCTCGACGACATCGAAAGCGCGAGCAGTTCCGGTTCCCATACCGATATGATCGAACACCTGTTCGGCCATGTCAATCCGGCGGCAGCGAGCACGAGCGGTTCTCGAGAAGGCTGAGTTACGGCTGGAGAGCCGCTCACTGAACGGTGATCAGTTGCGCGGAGACGACTCCGAATCGCCTGGACTCTCCTCGTCCGGACGCCCCGCAGCAGACTCCTCCTCCGTGTCCTCTGCGTCCGTCGGCTCGGTGCGTGCCCCTGCCCCGGCTCTGGCTTCCGCTTCGCGCAGCTCTTGCGCTTCCGCTTCGGCCTCGACAACCGCTTGGTGCAGTTCTTCGGATTCCGACGTCGTGAGTTCGAAAGCTCCCTCATGCTTCTCGACAGCATTCACCACGCTCTCGACGAGCACATGCCGGGCGAGGCGTCCCCGCCACACGAGCGGATCATTCGAGAGGTCTTTCCACAGGGCGACACACAACAGCAGCATGACGATGACGAACGGCAGCGCCGACACGATCGTGATGTTCTTCAGCCCGTTGAGCGCTTCGGCCGGATGGTCGCCGCCCGCGAGCAGCATGACCGCGGCGACGGCGCCGGTGGCGACGCCCCAGAAGACCGTGAGCTTCTTCGTCGGCTCGGCGGCCCCGTTCTCGCTCAGCCCGGCCATCACGATCGACGCGGAATCGGCGCCCGTGACGAAGAAGATCGCGACGAGCACGACGGCGAGCACCATGAGCACGATTGTGATCCAGCCGGGGACGGGCATGTGCGCGAGCAAGTCGAACAGGATCGTGTCGAAGTTGATGTCAGGCGCCCCGTCGACGATCTTGGCGAGCATGTTCGACGTGTCGTTCGCCTGTTCGGCCTTCTCCTGGAGTCCGATCGCCCCGCCGCCGAAGATGGCGAACCAGAGCACCGAGATTCCCGAGGGGACGAGCAGCACGCCCGTGACGAACTGTCGCACGGTGCGACCGCGCGAGATGCGGGCGATGAACAGTCCGACGAAGGGCGTCCAGGAGATCCACCAGGCCCAGTAGAAGATGGTCCACGTCGACATCCACTCGGCCAGCGCCTCGTTGCCGACGCCGCCCGTGCGCGACGCCATCTGCGGCAGATCCGCGACGAAGGCGCCGATGGCGTTCGGGATCACGTTGAGGATGAACAGCGTCGGCCCGCCGATGAACACGATGAGGGCGAGCACGACCGCGAGCACCATGTTGATGTTCGACAGCCACTGGATGCCGCGTTCGATGCCCGACACGGCGGAGGCGACGAACAGGGCCGTCAGGATCGCGATGACCAGCACGGTGATGCCCGTGCCGACGTTCTGCATGACGCCCGTCGACTGCAGGCCGCCACCGATCTGCAGCGCTCCGAGACCGAGGGAGCACGCTGAGCCGAACAGCGTCGCGAGAATCGCGAGGATATTGATGACGCGGCCGCCCCAGCCGTTCACGGCCTTCGAGCCGAAGAGGGACGTGAACATCGACGAGAACAGCTGGCTGCGACCGAGGCGATACGTTCCGTAGGCCATGCCGAGGCCGACGATCGCGTACATGCCCCACGGGTACAGCGTCCAGTGGAACATCGTCGTACCCATGGCGGTGCTCACCGCGGCGGGGATCTGGCCGTCGACCGTCCCGGGCGGCGGCGACATGTAGAAGAACAGCGGCTCCCCGACACCGTAGAAGATGAGCCCGATGCCCATGCCCGTTGCGAACATCATGGCGATCCACGACGAGGTCCGATACTCGGGGCCCTCGTTGTCTTTGCCGAGCGGGATCGCCCCGAATCGGCTGGCCGCGACGACGATGACGAACACGGTGAAGACGGTGGCGGCGATGACGAACAGCCAGCCGAAGTCCTGCATGGTGCCGGCCAGCGCGGCATCGGAGACGACGCCGAGGCCGTCGGGCGAGATGAAGCCCCACGCCACGAAACCGACGGCGAGAATCGCGGCGACGCCGAACACGATCCAGTCGACGCCGCTGCCCTTTGCAGGCTTGCGACGCCGCGTGCTCTTCATGAGCCCCGCGATGAGGTCTTCGGTGGAATCTGGAGTACTCATGAGCACGTATCCTCGCGCCTTTTCAGCTCGAGGCCCTAGTCCTTCCGCTTCTGTCGGCATGAATGGACGACACCTCAGCCTAGGGCGAAGGACATGCTCGGTGAAAGGGCCGTGCCGGTCCGGCCGGGAATCCGCGACCGTCGGTGGCCCGGGGTAGCCTGTGGGCATGTGCGGACGATTCGCGATGGACGAGACAGTCAACGACCTCATCACCGAGTTCGTCATCGCCACGGGGCAGCAGCCCGAGAACTGGAGTCCCGACTGGCGGCAGGGCTACAACATCAAGCCGACGGAGACCGTCGCGACGGTGTTCGAATCGGTGCGGGACGGCTCCCCCGTGCGGCGCCTCGACGGCGCCCGCTGGTCCCTCGTCCCGTCATGGGCGAAGCACCCAAAGCTCAAGTTCCCGACGTTCAACGCGCGAAGCGAGGATGCCGCGTCGAAGCCGGCGTTCAAGGCGAGCGTCGTCTCGAAGCGCGCGATCGTGCCGGCGAACGGATACTACGAGTGGAAGACGGTCGGGAAGACGAAGACGCCGTTCTACATTCACGATCCCGAGCGGCCGCTCGACATCGCGGCGCTGTACTCCTGGTGGCGCGCCTCCCCCGCTGAGCCGTGGCTGCTCACGGTCAGCATCCTCACGCGGGCGGCACACGGAGCGCTCGCCGAGATCCACGACCGCACACCCGTCACGCTCCCGCGCAGCATGCGCGACATGTGGCTCGACGCCACGATCGCCGGTGATCAGAAGCTCGTGGATGCGGCCGCGGCGGCGTCCCAGGAGGTGGACCTCGAACTCTACGAGGTCGCGCCGCTCGGCCGCGACGCCGACGGACCGGAGCTGATCGATCAGGTCGAGCGCCTGATCTGAGTCACGCGCTCTTCTTGCGAGCCGGCGTCTTCTTCGCCGCGGGCTTCTTCGCGGCAGGCTTCTTCGCCGGGGCTTTCTTGGCGGGCGTCTTCTTCGCCGGGGCCTTCTTCGCGGGCGACTCCTTGGCCGTCGCCGTGTCTGCGTCAGCCGTCTTCTTGGCGGCCGGCTTCTTCGCCGCAGGCTTCTTGCCCTTCGACGCGCGCGACTTCTCCACGCTTCTCTTCAGCGCCTCCATGAGGTCGATGACCTCGGCGCCCTCCTTCTCCGGAACCTCGCCGAACGTGGCCTCGGTGTCGAGCGACTCCCCCTGCTCGAGCTTTGCGTCGATGAGCGTGCGGAGCTCTTCCTGGTACTCGTCGTGGAACTCTTCGGGAGCGAAGTCGGAGGCGAAGCTCTTCACGAGCGCGGCGGAGAGCTCGAGCTCCTTCGCCGTGACGCGCACCTTCTCGTCGAGAACGGGGAACGACACTTCGCGCACCTCGTCGGCCCAGCGCATGGTCTGAATGAGGAGCACGTCATCACGCACGCGAAGCGCCGCGAGCCGCGTCTTCTGCCGCAACGCGAACTGAACGATCGCGGTCCGATCGGTCTTCTCGAGCGTCTGGCGCAGCAGGACGTACGCCTTCGGCGATCTGCCCGAGGGTTCGAGATAGTAGCTGCGGTCGAGGAGGATCGGATCGATCTGGTTGCTCGGCACGAACTCGACAACCGAGATCTCACGGCTGCGTTCCTGCGGGAGCGAGGCGAGGTCCTCCTCGGTGAGAATCACCGTCTCGTCGCCCTCGACGTAGGCCTTGTCGATGTGATCGTACGAGATGACGCGCCCGCACACTTCGCACCGCCGTTGGTAGCGGATGCGGCCGCCGTCCTTGTCGTGCACTTGGTGCAGGCTGACGTCGTGGTCCTCGGTGGCGCTGTACAGCTTGACCGGCACGTTCACCAGTCCGAACGTGATAGCGCCCGTCCAGATCGCTCTCATGGTTACAGTAGAGCGCATTCGGCTGTCAACTGCTAGCCGTTGCGACGCGCACGCGCGAGCATGTATGCATGGCTGGCTCCAAGCAGACCGTGTCGATCGAGGGCCGACGGCTCCAACTCTCGAACCTCGACAAGGTGCTCTATCCGGCGACGGGCATGACGAAGGGCGACGTTCTCGCGTACTACAGTGAGATCGCTCCCGTCATGCTTCCGCACTGCCGGGACCGAGCCGCGACGCGCAAGCGCTGGCCGAACGGAGTAGGCGAGGACGGTTCGGGGCAGATGTTCTTCCAGAAGGACATTGGCGAGGGCGCGCCCGACTGGGTCGACGTGCGCAGCATCCAGCACTCCGATCACGTCAACCGGTATCCGCTCGTGAACGATCTCGCGACCCTCACCTGGCTCGGCCAGCTCGCCGCCCTCGAGATCCACGTTCCGCAGTGGCGCTTCGGCCGAGGCGACGAGAAGCTCAATCCTGACCGGCTCGTGCTCGACCTCGATCCGGGCCCCGGCGTGACCCCGCGCGAGTGCGCCGAGATCGCGCGTCTGGCCCGCGGCATCCTGAACGACATGGGACTCGAGGCGTTCCCGGTCACGAGCGGAAGCAAGGGCATCCACTTGTATGCGCCGCTCGACGGCACGCAGACCTCCGACCAGGTCTCCCAGGTCGCCCACGAGCTTGCGCGGGCGCTCGAGGCCGATCATCCCGACGACATCATCAGCTCGATGAAGCGCTCGGCGCGGGCGGGCAAGGTGTTCATCGACTGGAGCCAGAACAACGCGAACAAGACGACGATCGCGCCGTACTCGCTCCGGGGTCGCGCGCAGCCCACCGTGGCCGCGCCGCGCACGTGGGGCGAACTCGCCTCGCCGCGCCTGAAGCACCTCGACCACACGGAGGTCCTCGCCCGCGTGAAGCGCCGCGGTGACCCCATGGCGGGAATCGAGGCCGGCGGCGACGGCGAGAAGCCGCAGCGCGACCGGCTCACGATCTACCGTTCGAAGCGCGACAGCAGCAAGACGCCCGAGCCCGTTCCCGCCGCTGTCGCGCCGGACGACGGCGACGCGCCGGTCTTCGTGATCCAGCGCCACGATGCGACGCGCCTGCACTTCGACTTCCGGCTCGAGCACGACGGGGTGCTGGTCAGCTGGGCGCTGCCGAAGGGTGTTCCCACCGATCCCAAGCGCAACCACCTCGCCGTACCGACCGAGGACCACCCCATGGAGTACCGCTTCTTCGAGGGCACGATCCCGAAGGGCGAGTACGGCGGCGGCGTCGTCGAGATCTGGGACTCCGGCACGGTGCAGATCTCCAAGTGGCGCGACGACGAGGTCATCGCCACGCTCACCGGGCAGCCCGACGGCGGACTCGGCGGCGTGCGCAAATACGCGCTGTTCCGCACCGACGACGATCCGCAGAAGCCGCAGTGGATGATCCACCTGATGCACAGCGACGCCGATTCCTCCGCCTCGCCCCCGAAGCCGACTCCGAAGAAGACACCGGTGAAGTCATCGTCGAAATCGGCGGCGAAGTCGGCCACGAAGAGCACGACGACGACGGATGCCGCGACGCGCCGCGCCCCCGACGGCAGAGGCCGTGCGTCCCTCAAGCCGATGCTCGCGACGCGCGGCTCGAACGCGGGGCTCGGAGCCCTCGACGAGGACGAGTGGGCGTTCGAGATGAAGTGGGACGGCATGCGCGCGATCGTCTCCGTGGACCACGGCACGGTGCGGGTGCGCAGCCGCTCGGGGAAGGACGTGACGACGGCATACCCCGAGCTCGCGGATGTCGCCGACGCGGTGATGGCGGATGACGCCGTGCTCGACGGCGAGATCGTCGCCGTCGACGCGGCCGGCGTGCCGAGCTTCTCACTGCTGCAGCAGCGCATGAACCTCACGAATCGCCGCGAGATCGCGAAGGTGCGCCAGTCGGTGCCCGTGTCCCTCATGGTGTTCGACGTTCTCGACGTGAACGGCCAGCCGTGCACGAGCCTGCCGTATCAGAACCGGCGCGAGCTGCTCGGCGAGCTGATCGACGAGTCGACGGACGCGCCGCTGAGCGTACCACCCGCCTTCGACGGCGACGCGAACGCGGCCGTGGCCGCGAGCCGGCAGCTCGGGCTCGAGGGAGTCATGGCGAAGCGCCTTGACAGCGTCTACCGTCCCGGCACGCGCTCAGCGGACTGGCTGAAGCTCCCCCACGCCGACACCGCGGAGGTCGTGGTCATCGGCTGGCGTGAGAGCGAGAGCGACCGGCTCGGGATCGCCTCCCTTCTGCTCGCAATGCCGCGCGGCGGCGCTCTCGAGTACGCGGGGCGCGTCGGCACGGGGTTCTCGAACGCCGATCGACGTGACATCAGGGAACGGCTGTCCCGCTCCGAGCGGAAGACGCCGCCGGTCGAGGTTCCCGCCGCTGACCGGCGCGACGCCCGCTGGGTAACGCCGCGGCAGGTCGCCGAGATCAGCTACCGTGAGCAGACGCCCGAGGGACGGTTGCGGCACCCGGTGTGGCGCGGCTGGCGTCCGGACAAGAGCGTCGACGACATCAGTCCGACTGGGGCTTGAGTACGACCTTGATGCAGCCGTCCTCCTTCTTCTGAAAGGTCTCGTACATGCCGGGAGCCTCCTCGAGGGGAACACGGTGGGTGACGAGATCGTCGATGCCGAGGGGATCCGCGGGGTCCTGCACGAGCGGCAGCAGGTCGTCGATCCACCGCTGCACGTTGCACTGGCCCATGCGCAGGGTGAGCTGCCGGTCGAACATGGTCTTCATGGGCATCGGATCAGCCTCACCCGCGTACACGCCGCTGATCGACACGGTGCCACCGCGGCGCACGGCCTTCAACGCCGTGTGCAGGGCGGCGAGCCTGTCGATGCCCGCGTGCTTCATGGCGGGACGGGACAGTGCCTCGGGCAGCATCCCGACGGCCGCCTGCGCGGTCGCGGCGACGGGCGAGCCGTGCGCCTCCATGCCCACCGCGTCGACCACCGCGTCCGGTCCGCGACCGGCCGTGCGATCGTGCAGTTCGGTGATCATGTCGTCATGCAGATCGAGCGTGGATACGCCGTGGCGCTCGGCCATCTGCCGGCGTTCGGGCACGGGATCGACCGCTGTCACCTCGCAGCCCAGGTGACGCGCGATGCGGGCGGCGAGCTGGCCGACGGGTCCGAGGCCGAGCACGGCCACGCTGTCGCCGGCGCCAACGCCGGCGTACTGGACGCCCTGCCACGCGGTCGGCAGGATGTCGCTGAGGAACAGATAGCGCTCATCGGGCAGGCCGTCCGGGACGACGATGCAGTTCGCGTCCGCGCGCAGCACCCGCAAGTACTCGGCCTGTCCACCCGGTACCTGGCCGTACAGGCTCGTGTACCCGTAGAGAGCGGCACCGCTGCCCTGCGACCTGACCTGCGTGGTCTCGCACTGCGTCTGCAGGCCCCGTCGGCACATTGCGCACTCGCCGCAGGCGATCACGAAGGGGACGACGACACGATCGCCGACCTTGACGTGACGAACGTCGGCGCCCACCTCCTCGACGATCCCCATGGCCTCATGCCCGAGCACGTCGCCTTTCGCGAGGAAGGGGCCGAGCAGTTCATATAAGTGCAGGTCTGAGCCGCAGATCGCCGAGCTCGTCACGCGGATGATCACATCACCGGGATCCGTGATCCCAGGATCGGGCAGCGTCTCCACGCTGAGGGTCCGTTTCGCCTTCCAGGTCACTGCGCGCATGGGTTCTCCGCCTTCCGTCGGCCTCCAGCCCAGCTTCTCGTCGGCCGCCGCTCAAGCCCTTGACAGAATCCCGAGCGCTTCGCAAGGTCCGATGGCGGACGTCGGCCGCGCAATATGGTGGTGCCATGACAGATCTCCAGCGCGGGGCGAGCGGCATAGTCCTTGCCGTCGGTCTCACCCTCGGGCTCGCGGCGTGCGGCGCGCAGTCCGAGGTCTCACCGGTTCTCGATACCACCACGTCGTTCCGGCAGGCGATCGCCGACGGCGACGGGCAGGCCGCATGCGAGCTGCTGAACGATGCGACACGCGTGACCCTCGGTTCGGACTGCGCGAATGCGATCGCGAGCGAGGATCTGCCGGGCGCGGCATCCGACACGGGCACGGCCGAGGTGCAGGGCCGCATGGCCATCGTGCAGTTCAACGACGACACGATCTTCCTCGCGAAGACCCCGGACGGCTGGCGGATCACGGCGGCCGGCTGCGTGCCGCAGACCGAGGGACCGTACCAGTGCACCGTGGAAGGACCGTGACATGCGAGCAGTCTTCATCAGCACACTCACCTTCATCTTCGGCGGACTGATCTACATGCTCGTCGTCGGCCTCATCGGACGATAAGGGGAACGAGTATGAAAAGCGCATTCACGTACCACGGCCTGAGCATCGTCCTCGGCGTCGTCTTCATCCTTATCCTCGCCGGCCAGGCGGTGAGCGGTCTCTCGCTATACAACGAGGAGCAGCTGCAGGACGGACTGCAGAAGATCGGCATGCTCGACTACATCACCTCCTCCTCGTTCGTCGTGGACGTCGCGGAGAACTGGCAGTCCGAGTATCTGCAGTTCCTGCTCTACATCATCGCGACGATCTGGCTTGTGCAGAAGGGATCCCCCGAGTCGAAGACCGCTGACAAGGTCGGCGTCGAGAGTGACGAGGACCAGAAGATCGGTGAGTACACCCAGGAGGACTCGCCGCGCTGGGCGAAGAAGCGGGACTGGAAGCTCGTCGTCTACTCGAACTCGCTCGTGATCGTGATGGCCGTCATCTTCTTCTTCTCCTGGCTCGTGCAGGGCGTGGCGGGGCACGTGAACTACAACGAAGAGCAGATGAAGGCGCTCGAGGCGCCGATCCCGTTCGGCGAATACCTGCTCTCGGCGGAGTTCTGGAACCGGACGCTGCAGAACTGGCAGTCGGAGATCCTCGCGGTCGTCAGCATGGCCGTTCTCGCGATCTTCCTCCGCCAGCGCGGATCGTCGCAGTCGAAGCCCGTGGGCGAGCCGCACGACGCCACTGCTGTGGGAGGCTGAGCGGCGGACACGGAACCCGCCGCTCAGCCGGTCGGCTACTGGCCGCCGTCCTCGACGCGGCGGGCGCGCTGCTCGGGAGAGGACGACACGTCCTCGCTGTACTCGTCGAGCACATCGGCGGTGTCGCCGATCGTGGTCTCCTGCACAGGCTCATCGTTCTCGCGTAAGTGCTCGGCCTGCTCCTCTGCGGAAGCGTCGTCGGGCAGTCCGCCCCGGTTCGAATCGCTCATGGTTCCCCTTTCCGTTGCTACGACAAAGGCCGGCATCCGACCGCTTTCGCGGAGATGCCGGCCGGTGTCGCTTCGACGCTACGGGCCGTTCCCCGCAGTGTCACGGGGTTGACACGTCAGGTCAGGCGATGATCGTCCAGGGGTTCTCGATCAGCTTCGTGAGCGTCTGCAGGAACTGCGCGGCAAGAGCACCGTCGATGATGCGGTGGTCGGCCGACAGCGTGTAGCGCATGATGTGGCGGGCGACGATCTCGCCATCCACAACGACCGCCTCCTGCTTCGTGCCGCCGACCGCGAGAATCGCGCCCTCCGGCGGGTTGATGATCGCCGTGAACTGCTCGACGCCGAACATCCCGAGGTTGCTGATCGTGAAGGTCCCACCGGACATCTGCGCCGGGCTCAGCTTCTTGTCCTGCGCAAGGCCCACAAGGCTCTTCGCCTCCGCGCCGAGCTGCGTGACCGTCTTCGTGTCAGCGTCGTCGATCACGGGAACGACAAGGCCGTTGTCGCTCGCGACGGCGACGCCCACGTTGATGCGCTTGTGCCGCAGCGTGTGGTCTGCGTCGTCGCCCACGTAGGACGCGTTGATCTCGGGGTGCTGCCGCAGTGCGAGAGCGGCCGCGCGGATGATGAGGTCGTTGATGCTGACCTTCGTGCGGCCCGCGGCGACGAGCTGCTCGTTGAGCGAGCCGCGCAGCTTGACGAGCTCCTCGGCGTCCGCAGACGCCGTCACGAAGAACACGGGGGTCTCGCGGGCGCTCTCCCCCAGCCGGCGCGCGATCACGCGCCGCACGTTGCTCATCGGGACCTTCTCGGAGTCGCGACGCTCGTCGGCGGACGGTGCGGACGGCTTCTGTGCGGGAGCCTTCTGCTCAGCCTTCTTCTGCTCCGGCTTCGTCTCGGGAGCGGGCGCCTCCGACAGGAGAGGCTCGATGTCGGCGCGGATGATGCGACCGCCGGGGCCCGTGCCCTTCACCTTCGACAAGTCGAGGTCGTAGTCCCGCGCGAGCTTGCGCACGAGCGGGGACGCGAACTGCCGTTCACCGTCGTCCTGCGGCTCCTCGTGGGCGGTGGCCTCGTCAGCCGTCGGCTCCCCGTGGGTGGCGGCTTCGTCAGCCGTGGCCGGGGTGGCCTCCTCGTCGGCCTCCGCTTTCTGCTGGCTCTCCGCGTCAGCGGCATCCGACTTCTCCGCCGGCGCCGACTCGGCCTGCGCCGTGTCGGCGTCCGCCTTGTCGTCACTCGGGGCGCTGGCGCCCGAGCCGTCGTCGATGCGCGCGATCGGAGTGCCGATGGAGACGAGCTCTCCTTCGTCGACGAGGATCTCGGCGAGCGTTCCCGCCTCGTACGCCTCGTACTCCATGGTGGCCTTGTCGGTCTCGATCTCGACGAGGACGTCGCCGACCTCGACGGTGTCACCCGGCTTCTTGTGCCACGTGGCGATCGCGCCCTCCTCCATGGTGTCGGAGAGTCGCGGCATGGTGATATCGATCATGATCTTCGTCTTACCTGCGGTGCCCGACCGCGTCGAGGGTCTGACGAATGGCGTTCTTCACGTCATCCGCTGACGGCAGGGCCGCCGTCTCAAGTGGCTTCGCGTACGGCATGGGCACTTCGGCCATGGCGACGCGACGAACCGGCGCGTCGAGGTAGTCGAACGCTCCATCCGAGATGGATGCCGCGACCTCCGCACCGATTCCGTAGGTCAGCCAGTCGTCCTCGAGGACGACGGCGGCGTGTGTCTTCTTCACCGATTCGATGAACGTCTCGCGGTCGAGAGGGCGAAGGCTGCGCAAGTCGACGACCTCGATGTCGAGGCCCTCCTTCTCCGCCAGTTCATCCGCGACCTCTTGCGCGACGTGCGCCATGCGCGAGTAGCCGATGAGGGTGAGGTCCTTGCCCTCGCGGGTGACCTTCGCCTTGCCGATCTCGGCGGGCTCGATGTCGTCGGGGACTTCGCCCTTCGTGTTGTAGAGACCGAGGTTCTCGAGGAACAGCACGGGGTCGTCGTCGCGGATCGCGGCCATCAGCAGCGCCTTCGCGTCTGCCGGGTTGCTGGGCGCGACGACCTTCATGCCGGGAACGAACGAGTAGTACAGCTCGATGTTCTGCGAGTGCGTCGCGCCGAGCTGCTGCCCGCCGCCACCGGGGGTGCGAATAACCATGGGGACCTTCGCCTGACCGCCGAACATGCCGTAGATCTTGGCGGCGTGGTTCACGATCTGGTCGAGCGCGAGCAGCGAGAAGTTGATGGTCATGATCTCGACGACGGGACGGAGCCCGATCATCGCGGCGCCGATCGCGGCTCCCGTGAAGCCTTCCTCGGCGATGGGCGTGTCACGCACGCGCTTCTCGCCGAACTCCTCGAGCATCCCCGCCGTGATCTTGTAGGAGCCCTCGAAGACGCCGATCTCTTCACCCATGAGGAAGACGTTCTCGTCGCGCAGCATCTCCTGGCGCAGGGTGTCGTGCAGGGCCTGCCGGTACGTCATGATGCTCATGCGCGGCCTCCGTTCTGGGGGAAGGGCGCCGGTTCGAACAGCGGCTCGCCGGGCAGGCGGCGCGAGTCGTTCGGGACGGGCGTTGCGTAGGTGTAGTCGAACAGGGTCGACACGTCGGGGTGAGGACTGTTGGCGGCGAAGTCGGCCGACTCGGCCGCGAGCTTCTTCGCGTCATCGTCGATCTTCGACATCAGCTCATCATCAATGACGCCGTCTTCCTTGAGCTTCGTGCCGAAGGTGACGACCGGGTCGTTGAGCTTGAGCTGCTCCACCTCCTCGGCGGAACGGTACTTCGCGGGGTCGACGACCGAGTGGCCCTTGAGGCGCTCGGTCATGACCTCGAGCAGGAAGGGCTTACCGTCGCGGGCCGAGGCCACCGCGCGCTGCGCTGCCTCGTACACGGCGACAGGATCGAGCCCGTCCACCCGCTCGGACTCCATCCGGTATGCGGCTCCGCGCTTGTACAGTTCGGGCTCGGCGGACGCCTTGTCCACCGTGGTGCCCATGCCGAGCTTGTTGTTGATGATCACGAACACGCACGGCAGGTTCCACAGCGCCGCGATGTTCAGCGACTCGTGGAACGCGCCGATGTTCGTCGTTCCGTCGCCCATCGTGCACATGACGACGTCGTTCTCGCCGCGGTACTGGATGCCGAGCGCCACACCGGTCGCGAGCGGGATCTGGCCGCCGACGATGCCGTAGCCGCCGAGCAGGCGCGCTTCGAAGTCGAACATGTGCATCGACCCGCCCCAGCCCTTCGAGACGCCGTCATCGCGGCCGTAGAGCTCGGCCATGACGCGGTTGGGGTCGATGCCGCGGGCCAGAGCGTACCCGTGCTCGCGGTAGTTGGTGAACAGGTAGTCGCTCGGCTTGAGGGCGGCCATCAGTCCGACGACTGCGGCCTCCTCACCGAGGTTCAGGTGACAGTAGCCTCCGACCAGCGCCTGAGTGTAGGCGCGCGACGCCCGCTCTTCGAAACGGCGGATGTCCATCATCTGCCGGTAGAAGTCGATCAGCTGGTCTTTGTCCACCTTCGGCTCGGACGCTGATTTCTTGCGGGTCGTAGTGGTCGAGCGTGATGTCGTCTTCCGCGGGGTCCGCGTGGCCATCAAGAACTCCCTTCGACCTCCCTTGTGGGGGGCCTCTAACGCATTAGCAGCCAAAATGAGACTGTTCGGTATCATTGTATGGCATGGAGTGGTCGGACGCACCTATTCTAGGGTGCTCCGGACAGGAGAGAGCATGACGGCATCCCCGGCTACTGGCCCGGCGCGCAAGCGCGGCCGCCCGACCGCCGCCGAGCGGGTGCAGCGCCGAGCCCAGATTCTCGATGCCGCCCTGATCGTCTTCCTCGAACGCGGCTTCGGGAACACGACGATCGAACAGCTCGCGCAGGCCGCGCGCGTGAGCAAGCGCACGATCTACAGCTATTTCGGCGACAAGGCGGCCGTCTTCAGCGAAATGGTGCAGAGCCTCGCCAAGGGCGTCAGCACCGATCCCCCGCCCGACGACACGCTCGAGTCCCTCTCGATTCGCATCGTGCGTCGCCTCCACTCCGCCGAGCTCATCGGCCTGCACCGGCTCGTCATCGCCGAGTCGACGCGATTCCCTGAACTCGCTGTCACGCTTCACGCGAACGGCGATGAACGCCACATCGCACGCCTCGCCGAGCACCTCCGCGGCGAACGCGGCCTCGATTCCGACGAGCTCGCCCGCACGCTGTTCACGCTTCTGCTCGGGCAGCCGCACCGGATGCGTCTTCTCGGCCTGCTCGAACCCGTCACTGAGGAGGGAGCGAGAGCACAGGCGCTTGCCGCGCTCGCGGCGCTGGGGCTCTCACGCTGATCTCGTCGGTCCCGTCAAGGGGTTGCCGCGCGACCGAACCCGCGATCGACTGAGGAGCCCAGCTTCCGCCGAACGAATGGGACGGACATGACCTCACTGTGGCTCGCCAGGCATGAGCTTCCCCCAAGCGATCCTCTCGACCGCCTGGACGGCGCTGAAGACATCATCGTCGGAGCAGGGCTCACGGGCCTCGTCACCGCGCTGCTGCTCGCCCGAGCCGGGCGCCGTGTCGCCGTTCTCGAGGCCCGCACGCTGGCCGCGGTGACGACGGGCAACACGACGGCGAAGCTGAGCCTCCTGCAGGGGGCGCGGCTGCAGGAGGTGCAGCATCGCACGACCCAGCGTGTCGCACGCGCCTACCTCGACGCGAACCGCGCGGGCATGGACTGGCTCACCGAGTTCATCGGCGACGCGGGCGTTCCGATGCAGCGCCGACAGAGCGTGAGCTATGCGGCGACGGACAACGGCGCCGCGCTCATCGACCGGGAGTACCGCGTCGCCCGGTCGCTCGGGCTGCCTGTCACGCGGCTGGCGGACGCGGGACTGCCGTTCCCGACCCGCGCCGCGATCGGGCTCGCCGATCAAGCGCAGTTCGATCCCCTCGACGTCGCGCTCGCCCTCGCCGCCGAGCTGCGCACGCTCGGCGGAACGATTCACGAGGGTGTGCGGGTGCGGGGAGCGAAAGCCGGGCGCCCGGTGGTCGTCCACACCTCGGTCGGCGACGTCACCGGGTCGACGCTCACGCTCGCGAGCGGGACTCCGGTTCTTGATCGGGGCCTGTACTTCGCGAAGCTCGAGGCCAAGCGCTCGTACGCGGCAAGCTACGCCGTGAACGGGCCGCTGCCCGCGGCGATGAGCCTGAGCGTCGATCAGCCCACGCACTCCATCCGCACGACGCCGAGCGACGACGGCGGGGAGCTTCTGCTCGTCGGCGGGCTCGGCCACGGCGTCGGGCGGCATCCGTCCCCCGCCTCCCGAGTGGCGCATCTCGATGAGTGGACCCAGACGCACTGGCCCGGAGCCCGACGCACGCACGTGTGGAGCGCGCAGGACTACGAGTCTCCGCACGGCGTGCCGTTCGTCGGCCACCTGCCGCGGGGGCGCGGACGCGTCTACCTGGCGACCGGGTACGACAAATGGGGCATGGCGAACTCGGCCCAGTGCGCGCTCACGCTCGCCGCGACGATGCTCGGCGAGCTTCCGGACTGGGCGCGCGTCCTGCACCACAGGATCACCACTCCCGTCGCGCTCGCCCGCGGCCTCGGCATGGGCGCGGCGGTCGCTCGTCACTACGCCACGGGGTGGGCGGGAGCGCTGCGGTCGCTGCCGGCGGATGCGCCACGGGAGGGCCAGGGCGCCGTGGGGCGTGAGGGCATTCGTCTCGTCGCCGACTCATGCGTCGACGGAACGAGGCACCGCGTCTCCCCCGTGTGCACGCACATGGGGGCGATCCTGTCGTGGAACGACCAGGAGAAGTCGTGGGACTGCCCGGCGCACGGGTCGCGCTTCACCGCGGACGGCTGTCGGCTGGAAGGCCCGGCCTGCCGCGACCTGCGGAGGAAGTGAGCTCAGATCACGAAGTCGTCGGGGCGGTCCGGCAGCTCGTCGGTCTTCTCGAGGTCGACGCCGAGCGGCGGTCCGAAACCGGAGTCCACGAGGATCGGCATGTGATCGGAGAGCCCTCGCGGAAGCGTGACGACGTGCTCGATGTCGAGGCCGATCGACGTGGCGAAGTCGAAGTGGCCGCGGAAGAACTTGTAGCGCGTGTACGTGCGCGCGTCGCTGAGCGTCAGCTCGTAGCCACGACCGCGCACCCGCTGCGTGAGCCCGTTCTTGAAGACCGGGTAGTTGTAGTCGCCCACCATGAGGGTCGGAACGCCGGGGCCCATCATGTGCAGCACCTCGTGCGCTGAGCGGATCTGATTGCGGCGAAGGGAATTGAGCGCCGTCAGCGGAGCCGCATGGAAGGACGCGACGATGACGTCCCGGCCTTCCTCCATGTCGGTCAGGCGCGTGCCGATCAATCGCTCGTGCGCCGGTCGAAGCACACGGTCGTGCAGGGACTTCTTGAGGGCGAACGTCTGGGTGTCCACCGCCGTGAAGCGGTCTCCGTTGTAGTAGATCGCCAGTCCCAGTCGATTCCGGCTCGTGGAATCGGCGAGTCGGAGCGAGCCGACCTCTTGCGGCAGCGCGACCGTGTCGACCTCCTGCAGGCACACCGCGTCCGGGCGGTACTCCTCGACGAGCGAGACGAGTTCTCCGACGGCGCGGTTCTTGCGCAAGTTGTAGCTGATGACCTTCACGGTGCCTCCCTTGGGGCCGTTTCCACATTACGATGCGAAGTCGTGCGCTTCCTCCGTGCGCGGCGTCCGCAGCGCGAGCCTCGCGAAGATCGCGGCGGCGATCGACGTGCCGAGGTAGACGACGGCGAGCGGGTTGCACAGCGCCGTCGACATCTCGAGCGCGAACCCGTCGCCTGCGGGGGCGAAAAGCGATCGCGGTCCCGTCCCCGTGATCTCAGGGACGGTCAGTCCGAACAGGATGCCGGCGGTCGCCGAGAACGAGAGGGCGACGATCACCGGAACGATGCGATGCCCGAGCGCCAGGGCGCGCCGAAGCCACACTCCGCTGAGCACCTGCAGCACGAGGCCGACAGGCGCGAGGGTGCACGCCATGATGACGGCGACGGGTCCCGTCATGCCGAACAGCGCGCGGCTGCCGACCACCCAGAGGGCGACAAGCACGCCGACGACGATCGTGAGAACGCCGACGGTCGTTGCGCGTGTGGTGATCGTCTGCAGGTCTGCTGTCATGATGGGGTCGCTTTCGGTGGGTTCTCCCAGCTTGCCCGGAGCCGGGCGAAGCGGCAAATGCGTCACTGTGTTCGCGCCCGCTCGTCGATGCGGCGCTGGATCGTGCGCAGGGCGAAGATGATCGTGCCGGAGCCGGACTCGACGACCTTTTCACGGTGGAGCGTGTCGATGACGTCCCGCATCGCCGCCGCGCAGCGTTCGCCGGCTTCTGCCGTCCCGTCACCGGCGTCCCACGCGCGAATGTACTCGGCGATGCTGCCGAGCGCGGTGCGCAGCGGGTCGATGAGCTCCGGCGGAATCTCCACCGTCACCGGCTCGTGCCAGATCGCCCCGCTCAACGCCTCCGTCACGTCGGACAGCCGGCGAGCGACGAGTCGCAGCGCATCCAGATCCTCGTACACTCCCGACAGGCTGCCCTTGTGCCACAGCTTCCGCGGGTTCGCCTTGCCGCTCTCGCGGGCCTCGTCGGCGAGTTCCTGCGTCTCATCGAGCGAATGGCGCAGCTCTCGCACGCCGTCGAGCCAGTCGCGGCCGTCCGGCGGCCATTCCGCCTCGAGAACGTCCGCGAGGTTCTCGACCTGGCTGGCGATCTCGAGTCGCAGGGTCGAGAGCCGGGTGCGGGCGGAGTTGAACTCGAGGGGCGGGACGAAGACCAGGTTGACGAGGGTCCCGACGAGCAGGCCGAGGCCGAACTGCACCACATAGCCGATGCCGTACGACTCGGGGTCGTCGACGCCGAGAATCACGACGAAGACGCCGGCTATCGCGACGTAGATGCGACCTTCGCCGAGTCGTCGGATGCCGGCGACGAGCACGCCGAGGCCGGCGGCGAGCGGCGCCCGGAGGAACCACGGCATGCCCGTCGCGATCAGGAGCCAGCCGAGGGCGACACCGAGCACGATGCCCACCACCATCTCGACGCTCGAGCGGATGGACCCGATCACGGTCGGGGTCACGCCGAGGAGCGCGCCAAGCGGTGCGTAGTAGGCGTACGTGTCGAGTTCGCCCGGCAGAAGCACCCCGAGCAGCCACGCTCCGATGACAGCGATAGCCGTCTTCAGCGCCAGCAGAAGCCGAAACGGCGAGAACACGGATCGAACCACCTGACGCGCAACGGAGAGATCTGCCACGCTCTTCATCCAATGGGCGAGGCAGCAGCGCGGCAAGAGCCTTGACAGCACCTGCCGCGCATGCGTGGCACGATTGCAGCATGGCCGTTCATCTCATCACCGGCGCGGGCTCCGGCATCGGCGCCGCGCTCGCGCGCCGCCTCCACGAGCGGGGCGACTCCCTCGTCCTCCATGCGCGCGATGCGGGACGCGCGCGGCAGCTCGTCGACGCCTTCCCCGGCGCGACGACGCTCGTCGGCGATCTCGCCCAGCCGGGCCGGCTGTCGTGGGCCCTCTCGAAGCAGTCCCTGCCCGCGCGCCTCGACTCGCTCGTGCACGTCGCGGGCGTCGTCGATCTCGGCGCCGTCGCCGATCTAGCCCCCGCGGCGTGGGAGAGCCAGCTCGCCGTGAACCTCGTCGCTCCCGCCGAGCTCACGCGGCTCCTGCTGCCTCTCCTGCGTGCCTCGCGCGGGCACATCGTGTTCGTCAACTCGGGTTCCGGCCTCGCGGCACGAGCGAACTGGGGCGCCTACGCCGCGTCCAAGCACGGTCTCAAAGCCCTCGCCGACGCGGTCCGCGACGAAGAGCACGCCAACGGCGTGCGTGTGACGTCGGTGTACCCGGGGCGAACCTCGACGCCCATGCAGCAGAAGGTGCACCAGCAGGAGGGCAAGGACTACGACCCGAGCCGCTTCATCGACCCGGAGTCGGTGGCCACCGGCATCCTCACAGCCCTTGACCTGCCGCGCGACGCGGAGCTGACCGACCTGTCGATCCGACCGGGCTCCTGAGCCGGTCCTACTCGTCTTGACCGGCGGTGACGCGCGCGAGCTCCGCGACGACGTCGCTCAGCTGACCCGTCTTCTCGAGCATGGCGCGCTGCCGCGCCGCTCCCGTGCCGCGTGCCAGGATGCGCTCGACGCCCGCGTTCACGAGCTCGAGATCTCCCGAGGCGTCAAGCGCGGGAGTGAGCAGATCGAGAAGCTCCTCGAGCGCCGCGCGAGCGGCCACCGGTCGCATGGTGCGCGGGTGGAGCAGGTCGGCGTCGAGGCCGTGGCGGCTCGCCTGCCAGTTGGCCAGGCGCACCATCGTCGGCGAGAACGTCAATGCCGGTTCGCCGTCCTGCCACTGACGTGCGGCCGTGTCGACCAGTGCGCGGCACAAGGCGGCGATGAGCACCGTGTCGCGCGCATCGGCGCACACGTCGGCCACGCGGATCTCCACGGTCGGGAACCGGTGGGACAATCGCGCGTCGAAGTACACCATGCCGCGATCGAGGATCACGCCCGAGTCGAGCATGGCCTGCAGGAGGCCCTCGTACCCGTCGAGCGAGCCGTGGACCGGTTGCGGGCCCGCCGAGGGCCAGCGCTGCAGCGCCTGCGACCGGTAGCTCGCGTACCCGCTGTCCTGGCCCTGCCAGTACGGGGAGTTCGCGCTCAGCCCGATGAGCAGCGGCGTCCAGGTTCGAATGCGGTCAAGGACGGCCACGCCCTCCTCCGGCGATTCGACAGACACGTGCACGTGGCAGGCGCACGTGAGCTGCTCGCTCGTGGTGAGACCGAAGTGCTCGATCATCTGCTGGTAGCGCGGGTCGGTGTCGACGGTCGGCTGCACCGGGAGCGGTGACGTGCCGGAGGCGATGACACGCGCGCCCGCCTCGCGAGCCGCGTCGATGGCGGTGCGCCGCCACGCGCGCACGTCCTCGCCGAGCACGTCCATCCGCTCGGTCGGCGGCGTGTCGGTCTCGAGCTGCTGCTGTTGGAGCTCGCCCTCGAGGGAGCCGCCTTCGTCGCCGTTCTCGGTGTCGGCGTTGCGAATCGCCCGGGCCGCGACGGCTCGGGGGATGCCGGTCTCCGCATTGACGAGCAACAGTTCTTCTTCCACTCCTACACTCCGCATGTCGCCCACTCTGTCAGTCAACGGGTTGTACTCGCACGGGCTTGGCGAGAGGCTCGAGAGACGATATGCAGGAAGGACGGTGCACATGTGCCGACTGTTCGGATACGTCTCTGACCGGCCGACGGCCGTGGTCGACGAGCTGGGGGCGGACGGCTTCAGGGACTTCACGGCCCTCACGAGCGTCCACGGGGACGGCTGGGGCATGGCGTGGCACGACCCGGAGGATGGGCACACGCGAACCGCGCGCTCGCCGCTGTCCGCGCACGACGACCCGGAGTATGCGCGGCTCGCCGCACGCCCGCTCGGCTCGGCCGGCATCCTCCATTTGCGATGGGCGACGGGCGGTCTGCCCGTGCGGCCGGAGAACACGCACCCCTTCGTCGACGGGGACTACGCGTTCGGGCACAACGGGCACATCGCCCCGATGGAGAAGCTCGACGAGCTGCTGACGCCCGAGTCGCGGCAGAAGCTGCGCGGAGACACCGACAGTGAGCGATACTTCCGCCTGATCATGCAGTGCATACAGCAGTGCGACGACGAAGCGGAGGGAGTGACGATCGCTCTGCGCATCCTCATGCGCGAGTTCCCGAACGACAGCTTGAACTCGCTGCTTCTGACGCCGACGAAGCTGTTCGCCGTGCACGTCAACAGTCGCGCCGATTCGCCGAAGGAGGGCCTCCGCGCCCTCTTCGAGTCCCCCGACGCGATCCCGGCGCGGCACGAGAACGAGTACTACGCGATGGACTACCAGCGAACCGAGAGCTGCGTGCACGTGATCTCGAGCGGACTCGACGCCGACCACTGGACGCCCGTTCCGCAGGACACCGCGGCGATGATCGACATCCAGTCGCGGGAGCTCACGCGGCTCGAGCTGATTCCCGCGTAGAAGCGCTTCTGTCAACCCCCGTGCGCGGCGTCAGGAGGAACCCTAGCCTGAGCCAACGGGCGCCCGTCCTGCGCTTCCGGAGGGAGAGATCATGGCCGAAGGGCTTCGCACCATCGCAACCCGCATCCCGGCTCGGATGGATCGCCTGCCGTGGGCGCGATGGCATTGGCTCGTCGTCGTCGGCCTCGGCACCGTGTGGATCCTCGACGGCCTCGAGGTCACCATCGTCGGCGCGATCGCCGGCCGACTCACCGAGGACAGCAGCGGGCTCGGCCTCACGACAGGAGAGATCGGGCTTGCGGCGGGCATCTACGTCGCCGGCGCCTGCTCGGGCGCGCTCGTCTTCGGCTATCTGACCGACCGGTTCGGGCGGAAGAAGCTGTTCATCATCACCCTCGGCCTGTACTTGCTCGCGACCGTCGCGACGGCGTTCTCGTTCACGCCCCTGTTCTTCTTCATCTGCCGGTTCTTCACGGGCGCGGGCATCGGCGGCGAGTACGCGGCAATCAACTCCGCGATCGACGAGCTCATCCCGGCGCGCCGCCGCGGCGTCGTCGATCTCGCCATCAACGGCTCGTACTGGCTCGGCACGGCGTTCGGCTCGATGCTGACCGTCGTGCTCCTGAACACCGACATCTTCGCCGCCGGCCTCGGCTGGCGCCTCGCTTTCGGTCTCGGCGCGGTCCTCGGACTCGTGATCCTGCTCGTGCGCCGCAACGTGCCCGAGTCGCCGCGCTGGCTGTTCATTCACGGCCACGACACGCAGGCCGAGGAGCTCGTCGGCTCCATCGAGGAGACGATCGAGAGGGAGACGGGCACGACCCTGGAGACGGTGCCGGACGACAAGGAGATCAGGATCCGACAGCGCCGTTCCACGGGCTTCGGCGAGATCGCCCGCACGGCCGTGACGCGGTTCCCGAGGCGCTTCGTTCTCGGGCTGTCGCTGTTCATCGGCCAGGCGTTCCTGTACAACGCCGTGTTCTTCACCTACGCGCTCGTGCTCACGGAGCTGCTCGGCGTGCCCGACGACATCGCCCCGTGGTCCCTCGTTCCGATCGCCATCGGCAACTTCCTCGGCCCCATCCTGCTCGGCCACTTCTTCGACAGCGTGGGCCGCAAGCCCATGATCGCGAGCTCGTACATCGGCAGCGGCATCCTGCTCGTGGTCACCGCTCTCATGTTCGGAGGCGGGATTCTGGATGCCACGTGGCTCACCGTCTGCTGGTGCGTCGTGTTCTTCTTCGCCTCCGCCGGAGCGTCGAGCGCCTACCTCACGGTGAGCGAGATCTTCCCCATGGAGACCCGCGCCATGTCGATCGCGTTCTTCTACGCGGTCGGCACGGGGCTCGGCGGCATCATCGGGCCGATCCTGTTCGGGCAGCTCATCGGCGGCGGCATCCAGTCGGTCACCTACGGCTACTACCTGGGCGCCGGGCTGATGATCGCGGCGGGCCTCGTCGAACTGTTCCTCGGCATCAACGCTGAGCGCCGGTCGCTCGAGGACATCGCGACGCCGCTCTCGGCCGAGAACCCGACCGTGCCCTCGTCCTGACGGCTACGACTCGCGCGATTCGCGCGTCTTGCGCTTGTTGGCCTTGTCGATCGCGTCGACGAGTTCGTCCTTGTCCATCGTGCTTCGCCCGCTGATGTCGAGCTTCTTCGCGATGTCGTAGAGGTGCTCCTTCGAGGCGTTGGCGTCGACACCGCCGTGCGTCTTCCCGCCGGAATCGCGACCGCCCTCTGCCTTGCTGTCACTCGGGCCCGAGCTGTCCTTCTTCTCCCAGTGGTCGCCGACCTTCTCATACTCGTGCTTCAAGGCCGCGAACGCCGTGCGGTGCGCCCGCTCGCCTTCCCCGTACTCGTCGACGGCGGAGTCGTGCGCCTTCGACCAGATCGCTTGAGCGTGCTTCGGGGAGCGCTTGATCGTGTCGGGCATTTCCTTCGATGCGGGCATGTCGATCCTTTCTCGCCAGAGGTCCCCTTGGGGGCCGTTTCCTCACACCCTACGAGCGAACCGGGCCGGTCACGAGGGCCTTGCGCGCAGGCTGCGGATATACCAGGGACGGGGCGTGAGGCAAACCCCGTGCCCTGCAGCCGAGAGCGGGGTTGAATGAGAGAACGCGCACGAGAGGACACGATGCCCGCACACAGCACGATCGAACGCGCACGGGAGCTTGCCGCCGAGGCATTCGGCTGGGACGAACTGCGCTCGGGCCAAGAGGACGCGATCACGGCGCTCGCCGAAGGCCGTGACGCCTTGTGCGTCATGCCCACCGCCTACGGCAAGTCCGCCATCTACCAAGTCGCGGGGATGCTCGTGGCGGGCCAGACCGTCGTGGTCTCGCCGCTGCTCGCGCTGCAGGCCGATCAGATGGCCGGCATCGCCGACGCGCCGGATGCGCCGGCGGCCGTCGCCGTGAACTCGGCGCAGAGCGACTCGCGCAACGAGGACGCGTGGCGCTCCCTCGCGGTCGGTGAATCGGAGTTCATCTTCCTCGCCCCCGAGCAGCTCGCGAAGGCCGAGGTCGTGGAGCGCTTGCGGAACAGCGACGTGTCGCTCTTCGTCGTCGACGAGGCGCACTGCGTCTCCGCCTGGGGACACGACTTCCGCCCCGATTACTTGCGCCTCGGCACGATCATCGAGCGGCTCGGCCATCCGGTCACCCTCGCGCTCACCGCGACGGGCGCGCCGCCGGTGCGGGAGGAGATCGTCGAGCGCCTCGGCATGCGGGAGCCGCTCGTGCTCACGCGCGGCTTCGACCGGCCGAACCTCTGGCTCGGCGTGACGCGTCACGAGTCGGAGGACGACAAGCGCGAGGCCGTGATCGATCAGGTTCAGGAGCTGCCGAAGCCCGGTCTCGTCTATGTCGCGACCCGGCGCGCCGCCGAGGAGTACGCGCAAGCGCTCGCGGAGCGCGGCCTGCGCGCTGCCGCCTACCATGCGGGGCTGCCCGCGAAGGAGCGCACGCGCGTGCACGAGGCCTTCCTCGATGACGAGATCGACGTGGTCGCGGCGACGAGCGCGTTCGGCATGGGCATCGACAAGCCGAACGTCCGATTCGTCCTCCACGCGGCGGTCACGGAGTCGCTCGACAGCTACTACCAGGAGATCGGGCGTGCCGGACGGGACGGCGAACCGGCGACGATCGAGCTGCACTACCGGCTCGAGGACCTCGGCCTTCGCCGGTTCTTCGCCGCCAAGCATCCGGACGCCACCGTCGTGCGGAGCATCATCACGGCGCTGCACACCGCCGAGCGCCCGGTGCGGAACACTGATCTCGCGAAGGCTGTCGACGCGAACCCGCGGAAGGTCAGCGGTCTTGTCGGGCTGCTGCACGACGCCGCCGTCGTGCAGCGTGCGCGTGGCGGTATCCGACTCGCGTCCGGCTTCGACGGCACGGCAGCGGACGCCGCGCGACTGGCCGACGAGCAGGCGCAGATGCGGGAGCGGATCGACGAGTCCCGCATCGAGATGATGCGCGGTTACGCGGAGACGTCGGGGTGCCGGCGCCAGTACCTGCTCGGCTACTTCGGCGAGCGACTCGACGAACCGTGCGGGCGATGCGACAGCTGCGACGCCGGCACCTCGGAGGCCGCGGACGCCATCGCCGACGACCCGTATCCCGTGCAGTCCCGGGTGCGGCACGTCGAGTGGGGCGAGGGCGTCGTGATGAGCACGGAGGATGACCGCATCACCGTGTTCTTCGAGAGCGAGGGCTACAAAGTGCTCGCCCGCGAGGCGATCGCCCAGAACGATCTGCTCACGACGCTGTGAGCCGGTCGCTCCCGGTGCGGCCCGTCAGGCCGACGCGTAATCGTCGACGACCGGTCCGGTGAGGGCGCGCAGCTCGAGGAGGACATCGCGCGTGCTGCTGTAGTTGCGCTCGGGTAGCGCTCGGAAGAGGTCGAGCTTGTCGGGGCTCTCCCGGCGCGCGTTGACGACGAGATCGTCCCGCGTCGCCGGATAGTCGAGGCTTCTCAGCCAGCTCGCGTCGATCGGCGTGCCACCGGTCTTCGTCACATCGTCATTTCGCATCGCCGTCCCCTATCGCTTTCGAGATCGCGCCCTCGGCGGCACACCTCGTTCGAGCTCCACAGAGCCGGTCGGACAGGACTCGTCATCGAGCGTTGCCGAATCTGTGGCCGTTGATTCACTTGTGACGGGTGATATTACCCTCGGGCAGACGCACTCGCTAGCCCTCCGGCGAGGGGACGAGAACCAGCGCACGAACCGGTAAACTGAGGGCAGCATAACGGGACATGGGGGTCATCGTGACAATGCTTGGCGCAGACGCGTCGCGCGACCAGATGCATGCTGAAGGCGATTACGTCCAGCGGGATCGCAGCGACATATCGCTCGACAAACTCTCCGATAACGAGTGGCGCGTCTGTGACCGACGGGTCCCCGTGCACGACGCGTCATCGGTTCTCGGACTCATCGAGAAGACCGCGGAAGGCTACGAGGTTCTCGCGATCGAAGGTGGGCCGAAGCGCAGCGTCGAAGGGAGCCTCGATGACGCCGTGGAAGTCTTCGCCGTGCCCTCGACACGCTGAGCGTCGTTCAACGGGCGCTCACGTCGCCGCCCGAAGAGCGACGATGGCGGAGGAACCGAGGACCGCTCCCCCGGAATCCCGCGCTTCCGCACGGATCACGGCTGCGTCCGCGCTCGCCGGGATAGCGATGCTGGTCTCGAAGCCGGTGCGTTTCGCCGTCGCCACCTCGGAGAGCTTCGCTTCGCTCGGTCCCGCGAGCAGTCGCCAGCTGGCGACGTCGGTCGCTCCGTTCCAACTCATGTAGGCGCGCGTCGTGCCGTCGTCATCGGCCTGCGCCGCCACGGCCGGCGGCGCGGCCGGCTTCCCGGTCCACGCGTGCCGGTACACCCGATAGGAGCCGGTGCCGAGCTCGGTGAGCCCGAAGACCGCTTCCCCGTCGGCCGTGAACTCGGTCGCGGCCGGCGCACTGCCCCAGCCGACGAGCACCGAACCGTCCTCAAGCAGCTGCGTGTTTCCCATCGCGTAGCCCTTGTACTTCCCGTATCGAAAGGCGCGATCGAGCGTCACGCTCTTCGCCGATTCGTCGACGGCGAGGATGAGCCCCGCCGAGATGCCCTCGTCGCCCTTCACACCGTTGTTGTCGAAGAGGCTGATGCGGTCGGGGCCGTGCCAGCGCGCGTCATGCTGCCAGGAGAAGGCCGCATCGTCCGGGATCGTGAAGTCGCTTGCGCTCCCGCCAAGGCGCCACAGAACCTCGCCCGTGCGGCGGTCGAGCGCGTACAGGGCGCTCGTGTGTCGCGCCGAGACGAGCAGCCGGTCGCCTGCGGCATCCGCCGAGTTGATGTGGAACGGGTCGAAGGCGTGCTCGGCGTCCGCGCCCGTGGTGTCGTCGTCGATGCGCTTGGCGCTCTCGTCGAGCGGCACGTGCGCGAGCATGTCCCAGTCCAGGAGGACTTTGCCCGTCGCCACGTCGATCTCCTGCACGCGGCAGCCGTACATGTAGCCGTCGCGGGGACCGCCGAGCGGCCGAAGGTCGGTGCGCACGATGGGGTAGGCGGTGACGAGCGCGGTGTCGCGATCGGTGAGGGTGAACTCGTGGAGGTCTGCGAGGCAGCCGGCTCCCGCGCGCACAACAGCGATCTGCCGGTACGAGTTGTCGAGGATGTAGCCCGTGCCTTGCCCATTTCCCGCGCCGACGTGTCCCGCCCAGTACGTGAGGACGGGCTTTCCGCGGTAGGTCTGCACGCGCACATCTCCCGTGTCGACGCCGGTCGGCGCGATCCAGACCGGCTCCCCGTCGTCGTCGAGGATCCCGCCCGTGAACATGTCGGTTCGGGGGCTCGCGAACAGGTAGCCGGACGCCGGCGTTGCACCGGGTTTGCGCCAGGATTGCACGGCGGCGATCGTCAGCGCCGTGCTGACGAAGCGGCGGAGCGCGGGCTCCTTGGGCTCGTCATCGCCCGCGTCCTTCTTCTCGCCGTCCTGCGCGTCATGCGCGTTCTCCAGGAACTGGCCGCCGCCCCACACGGCGATTCCGCCGACGACGGCGCCGCCGAGCGCGGCCGCCGAGAGTCCGAGGACGTGGCGCCGCGAGACGCCCCGCGGGTCCTTCTCGTCGTCGCTCGACATGTTCGGATGCTAGCACCGCCCCTTTGCACGCTCCTCACGGCGCCAGCGGAACTCGCGCGGGTACACTCGACGCTCGATGCAATGTGCCTATTTCGACGCGGGAGCGTGCCGCTCGTGCACTCTCATGGGCGAACCGTATGAGGATCAGCTCGCTACGAAGGACGCCGAATGCCGTCGGCTGCTCGAGCGCCACGACGGAATCGAATGGCTGCCGCCGGTCGCAAGCGCCGAGAGCGGCTTCCGAACGAAGGCGAAGATGGTGGTCGGCGGAAGCGTCGATGCCCCGACGCTCGGCATCATGAACCGCAGCGGCCGGGGCGTGGATCTGCGCGAGTGCGGCATCATTTCCCCCGGCATCCTGAACGTGTTTCCCGCGCTCGCCGACTTCATCACCCAAGCGGCCATCACCCCGTACGACGTGCCGGCCAGACGTGGCGAACTCAAACACCTGATCGTCACCGAGTCGAGCACCGGAGCGCTCATGCTGCGCTTCGTCCTGCGCTCGCAGGAGCCCGTCGCGCGCATCCGCAAGCACTTGCCTGGGCTGCGTCAGCTGGTGCCGCGGCTCCAGGTCGTGTCGGTGAACATCCAGCCTGAGCACAAGGCCGTGCTCGAGGGCGAACGGGAGATCGTGCTCACGGACGCCGAGTCTCTTCGGATTCCGCTCGGCAGCGTGGAGCTGAATCTGCGGGCGAAGAGCTTCGTCCAGACGAACACGCAGATCGCGACGGCGCTCTACGCGCAAGTGCGCGGGTGGGTCGAGGAGCGGCGGCCGGAGAGCGTGTGGGACCTGTACTGCGGCGTCGGCGGCTTCGCCCTCAATTGCGCCCACGCTGCTGGCCGGGTGACCGGCGTCGAGCTGAGCGAGGAAGCGATAGTGAGCGCCTCGCTGAGTGCACAGGCGGCGAAGCTGACGAACACGAGGTTCGTCGCCGGTGACGCGACGACCTTCGCCGAGCGCCAGTCTCGGCATCCGGATCTCGTCATCGTCAATCCGCCCCGGCGCGGCATCGGCGACCGGCTTGCCGCGTGGCTCGAGCGTTCGAGCGTTCCGCACGTGGTGTACTCGAGCTGCAATGCCGTAACGCTTGCGAGCGACCTCGATGCGATGCCGTCGCTGCGTCCGGTGCGTGCGCGCGTGCTCGACATGTTCCCGCAATCGGGTCACTACGAGACCGCTGTGCTGCTCGAGCGCGCGTGAAGGTCAGATCTTGGTGAGGGCAGAACCCTTGTGCATCGCGACGTGGTCGGTCTTGTCGCTCTTGATCTCGTACTGAGGATCGTCGGGCGTGCACCGCCGCATGTGCCCTTTGTATTCGACATCTTTCGTGTGCACCTTGGTGATCGTCCCTGAGACGTGCCCCGCCTCCGAGTTCCAGCCCACGTGGTCTCCGACCTTGAACGAATTCGCCATCCCCGCCTCCTGCTCGACGCTTACACGTGGTTCCAGTGTCGCAGGCGTTGAGCCCGCAGCCGGATCCACACGGCGCTGATGAGGTGGCCGGTGAAATCGATGGTGATCGCGGCGCTGGCTTCGTCGCCGTGGTTGAGCATGAGGCCGGCTTGCCCGTTCACCGAGCGTTCCTCGATCACGAGTCCCGGCCGAGGCGCCATGCCGTGAACGAGAAGCGCGACGGCGTCACCGACGCCTCCCACGACCCTGATGCTCGAATCGCTCTCTTCGCCGGCGTCGACAACGACGGCGACGGCCGGGTCGAGCAGTGCCGCGAGAGACACCGGATCTCCGCTCTCGCTGGCGACGCGGAACTCGTGCACAGCGGAGTAGTGCATGGGCCGAGCAAGCCAGTCCCAGAACCTGTCCCAGAGCAGGGCGAGGCCAGCGCGAATGGGACGCGCGTCCGAGTTCACTGTGAACGACATTGTTCGTGCCTCAACCTTGCGGTTCCAGTGTACGTCCGATGCTTCTCATGGTCGCCTCCGATCGCCATTCCGTGTGGGCTACAGCGATGACCCGACAGAGGTCGCTTTCGTGACCGGTTGCTGGCGACATCGAACGCGGCGTGTGTTAAATGGCATATGAGCAGCGACGGCGCGGCGCAGGAATCAGCGGAGACTTACGGCCTCGGTCGGATCGAAGCCTTCTCGGACGGCGTCATCGCTGTCGCGATCACCTTGCTCATTCTCGACCTGCGGGTGCCGGAGCCCGAGGAAGGCGCTTCGCTCGCAAACCGATTCGGCGACATGTGGCCCAACTATCTCGCGTACGTCATCTCGTTTCTCGCGATCGGCATCATGTGGATCAACCACCATGCGGCCCTTCGCCGTCTGAGAAGCGCCGACCACTCGGTTGTCATCGTGAACCTGATTCTGCTGCTCTGCATCGTGACGCTGCCCTTCAGCACCTCGCTCTTCGCGACGTACTTGACCGAGCCGCAGGGCGGGCATCTCGCCGCCGTCATTTACGCGGGATCGTTCCTCGTGACGTCATCCGTGTTCCTCGCGCTGCAGTACCTCATCCTGTGGCGCCCGGCCACTTCTCCTCCACGGCCCGATGACGACCCATCAGCGGCGGCCGCTGCTTCTTCGCAGCGCGATCGCCGCCCCTGTCTACCTCATCGCTGCGCTGCTCGGATTGGCGAGCCCCTACCTCACGTTGGCGACCTGCATCCTGCTCGGGCTCTTCTACCTGCTTCCCCTGCGGCCGGGAGTCCCGCGCGGAGACGACGCACGACCACGAGGGGCAGACGGCGTCTGAACCGGCCGGCGGTCCCGAATCGCGCCGGGCGTCAGCTCAGGCAGAGGCAGAACGGGTGACCGGCGGGGTCGAGGAACACGCGAAAGGTCTCCCCTGGCTGGGTCTCCGCCTTCGTCGCACCCGCGGCCAACGTCGCCGCTTCCGATTCGTCCAGGTCACGCACCATTACGTCGATGTGCATCTGCTGCGGAACCTCTTGCCCCGGCCACTCCGGTGCGCGGTAGTTCTCAACGGACTGGAAGGAAATGCACGATTTGCGGTCGTCCGGACGAATGTCCACCCATTCGCCGTCGTCACCCTGTTCGACGTTCCAGCCGAGCATGTCGGCGTAGAACGTCGCCAGCGCATCGGCGTCAGGGCAATCGATCACGACACTGGGAAACGCTGCGTAAGCCATGGTGGGCAAGCTACCACCGTGACGGGCGACGCGCTAGAGAGCGAGCCCGCCTGTCTCGGGCATCGAAGCGTCGATCAATGGCCGCGCGCGATCCATTCCTCCAGGTGTGGCTTCTCAGCGCCGATCGTTGTCGTGTCGCCGTGACCCGTGTAGACGACCGTCTCTTCCGGCAACGTCAGGAGGTGCGTCCGGATCGACTCGATGATCGTCGGGAAGTCGCTGTATGAGCCCCCCGTCGCGCCGGGCCCGCCTTGGAACAGGGTGTCACCCGTGAACACGGCGTTCAGAGAGGGCGCGACGAAGCACGTCGACCCTGGTGAGTGCCCAGGTGTGTGCACTGCGCGCAGCTGGACGCCTGCTACGGCATACTCGTCGCCATTTGCGATCGCGGCGTCCGGTGCCGTCTCGTAGAGTGTCGAGCGGGATCCGTGGTGCCGACGATGTGGTCCCCTTTGGTCCCGGCTCCCCCCGACCCAAGAAGCGCCATGGACCAGTTCCTCACATTGCCTGCGTTGCGTTCGACCAACCCATTTGTTCAAAGGATGCTCGACTCGGTCCAGTGCGCACCAGGAGACGAGAACAGTGCAGGACCGCCGTTACCGAGTGCGTCAACGCGACGTCATGGCCAAGGGTAGTTCAAGCGCTGTTTGATACCGCCACCGTCTCGCCGGTCGCATCGATAAGCGCTTAGTCAATCGCCCAAAGTTCCTGCTCCTTGCGCCTCCAACACCCTTGAGTCATTCCGCCGGAGGTTCCAGCACCTGGACTCTCAAGGATTCGGAGGGTATGGCAACGGAACGATTGTTGATCTTGAACTCTTCTTGAGCGAGACGCCGAAACTCTCCCAGCGTTTTCTTTCCATGTCGGTGTCGCTCAGGATCGTCATCGAACGCTTTATTGCATGCAGTGGCGACGGCGCCAGGATTCGGTGGTTTTCCTTCGCGCGAGCGGCGGCGCGAATCTACGGCATTGCGCTGCGTGATCATCGTCTCTAGTGAGTGCTGTTTAGTAACTTCGGTTGCTCGCTGAAGCATGTCGGCAATGTTCTCAGGAGTCAGTTCACTAAAGACTAGTCCTAGGTGCTCCGGTGCTAGAAAGTGGCTTTCCACATCCGTTCCCACGGTCACAAACGGAGCGGCTCCTGCGGCTAAGACAGCAGCCTCAAAATCAGCGACTTGATCATCGTCGAGGTAGTCGCGGTCGCGGTGGATAACGACCCGAGTGCCAGGAGCGTGCTCTGCGATGAAACGGGCGAGCGTAGCAGCAGCCTGAGTCTGGCTCGAACCAGAGTAAGACCAGATATCAAATTCGCCTTCGGCAAGTCCAGATGACAAGGCCAATGCCCTCAGGTATTCAGTATCGCTATCCTCTGTGATCAGAACGGTCGAGGTGTCTCCGTTCCTGAGCCGGTCGCCAGCGTCCAGGGCACCAAGTTCTAGTAGGGCAGCCACCCGATCAAAGTCACCGTCACGAAATTCACCGGCGCTCATCCACTGGACGATCGAGTTGTGTTGTCCGAGTTCGTCCAGCATGTGTCGAGAGTGTGTGGAGATCAGCACCTGGAAGGTCCTCTCAGCAGCCAAGGAAACGAGGAGCCGAGCGAGCTTACGCTGATTGTCGGGGTGCAAGTGCGCATCGGGCTCGTCGAGAATCAGCAGTCTCGGCTCGTAGAGTCCGACGTATGCAAGCACCTGGATTGCCTGCAGGACCCCAGTCCCCGAGGACTCGATGGGAAGACGCGGGCCATGCTCGCGAGTCGCCCAGGCCGAGATGTATTCGTCAGAAGCGTCGTCGAACGCCACCTCAATCTTCACGTCAGGGAATATTTCAGCTAACGACCTTTCGAAGTTCCCCCATGCCGTTGGATTCTTCGAGAGTTGCAGTAAAACATTGCGGAACACGGAGTTCGCGTCACCCCGAGCTGCCGCCCGTTGCACGACGCCGCTCGATTGAAACGCCTCGACGGCGGGAATTCCGGCGAGCCCGGGCGCGACGACGGAGAACGGTTCGGTCAGACGCTCTAGCCGCGCGCCGAGTGTCTGACCGGAGATGTTGACCTGGATGTTCTTGTTCTTACCCTTCTTCACCGTGACTTCAGCTGAGCCCAAATCATCGGTCTCGAAAGTCACCGATATTTCATTGCTGTTTGTTCGGAGAGCGCCCCCGTGCGCTAGCGCGTCAACGTCGCGCAGCGGCGTGTAGATGAGCTGTTGGGTGGCAAGTGAACCTGGCCGCGTACCCTCCGCGCGAATCCAGCCGCGCGCTCCTGTCAGTTCGAGGCTCTGAGCGACCGATACGGCGAACTGAATCGCCTGGAGCAAGCTGCTCTTGCCGGCGTTGTTGGGGCCGACGAGCACCGTGACGTTGCCGAGTGTGAGTTCGGCGTCAACAACCGACTTGAATCGCTGCACCCGCACCTTATCCAGCATGTGACTCCCTCTCTCGGTACCCTTCCCCATGGCGCCGCCCGAACGGCAGAACACAAGCAGCCACGCGCTGCCGATGCGTGTGTCAGGTCGATCGAAGGGGTCTCGCCATGTCCAGGCTAGCTCGCCGTTCCGCGAGATCGCTCCGTCCAGCCGACGATGGATCAGAGATAGCGTCCCCAGCACGTCGAGACCGCCCAGTTCGCTCATCGTCCAGTGCAGCTTGGGCTCGTGGGCCACCGAATTCCGGAAGGCGCTGAACAACCCCTTCGCGAGGTTGGCTATACGGAGTTGCTCATCTCGCTCGGTGCGGGTTTGCCCCCGTTGATCCGGAGTGGCGGGTCTGAGCCGGCCATCGTTTTCTCGATGAGCGCGTATCCATCGGCATCAACGCCGGTCTGAGAACGAACCCGTGCTCCCAGGCCCTTGAGCGCCTCAAAAACCGTTTCGTAGTAAACCTTGCGGACGAGGTCTTCTCGACAGTACGCAAGTGCCTCGGCACGCGCCTCGCGTTGTTCAAGAATCTTGTGGAGCCGTTCGAGCGGGCGAGGGCCTCGGTATTGGCAAATGCCTTACTCGCCGTTGCTACTCGTCCATAGGCGAGCACTTCAAGGCTCGCTAGCGAGAGAACCTGATTGAGCTCATCACGCGCGATGTCAGCTCGGGACTTGCGGTCGAGTGTCCGTTCCGGCCGCATCGCCGCTCGCACAAGACCGATCAGCGCATTCCCATTGGCAGTCTTTGTTTGATTGCTGGAGACAGCGTGGGCGAGCCGACGCCACTTGGTATAACCTTCGCCTGGGTCAGAGCGGAGCGGTACTTCAGACATGATGCGCGTGAGTTCACTGCCGCTGTAAAGGTCACTGACAATCTTGGAGACGACCTCGAAGGTCCCGAGGGGAAGCGCTGATCCGGTTGGTCATGAATGGTTCACGCCCATCTCGCGCGAGCTCGCTGCATGACTTTGCGTGCTCCGCTCTGGTTCATTCTCCAGGGGCGATCCCGAGGCTGACGTTGTAGGCATCCGCTGTCTCCTCGTCGGTGGCGCTCGCTCGGGCGAGCCGGAAGGCTCCGTCGTTGGGGATCAGCATCGTCCCCGGGGAGCCAGTCGGCTTCAGCTTCTTGGTCGCCACCCAGCCCACACTTGCTCTCGTCGGAAAGGAGACGCCAAACTGGTGCTCCAGGATGACGTGGGCGAGTTCGTGGCACATGGAGGTGCGACGACGGGTCAGGGGCTGAGCGTCGTTCTCTAGGATGACTACCCCGCTCGCGTTCGGGATCAGGGCCCGGACAGTGCGCTTCCGTCCGCTCACAGGAAGTGGTCACGCGCGGCACCATCGAGGTCGCTGAGTTGGACGACTGGGATGCCGTACTCAGAGGCGAAGGCGTAGGGGTCGAACGGCGCGTGCGCGTCGCGGCCGATCTCGGCCCTAAGCTCTAGCGCGAGGCTCTTCGCCTCGGTCTTGAATCCTCGACGCACGAGTCATTCCTGGGCCCGTGCACGTTCTATGGTCGCGCCGATCACCTGTTGCAGGTACCTGACGTCGGTCTCGCTGAGATCCTTCCGGGCGCGCAGGAGCGGCGCGAGCTGCGCCATGAGGTCGGGTTCGGGGTTGTCGTTGGCATCGCGCTGTCCCTCGTGCGCGAAGAATTCCTCGGCCGGGAGTCGGAGCCAGGCGATGATTGTGGCGAAGCCGTCGGTGTCCGGCTTGAGGCCGTTGCCGAGCCGGGATAGCAAGGAGGGGCTCACGCCGTTCTCGCCAGCATGTACGCGCGCGACGAACGCGCAATCGTCGTTGAGGCGAAGGAGATTCGATGACCTACCCGACGAGCGTGCACTGTTGCGCAGGCTCACGCGAAGAAGCGGAAGCTCGAGGGAACCGCCTGTCACGTGCGTGCCGGACCACGCTGCTGGCGGATGCCTGGCTATCATTAGCGACGCGACGAAGCGCAAGCAGATTGGGGAGCTAAGAGTTGACGACTAATCTCGAGCTAGGTGGATCCGGACTTGAGTCCGAGCTGCCTGCTTTTATCCGACACATGACGCAGACGGACCCAGCGATGGCGGCTCTCCTCGAAAGCCTGCTGCCCACTCTGACGAATGTATCAACCGAGGACGAACGTCGGGCCGCTCGCGCAAGTTTCAATTCGAAAGCAAAGGCAACACTGCTGGCGAGTCTCACCGATTCCGAGGAGGGAGACGCTTGACTCGCTACTTCTTGACTCGCGTGTCTGTCGAAGGATTTCGCGGAATCAACAATGATGGCGATCCCCTTGTGCTTTCGTTCAAGTCGGATCGCGTCAACTCTGTGTTCGCACCGAACGGCTCGGGCAAGAGTTCGCTGTACGAGGCACTCGAGTATGCGTTCAGGGGCAGCGTCGCGCGTCTAAACCAAATGCAGTCTGCAGAGAGCCCCGCCAACTACATCGCAAATCTCTTTCATTCTCAGCGAAAGGCAACGATCGAGGTCACACTCGCTCCGGATGACGGGGGCTCGGACGTCAAGATCGTGGTCGAACGCGAGTCATCCGGCGAGCGAACGGTGTCGTCAGTCGACGTATCTGACCCAGACGCACTCCTTGCCTCGATGAACGAGGACTTCGCACTACTCGACTATGCGGCATTCAACCGGTTCATCGAGGATACAGCTCTTACTCGAGGTCGATCTTTCTCTTCTCTTCTTGGGCTCTCGGAGTACGGCGAGTTTTTGCGGACGCTGAAAGCCGTGTCCAACAGTCAGACATTCAAGTCAGATCTTGAAGTTGCTCAGCTCGAGGCCGAGAATACGAGTTTGCGAGCCAGGGCCGACGAAGCGCTGCGGGATTTTGTAGCCCACTACCGGACGCTGACTGCCCGAGAGATCGACGATGTTTCGCGAGCTGACCGCTGGGGCGACGAAGTCCTCTCCTCACTCCGAGGAGTTGCTCTGCTATCCCCTCTCCTGGAGGACTGTTCCAGCCTCGCAGCGGTTAATTTCGCTGCGTTGAAGAACGCAGTCTTCGAAGCAGAGAGTGGGGCGGTACGCGAACGACTTGCCACTCTCACGACGACGCGAAACCTCTTGGACGAGAGAGTGGCTTCACGCGCTCCAGTTGACGCTTCGAAGGACCTTGAGCGTCGGCTGAGCGAGTATGACGAAGCCTTGTCGGCAGCGGCAGAATCGGAGCTACAGGGCTTACTCTCCGCCGCGAGCGAGTACCTTCATCTTCATGAGGACACATCGGCATGCCCGCTTTGCGAGCGGCCCGGAGCCGACGGGCTAGCGGAGCGAGTCGATGAACGACTTGACGCCCTCGCGGAGCTGAAGCGTTGCGAAGAGGCGCTTCGCACCGAAGTCTTCAATGGTGTTTTCGTCTCTCGCCTTGGTCTACTGGAGCAAGGTACGGTTCCGCCGCTTGATGATATGTCCTCTGTCGCGGCGGCCTTGCGAACCCAAGTACAGACTGGGATCAACCTGACGGATGACGACATCAGATCCGCAGAGTCCCGATTAACAACCCTCGAAGGACTACTTGCCCTGCGGGCGGAGTCAGTTGCGACTGCGCTTGAGAAGATCGAGGCCTCCCTGCCCCCGTCGCTGGTTCACCTAGCGGAACTCGTCGCCACCGCGGAAGCCGCACGTACTGAACTAACCAGGCATATTGAAGCAAAGTCTGAGGCGGACAAGGCTCAACGCAAGCTTGACGCCATCACTGACTGGAAGCGCTTCATCGACTCGTCCTACCGAACGTTTGCGAGCGCGGAATCCAAAATGTCTCAGCGGATCCTTGGAGAGCTGCGCACGGACTACCAAGAGATCTTCGCGGGCATCATGAGTGTCGGTGACATCGTGCCAAATCTCAATCGCGCAAACGGCACGGAACAGCTCACTGTAGAACTATCGAAGTTTCACAGCGCCGAGTCTGTATCGGCGCGTGCGGTGTTGTCGGAGAGTTACCGGAACGCGCTTGCGATCTCGGTCTTTCTCTCCGCTGCAGCACGCCATGGACGAGCTCCACGGTTCGTCGTACTCGACGACGTAACGTCGAGTTTCGATGCCGGCCATCAGTACCGCATGATGGAGCAACTCAGAACTCGGTTGCAACATGACGGATCCAATGATGGCCTTCAGGTCATTCTGCTAAGTCATGACGTGACGTTGGAGAAGTACTTCGATCGCCTGGATGACGGACAAAGTTGGCATCACCAGAAGCTGCAGGGCTGGCCCCCGCTAACTCCTGTTAAGTCTCACAACCAGAACGTTGACCGCCTTCGCGACGATGCCGAGAAACATCTCCGAGCTGGACGGACTTCGGAGGGCGCGGGACTCATGCGGCAGTACTTGGAGTTCGTTCTTCAGCAAGTTATCCGCAAGCTCCAGATACCTGTACCAATCGATCTCGCAGTGAACGAGCATGCCATCATGGTGGGTTCATGCCTGGATGCCATTGTTGATGCAGTCAAAACCCGTGAGAAGCTTGGCACGATCGTGCTAGAGCAACAGCAGATCTCCGATCTCACGGGGCGACACGTGCCTGCCATCGTTGCTAACTGGGTGAGCCATTACGGAAGTTCCGGGTCGGCGGTATTCTCGCCACCATCCTTGCTTGCGGTGCTCGGCGACATAGATGGCATCCGACGATGCTTCCAGTACGACGAATCCGGAAGCGGTAACTGGAGATTCTACAAGTCGCTGACCAAACGCTTTTAACGCGGACACGTCCCACCGGGAGGTTGACGATCCGATAGCCGCTCAGCCTCTCTTGACCAATCGCTGTTCACCTACATCAGCTACGGCAACCCCCGCACTACGAGTCCGCTCGAGGGCGGCATCAACAGTCAGATCCGCAACGTCCTCCGCAGTCACCGCGGCATGAGCGAGGAGCATATGAAACGCGCCGCGGAATGGTTCCTCACCCTCCACGAACTCACCCTCGACGAAGCACTCGCCGCCGCCATCCACCCGCAGGCAGCAACACCCACCAACTCAGAGACAGAACACGACGAGGAGGACCAAACCCCGAGCCTCTACGACACCGGCCTCAGCGCCGACGAAGGCCTCTGGACCCGCTCCGGATGGGCCGGCCGAGCATGACACGCCCGAACCCACCAACACGTTCTGGCCTATAAGCCCCTATAAGCACCGAAAAGGACTACCAAACCAACAGGTGAACCCGCTCCCCGCGGGTTCACCTGTCCACGATGTCCTGAGACATCACATCGGTCGGGCTGACAGGATTTGAACCTGCGACCCCTTGACCCCCAGTCAAGTGCGCTACCAAGCTGCGCCACAGCCCGATGCTCCGACTCTCGGCCGAAGCAACCTGACCAGTCTAGCGTGTCCGAGGCAGTGCTCTTGACCACGGCGGCGGCCGGGCGCGTCGCCGTCAATCGAGCGCTGTGCCCTCGGCATCCACCGGCCACTTCTCCCCAGCTTCGATGGCGATCGGCAACACGTTCTCGGCCGGCGGCAGTGGGCAGTTCCACGCCGGGCTGAACGCGCACGGCAGGAGGCGCGCGCGGTTGAGGTCGACGAAGGCGACGTCTCCGACCTTGACGGCATCCGGTCCGGTCAGCGGCAGGTCGAGCACTCGCCCCGCACCGTAGGAGCTCTCGCCGTTTGTCGCGTCGCGGAACGGGATCGTCAGGGAGCCCTCGTGCTCGGTGGCGAGCAGCACGTAGAAGTGCTCCCCCACGGTGAGCACGACCTCGGCCGCGACCGGGACATCGACGGGCCTCGGGTCGCGGTAGTGCGCGATCGTGACCGTGCGCTCCTCCTGCGGCGGTTTGATGCGTGCAGGCACGAGCCACTCGGGCGCGTAGTCGAACACGTCGATGCGGTCAAAGCGCCGCATGCGCTCGGAGTCCTTGTTCCACACCTGCAGCGCGAACTTCTCGCCGTCGTAGCTGAACACGACGCCCTCCGAGCCGTCAGGGAATTCCGCCGTCGTGGGCCCGTCGAGCGAGAGCCAGTGCAGCGTCGCCTCGCCGTCGACGAGCTCGCCGCCGATGCGGACGCCGTCGGCGGCATCCGCTCGCACTCTCAAGCCGCGTTCGGCCGGAAGCGGCGACCAGCGACCGGGAGCGGGCTCGACCACCTGGTCGTCCTCGGTGACGTGCTCGCCCCACACGAAGGCGAGCGGGCTGCGCGGTCCGCGCATCTCGTCATTGCGGTCGTGGCGCCAGGCGCTCCAGCGCCCGCGGAAGGCGTCGAGCTCGGTCATCGCTTCGCCGCCTCGTCGATGCGCTCCCACAGCCAGCCGGCTCCGTGCACGCGCCCTCCCCTGCTCTCGACGCGGGAGGTCAGCTCCCGGTCGCTCGTGATCATCGTGACATCGTTCGGGTGCTCCGCCACGAGAGCGGACACCTGCTCCACGATCTCACTGTCACCCTCGTGCGGCGCGTTCACCACGCGGATGCCGTCGACATCCGCGATGCCACGGGCCTTGCCCTCGACCACGAGAGTCACGTCAGGGCACCAGCGGCTGCCGGGCAGGCCCAAGTCGTCGGCGTCGACGCCGTGGTGCACGAGCGTGTGCAGGCCGTCCCTCAGGCGCTCCGCCGCGGCGGCGCGATCCTTCCACCAGCCGTCCGGGCGAGCGCCGACGACGTTCGCGGCATCGACGACGAGCTGCGGGCGCCGCCCCAGCTGGGCGCTCAGCATCGGCCACGCCGCGGCGAAGCCCGGGTGAAGCGGAAGCTCGGCGACGCGGTCGACCGGCACCCACTCGAGTGCGATCGACTCGGGGTCGTTGATCGCCGGCTCGAAGCTCTCCCGCACCTCGGCGACGACCGTCGTGTACGACCAGTAGCCGACCGAGAACACCGACGCGAACCGGGCAGAGAGAGCGGATGCCGGCACAGCAGCCTCTTCGTGAGCCTCGCGCAGCGCGCCGTCGATCGCGTCCTCGCCCTCGTGCAGCGCGCCGCCGGGCAGTCCCCACGTGCCGCCGCGGTCGCTCCACTCGGCGCGGTGCTGCAGCAGGATGCCGCGGGCAGGATCCCAGGCGAGCAGCCCTGCGGCGCCGAAGCGTCCCCAGTAGCGGCCCCGGTCCCCCTCCACCCACGCGTCTCCGGGGTTGCGGGGACCGTGAGGGCGGCGGGGTTCACCCGGAGCGGGCGGGACGATGCGTGGCACGCTTCCAGAATCTCACGATTCCCCGAGGCGGGGAGCCGTAAGACGTGCTGTGACGGCGCTGGGCTACCGCTGGCGCTTCTCGCGCACGCGCATGTTGATGACGATCGGGCTGCCCTCGAAGCCGTAGATCTCCCGCAGGCGGCGCTGGATGAAGCGACGGTACCCGGGGTCGAGGAATCCCGTCGTGAACAGCACGAACGTCGGCGGGCGCGTGGACGCCTGCGTGCCGAACAGCACGCGCGGCTGCTTGCCGCCGCGCAGCGGGTGCGGGTGCTCCGCGACGAGCTCGGCGAGGAACGCGTTGAACTTGCCCGTCGGAATGCGCGTGTCCCACGACTCGAGCGCCGTCTCCAGCGCGGGCACGAGCTTCTCGAGGTGGCGGCCCGTCCGCGCGGAGATGTTCACGCGCGGCGCCCACGACACGTGCGCGAGATCCTGTTCGATCTCGCGCTCGAGGTAGCGGCGACGCTCGTCGTCGAGCAGGTCCCACTTGTTGAACGCGAGAACGAGGGCGCGGCCGGATTCGAGCACGAGGTCGATGATGCGCACGTCCTGCTCGCTGATCGGCTGGCTGACGTCGATGACGACGACAGCGACCTCGGCCTTCTCGACCGCCGCGCTCGTGCGCAGCGACGCGTAGAAGTCGGCGCCCTGCTGCAGGTGAACGCGACGACGGATGCCGGCGGTGTCGACGAACCGCCAGATTTTCCCACCGATCTCGACCTGCTCGTCCACGGGGTCCCGCGTGGTTCCCGCGAGCTCGTTGACGACGACGCGGTCTTCTCCCGCGGCCTTGTTCAGCAGGCTCGACTTGCCGACGTTGGGGCGGCCGACGATCGCGACGCGGCGGGGGCCGCCGACCTCGTCCTTCGCCACGCGCGACACTTCGGGAAGCACCTTGAGGATGTCGTCAAGCAGGTCGGCGACGCCGCGGCCGTGCAGAGCCGAGACGGGACGCGGCTCGCCGAGGCCGAGCGACCACAGCACGGCCGCATTGGGCTCCTGCCGGATGTCGTCGACCTTGTTGGCGGCGAGGAAGACGGGCTTCTTCACCCGGCGCAAGAGCTTCACGACGTGCTCGTCGGTGCTCGTGGCGCCGACGTTCGCGTCCACGACGAACAGCACCGCGTCGGCGAGGTCCATGGCGACTTCCGCCTGCGCGGCGACGGACGCGTCGATGCCCTTCGCGTCGGGCTCCCAGCCGCCCGTGTCGACGACGGTGAACCGGCGCCCGTTCCACTCGGCCTTGTACGACACGCGGTCGCGCGTGACGCCGGGGGTGTCCTCGACGACCGCTTCGCGACGACCGAGGATGCGGTTCACGAGCGCCGACTTGCCCACGTTCGGGCGGCCGACGATCGCGAGCACGGGAAGCGCGGGCAGGAACGTGACTTCGTCGGGGTTCTCGGAGGCGGCGTCGAGCACCTCGAGGTCGCCCTCGTCGAGTTCGTAGTCCTGAAGGCCTCGACGCAGGGCGTCGGCGCGCTGCGCCTCCTCGTTCTCGTCGAGGGCGCTGAGCGTCTCGGCGAGGTTGTCCTCGCTCGCGTCGTAGTCGTTCTCGGGCGGTGTCTCAGCCATTGCTCGTCCTTGCGGTCTGCCGGGCGATCACGTCGAGCACTGCATCGACGGTCTGATCGAAGTCCAGGGTGGTGGAGTCGACGGTCACGACGCCGTCTGCGGCGGTCATGAAGTCGACGACGCGCGAATCCGCGGCGTCACGCTTCCGAAGTTGTGCGGCGACGTCACCGGCGTTCTCGGTGGTCAGCTCGGCGGAGCGCCTGGCCATTCTAACCTCTTCCGCCGCGGTCAGCAGGATCCGCACGGGGGCGTCAGGGGCCACGACAGTCGTGATGTCGCGGCCTTCGACGATGATGCCGTCCTTCGGGGCGCGTCGCATGATGTCGCGGAACATGTCGTTGACGTGGCTGCGCACCTTGGGCACTCGGGCGACGCTGCTCACGACGCCGGAGATGCGCGGCTCGCGGATCGCCTCCGTCACGTCGGTCTCCCCCACGTGGACGGCGTAGGTGTCGGGGTCGACGCCGATGTGGTAGTCCCAGTCGGGCAGGATGTCGACAACCGCTCGCGGGTCGCCCGCCTCGACACCGCGTTCGATGACGTACCAGGCGAGCGCCCGGTACGCGGCGCCGGTGTCGAGGAAGTTGAAGTCGAGGCGGAGCGCTGCCGCCTTCGAGACGCTCGACTTGCCGGACCCCGCGGGGCCGTCGACCGCTACGACGATGTCTGCCATGTGCTCACACGCTCGCAATCCGCCAGCCGCGCGCCTCGAGATCCTCGATGGTGCGCTGCTTGACCTCGGGGAGGACGCTGATCTCCGCGAGACCGACGGCGGTTCCCGGCGAGTGCTCGAGGCGGAGGTCCTCCATGTTGACGTTGATCTCACCGAGTTCGGTGAGAAGCCGACCGAGCTCGCCCGGCCGGTCGTCGACCATGACGACTATCTGGGCGAAGCGCTGATCCTGACCATGTTTGCCGGGCAGGCGCGCGACACCGATGTTGCCCGCGGCGATCGCGTCGGCGAGGTGGCGCCGGGACCCGCGGGCGTCCGGGTGCTCGAGCGCGTCGATGACCGAGTCGAGGTCCTTGCGCAGCGCCGTCAGCACGTCGGCCACCGGGGCCGCGTTCGCGCCGAGGATCTGCACCCACAGCTCGGGCTGGCTCGAGGCGATGCGCACGGTGTCGCGCAGCCCCTGACCGGTGAGCCGGAGTGCGGCGTCAGGCGCGTCGACGAGGCGCGCGGCGAGCAGACTCGAGACGAGCTGCGGGACGTGCGAGATGAGGCCGACCGCGTCGTCGTGCTCGTCGGGCGTCATCTCGATCGGCACCGCGCCGAGATCGAGAGCGAGGTCCTCGATGAGGGCGAGGGCCTGCCGCGGCGTGGACTCGTCACGGCAGATCACCCAGGGCCGGCCGACGAACAGGTCGGCGCGCGCCGAGATGGCGCCGCCGCGCTCCCTGCCCGCCATGGGGTGCGAACCGATGTAGTTGGTGAGGTCGAGGCCCCGGCGGGTGAGCTCGATGAACGGCTCGCTCTTGATGCTCGCCACATCGGTGACGACGGCGCGCGGGTAGCGCTCGAGCTCCGCGGCGATGACGTCGGCTGTGACGTCCGGCGGCACGGCGACGATGATGAGGTCGGGGTCGTCGGTCTCGGCGGCAGGCCGGCCGGCTCCGTAGTCGACGGCGAGGCGCAGCTGCGACGGTGACGCGTCGGCGAGGGCGACGTCGAGGCCGTCGCCCGTGAGCGCGAGGCCGATGCTCGCGCCGAGAAGCCCGGTCCCGACGATGCGGACGTGCCCGTCGAAGCGCGCGAGGTTCTTCGACGGGTCGACGAGGGGCGCCCGCTTCTGGCTCACCGGCGTCCTCCCTTGCGGTGCGTGATCTTCGGCGTACGGCGCGGTCCGCCGCGCGTCTCGCGAGCGGCATCCGTTCTCGAGTCCAGCTCCGGCTCGGGATCGCGAGCCAGGGTGAGAAGCGCGCCGAGTTCCACCTTAGTCAGCTCGCGCATCTGCCCCGAACGCAGGGTGCCGAGGTGCAGCGGTCCGAAGCTGCGGCGCACGAGGTCGATGACGGGGTGGCCGACGGCGGCGAGCATGCGGCGGACGATGCGGTTGCGCCCGGAGTGCAGCGTGACCTCGAGCAGGCTCGTGCCCGACGCGTGCTGATCGAGCAGTCTCACGGCGTCGGCGGCGATGGGTCCGTCGTCGAGGTCGACGCCGTCCTTCAGCACCTGGATGGTCTGAGCGGTGACGCTCCCGCGCACCTTGGCGATGTAGGTCTTCGACACGCCGAACGAGGGGTGCGCGAGCACGTGCGCGAGCTCGCCGTCGTTCGTGAGGACGAGCAGGCCGGAGGTCTCGGCGTCGAGCCGGCCCACGTTGAACAGGCGTTCGTCGTACTCGGCCGTGAAGCGCGTGAGGTCGGGGCGGCCCTGCTCGTCGCGCATGGAGCTCACGACGCCGCGGGGCTTGTTGAGCATGACGTAGCGCTTCGTCGTGTCCAGCTGAACGGCCTGCCCGTCGACGGCGACGCGGTCGGTCTCGGGGTCGATGCGCGTGCCGGGAACCGTCACCACCTCGCCGTTGACGCTCACGCGGCCCTCGGCGATGTACTGCTCGCACACGCGGCGGGAGGCGACGCCGGCGGCGGCGAGCACCTTCTGCAGCCGGACGCCCTGCTCGGGCTCTGTGGGGTTACCGGACATCGCCGTCGAAGCCCTCCGTCCCGTCGGCGAGCAGCGGTGAGATCGGCGGCAGCTCGTCGATGGAGTTGATGCCGAGCTGCTGCAGCACGAGATCCGTTGTGCCGTAGTTGATCGCGCCGGTCTCGCTGTCGGTGAACAGTTCCGTGACGAGCCCCCGGCCGAGCAGGGTGCGCACGACGGAGTCCACGTTCACGGCGCGGATCGACGCGATCGCGCCGCGCGAGATGGGCTGCTTGTACGCGATCACGGCGAGCGTCTCGAGTGCGGCCTGGGAGAGCCGGCTGGGGTTCTGCTGCGACACGTAGTCCGCGACGACCTGGTCGTAATCGCCGCGCACGTAGATGCGCCAGCCGCCGCCGACCTCCCGCAGCTCGAAGCCGCGGCGCACGGTTCCGTCGACGCCGTCGTAGTCGGCGACGAGCCGGTGGATCGCGGCCTGCACGTGCTTCACGGGCCGGGAGAGCGCGGTGGCGAGGCCCATGACCGACTGCGGCTCGTCGGCGACCATGAGCAGCGCCTCGATGGCCCGGTCGAGGTCTGGCTCTGAGGCAGGGCCGGATGCCGCGACGCGGGGCGCGGCGGCATCCGTCGTGTTCTCGATCGTCTCGTCGGTGCTGGCGTCAGCCGTCATAGTCTGCTCCCAGGTTGGCAAGGTTCTCGTCGGACCAGTGCTCGCCGGCCCAGCGGAGGGTGAGCTCGCCGAGCGGCTCGAGCTGCTCGAATGACAGGGCGGCGTGCCGGTACAGCTCGAGCACGGCGATGAATCGGGCGACGATGACACCCTTCTGCTCGGCGCCGGCGATGAGCTGCCGGAACGTCACGGGCTCGCCGACGCGCAGCACGCCCACGACGTACGCGGCCTGCTCGCGGATACTCACGAGCGGGGCGTGCAGGTGGTCGAGCCCGACGACGGGGATCCCCTTCGGCGCGAGCGCCAGGGCGGCGAGGGCGGCGAAGTCGGAGAGGCTGAGCGTCCACACGAGCTCGGGCGTGCGCGTGCGGTACTTGTCTTCGAGCCGCACGGTGCGCGGGTGCCGGGCTGACTCGGCGTCGAGCCGGTCGGCGAACCAGGTGGACGCTTCCTTGAAAGCGCGGTACTGCAGCAGGCGTGCGAACAGCAGGTCGCGGGCCTCGAGCAGCGCGACATCTTCGGCGTCGACGAGCTCGCCTTGCGGCAGCAGGCCCGCGATCTTGAGGTCGAGCAGCGTCGCGGCGACGACGAGGAACTCGGAGGCCTGGTCGAGCTCCTTCTCGGACTCGACGCCGCGAATGTAGGACAGGAACTCGTCGGTCACGGCGGACAGCGAGACTTCGGTGATGTCGAGTTCGCGCTTGGTGATGAGCGAGAGCAGCAGGTCGAAGGGGCCCTCGAAGTTGCTCAGGGCGACGCGGAATCCCGCCTGCTGCTCCGGCTCGCTCGGCTCGGCAGGCTGCAGCGTGGGACCGTCAGGCGACGGCGCCACGGGCGACCAGCTCCCTGGCGAGCTGCCTGTACGCCTTCGCCGCGTTGTGCTCGGGGGCGAACTCGGTGATCGGCATGCCTGCGACGGAGGCGTCGGGGAACTTGACGGTGCGGCCGATGACGGTCTCGAGAACGTCGTCGCCGAACGCGTCGACGACCCGCTCGAGCACTTCGCGGGAGTGCAGCGTGCGCGAGTCGAACATCGTCGCGAGGATGCCGTCGAGCTCGAGCGCCGGGTTGAGGCGGTCCTTGACCTTCTCGATCGTCTCGATCAGCAGGGCGACGCCGCGCAGGGCGAAGAACTCGCACTCGAGCGGGATCAGCACGCCGTGGCTCGCCGTGAGGGCGTTGACGGTGAGCAGGCCGAGCGAGGGCTGGCAGTCGATGAGGATGACGTCGTAGTCGCCCGTGAGGTGGCGCAGCACGCGGGCGAGGATCTGCTCGCGCGCGACCTCGTTCACGAGGTGCACTTCGGCGGCGGAGAGGTCGATGTTGGCGGGGATGACGTCGAGGTTCTCGACGGCGGTGTGCTGGATCGCCTCACGCGGGTCGGTCTTGCTCGCGAGCAGCAGGTCGTAGATCGTCAGGTCGTCGTGCGTGTTCACGCCGAGGCCGGCCGACAGGGCGCCCTGCGGGTCGAAGTCGATGCACAGCACGCGGCGCCCGTATGCCGCAAGCGCGGCGCCCATGCTGATCGTCGTCGTCGTCTTGCCGACGCCGCCCTTCTGGTTGCACAGCGCGATGATGCGCGCGGGCCCGTGCCCGTTCAGCGGTTCGGGTGTGGGGAACTCTCGCAGCGGACGACCGGTCGGGCCGAGCTCGGTGTGCGACGATGCTGCCGCGGTCGCGGTGTCGTCCGTAGTGGCCACTGCGTGCCTCATTCCCGTCTCTCGAGTGGTGGTACTCGCCTGATTCTACCGATCGCTTCCGGATATCCCGCGTCGGCATGCGGGCCGCTAGTGATCGGCGCGGGCGCGCGGGTGCGCCTGCGTGTACATGTCGCGAAGCGTATCAGCGGTCACGAGCGTGTAGATCTGCGTGGTCGCGACCGAGGAGTGCCCGAGCAGCTCCTGCACGACGCGCACGTCGGCGCCGCCCTGCAGCAAGTGCGTCGCGAAGGAGTGCCGAAGGGTGTGCGGCGAGACCTCGACCGTGAGTCCGGCCTGCTCGGCGGCCGCCTTGATGATGAGCCACGCGTTCTGGCGGGACACGCGCTTCCCCCTGAGCCCGAGGAACAGCGCCGGCGTGGACGGACCGCGCGTGGACAGAGCTGGCCGGACTCGCACGAGGTATTCGTCGAGGGCCGCACGCGCGAAGCTTCCGATCGGCACGATGCGCTGCTTGTCGCCCTTTCCTGTGAGGCGCACGATGTCGGTGTCGACGACGTCGTCCACGTTGAGGGCGCACACTTCCGAGACGCGAGCGCCCGTGGCATAGAGCAGTTCGAGCAGGGCGCGATTGCGGATGTGCTGCACGCTGTCGCCGGCGGCGGTCGCGAGCAGCGCCTCGACCTGCGCGATCGTTATCGCCTTCGGCAGTCGGCTCGGCAGCTTCGGCGGTTTGACCTCGGCGGCGACGTCGACCTGCGTGACCTGCTCTTCGAGCAGGAACCGGTGAAGGCCCCGCACGGTCGAGAGCACGCGGGCGACGGAGGATGCCGTGAGGTGGTGTTCCGGGTCGTCGGAGAGCCCGCGGGCGAAGGCGCTGACGTGCGCGGCGCTCACGTCAGCGGCATCCGCTATGCCGTTCTCGGCGAGCCAGCCGAGGTAGCGCTGGAGGTCGCGTCGGTAGGCGCTGAGCGTGTTGTCGGAGAGGCCGCGCTCGATGCGCACGTGCCTGAGGTAGGTGTCGACAGCACGCTCAAGGCTCACGCCGAGTGGCCTCGAGCTCTCACGCGCGGCCACGCGGCGTCGGCAGGGGCGAGCCCCGACCAGCCGCGCTCGCGTTCCACGTACGCGGAGAGCACGCCGGTGACGAGAGACGGATTCTGCAGGCGACGATCCCGCACGGCGTCCACGACTTCGTCGAGGCTCACCCAGCGCACTTCGATGTCGGCTTCTTCCCCTGTGCGGTCGAAGCGCTCGGGAATGCGGTGCAGCCCGCGGGCGAGGTAGACGCGGATCGCCTCGTCGCTTCCGCCCGGCGACGTGTAGAACTCGGCGAGGGTCGCCCAGTCGTCGGCCTCGACATCGGCCTCTTCCGCGAGCTCGCGCTTGGCGGCGTCGAGCGGAGGCTCGCCGTGCTCGTCGAGGAGCCCGGCCGGGATCTCCCAGAGCCTTGCGCCTACCGGGTGCCGGTACTGGTTGATCAGCAGCACACGGTCGTGCTCGTCGAGGGCGAGGATCGCGACGGCGCCGGTGTGGTCGGTGTACTCGCGAACGATGGTGTCGCCGTTGTACCGGAACGCGTCCTTGCGGATGTCCCAGACACGGCCGTGGTACACCACGTCGCTCGAGACGATGTCGACCGTGCTCGGCTCGTCCCGCAGCGGACGCCGCTGGTGTGCCATCAGTTCTCCTCCGACACCTCATCGTCGAACAGCAGGCTCGCCTTGTGCCGCTCGAGGGCCGCGGCGACGAGGCCTGCGAAGAGCGGGTGCGCGTCGGTGGGCCGTGAGCGAAGCTCCGGGTGCGCCTGGGTTCCGATGTAGAACGGGTGCACGTCGCGCGGCAGCTCCACGTACTCCACGAGTCGTCCGTCGGGCGAGGTTCCGGAGAAGCTCAGCCCGGCGTCGGCGATGCGCTCCCGGTACGCGTTGTTGACTTCGTAGCGGTGACGGTGGCGTTCGGAGGCCTCGGTCGAGCCGTACAGGTCGGCGGCGAGAGAGCCTTCGGCGAGCTTCGCCGGGTAGAGCCCGAGCCGCATGGTGCCACCCAGGTCGCCCTCGGCGAGGATCTCGACCTGCTCGGCCATCGTCGCGATGACGGGGAACTCGGTTTCGGCGTCGAACTCGGTGGAGCTCGCTCCCTCGAGGCCCGCTTCCGAGCGGGCGTACTCGATCACCATGCACTGCAGGCCGAGGCACAGGCCGAGCGTGGGGATCTTGTGGGCGCGCGCGTAGTTGAGCGCCCCGAGCTTTCCCTCGATCCCGCGGATGCCGAACCCGCCGGGCACGCAGATGCCGTCGAGCTCGGAGAGCGCTCGTGCCGCGCCCTCGGGCGTCTCGCACTCGTCCGACGGAATCCAGCGAAGCGTCACGGCGGTGCGGTGAGCGAATCCGCCTGCCTTGATGGCCTCCGTCACCGACAGGTAGGCGTCGGGCAGGTCGATGTACTTGCCGACGAGACCGATGGTGACTTCGTCCTTCGGCTCGTGCACGGCGGTGAGCACGGTGTTCCAGCGGCTCCAGTCGACGTCTCCGGCGTGCAGACCGAGTGCGTCGATGATGTACGCGTCGAGGCCCTGGTCGTGCAGCGTCGAGGGGATGTCGTAGATCGACGGCACGTCGACCGTGTTGACGACGGCGCGCTCGTCGACGTCGCACATGAGCGCGATCTTTCGCTTGTTGCTCTCGGTGACGGGCCGGTCGCTGCGCAGGACGAGAGCGTCGGGCTGGATGCCGATCGAGCGCAGCGCTGCGACGGAGTGCTGCGTCGGCTTGGTCTTCTGCTCCCCTGAGGCGCCCATGTAGGGCACGAGGGAGACGTGCACGAAGAAGACGTTGTCGCGGCCGAGCTCATGCCGCACCTGGCGGGCGGCCTCGATGAACGGCTGCGATTCGATGTCGCCGATGGTTCCGCCGACCTCGGTGATGATGACGTCGGGCTTCGGGGACTCGGACGCCTGCAGGCGCATGCGGCGCTTGATCTCGTCCGTGATGTGCGGGATGACCTGCACGGTGTCGCCGAGGTACTCGCCGCGGCGCTCCTTCTGGATGACGGTCGAGTAGATCTGGCCCGTCGTCACGTTGGCGGACTGGCTGAGGTTGATGTCGAGGAAGCGCTCGTAGTGGCCGATGTCGAGATCCGTCTCGGCGCCGTCGTCGGTGACGAAGACTTCACCGTGCTGGAACGGATTCATCGTTCCCGGGTCGACGTTGAGGTACGGGTCGAGCTTCTGCATCACCACCCGCAGTCCGCGCGCGGTGAGAAGGTTGCCGAGGCTTGCCGCCGTCAGGCCCTTCCCCAACGAAGAAACGACACCACCAGTCACGAAAACGTGCTTGGTCGTGCCGTTTGAAGTACCCGTATCTGAAATGTTCGCCACGGGCTTCTATCCTATCAGTCGTGAGTCGGACCGAGCGAGCTCAAGCAGCTCCTCGGCGTGAGCCAGTCCGGTGTCGCTGTCGCTGAGTCCCGAGAGCAGTCGCGCCATCTCCTCGGTGCGGGCCTCCCCCTCGAGCGGCTTCACGCTCGAGTGGGTCACGAAGCCGTCGCTCTCCTTGACCACCGTGAGGTGGTTGGTGGCGAACGCCGCCACTTGGGCGAGGTGGGTGACGACGATGACTTGCGCGTGCTGCGAGAGCCGGGCGAGTCGCCGGCCGATCTCGATCGCCGCCGCGCCGCCGACGCCCGCGTCGACCTCATCGAAGACATATGTCGGCACAGGGTCGGATGCCGAGATCACGACCTCGATCGCGAGCATCACGCGCGACAGCTCGCCGCCCGAGGCGCCCTTCGAGAGCGGCCGCGGTTCCGCGCCGGCGTGCGCGCGGAGCAGGAACTGCACCTCGTCACGGCCGTTGCGCGAGTACTCGCCCGTGTCGCTCACGGCGATGATCACCGAGGCGTCCGGCATCGCGAGCGCGCTCAGCTCTTCGCTGATGGCCGTGCCGAGGCGTTCCGCGGCGCGGGTGCGTATCGCCGTGGTCTCGGCGGCGAGGGAGGCGACGAGCACGCCGTCCTCCTCGACCTGCCGCGTGAGCTGTTCGATGCGGTCTGAGTCGCTGTCGAGTTCGAGAAGGCGCGCGCTGCCCTGATCGAGGGCGGCGATGACGTCGTCGAGGCTCGGACCATGGCGCCGCATGAGCGTGCCGAGCACGGCGCGGCGCTCGTTGATGGCCTCGAGTTCGTTGCTGCCGTCTGCGTCGAGCGACGCGAGATAGCTCGAGAGCTCCCCCGCAGCCTCGGAGGCGAGGTAGCTGAGGTTCGCGAGCTGCTCGGCGATGGGCGCGAGGGCATCGTCGAACTCGGTGACGCGCTCGAGGGAGCGGCGAGCGTTCTCGATGAGAGCGAGCACGTCTCCGCCCTCGACGAGCTCGGAGGAGATCGCCTCGCGAGCCGCGGATGCGGACAGGCGAAGCTCTTCGAGGTTCGTGAGCTTCTCAGCGGTCGCGGCGAGCTCGTCGTCTTCGCCGGGGCGCGGCGCCGCGGCCTCGATCTCGTCCATGGCCTCACGCAGCTCCGCTGCTTCGGCGGAACGGGCGTCGCGTTCCCGCGTGAGGGTGGCGAGCTCCTGCTCCTCCGAGCGCCAGCGCGCAAAAGCCTCCCGGTACCGGGCGAGGACCTCATCGAGCTCCGCGCCCGCCGCACGGTCGACGGCGCCGCGCTGCGCGGACTGCGACCGAAGCCGGATCTGATCGGACTGGCCGTGCACGGCGACGAGCCGCTCCCCCAGTTCGGTCAGCACGCCGTTGGGAGCGCTTCGTCCACCGACCTGGGCGCGGCTGCGTCCTTCCGCGGTGACGGTGCGGCCGAGCGTCAGTTCCGCCAGTCCGTCGCCGCCGAAGGCGTCGACGTCGCCCCCTGCCTCTCGCACGCGGTCGGCCACGTGCCCGGTGTCCTCCACGATCCAGCGACCGTCGACGCGCGCCTGGCTCGCTCCCGCTCGCACGGTGCCAGAGTCCGCGCGACCGCCGAGAAGCAGCCCGAGCGCGGTGACGACCATCGTCTTTCCCGCGCCCGTCTCGCCGGTGATCGCCGTGAAGCCGGAGCCAAGGGGCAGGGTCGCGGACGCGATGACGCCGAGGTCGGCGATCTCGATCTCCTCGATCATGCCGCGGGTCCCCTCCATCCGCTCACGGGAAGATGGAATTTGCGCACGAGCCTGTCAGTGAACGGGCTGTCGTGCAAGCGCGCGAGCCGCACCGGGGTGTCGGAGCGTTCGGCGTTGACGCGCGATCCGGGTTGCAGTTCGTAAGTGCGGCGCCCGTCGCACCACAGCACGCCCATGCCGTCGCTGCGATCGAGCACGTCGATCGCGAGGGTGGAGCCTGGAGCGATGACGATCGGCTTCGCGAACAGCGCGTGAGCGCTCAGCGGCACGAGCGTGATCGCTTCCACGGTCGGCCAGATGACGGGCCCGCCGGCCGAGAAGTTGTAGGCGGTGGACCCCGTCGGAGTCGAGATGACGGCGCCGTCGGCACCGAAGGACACGAGTGGACGCTGGTCGACCTGGATGACGAGCTCGAGCATGCGCTCTCGGCTCGCCTTCTCCACTGTCGCCTCGTTGAGCGCCCACGTCGAGTACACGACGTCCCCTGACACCGTGACAGTGACGGCGAGCGTCATGCGCTCCTCGACGGAGTAGTCGCGCCTGACGACGCGCTGCACCGCACCGCGAAGGTCGTCGCGTTCGAGCTCGGCGAGGAAACCGACGTGACCGAGGTTGACGCCGAGCAGTGGGATCGCCTCCTCGCGCACGACCTCGGCCGCGCGCAGGATCGTCCCGTCACCACCGAGGACCATGACGAGCTCGAGCTCCGCCGTCGCCACGTCGTCGAGAATCTTCACGCCCGTGACGTCGAGGCCGTTCGCGCGAAGGTCCGCGCTCTCGTCCGCAATGAGCACCGGCGTCATCCCGGCCTCACGCAGCTGGTCGATGACGTGCGAGGCGGCGGCGAGCGAGTCGGCGCGCCCGGTGTGCGAGACCACGAGGATGTTTCTCTCCGCCGTCATTCACCATCTCCTGCCAGTCGGGCCGCGCGCTGCATCCATTCTGTCGGATTCGAGCCGCCTTCTGCCGTGAGGTGCACGAGAAACTCCCGGTTTCCGTGCGTGCCCGCGATCGGCGACGCGATGAGCCCGCGCACGCCGAAGCCGGCATCCCACGCGGACCACAGCACGTTCTGAACGGCGTCCACCCGCAGCCCGGCATCCCGCACGATGCCTTCGCGCACGCCCGTCTTCCCGACCTCGAACTGCGGTTTGATGAGAAGCACGATCTCAGCCGAGCGTCCGACCGTGTCGGCGAGCGGCCCGAACAGGTACCGCAGCGAGATGAACGAGAGATCCCCCACGACGAGCGAGGGTGATTTGTCGATCCCGGATGCCGCGGCGAGCGAGTCCGCGCTCAGCTCACGGGCGTTGAAGCCCTCCACGACGACGACTCTGCGGTCGTTTCTGAGTTCGGGAACGAGCTGCCCGTGTCCCACGTCGAGGGCGATGACGCGCGTCGCACCGCGCTCGAGCAGCACTTGCGTGAAGCCGCCGGTGGAGGCGCCGATGTCGAGGACCTCCCGACCGGACACGGGAATCTCGAAGGCGTCGAGCGCGGCGATGAGCTTGTGTGCGCCGCGGCTGACGTAGTGATCGGCGCCGGCCACCTCGATCCGCTGCGTCTCCGCGACCGCGAACGCCGGCTTGACGACGGTGCGGCCGTCGACGGCGACGAGGCCGCCCTTGATCAGTTCCGCGGCTGCGGCTCTCGAACGCGCGAGTCCGCGACGAGCGAGGGCGGTGTCGAGGCGCTGCGATGTCACCGAGATGCGCGCTCCCGCTCGCTGGCGTCGAGCACCGCGCTCAGTTCGTCGTGCACTTGGACGTAGGCGTCAGCGCGCTCTGCGAGGGGGCGCTGTTCGATGAGCTCAAGGCGCGACAGGAGCCCGTCGCCCGTCGGGGCCGCACTTGCGCCGTCTTCCTCGTTCATCACACCCCTAGGCTACAAGCCAGGGCCGACGTGCCGCGCCGACGCGCTCACGCGTACAGGCGCTCCGGCACGTTGAAACCGAAGATCTGCCGACCGCTCGCCCAGATCACGGCGCTCGCTGCGCGCAGCCGGTTGAGATCCGAGTCGCCTGCGCGGGCGATCTCCACTTCGGTGCCGTTGATGCGCACCGTTGCGTCGCCTACCGTCGCCTCGGACTTGTCGCGTGAGAACTGCGTCACCGGGTATGGCTCGAACAGTTCACGCAGATCGCGCACGACATAGGTCGGCCGCTCGTCGGTTCCGGCGGCAAGAACGTGCTTGGCGCGATCGACGCCCGTGAGCACGAGCACCGAGTCGATTCCCGCTCGGTTCGCGCCGAGGATGTCAGTGTCGAGCCGGTCCCCGATCATGAGCGGGTTCTGCGCGTCGAAACGCCGCTTCGCCTCCTCGAAGATCGGCACTTCCGGTTTGCCGGCGACCTCGGCGAGGCGCCCGACGGCGGTGTGGACGGCGGAGACGAGCGTCCCATTTCCCGGTGCGATTCCGCGCTCGCGTGGAATCGTCCAGTCGGTGTTCGTCGCGATCCACGGGATCTCGTTCGGTTCACCGTCGGTCTGCAAGGCGTATGCGGCCTCGGCGAGCTGGTTCCAGTCGACGTCGGGGGCGAAACCCTGCACGACGGCATCCGGACCGTCCTCGGCCTTGCGCGTGACCCGGTAGCCGGCCTTTGTGAGCTCATTGATGAGGCCCTCGCCGCCAACGACGAGAACGAGAGCGCCGTCGGAGACGCGGTCGCGGAGCAGTCGAACCGCGGCCTGGGGGCTCGTGACGATGTCGGACGCCTTCGCGCCGAGGCCGAACCCGGAGAGTTGTTCGGCGACGGTCGCATCCGTTCGGGAGGCGTTGTTCGTGATGTATCCCACGCGAATGCTCTCGGCGACACGGTTGAGGCTCTCGACCGCGTGCGGGATCGCAGCGTGGCCGGCGTACACGACGCCGTCGAGGTCCACGAGCACGGCATCGACGCCATCGAGGGGTTGCACGGTCTTAGTCCTCCGTCGAAGCAGCGCCATCGTTCTCCTCTTCCTCGGCGGCGTGGGCTGGGCCGTCGTCGGTCTCGCGGGCATCGGCGTCGAACGCTTCCGCCGCGTCAACGTCGTCGTCGCTGATCTCGACGGGGATCTCCTCCACGTCTTCCTCTACGACGATGATCGTCTCGTCTTCACCCACGTGGTTGGCTTCCGCGAGTGCCTTCTCGGCGACCTGCGCACGGGCACGCCAGTTGACGGACTCATCCATGCGACCCAGCTCGTCCAGCACCTCCGCGTAGGCGAAGAAGAGATCAGGGCTCCAGCTGTACGCCACAGAAGGATCGAGCTGGCTGATCTGGAGCTCGCCGAGCGCGAGTTCGGGCTGGCCAAGATCGAGTCTCGCCCCGGACATGGCGATGGCAAGCGCCACTTGGCTGCCGACGCTGAGTTTCTCCCGCGGAACCGATCGGCCAAGCTCGAGGGCTCGCTCGGGTCGTCCGACGCCGCGTTCGCTGTCGACCATGAGCGGCAGCTGCTCGTCGGAACCGCCGATCCGGCGGAAGGTGCGCAGCTCCCGAAGCGCCAGAGCGAAGTCGCCTGTGCGGTAGGCGGTGATCGCCAGGGTCTCGCGCACAACAGCGATGCGTCCCGCGCGGCGGGCGGCGCTCTGCGCGTGCTTGTGCGCCTCCTCCGGGTCCACCTCGATGAGGCGCGCCGCCATGGCGAGGTGTCTACCGACCCATTCCGCGTTCTCGGCGCTCAAGGTCTTGAGTTCGTTGCGGGCGACACGGTCGAGATCGTTCAGGGTGACATCGTCCGGCAGATCGGGGTCGTCGTGTCGGGGACGCACCGAACGCAGCTCGCGTTGTCTCAGCTGCTCCACTGTGAGCTCCTGCTCTGCGCGATGTGCGTCGCGGTCTCCACGAGCAGGCCGGCCGTCGCGAGTCCACAGCTTCTTGTCGCGGTCACCGCGCCCGCCGGGCGCTTGACGCGCTCCGCGGTCGCCTCGCTGGTGCGGAGCACCGGAGCGGTCAGGGCGTCCCGCACGGTCATCTGACCACCGGCGTGCGCTCTCGGAGCGATCCCCGCGATCCGGACGTGCCCCCCGCTCGCCGTGGGGACGCGCACCACGGTCAGAGAAACTGGACCGACCGTCGGCAGGGCGGCGCGCACCGTCGCCGCGAGACCGCTGCGCACCACCGTCATAGCGGCGCGCGGCTCCGTCGCCCCGCGCGCCCTCGCCCGATGTCCACTCGCGCCGTCGCTCAGAACTTCCGTCACGGGAAGCCGTGTTTCGACGCTCACCATCACGTGGCGTCCACTCTCGGCGCGCAGGTTTGCCCTCGCGAGGCGTCCAGTTGCGTCTTTCGCCTTTACCCTCGCGCGACGACTTTCCCTGGCCACCCTCACGGCGACCGCCATCGCGACCGGACCCCGATCGCGGCTGCCCGCTGCTTCCGCGCGGCGACCATTCCCGACGCTCGCCTCGGCCGCTGGGGGCGCCGCCTCTGCGGGGCCCGCCACCACGATTTCCCTGCGCTGGTCCGTCGCCACTCGAGGGCGTGCGGGGACCAGAAGAGCGATCGGGGTCGTCGCCGGCGTTCGTCATGATTCTGGTCCTCCTGGTCGGATGCGCATATTGAGTTGAAGCGCCGAAGTCCTTCGGCCTGATCAAGGATACGTCACTAGACTGAGCGCGTGGATAACGCGCTGACGCGCCTTCTCGAAGGCAGAACGGTTCCCATCTTCAACGCCTCAATGGCGGGTGCGGCCGGTGCGCGCCTCGCTTCAGCCGTGAGCGCAGCAGGAGCGATCGGAATGCTTGGGGTCCCGAGCGCTCCGGAACTCGGCACACTCGACCAGGCGGCAGCGGAGCTCGAGGAGCAGGGCGCGGTATGGGGCGCCGGCTTCCTCTCATTCGCTCTCGAACGCGACCTGACGCCGCTGACGCGCGTCCTCTCCCATCACCCCCACGTGATCTCGCTCGGCTTCGGCGAGAGCAGAGCCGCGCTCGATGCTGTCCGCGATGCCGGCGCCGTCGCCCTGGCGCAAGTGGGAAACGTCGACGAGCTCCACAGCGCCATGATGGCCGGTGTAGACGGCATCATCGTTCGTGGCAGTGAAGGCGGCGGGCATGGCCGGAATGAGCTGTCAACGCTCACGCTCCTGCAGATCGCGCTCGACGAGACCGACATTCCGATCATCGCCGCCGGAGGAATCACGACGTCACGAGGACTCGCAGCCGTCATGGCTGCGGGAGCACGTGGAGCATGGATAGGAACCCGTTTCGCGTCGGCGATCGAATCGGACTTCCAAGAGGCGGCGAAGAAGCGTCTCGTCTCCGCAGAACCGGGCGACACCGTCTATACGCGGACCTTCGATATCGCCCAACGCGCAGGATGGCCACCGTACTACGGCGGCCGTGCGCTCGTGAATGACTTCGCCGAGAACTGGCACGGCAGAGAAGACGAGCTGCAGAAGGCGCTCGAGTCGAACGAGACCATGACAACGGACATGCTCGCAGCCCGGAAGGACGGTCGGTTCGATACTGCACCGATCTACGCCGGGGAGGGCTCGGCCCTCATCCACACGATAGAGAGCGCGACGGACATCATCGCGGACCTCACTCGATACCGGGAGCATCTCACGGCAGCGAAGCAGCTCTGAACCGGAACATTCCGGATCCGGCATACGGGGAAGACGGAAAGCAGAAGAGGTTGCAGGGCTTCCAAAACCGGCCCCGTCATCGCAACGCTGTTTGGTGCGTTAAATGCGGAAGGCCACCCCGAAACTGGGGTGGCCTTCCTGACGTTAAGTCCGGCGGTGTCCTACTCTCCCACAGGGTCCCCCCTGCAGTACCATCGGCGCTGAGAGCCTTAGCTTCCGGGTTCGGAATGTGACCGGGCGTTTCCCTCTCGCTATGGCCGCCGTAACAACCATCAACACACGTAAACCATGTGTCAAACCATGTTGAGTTTGTGTTTGGTTCTGACCGTGCGTCAGGAACCACAAAGTGGACGCGAACAACATTTTTTGGACTTGTTGTGTAATCAAGTTGTCGGCTTATTAGTACCAGTCAGCTCCACACATTGCTGTGCTTCCACATCTGGCCTATCAACCCAGTCGTCTGGCTGGGAGCCTCTCCCCCCGAAGGGGATGGAAATCTCATCTCGAGGCCGGCTTCCCGCTTAGATGCTTTCAGCGGTTATCCATCCCGAACGTAGCTAATCAGCGGTGCTCCTGGCGGAACAACTGACACACCAGAGGTTCGTCCAACCCGGTCCTCTCGTACTAGGGTCAGATCCTCTCAAATTTCCTGCGCGCGCAGCGGATAGGGACCGAACTGTCTCACGACGTTCTAAACCCAGCTCGCGTACCGCTTTAATGGGCGAACAGCCCAACCCTTGGGACCTACTCCAGCCCCAGGATGCGACGAGCCGACATCGAGGTGCCAAACCATGCCGTCGATATGGACTCTTGGGCAAGATCAGCCTGTTATCCCCGAGGTACCTTTTATCCGTTGAGCGACAGCGCTTCCACAAGCCACTGCCGGATCACTAGTCCCGACTTTCGTCCCTGCTCGACCTGTCAGTCTCACAGTCAAGCTCCCTTGTGCACTTACACTCGCCACCTGATTGCCAACCAGGTTGAGGGAACCTTTGGGCGCCTCCGTTACTTTTTGGGAGGCAACCGCCCCAGTTAAACTACCCACCAGGCACTGTCCCTGAACCGGATCACGGTTCGAAGTTAGATATCCAGAGTGACCAGAGTGGTATTTCAACAACGACTCCACGAACACTAGCGTGCCCGCTTCACAGTCTCCCACCTATCCTACACAAGCCACACCGAACACCAATACCAAGCTGTAGTAAAGGTCACGGGGTCTTTCCGTCCTGCTGCGCGTAACGAGCATCTTTACTCGTAGTGCAATTTCGCCGAGTTCGCGGTTGAGACAGCTGGGAAGTCGTTACGCCATTCGTGCAGGTCGGAACTTACCCGACAAGGAATTTCGCTACCTTAGGATGGTTATAGTTACCACCGCCGTTTACTGGGGCTTAAATTCACAGCTTCACCCCGAAGGGTTGACCGTTCCTCTTAACCTTCCAGCACCGGGCAGGCGTCAGTCCGTATACATCGTCTTGCGACTTGGCACGGACCTGTGTTTTTAGTAAACAGTCGCTTCCCACTGGTCTCTGCGGCCACCACACCCTTTCGGAGCAAGTCCTAATAGGCGGGCGGCCCCCCTTCTCCCGAAGTTACGGGGGCATTTTGCCGAGTTCCTTAACCACGATTCTCTCGATCTCCTTAGTATTCTCTACCTGACCACCTGTGTCGGTTTGGGGTACGGGCAGCTAGAACCTCGCGTCGATGCTTTTCTCGGCAGCATAGGATCATCGGATCATACCCTTTACGGGTTCCCCTTCGACTCTCAGCCTATGTGGGAGACGGATTTGCCTACCTCCCGGCCTACAGCCTTGGCCTGGGACAACCATCGCCCAGGACCGACTACCTTCCTGCGTCACACCTGTTAATACGCTAGCCGCACCAGCACGGGGTCGAGCGTTCACCAGAACCCATCAGCCCCCGAAGGGACATCCGGAATCCTGGCTAGGACTCTTAGCACCACTGGATTGACTCGGGCGGTTCTTCGCCGGTACGGGAATATCAACCCGTTGTCCATCGACTACGCCTGTCGGCCTCGCCTTAGGTCCCGACTTACCCAGGGCGGATTAACCTGGCCCTGGAACCCTTGGTCTTCCGGAGGACGGGTTTCTCACCCGTCTTTCGCTACTCATGCCTGCATTCTCACTCGTGTAGCCTCCACGGCTGGGTTACCCCGCCGCTTCACCGGCCACACGACGCTCTCCTACCCATCAACACACCTGAACCAACACGACAAGTCGTGCGGCTTGGTACTAATGTCAATGCCACAACTTCGGTGGCGTGCTTGAGCCCCGTTACATTGTCGGCGCGGAATCACTTGACCAGTGAGCTATTACGCACTCTTTCAAGGATGGCTGCTTCTAAGCCAACCTCCTGGTTGTCTCTGCAACTCCACATCCTTTCCCACTTAGCACGCGCTTAGGGACCTTAGATGGTGGTCTGGGTTGTTTCCCTCTCGACGATGAAGCTTATCCCCCACCGTCTCACTGCTGCGCTCTCACTTACCGGCATTCGGAGTTTGGCTGACGTCAGTAACCTGGTAAGGCCCATTAGCCATCCAGTCGCTCTACCTCCGGCAAGAAACACGCAACGCTGCACCTAAATGCATTTCGGAGAGAACCAGCTATCACGAAGTTTGATTGGCCTTTCACCCCTATCCACAGCTCATCCCCTCCATTTTCAACTGAAGTGGGTTCGGCCCTCCACGACGTCTTACCGTCGCTTCAGCCTGGCCATGGATAGATCACTTCGCTTCGGGTCTAGGACATGCGACTGAATCGCCCTCTTCAGACTCGCTTTCGCTACGGCTACCCCACACGGGTTAACCTCGCCACATATCGCTAACTCGCAGGCTCATTCTTCAAAAGGCACGCTGTCACCCCAACAAGGAGGCTCCAACGGTTTGTAAGCAAACGGTTTCAGGTACTATTTCACTCCCCTCCCGGGGTACTTTTCACCTTTCCCTCACGGTACTTGTCCGCTATCGGTCATCTGGGAGTATTTAGGCTTATCAGGTGGTCCTGACAGATTCACACGGGATTTCTCGGGCCCCGTGCTACTTGGGATACTTCATACCGCGCTCATGGCATTTCGACTACGGGGTTCGCACCCTCTCTGACCGGCCATTCAAAACCGTTCGTCTATACCACTCACCACAGCCACCGCGTGTCAGCACAATGACAGAAGTCCCACAACCCCGAACATGCAACCCCTGACAGGTATCACACATGCACGGTTTAGCCTCTTCCGAGTTCGCTCGCCACTACTACCGGAATCACTATTGTTTTCTCTTCCTGTGGGTACTGAGATGTTTCACTTCCCCACGTTCCCTCTACCCGCCCTATACATTCAGACGGGAGTCACCAGGTCAGCACGCCGCCTGGCGGGGTTTCCCCATTCGGAAATCCTCGGATCACAGCTCGTTTATCAGCTCCCCGAGGCTTATCGCAGATTACGACGTCCTTCTTCGGCTCCAGATGCCAAGGCATCCACCGTTTGCCCTTAGAAACTTGAATACATGAGTCCAAAAAATCGATTCCTTCGAAAAGAAATTGACCAGCAACCCACACGACCGAAGCCATGCGGGAAACTTTATTCAAGAAACACCCCCAAAAAGAGGTGCTTCTAAGATGCTCGCGTCCACTGTGTAGTTCTCAACGTACGGTCGGTACCCCAACCCCTCACCCAAAGCGAGAAAGGCCGGAGTCCGAGAAACCATACCCGACACCCGAAGGCACCGGTTTCTGGTCCCTCAGGACCCAATAGCGTGCCGGCCCACCCGGTTGCCTCAAGCCCCGTTCCAACCACTCCCGAAGAAGCGGCGTACTAGAAACCCCAGACACCAAATGAGCCATGTCAAATGTTCCACCCATGAGCTCACCAGCAACACACGGTCGGTGTTGATCTGGTGCTCTACCAACCCGAGGGTTGGAGATGCTCCTTAGAAAGGAGGTGATCCAGCCGCACCTTCCGGTACGGCTACCTTGTTACGACTTAGTCCTAATTACCGGTCCCACCTTCGACAGCTCCCTCCCACAAGGGGTTAGGCCACCGGCTTCGGGTGTTACCGACTTTCATGACTTGACGGGCGGTGTGTACAAGGCCCGGGAACGTATTCACCGCAGCGTTGCTGATCTGCGATTACTAGCGACTCCGACTTCACGTAGTCGAGTTGCAGACTACGATCCGAACTGGGACCAGCTTTTTGGGATTCGCTCCACCTCACGGTATCGCCGCCCATTGTACTGGCCATTGTAGCATGCGTGAAGCCCAAGACATAAGGGGCATGATGATTTGACGTCATCCCCACCTTCCTCCGAGTTGACCCCGGCAGTATCCCCTGAGTTCCCACCATTACGTGCTGGCAACAGAGAACGAGGGTTGCGCTCGTTGCGGGACTTAACCCAACATCTCACGACACGAGCTGACGACAACCATGCACCACCTGTATACGAGTGTCCAAAGAGAACCCTATTTCTAGGGCGTTCCCGTATATGTCAAGCCTTGGTAAGGTTCTTCGCGTTGCATCGAATTAATCCGCATGCTCCGCCGCTTGTGCGGGCCCCCGTCAATTCCTTTGAGTTTTAGCCTTGCGGCCGTACTCCCCAGGCGGGGAACTTAATGCGTTAGCTGCGACACGGAGACCGTGGAAAGGCCCCCACATCTAGTTCCCAACGTTTACGGGGTGGACTACCAGGGTATCTAAGCCTGTTTGCTCCCCACCCTTTCGCTCCTCAGCGTCAGTTACGGCCCAGAGATCTGCCTTCGCCATCGGTGTTCCTCCTGATATCTGCGCATTCCACCGCTACACCAGGAATTCCAATCTCCCCTACCGCACTCTAGTCTGCCCGTACCCACTGCAGGCCCGAGGTTGAGCCTCGGGATTTCACAGCAGACGCGACAAACCGCCTACGAGCTCTTTACGCCCAATAATTCCGGACAACGCTCGCACCCTACGTATTACCGCGGCTGCTGGCACGTAGTTAGCCGGTGCTTTTTCTCCAAGTACCGTCACCCGAAGGCTTCTTCCTTGACAAAAGAGGTTTACAACCCGAAGGCCGTCATCCCCCACGCGGCGTTGCTGCATCAGGCTTTCGCCCATTGTGCAATATTCCCCACTGCTGCCTCCCGTAGGAGTCTGGGCCGTGTCTCAGTCCCAGTGTGGCCGGTCACCCTCTCAGGCCGGCTACCCGTCGTCGCCTTGGTGAGCCATTACCTCACCAACAAGCTGATAGGCCGCGAGTCCATCCCCAACCAGTAAACCCTTTCCACCAAACCCCATGCAGGGCCAGGTCATATCCAGTATTAGACGCCGTTTCCAGCGCTTATCCCAGAGTCAGGGGCAGGTTACTCACGTGTTACTCACCCGTTCGCCACTAATCCACCCAGCAAGCTGGGCTTCATCGTTCGACTTGCATGTGTTAAGCACGCCGCCAGCGTTCGTCCTGAGCCAGGATCAAACTCTCCGTAAATGCATAAACGCACGAACAGCCACAAAGACCATCCGGCACATTCAACATGTGCGACACCCACCGGGAAAACGGCAGACACCACACGAGTTCAATCTGACTAACAGAAACAAAACATCATTACTGACATTCGTTATCCAATTAATCCAAAGGAATCTCAAACCCAACCAAACGGTCAGGCCGAGGATAATTTGGCATTTGACATGTGCACGCTATTGAGTTCTCAAGGACCAGACGCACCCGACTTCAAGTCTCGCGACTCTCACTTCGGGGCAACTTCGCTATCGTATCACCATTCACGACTGTTCAGACCGAGTTATCGGCCGCTTTGCGTGAGGTGGAATGTCTGCCGATTGAGGCCCGTGAGCTCTTCCGCTCTTCGGCACCTTTGTGGCGACGAATGAATACTTTACGCACGCAGAACCGCCGTGCCAAATCACCACTGCATCCCGGGCGTGTCGTGATGATCCGTCGCATTCGCGGGCGTTCCCGGAGTGCGCAGAAGGGGCGGTCTCCCCTGTGGGAAACCGCCCCTTCGGCGCGAGATCGCGCGGCAGTTCAGGACGCGATGGTGACCGCGGCGAGCGTCTTCTTGCCGCGACGGAGCACGGCATAAGAACCGTGCAGCAGGCCGGCCGCCGGCTCGGCGGCATCCGTCACCTTGATGTTGTTGAGGTACACCCCGCCCTGGTCGACGGCGCGGCGCGCCTCGCCGAGGCTCTTGGTCAGTCCGGTCTCGACGAGGAGCTGCGCGATCGAGGTATCCGCCGCAGCGGTCACGCCGGGAAGCTCGTTGAGTGCCGCGACGAGAGTCGCCTCGTCGAGTTGAGTGAGGTCTCCCTGGCCGAAGAGCGCTTCGGCGGCGAGGATCACGGCCTCCGTCTGCGCGACGCCGTGAACGAGGGACGTCACTTCCCAGGCGAGCCGCTTCTGGGCTTCGCGCCGGAACGGCTCGTCGGCGACCTTCTGTGCGAGCTCCTCGATCTCGGCTCTGCTCAAGAACGTGAACACCTTGAGCCGGTCGATCACGTCGGCATCGGACGTGTTGATCCAGAACTGGTAGAACGCGTACGGGCTCGTCATCTGGGCGTCGAGCCAGATGGCGTTCCCCTCGCTCTTGCCGAACTTCGTTCCGTCGGAGTTCGTGATGAGCGGCGTGCCGATCGCGTGCACGCTCTGGCCCTCGACCCGGTGGATGAGGTCGGTGCCGCTTGTGAGGTTGCCCCACTGGTCGCTGCCGCCGGTCTGCAGCACGCAGTCGTAGTTGCGGTACAGCTCGAGGAAGTCCATGCCCTGCAGGATCTGGTAGCTGAACTCGGTGTAGCTGATGCCCGCATCCGAGTTGAGCCGCGCCGCGACGGCGTCTTTCTTGAGCATCGTGCCGACGCGGAAGTTCTTGCCGATGTCGCGCAGGAAGTCGATCGCCGAGAGCGGGCTCGTCCAGTCGAGGTTGTTGACCAGTCGCACGGCGTTGTCGCCGTCCGGGCTCAGGAACGTGGAGACCTGAGCCTGGAGCGAGCGCACCCACTGCTCCACGGTCTCGCGGGTGTTCAAGGTCCGCTCGGCCGTGGGGCGAGGGTCTCCGATGAGGCCGGTCGAACCGCCGACGAGACCGAGCGGCTTGTGACCGGCGAGTTGCAGGCGGCGCATGAGCAGCAGCTGCACGAGGTTGCCCAAGTGCAGGCTCGGCGCCGTCGGGTCGAAGCCGCAATAGTAGGTGATGGGCTCCCCCGCCAGCAGGTCCTTCAGCGCCTCTTGCTCGGTAGAGACGTGCACGAGTCCGCGCCAGACGAGTTCGTCCCAGATGTCCTCGAAGGCGGCATCGTTCGATTGCGTTGAGAGTACGGGGTTTGCCACGTCAGTTACAGTACCAGCGCGCGAAGGCTCGTATCTGGACCGCTTTAGTCCACACCCTAAATGTTGTTGACTTTAGGTTGGGCGCTAACGTAACCTGTGGTTGAGTGAAATCCTCAAGGAGGGGCCCGTGTTCGTGATCACGGCCGATCAGGTCGACAGCCGGCACAGCGCCGATTATGTCGAGGCCGCGCTCGACCGGCTGAACGACGCCTACGGAGCCGACCTCGTCCTCCCCGCCGAACGCACAGCGGGTGACGAGATCCAGGCCCTCACCTCCAGCGCCGCAACCGCTCTGGGAATCGTGCTCGAGCTCTTCCGTGCCGAGCGCTGGAGCATCGGACTCGGCGTCGGAGCAGTCGACCGTCCCCTCGGATCGAGCACTCGTGCGTCCCGGGGTGAGGCGTTCTATGCCGCTCGCGACGCCGTCGAACAGGCCAAATCCTCGCAAGTGCGCTTCGCCGCGGCTGCCGGAGATCACACCGACGACATTCTCACGCGCGATGCGGCCGCGCTCATCGCGCTCTTGCTGCTCATGCTCGAACGGCGCACTGCCGGCGGCTGGGAGATCCACGACCTGCTCGCGGCCGGACTCAGCCAGGCACAGGCTGCCGAGCGCGTCGGAGTCACTCCCGGCGCGGTCAGCCTCCGTGTTCGCACGGCAGGACTTAAACTGCAGGATGCCGCGGTCGACGCGCTCGTTCGAATGCTCGAGTCCGCCGACGCGTCGACAGAGGAGGTCTCGTGATCGGATCAGCGATCGTGATGCTGGTGTACTGGGCTGTGCTCGTCATCGTCCTCGCGGCCGCGACCGCGCTCGCGGTCGGCGCACTTGGCCGCAAGAGTGCGACGCTCGTGCTGTCGAGCGCGGTGCTGCTCGCAATCGCGCTGGGGCTGGCAGCGTGGCCGACATCGCAGCCTCCGGTCATCGTCGCCATGGCCCTCGGTGTGCTCTCGCTCGCGCTGGCCGTGGTCGGCGGCGGTCCAGCCGCCTCGTATGTGCTCGCCGTGGCCACGCGCGGCAGTGTCGCAACCGGCACGTATGGCGGCATCCTCGTCACGGCGGACGCGAGCGACGGTGAGGCTCCGACCAGCGGGCGCCGCGAAGAGGTCATGCGCGGCGGACTCGTGATCGGTCTGCTCGAGCGCCTCGCGATCGGGGCGTCGCTCATGTCCAGTTTCCCCGGCGCCTTCGCCGTCGTGATCGCGGTCAAGGGCGTCGGCCGGTTCACCGAGCTCGCGGCATCCGAAGCGCGCGAGCGGTTCATCATCGGAACCCTCGCGAGCCTGATCTGGGCCACGGCGGCCGTCGGCGTGTGGCTGCTGTGCGTGTGAGCCTCAGTGCGACTTCGGGTGCCGCTTGTACGGCGACACCGTCGGGTCGCCGGGGATCCAGAACCGCCACGGGAACTGCGCCCCTCCCCCTGCTCCGCTGATTCCCGTGCGCGGGCCGGCCATGACGTCCGTCGGTCGCGTCCCGGCGGTCAACGCGAAGGGAGCGGCGAACAGGTCGCTCCCGTCATCGTCCAGCCGAAGCCCGAGTGCCGTGGCGAGTCGCCCAGGTCCCCGCGCGAGATCGCGGTCCTTCTTCGCCGCCGGCCGGCGCAGGCGCGCCAGCTCGAGACCCTCGACCACTTCGCCCGCGCGCATGAGCAGACCGGCGGGCTCCCCCTCGGGCGAGCACACCATGTTGCCGCACACGTGCATGCCGTACGTGAAGTAGGCGTACAGGTGCCCGGGCTCGCCGAACATCGAGGAGTTGCGTTTGGTCTTGCCGCGGTAGGCGTGCGAACCCGGGTCGACGCCGTTGCCGATGTAGGCCTCGAGCTCGGTGAGCCGGATCGTCACGGTGCCCTCATCGGTCGTGTGCGAGATGAGGGTGCCGAGCAGCAGCGGCCCGAGATCGACGGCTGAGCCGAGCAGGTCCGTTCGAGTGAGGCGACGCTCCATCGGGTCAGGCCAGTCCGAGCTCGCTCGCGAGATGCGCCACCCTCTCCGTGAGCTGCGTCTGCTGGTCGGCGACGCGTTCAGGTGCCGTGCCGCCGGCGCCGGTGCGGCTGCCGATGGAGCCGGCGACGCTCAGCACGCTCCTCACCTCGGGCGTGAGGTGAGGGGACACGGCGGCAAGCTCCTCGTCGCTCGGCTCGTGCAGCTCGAGGCCGCGCTGCTCGCAGTAACGCACGAGTTCGCCGCTGATCTCGTGAGCGTCTCGGAAGGCGACGCCCTGCTTGACGAGCCATTCGGCCACGTCGGTGGCGAGAGAGAAGCCCTGCGGTGCGAGCGCGGCCATGCGCTCGGTGTTGAACCGAAGCGTCGCGACCATCCCGGCGAAGGCCGGCAGAAGCACTTCGAGCGTGTCGACGGCGTCGAACACGGGCTCCTTGTCCTCCTGCAGGTCACGGTTGTACGCGAGCGGAAGGCCCTTCAACGTCGTGAGCAGGCCCGTGAGGTTTCCGATCAGTCGGCCGGACTTGCCGCGCGCGAGCTCGGCGATGTCCGGGTTCTTCTTCTGCGGCATGATGCTCGACCCCGTGGAATAGCCGTCGTCGAGAGTGACGAATCCGAACTCCTTCGTGTTCCACAGGATGATCTCCTCGGCGAACCGCGAGAGGTTGATGCCGATCATCGACGTGATGAACGCGAACTCCGCGACGACGTCACGGCTGGCCGTCGAATCGATCGAGTTCTCCCCCGGCCGGGTGAGGCCGAGCTCGCGCGCCACGAGGCTCGCGTCGAGCCCGAGGCTGCTTCCCGCGAGGGCGCCGGCGCCGTAGGGCGACACGGTGGCGCGACTCATCCAGTCGCGCACGCGCTCGAGGTCGCGAACGAGCGGCCAGGCGTGCGCGAGGAGCTGGTGCCCGAGCAGCACGGGCTGAGCGTGCTGCAGGTGCGTGCGACCGGGAAGCGCGGCGTCCGGATGCGCCTCCGCCTGCGACACGATCGCGTCGAGCAGCTGCATGATGTGCCGGCTGATGGCGCGGGCGTGGTCGATGAGGTAGAGCCGCACGAGGGTGGCGATCTGGTCGTTGCGACTGCGCCCAGCGCGCAGCTTGCCGCCGAGGGCCGGCCCGGCGATCTCGATGAGTCCGCGTTCAAGGGCGCTGTGCACGTCCTCGTCGCTCTCCGCCGCCACGAAGCGCCCGTCGGCGACGCGCGCGTCAAGCTCGGTCAGGGCCTCGAGCATCCCGTCGAGCTCCTCGGAGCTCAGGTAGCCGGCATCCGCGAGCGCCTTCGCGTGCGCCTTCGATCCGCGGATGTCGTAGCTCGCGAAAATCCAGTCGAACTGCGTCGACTTGCTCAAGCGGGCGAGTTCCGGCGAGGGTCCGCTCGCGAAGCGGCCTCCCCACAGGGCGCCGGCTTCGCTCGCGCGATTGTTCGTCGTCATGGTCCTCCGTTCAGGCGCGCTCGAGCAGCCAGACCATGAGGGCCTTCTGCGCGTGCAGGCGGTTCTCTGCTTCGTCCCAGATGATGCTCTGCGGCCCGTCGATGACCTCGGCGGACACTTCGAAGCCGCGGTCGGCGGGCAGGCAGTGCATGAACACGGCGTCGTCCTTCGCACGGCTCATGAGCGTCGCGTCGACGCGGTAGGCGGCGAGGGACTCCAGGCGAGCCGCCTTCTCCTCCTCTTTGCCCATCGACACCCACGTGTCGGTGACGATGATGTCGGCGTCGGATGCCGCTTCGCGCGGGTCCGTGAGCACGCTCACCGACCCGCCGGTCTCCGCCGCGCGAGCCGTGGCGTCCGCCACGACGCTCGCGTCTGGTTCGTAGCCGTCGGGCGAGGCGATGCGCACGTGCATGCCCGCGGTCGCGCCGGCGAGCAAGTACGACTGGGCCATGTTGCAGGCGCCGTCGCCGATGAACGTCAGTGTGAGGCCGGCGAGGTCGCCCTTGTGCTCGCGGATCGTGAGCAGGTCGGCGAGCAGCTGGCAGGGGTGGAAGTCATCGGAGAGCGCGTTGATCACCGGCACGGTCGTGCCGGCGGCCATCTCCTCGAGGCCGGCCTGCCCGTAGGTGCGCCACACGATCGCCGAGACCATGCGCTCGAGCACGCGGGCCGTGTCGCTCGGCGTCTCCTTGCCGCCGAGCTGGCTGTTCGCGGTCGAGATGATCAGCGGGCTCCCGCCGAGGTCCGCGATGCCAACAGCGAACGACACTCGCGTGCGGGTCGACGACTTGTCGAAGATCACGGCGACCGTCTGCGGCCCGTCAAGCGGCTTGCGCGCGAAGCGGTCACGCTTCAGCTCGAGGGCCAGATCGAGGATCTCAGCCTGCTCGGCCGGAGTGATGTCGTCATCCCGGAGGAAGTGTCGGGTCATAGTGCTCTTTCGGTGTGTGCGTGTGGTCAGGAGACGGCGTCGAGAGCGACGCGGAAGCGCTTCTCGAAGTCGGCGATCTCGGCGTCGCCGATGATCAGCGGCGGCGCGAGCCGGATCGTCTCGGCGTTCGGCGCGTTGACGATGAGCCCCGCGGAGAGGGCGGCCGCGTGAATCGCGGGAGCGACGGGCTTCGCGAGGGCGATGCCGAGAAGCAGTCCCCGTCCGCGGACGCCCGTGATGAGGGGGCTGCCGAGTCCGGCGATGACCTCGCGCAGCTGCTCGCCGCGCTGCCTCGCGTTCTCGAGCAGTCCGGCGGACTCGATCTCGCCGAGCACGGCGTTGGCGGCCGCGGTCGCGAGGGGGTTGCCCCCGAACGTCGTGCCGTGCTGTCCGGGGTGGAACAGCTCGGACGTCGCTCCGAAGGTGATGATCGCGCCCATCGGCACGCCGCCCGCGATGCCCTTGGCCACCGTCACCGCGTCGGGCGTGATGCCCGTTGCCTGGTAGGCGAACCAGTCGCCCGTGCGGCCGACGCCGGTCTGGATCTCGTCGATGATGAGGAGCGCGCCGACCTCGCTCGTGAGCGCGCGTGCGCGTTCGAGGAACCCGTCGGGCACTTCGTAGACGCCGGCCTCGCCCTTGATGGGCTCGACGATCACGGCGGCGACCTGCTCGTCCATGGCGGCCTCGAGAGCCTCGATCGTCGTGTCGATGTACTCGACGCCGCCCGGGAGCGGTTCGAAGTCGGAGTGCATCGCCGGCTTGCCTGTCAGTGCGAGGGCGCCCATGGTGCGGCCGTGGAAGGAGTCCTTCATCGACAGGATGCGGGTGCGTCTGCCGTCATCGCCGCGATTGAGGCGCGCGAGCTTGAACGCGGCCTCGTTGGCCTCCGTGCCCGAGTTCGCGAAGAATACGCGCCCGGCGTCGCCGGTGCACGCGAGCCGCTTGAGGCGCGCGGCAAGTTCGAGCTGCGGCGGCGTCGCGAAGTAGTTCGAGACGTGGATGAGCGCTTTCGCCTGCTCGGAGACCGCCTCGACGAGAACGGGGTGAGCGTGGCCGAGAACGTTGACGGCGATGCCGCCGAGGAAGTCGAGGTAGCGGGTGCCGTCGCCGTCCTCGACGTAGGCGCCGTCGCCGCGCACGAGCAGCGCTTGCGTCGGGGCGAATGTGCGCATCATGTCGTGCGCCTCGTTGTCCTGCCACGTGGTCATGGCGCCTCCTTTGTGACTTCTGTTCCGATTCCCGTGCCGGTGAAGATCTCGAGCAGGATGGCGTGCGGCACGCGACCGTCGATGATCGCCGCAGCCTGGACGCCCGCGTCCACCGCCTCCAGGCAGGCCGCCATCTTCGGGATCATGCCTGACGCGAGCCGCGGCAGCATTCCGCGCAGCTCGATGTCGGTGATGGCGCTCACGAGCGAGTCGGTGTCGGGCCAGTTGCGGTAGAGACCGGCGACGTCGGTGAGCACGATGAGCTTGCTCGCGACGAGGGCGGCCGCGAGAGCGCCCGCAGCGGCATCCGCGTTGACGTTGAGCGGTCTGCCGATGTCGCCGCCTTCCGGCGCGATCGACGAGACGACGGGGATCTTCCCCGCCTCGATGGCCGTGCGCACGACGGTCGGGTCGACGGCGGTGATATCGCCCACGCGTCCCAGGTCGACGGTGACGCCGTCGACCTCGGCGCCGCGGCGGGTTCCCGTGAACAGTCCGGCGTCCTCCCCCGAGAGGCCCACCGCGAGGTCGCCGTGTTCGTTGAGGAGCTCGACGATCTCGTGGTTGACGCGGTGGCGAAGCACCTCGCGCACGACCTGCATGGCCTCCGGCGTGGTCACCCGGTAGCCGCCGCGGAATTCGCTGTGGATGCCGGCTTCCGTGAGCGCCGAGGATATCTGCGGTCCGCCGCCGTGCACGACGACGGGGTGCAGCCCGGCATGGTGCAGGAACACGATGTCCTCGGCGAAGGCACGCGTGAGCTCGGGCGAGATCATGGCGTTGCCGCCGAACTTCACGACGACGACGGCTCCGCGGTGGCGCTTCAGCCACGGCAGCGCCTCGATGAGGATTCCGGCCTTCGCCGCGGCCTCCGCGGCCGACGTGTTCGACGGCGTCATCTCAGCTGGAGTAGGCACTGTTCTCGTGCACGTAGTCGTGAGTGAGGTCGTTGGTGAGGATCGTCGCCTCCGCGTCGCCGGCATGCAGCTCGATGAGCACGCTGCACGCGCGCGGGGTGAGGTCGACGAGCTCGCGCGGCTGGTCGGGGCCGCCCGCATGGCACACGCGCACGCCGTTCATCGACACGTCGACGGCGTACGGGTCGAACGGGGCGCTTGTCGTGCCGATCGCCGCGAGGACGCGGCCCCAGTTCGGGTCATTGCCGAACACGGCGGCCTTGAAGAGGTTGTTGCGGGCGACGGCGCGGCCGACCTCGACGGCGTCGTCCTCGGTCGCCGCGCCCGTGACGGTGATGGCGATGTCGTGGCTCGCGCCCTCCGCGTCGGACTGAAGCTGCTCCGCGAGGTCACGGCACACCTCGGTGAGCACCGCTGTGAACGCGGCCTCGTCGGGCGCCGCGCCGGACGCGCCGGAGGCGAGCAGGGTGACCTGGTCGTTCGTCGACATGCAGCCGTCCGAGTCGAGCCGGTCGAAGGTCACGCGGGTCGCGTTTCGCAGGGCGGAGTCGAGGGCGGATGCCGCGAGCTGGGCGTCCGTCGTGATGACGACGAGCATCGTCGCGAGGCCGGGCGCGAGCATTCCGGCGCCCTTGGCCATGCCGCCGACGGTGTAGCCCTCCCCCGTGCGCACGCTCGTCTTCGCGTGCGTATCGGTCGTGAGGATCGCGTGTGCGGCAGCGTCGCCGCCGTCCGCGGAGAGCGCGGCGGCGGCATCCGTCACGCCCTGCCGGAGCTTGTCGAGGGGAAGCTGCTCGCCGATGAGCCCGGTCGAGCACACGAGCACGTCGCCGGAGGACACTCCGACAGCCTCCGCGACGGCCTCCGCCGTGGCGTGCGTGGCTTGGAAGCCCTCATGCCCGGTGAAGCAGTTCGCGCCGCCGGAGTTGAGGATGATCGCGGACACCGTGCCGTCGCCGATGACCTGCCGCGACCAGATGATCGGGTTCGCCACGGCGCGGTTGCTCGTGAAGACGGCGGCGGCGGCCTGGCTCGGTCCGCGGTTGACGACGAGGGCCACGTCTCGGTCGCCCGAGTGTTTGAGCCCGGCGGCCACGCCGGCCGCTTCGAATCCCTGTGCTGCCGTGACGCTCACGGTGCGACTCCATTCACGGTGAGGCCCATGGCTTCGGGAAGCCCGAGCGCGATGTTGGCGGACTGGATGGCGGCGCCCGCCGTGCCCTTGGCGAGGTTGTCGACGGCGGTCACGACGACGACTCGCCCGGCGGCCTCGTCGACCGTGACGCTCATGAGCGCCGTGTTCGCGCCGAGAACGTCCGCGGTGCGCGGAACCGAACCGTCGGGCAGCAGCTGCACGAAGGTCTCGTCGGCGTACGCGTCCTCCCACGCGGCGCGCACCTGCTCGGGCGTCGTGCCGGGCACGAGCCGCGCGGTGGAGGTGGCGAGGATGCCGCGGGCCATCGGCACGATGACGGGCGTGAACGAGAGCGTCACGGCGTCGGCGCCGGCCCAGCGCAGCCCCTGCGCGATCTCGGGGATGTGCCGGTGGGTGCCGCCGACGGCATACGGGTTCGCGCTGCCGAGGATCTCGGCGGCGAGCAAGTGCGTCTTGAGGCTCTTGCCCGCACCGGACGGGCCGACCGCGAGCACGGAGACGATGTCGGTCGCCTCGATGACGCCGGCGGCGACGCCGGGAGCGAGGGAGAGCTCGACGGTGCTCGCGTTGCAGCCGGGCGCGGCGATGCGCCGGGCGCCGACGAGGTGGTCGCGCTGGCGGCCCGCGCCGACGATGAGCTCGGGAACGCCGTAAGCCCAGGCGCCGTGGTGCTCGCCGCTGTAGAACGCGGCCCAGTCATCGCCGCTCTCAAGGCGGTGGTCGGCGCCGCAGTCGACGACGAGCGTGTGCTCGGGCAAGTGCGCGGTGAGCTCGCCCGACTTGCCATGCGGGAGGGCGACGAACACGATGTCGTGCCCGGAGAGCGTCTCCGGGCTCGTCTCCGTCAGCACGAGATCGCGCAGGGAGCGCAAGTGCGGGTGAACGGCGATGAGCGGCTCCCCGGCGTGCGAATGCGCGGTCACTGTGGTGATCTCGAAGTCGGGGTGCTCGGCGAGCAGCCGGAGCAGCTCTCCGCCCGCATACCCGGAGGCGCCGGCGACGGCGACGGTGAATGTCATGCTTCTACCTTATTGAGTGGGCGATCGGCTCTGGAGGCGGCGGCGCCCACTCGTGCCCAGGTCACCGGAGCACAGAAGGCGTCGCCGAGGTTCGCCCGGAGACGCGACGTCGACGCAGCGCGCGGGCCGAGAGACCGGCGCGGATGCTGCGGACGAATGAAGCCATGCCCCGAGAATACTCCGGGGGACGGCGCGCGCGCCAATCCGCGGAATCGAGGGTCTCAGAACCGCGTCAGTCCCGTCACGGCGAGCGCCACCTCGCCGGCCGCGTCGGAGGCCGCGAGGTCGACGACGGCGGTGATGCCCCAATCGTGGTCTCCGGCCGGATCGTCGAGGATCTGGCGTACGCGCCAGCTGCCCGTCTCCTCCTCGATGAGGAGCATGTCGGCGCTTCGCGCGTCGCCGCCCGTGAGGATCTCGTCATGGTCGGCGAAGTACGCGTCGAGAGCTCCCGCCCAGTCGTCGGTGCCGAAGCCGGAGTCGCCGTCAAGGTCACCGAGTGCGTCGATCTTCTCGAGGGCGGCGAGCTGGACGCGACGGAACAGCTCGTTGCGCACGAGCACGCGGAACGCGCGGGCGTTGGCGGTGAGGCGGCGCGGGGCCGGCGGAACGACCTCGTCCGCGCGGGCGTCGTGCTCGGCGGCATCCGGATGATTGAGCTCTTCCCACTCGTCGAGCAGGCTCGAGTCCACTTGGCGCACGAGTTCGCCGAGCCACTCGATGATGTCGTGCAGCTCGGGCGTGCGCGCATGCTCGGGGATCATCTGCCGCGCCGTGCGATAGGCGTCGCTCAGGTAGCGCAGAACGACGCCCTCCGAACGGGCGAGCTGGTAGAAGCGCACATACTCGCTGAACGACATGGCGCGCTCGTACATGTCGCGCACGACCGACTTGGGGGCGAGTTCGAAGTCGGCGACCCACGGCTGCGAGGCTTTGAACGTCTCGAACGACTGCTCCAGCAGCTCCTCGAGCGGCTTGGGCCAGGTGATGTTCTCGAGCAGCTCCATGCGCTGCTCGTACTCGATGCCCTCCGCCTTCATCGCAGCCACCGCCTCGCCGCGTGCCATGTGCTCTTGCTGGTTCAGCACGGCGCGCGGGCTGTCGAGGGTCGCCTCGAGCACGGAGAGCATGTCGAGGGCGTATGTGGACGACTCGGGGTCGAGCAGCTCGAACGCGGCGAGGGCGAACGGAGACAGCGGCTGGTTGAGCGCGAAGTTCGCCGGCAGGTCGACCGTGAGTCGGATCTGCCCGCCCTCGGACACCACGATGCCGGCTGCGACGACCGTGCGGTAGATGGCGAGGGCGCGGCGGGCGAGCTCCCGCTGGCGAGCGACGGGCTCGTGGTTGTCGAAGATGAGCCGGCGCACCGTCGCGAACACGTCGCCGCCGCGCGCGATGAGATTGATGAGCATCGCGCTCGTCATCTGCATGTGGCTCGTGAGCGTCTCGGGCTGCGCGGCGATGAGCCGGTCGAAGGAGCCGCGACCCCAGGAGACGAAGCCCTCTGGCGCCTTCTTGCGCACGATCTTTCGGCGCTTCTTGGGGTCGTCGCCCGCCTTCTCGAGCGCCTTGAGGTTGAGCGTCTCATGCTCGGGCGCCTGGACCACGACGGTGCCGGCCGTGTCGAAGCCGGCGCGCCCGGCGCGACCGGCGATCTGGTGGAACTCGCGCGCGTTGAGCTGCCGCATGCGCGTGCCGTCGAACTTCGTCAGAGCCGTGAGGAGAACGGTGCGGATGGGAACGTTGATGCCGACGCCGAGCGTGTCGGTTCCGCAGATGACGGGAAGCAGGCCGCGCTGCGCGAGCTGCTCGACCAGTCGGCGGTACTTCGGCAGCATCCCCGCGTGATGCACGCCGATGCCGGCGCGCAGCAGCTTCGACAGCGTCTTGCCGAATCCCGTGCTGAAGCGGAACGGCCCGACGAGCTCGGCGATCGCCTCCTTCTGGGCGCGGCTCGCGACCTTCGCGCTCGTGAGCGCCTGGGCGCGCTCCATGGCCTGCGCCTGCGAGAAGTGAACGATGTACACCGGCGCGCGGTCGGTGTGCAGCAGCTCGTCGATCGTCTCGTGGATCGGCGCGGTCTCGTAGTGGTAGCTCAGCGGGACGGGGCGTTCGACGCCCGTCACCTCGGCGGTGTCTCGCCCGGTGCGCCGCGTGAGGTCCTCGGCGAGGGCGCTCACGTCGCCGAGCGTCGCCGACATGAGCACGAACTGCGTGTGCTCGAGGATGAGCAGCGGCACTTGCCAGGCCCAGCCGCGATCCGGGTCGCCGTAGTAGTGGAACTCGTCCATGACGACCTGATGGATGCCGGCGTCGGGGCCGCGGCGCAGGGCGAGGTTCGCGAGGATCTCTGCCGTGCAGCAGATGATCGGCGCGTCGGCGTTCACCGCCGAGTCCCCCGTCATCATGCCGACGTTCTCGGCGCCGAAGGTGTCGACGAGGGCGAAGAACTTCTCGCTCACGAGAGCCTTGATGGGCGCCGTGTAGAAGCTGCGCTCGCCCCGCGCGAGTGCCGTGAGGTGCGCGCCGACGGCGACGAGCGACTTTCCGGTTCCCGTCGGGGTCGACAGAATGATGTTGTTGCCGGAGACGACCTCGATGAGGGACTCCTCCTGCGCCGGATACAGCGTGATGCCGCCGGCGGTCGCCCACGCGGTGAACGCGTCGAAGACGGCGTCGGGTTCGGCGGAGTCGGGGACGGCGATGAGACCGTTCATGTCAAACCGCCGTCCTCGATCCTGATCTCCGGGCCCGTCACTCCCTGATCGTCGCGCCGTACAGCTCGCCGGCGCGTGCGGCTCCGGCGAGCTTTGCCTCCGAGGCCTCCGCCGCTGTGAGCGTGCGGTCTGCGGCGCGGAACCGCAGCGCGAAGGTGAGGCTCTTCTCCCCCTCGGGCACGCCGGTGCCGCGGTAGTCGTCGACGAGGCGTATGTGCTCGAGAAGAGCACCCGCTCCGGCCGTGACCGCTTGCTGCACGGAGGCGGCGGCCACTCCCGCTCCGACGAGAAGGGAAAGGTCTTGCGTCGCAGCCGGCTGGGTGAGGATGGCGGATGTCGTGGTGACATGCTCGCCCGCGGCGGTGATGGCGTCGAGGTCGATCTCGGCGACGGCTACGACGCGCGGCAGGTCGTGCTCCTCGGCGAGGGCGGGCAGCAGCTCCCCCGCGACCCCGACGATTCGACCGCCAACGGAGAGCTCCGCCGTGCGTCCGGGGTGCAGCGCCTTGTGAGAGCCCTGCGCAACATCGATACGGATGCCGGAGGCGAGTCCGATCTGCTCGACGGCCGCGAGGACGTCCGCGATGCCCGAGCCGACCGCGTCCTGGCCCGGCTGCTTCTCGATCGCGTTGCCGAGAACGAGAACGCCCACGTGCCGCGGCTGCGGCGGAATGCCGTCGTCGAGCGTCGCGAGCACGTCGGCGCTCGGCCGCTCGACTCCGCTCGGCAGCTCCGCCGTGCCGTAGTCCGTCCCGGTCTCGGGCCGGAAGACACGACCGATCTCGAACAGCGACAGGCTCGTCAGGCCGCGCGCCAGGTTGCGTCGCGCGATGTCGACGAGGCCGGGCAGGAGCGACGTGCGCAGGTACGGCACGGTCGCGTCGAGGGCGTTCGCGAGCTTGACAGCTGCCACCGGTTCGTCGAGACCGGAGCCGAACGCCGCGTTCGCCTCGGCCGACACGAACGGGTAGGCGAGCACTTCGGTGCTTCCGGCCGCCGCAAGCGCATCGGCGACCTTGCGCCGGATGATCTGCTCCCGCGTGAGGCCGTGTCCGGGAGGCGCGACCGGCAGCACGCTCGGGATGCGATCGTAGCCGACGATGCGCGCGATCTCCTCGACGAGGTCGACCTTGACCGTGAGGTCGGGGCGCCAGCTCGGCGGCGTGACCAGGAGGCCCTCCGCCGTGCGCTCGACGTGAGCGCCGATCATCGTGAGCGCACCGCTGACCTCGCCTGGCGTGTAGGCGACACCGACGATCTTCTCGGCGAAGCCCTCGGGCAGCAGGATCGCCTCAGGCTCGCGCGCGTCGTCCAGCACGGAGCCTTCCTCGTCGACGGTTCCGCCGGCGAGTTCGACCATGAGCTCCGCGACCCGCGTCGCCGCGGCTGCCGCGATCTTCGGGTCGACGCCGCGCTCGAATCGCTTTGACGCCTCGCTCGGCAGCTTGTGCCGGCGGGCGGAGCGGGCGATCGACACGGGGTCGAAGTTGGCGGCCTCGATGAGAACGTTGCGCGTGGCGGCATCCATCTCGGTTGTCGCTCCGCCCATGACACCGGCGATGCCGATGGCGCCCGAGTCGTCGGTGATCAGCAGGTCTTCGCGATCGAGGCGGCGCTCCTGCCCGTCGAGCGTCGTCACGGTCTCGCCAGCCTCGGCACGGCGCACGACGATGTCGCCCGTCAGCTTGTCGAGGTCGTAGCCGTGGATGGGCTGGCCGAGCTCGAGCATGACGTAGTTGGTGATGTCGACGAGGATCGACACCGAGCGGATGCCGGCGAGTCGCAGTCGCGCGCTCATCCAGGGCGGTGTCGGCCGTGCGGCGTCGACGCCGCGGACGACCCGCGTGACGAAGACGCTGCAGCCGCTGCGGTCGCGGATCGGCGCCTGGTCTTCCACCCGCACGCTCACACCGGTCAGCTGCTCGGGGACCGCGATGCCCGCCGGGTCGCGGAAGGCGGCACCGGTCGAGTGCGAGTACTCGCGAGCGACGCCGCGCATGGAGAACGCGTAGCCGCGGTCGGGCGTGACGTTGATCTCGATGGCGGTGTCGTCAAGGCCCAGCAGCGAGAGCGCGTCGGTGCCGACTTCGGGGTCGAGGCCGAGCGTGGTCAGGCGCAGGATTCCGTCGTGGTCGTCGCCGATGCCGAGCTCGCGCACGGACGCGATCATGCCGTCGGACAGGTGGCCGTAGGTCTTGCGCGCGGCGATGGGAAACGGGCCGGGCAGAACGGAGCCGGGCAAGGTCACCACGACCTTGTCGCCCTTCACGAAGTTGTGCGCGCCGCAGACGATGCCGTGCACGGCGTCACCGCCGTCTGCCGCGGTCTGGCCGTCGGGAGCGACGCGCACCTGGCACCAGCGGATGACCTTGCCGTTCTTCTGCGGTTCCTCGACGAAGTCGAGGACCTCTCCGACGACGATCGGGCCGGACAGCTCCGAACGGTGGATGGCTTCCTCTTCCAGGCCGACGCGCACGAGAGCGGCCTGCACCGACTCGGGAGTCACATCCTGGGGAAGCTCGACGTATTCAGCGAGCCAACTGAGCGGCACCCGCATCTCTAAACCACCATTCCGAACTGCTGTGAGAAGCGGACATCGCCTTCGACGATCTCGCGCATGTCTTGGATGTCATTGCGGAACATGAGCGTGCGCTCGATTCCCATGCCGAAGGCGAAGCCCGAGTACTCTTCGGGATCGATGCCGGCCGCGCGCAGCACATTGGGGTTCACCATGCCGCAGCCACCCCACTCGATCCAGCGCGCCCCACCCTTGAAGGTGGGGTGCCACAGGTCGAGCTCGGCGCTCGGCTCCGTGAACGGGAAGTAGCTCGGGCGGAGACGGATCATCGCCTCATCTCCGAACATCGTGCGTGCGAAGTGCTCGAGGGTGCCGCGCAAATGCGCCATCGTGAGGCCCTTGTCGACGGCGAGGCCCTCGAACTGGCTGAAGACCGGCGTGTGCGTCGCATCGATCTCGTCGGTGCGATAGGTGCGACCGGGCGCGAGGATGTAGACGGGCAGCTCGCGCTCGAGCAGGGAGCGCACCTGCACGGGCGACGTGTGGGTGCGAAGCACGAGGTGCGACTCTGGCGGCTCGACGAAGAACGTGTCCTGCATCGCGCGTGCCGGGTGGTCGGCGTCGAAGTTGAGGGCGTCGAAGTTGAACCATTCGCTTTCCACTTCGGGGCCCTCCGCGATCTCCCAGCCCATGCCGACGAAGATGTCCGAGACGCGATCCTGCAGCATCGTCAGCGGGTGTCGGGCACCCGGGCGGTAGCGCAGCGCGACGGCCGTCACGTCGATCGTCTCGGCATCGAGACGAGCGGCGTCCTCGAGCGCCGTGATCTCCTCCTGGCGCGCTTGGAAGGTGGCGTTCACGCGCGCCCGCGCTTGGCCGACGAGCTTGCCGAGCGTCGCCTTCTGCTCGTTCGGGACGTTCCGCAGCTGCCCGTTGAGCTTCGCGAGCGGAGAGGACTCTCCGGTGTGCTCGGTGCGCACGGTCTTGAGCGCCGCAGTCGAGTCAGCGGCGGCGATCGCAGCGAGGGCGGCGTCCACCGCCTGCGAGAGTGCTTCTTCTGTGATGGGGATAGCGTCTGACACGATCCCCAAGTCTACCGGTGGGAATGCGAGCGGATTGGCCGCTGTGGATCAGATCTTCCGCTCGCCCGCCTGCGCTTGAATGGCGATCGCCTTCGTCTCCGCGGCGGCGAGATCTTCTCGCGCACCCGGGTCCTTCGGCAGCTTGGAGCTGCGCCGTGTGCGCTGCTCAACCCACTTCGCGACGCCCGCGAGAATGAGGCAGAGAATCACGTAGATCGAGCCGATCACGATGGTGGACGGGATGATCGGGGAACCGTAGGTGACCTGGCTGCCGTAGAACTTGGCGAGGTACAGCAGCTCCTGGAACGTGACGATGAACCCGAGTGCGGTGTCCTTGAGCACGACGACGAGCTGCGAGATGATGACGGGCATCATCGCGCGAATCGCCTGCGGGTACAGGATGACCGACATGACGGCTGTCTTGCGCAGCCCGATCGCGTAGCCGGCTTCCGATTGCCCGCGCGGAAGCGACTCGATGCCGGAGCGGAAGACTTCGGCGAGCACGGATCCGTTGTACAGAATGAGGCCCGTGACCACGGCCACATAGGGACTGATGAAGTCGAAGCCGAGCGGCGGGAGTCCGTAGTACATGATCATCATCAGGATCAGCACGGGGATGGCGCGGAAGATCTCGGTGAACACTGTGACGGGCCAGCGCACCCACGCGTGGTCCGAGACGCGGCCGACGGACAGGAGAAGACCGAGAATGAGGCTTCCGACGGCAGCGACGACGAACGCAGAGAGTGTGGTGAGAGTGGCAGCGCCGATCGCGCGCCACACGGCGGTGTAGCGGAACAGCTGCCACTTCTGAGCGCTGAACTGGCCGGTGTCGAAGAACCGGTACGCGATGAAAGCGACGAACGCGAGGACGATGACGATCGTCACGACCGCGAGGATTCGGTTGCGGAGCCGGGCGCGGGGCCCGGGTGCATCGTAGAGAACGCTGCTCATCGGGCAACCCTCCATCGGTTCTCGAGTCGTCGCTGGATGAAGGCGAGGATCATGACCAGGATCACGAAGAACAGCGCGACCCAGAGAAGCACGATCATCGCTGGCTCGCCTCGCTCGGACGCGTAGGCGCGAATGGCGCCGGCCTCTGCGACGGAGAAGCCCGCAGCGACGGTCGTGTTCTTGAGCAGCGCGATGAGCACGCTCATGAACGGCGGGATCACGGCGCGGAAGGCCTGCGGGAGTACAACGCGCGTCATGGTGGGCACGAACGAGAGCCCGATCGCTCGGGCTGCTTCTGCCTGGCCGATGGGCACGGTGTTGAAGCCCGAGCGCAGCACTTCCGCGATATAGGTGGCGGTGTAGAGGCTCAAGGCGATGATCGCGAGCGTCTCGTACGAAACCTCGCCGAGTCGCAGCTTCGGATATCCGAAGGCGAAGAAGAAGAAGATCAGGGTGAGCGGAGTGTTGCGGACGAGGTTGACGTAGATGGTGCCGACGCCGCGCATGACCGGCACCGGCGAGACGCGCATGGTGCCCACGATCATGCCGAGGATCGTCGAGAAGATCGCCGACCACACGAACAGCACAAGGGTGGTCCGGAAGCCTCTGACGAAGATGTCGAGGTTGTCCAGCAAGACGTCCACGTGGTTTTCCTCTGCTCTGGTTGGGGGAACCGGATGCCGGGTGGCGGCGAGCTGCCACCACCCGGCGTCATGTCGGTTTAGTAGTCGTCGACAGCCGGCTGCTCGACCTTGGTGCCCGACTTGCCAAGGGTGGCGTCGTAGATGCCTTCCCAGGTGTCGTTGCCGTCGGTGAGCACCTTGTTCAGGTAGTGACGAAGCGCGTCGTCACCCTTGGGGATGCCGATGCCGTACTTCTCCGTGGTGAAGGGCTTGCCGACGACCTTGAGGTTGTCGGGGTCCTGGGCGGCGTAGCCGAGGAGGATGGCCTCGTCGGTCGTCACCGCGTCGACGGAGCCGTCCTTGAGGGCGTCAACACACTGCGAGTACACGTCGAACTCGACCGGAGTCGCGTCCTTGTAGTTGTCGCGGATGTTCTGGATCGGCGTGGAGCCGGTCGCCGAGCAGACCTTCTTGCCGGCGAGGTCGGCGTCGCTCTTGATCTCGTCGTTGTCCTTCAGCACGAGCAGACCCTGCCCGGTGATGAAGTACGGGCCGGCGAAGTCGACCATTTCCTTGCGCTTGTCGGTGATCGAGTACGTTCCGACGTACAGGTCGATGTCACCGTTCACGAGCGCCTGCTCACGATTCGCGCTGGGGATCGCTTCGAAGGTGATCTGCTTGTCCGAGAATCCGAGCGATGCGGCCATCCACTTCGCGATCTCGATGTCGAACCCGCTGCGCTCACCGCTCACGGCGTCCTTGTAGCCAAGACCGGGCTGGTCTTCCTTGACGCCGATGGTGATCTTGTCGGCCTTCTTCGCCGCGTCGTACGTCGGGCTGCCCTCGAGGTCGACGTTCTTGTTGACCTCGTACAGCGACGATGTCTTCGCCCCTTCGTCCCCGCTGCCTCCTGGGGTGCCGCTGGGCTCGTCGCCCGCGCAGCCCGACAGAACCAGCGCCGCCGCAGCGGCTGCTGCGAAGAGCGTCAATCCTTTGCGCATCTGCTTTCCTTTCTCGTAGGGGCGTTCGCCCCAGTGTGCCTTCAGCCTCGGCTGCTCAGTGCGTGAGCAGCTTCGACAGGAAGTCTTTCGCCCGGTCGCTCTTCGGCTTTGTGAAGAACTCCTCGGGGGTGGCCTCTTCCACGATCTCGCCGTCGGCCATGAACACGACGCGGTCTGCGGCCTTGCGGGCGAAGCCCATCTCATGGGTGACGACGATCATCGTCATTCCCTCGTGCGCCAGCTGCACCATGACATCGAGCACTTCATTGATCATCTCGGGGTCGAGCGCGCTCGTCGGCTCGTCGAACAGCATGACCTTCGGCTTCATCGCGAGAGCGCGCGCGATCGCGACACGCTGCTGCTGACCGCCGGAGAGCTGCGCCGGCATCTTCGCCGCCTGGACGCCGACGCCCACGCGATCGAGGAGCGCCTTCGCCGCCTTGTCGGCATCCGCCTTCTTCTGCTTGCGCACTCGGATGGGGCCGAGCGTGACGTTCTCGAGGATCGTCTTGTGGGCGAAGAGGTTGAACGACTGGAACACCATGCCGACGTCCGCGCGCAGTGCCGCGAGAGCTTTGCCTTCCTCAGGCAGGCTCTTGCCATCGATGCGGATCTCGCCCGATTGAATCGTCTCGAGACGGTTGATGGTGCGGCAGAGCGTCGACTTGCCCGAGCCGCTCGGCCCGATCACGACGACGACCTCGCCCTTGTTGACGGTGAGGTTGATGTCCTTGAGGGCGTGGAAATCGCCGTAGTACTTCTCGACGTGGTCGACCACGACGAGCGGCTCACCGGTCGCGGCGACGATGGGATTGCTTCGCGTCTCGAATGCGGGCAGCTCGCTGCCGGCAGGCGACGCCGCCTGATCGTTCGAATCCATAACGGATACGCTATGCGACACACTGTTTCAACAATGTGACGAAGCAGCGCCCGTTACTGATTCGTAACCTAATCGTCCGATGACTGCGCGGTGCGTTGCGCGAATGCTGATTCGAACAGGCACACGGATGCCGCTGTCGAGAGGTTCATCGATTCGGCATTGCCGTAGATCGGCACCGTGACCGCCGCGTCCACGAGTGCGAGGCTGTCGTCGGTCAGCCCGCGGGCCTCGTTTCCGAACACCCATGCCGTGGGGTGGTCAAGACTTCCCGCGTTGCGGACCTCGAGAAGGTCCTCGCCCTTGATGTCTGCGGCGAGCACCGCGAGCCCGGCCGACCGGGCCCGCGCGACGACTGTATCGAGACTGGCCCCGACCGCTATCGGGATGTGGAAGAGCGAACCGGTCGTCGAGCGCACGACCTTCGGATTGTAGAGATCGACGGTGCGCCCCGTGAGGATGACGCCGTCGGCGCCCGCCGCGTCGGCCGCTCGGATGATGGTGCCAAGGTTGCCGGGGTCGCGGACCTCTTCGAGGATCGCGACGAGAGCGGGCCTGTCCGAGAGGATCTGCTTGAGCGCCGTCGGGAACTGGCGGCAGACGGCGACGAAGCCTTGGGGCGTGACCGTGTCCGCCATGGCGTCCAGCACCTCTTCGGTGACGAACTCGAGTTCGATGCCCGCCGCTTGCGCCGCTTCGGCTACGTCGCTGTGGCGTTCGCGGGCGCTCGGTGTCGCGTACAGCTCCTCGATCAGCTCCGGTCGGTACGCGATCGCCTCGCTCACCGCTTGCGGTCCCTCGAGGAGGAACAGTCCGGTCTCCTGGCGAGTCGCTCGTCGGGACAGCTTTGCAACGGCCTTCACACGGCCGGCACGCGGGTTCTCGATCACCCCACAAGTGTACGGGCGCAAAAAACGGCGGGCACCGGATCACCGGTGCCCGCCGTCATGCAGGAGGAAGACTACGCTGCGGCGTCTGTCTTCGGCGCCGACGTGTCCGCCGGGAGCGCCTTCTTCGCGGTCTCAACTAGCGCGGCGAACGTCGCGGGCTCGTTCACTGCGAGCTCCGCGAGGATACGACGGTCGACCTCGACGCCGGCCAGGCCGAGGCCCTGGATGAGGCGGTTGTAGGTGAGGCCGTTCTGGCGTGCAGCGGCGTTGATGCGCTGGATCCACAGGCGGCGGAAGTCGCCCTTGCGCTGGCGGCGGTCGCGGTACGAGTAGACGAGCGAGTGGGTGACCTGCTCCTTCGCCTTGCGGTAGAGGCGCGAACGCTGTCCGCGGTATCCCTCGGCGCGCTCGAGGATGACCCGACGCTTCTTGTGGGCGTTGACGGCCCGCTTTACTCTTGCCATTTCTCTATCTTCCTAACGGGTCGTCGGCTCAGAGGCCGAGGAGCTTCTTGGCCATCTTGGTGTCGTGCGCCGACAGGACCTGGTCCTGGTTGAGGCGACGCTTGCGGTGGCTCGACTTCACCTCGAGGTTGTGGCGCATGCCGGCCTGCTGCTTCATGATCTTTCCGCTGCCGGTGATCTTGAAGCGCTTCTTGGCCCCTGAGTGGGTCTTCTGCTTAGGCATTCTTTTCCTCCTGCTTAGCCGCCTTGGTGGCAGCGCGTTGTGCATTGGCCTCGGCCTTGGCCTCTGATTTGTTCTTCAGAGGGCCAATGACCATGACCATGTTTCGACCGTCGATCTTCGGGTTGGACTCAACCGTTCCAAACTCCGCCACATCTTCGGCAAACTTCTGAAGCAAGCGCACGCCCATCTCGGGCCGGGACTGCTCGCGGCCGCGGAACAGGATCATTGCCTTGACCTTGTCTCCGCCCTTGAGGAACCCCTCGGCGCGCTTGCGCTTGGTCTCGTAGTCGTGGGCATCGATCTTGAGGCGGAACCGAACTTCCTTGAGCACGGTGTTCGCCTGGTTGCGCCTGGCCTCCTTGGCCTTCTGCGCAGCCTCGTACTTGAACTTGCCGTAGTCCATGATCTTGGCCACGGGTGGCTTCGAGTTGGGCGCAACCTCGACGAGGTCAAGCTCGGCTTCCTGCGCAAGGCGCAGCGCCACCTCGATCTTGACAACGCCGACCTGCTCGCCACTCGGGCCGACAAGTCGGACCTCCGGGACCCGGATACGGTCATTGGTACGGGGATCGCTGATGCGGAACTCCTCTGATCTCAATCACTACTTCCATGCTTCGGCGGTTGCCGAGTCATGACGAGAGAGGATTCACACGCACGCGACGCTGTCACGTACCGCACCCTGACTACCTCGCCACCGAAGCGGCTCAGCGGAGTGCAACGACCCGGTAACCTAGTAGTCGGTCAAGCGCGGGTGGGAGATTCTCCTCTTTCGTTCCGAGAACAATCCTCGGAGACCGCAATAGTCTACCAGAGGAATTCAGTGAACACGATCGATAACGACGGTACTCCCACGGGCCTTCCCGACGAGGCGGCGCAGGCCACGCGCGACATCGCGGATGTCGCCGCGGTGGAGATCATTACGACCGCCGCTGTCCACCTCATGAGCGCCGCAGCCGTCAAGTGCGGCCTCGCCGATGACCCCGACTCTCAGATCGACCTCGACGAGGCACGCAAGCTCATCAACGCCCTCGCGGGGCTGATCACGGCAGGCGCACCCGAGATCAGCGACATGCACGCGCGGAGCCTCCGTGACGGCCTCCGCTCAGTTCAGCTCGCGTTCCGGGAAGCGTCCTCGCTTCCCGATGCACCGGGACAGGGTCCGGGCGAGAAGTGGACGGGACCCGTCATCTGACCGGCTCGCTCACGCGGCGACGAGTGCGACCTTGAGCGAATCGACGCGGCTCGCGATGATCTCGTCCGCCGCCCAGCGCGCAGCGAGCCGGGCAAGCACCGCGTCGAGCTCTTGACGAGTGAGCCCGGAAGCGAGGCTCAAGCGAACGACGGTCTCCGGCCCGAGCAGGCGACCTTCCGGGTCGCCCGGGGCGAGGGCGACGCCCTGCACGGCGAGCTCGGTGCCGATGGACCGTTCGAACGCCTCGAACACCTCCGGATCGGAGTGGCTCGGCCGCCACTGCTCGGATTGCGCGATGGCCCAGAGCGCCGGCCGCCGGATGGCGAACTCCGTCTCGCTCGTCGGATCGATGACGACAACGTCGGTGCCCTCTTCCGCAGCCGCCAGCGCGACGCGGACCCCTTCGGCGGGCACGGGACGAGCTGCGGCGTTCCAGGAGGACATCGCGGCGACGGATGAGAAGACAGGCAGGACGTTGCGACCGTCGGGACCGCCGACGGTGATTATGGACAGCTCCTGGGTCTTGTCGACGGCGAGTCCCTCATCGGTCACACCGTGCTCGCCCGCGTGGGCGATGAGCGGGATGAGGAACCGCGCGCCGCGCACGACGTCGACGACGGCGCCCTCATCGGCCGTGCCCGCGTGGAACTGCTCGATCGCCGCGACAAGCTCAGGCGGAGCCGATCCGTCGTCCTGTGCTCGGGAATTCGGCTGGAAGCTCCGGCCTTCCCACGGCTGACCGGCTGAGTCCCCCGTATTAGTCGGACGCGACATCCAGCGCCTCAGCGAGAGTGAACGCGCCGGCGTACAGCGCCTTTCCGACGATCGCGCCTTCAAGCCCGAGCGGAACCAGCTCCCGCAGGGCGGCGATGTCGTCAAGGCTCGAGATGCCGCCGGACGCGACGACCGGGCGCTCCGTGTGCTCCATCACCTGGCGCAGCAGATCGACATTGGGGCCCTGGAGCGTGCCGTCCTTTGTCACGTCGGTGACGACATAGCGGGCGCAGCCTGCTTCTTCGAGACGCTCGAGCACCTGCCAGAGGTCGCCTCCCTCGCGCGTCCAGCCTCGCGCGGCAAGGGTGGTGCCGCGCACGTCGAGGCCGACAGCGATCGCCTCGCCGTACTGGCCGATGACGTTCGCTGCCCACTCCGGGTTCTCCAGCGCCGCCGTGCCGAGGTTGATCCGCTTCGCTCCGGTGGCAAGCGCGGCCTCGAGGGAGGCGTCATCTCGGATGCCGCCGGACAGCTCCACCTTGACTCCGCGCACGTTCTTGATGACGCGCCGGATCACGCCCGCGTTGCTTCCACGCCCGAATGCGGCGTCGAGGTCGACGAGGTGCAGCCACTCCGCGCCCTGATCGACCCAGGTCTCGGCCGCATCGACGGGATCCCCGTAGCTTGTCTCGCTGCCGGCCTCCCCTTGGGTCAGGCGCACGGCCTTTCCGCTGGCGACGTCGACGGCGGGCAGCAGTTCGAGTGCCGGCGCCTGATTGAACTCACGCATTCTTGTCCTTAACCATGACGAGCTGTGCCGCACCGGCACAAGTCCCCAATATTAGCGAGAGGTGAGCGTTCCCACCCAATTGGCCAGAAGGCGGATTCCGGCCTCGCCCGACTTCTCCGGGTGGAATTGCGCAGCCCACAGCGGACCGTTCTCGACAGCGGCGACGAACCGGGTGCCGTGTTCCGCCCACGTCACTTTCGGGGACGGGAACGAGCCCGTGGCCTCGAGCGACCATTCCGTCGCCGCATAGGAGTGCACGAAATAGAAGCGCTCACCGGAGAGCCCCGCGAAAAAGCGGGAGTCCTCCGGGGCGTCGACGGTGTTCCATCCCATGTGCGGCAGGACGGGTGCTTCGAGTTCGACGACTGCACCGGGCCACTGGCCTAGACCCTCCGTCTCCTGGCCGCGCTCGACGCCGCGCTCGAACAGCACTTGCATGCCCACGCAGATTCCGAGAACGGGGCGGCCGCCCGCGAGACGCCGGTCGATGACTTCGTCCCCGCCGGAGGCGCGCAGCTGGTCCATCACAGCGCTGAATGCCCCGACACCGGGAACCAGGAGACCGTCCGCCTCGAGCGCGGCACGCTTGTCGCCGGTGAGCTCGACGTCAGCGCCGGCGGCTTCGATGGCCTTCACCGCCGAGTGGACGTTGCCCGAGCCGTAATCGAGGACCACCACTCGAGGACGTGTCATAGTGCACCCTTTGTCGACGGGATGCCGGACACGAGCGGGTCCATCGCCTTCGCCTGCCGGAATGCGCGCGCGAACGCCTTGAACTCGGCTTCCGCTATGTGGTGCGGGTCCCGACCCGAGCGCACGTCGACGTGCATGGTGAGTGCGGAGTTGTAGGCGATCGCCTCGAACACGTGGCGCACCATCGATCCGGTGAAGTGTCCGCCGATGAGGTGGAACTCGAAGCCCGCGGGCTCGCCGCCGTGCACGAGATACGGGCGGCCCGAGATGTCGACGACGGCTTGGACGAGCGCCTCGTCGAGCGGAACGAGCGCGTCGCCGTAGCGCGAGATTCCCTCCTTCGTGCCGAGCGCCGTTCGGATTGCCGTTCCCAAGGCGATGCCGATGTCCTCGACGGTGTGGTGGACGTCGATGTGGGTGTCGCCCTCGGCCCGCACCGTCAAGTCGGTAAGGGAGTGCTTCGCGAACGCGGTCAGCAGGTGGTCGAAGAACGGCACCGAGCTGCTGATGTCGCTCGTGCCGGTGCCGTCCAGGTCGAGACTGAGCTCAATCGACGATTCGCTCGTCTGGCGTCGGATGCTGGCTACACGCGGTGAAGTCATACCTTCGATGTTAGTGCTGCGAGAGCGTCGAGGAACGCGCTGGTCTCAGCCTCCGTGCCGGCGCTCACGCGCATGTGGCCGGGGATGCCGATGTCGCGAATGAGGATGCCCCGCTCAAACAGTGACTGGAAGAGCGCACGGGTGTCGGCGACGCCGCCGAACAGCACGAAATTGCTGCCCGAGCGGTATGGCTTGTAGCCGAGCTCGCTGAGGTGGGCGACGATCCGATCCTTCTGGACGCGGATTTCACCGACCACGGCAAGCATCTCGTGGGAGTGCCGCAGCGCACCGAGTGCGGCGGCTTGGGTCAGCGCAGAGAGGTGATAGGGCAGGCGTACGAGGCGGAGGGCGTCAGCGATCGCCGGGTCGGCAGCGAGGTAGCCGACGCGTGCGCCGGCGAAGGCGAACGCCTTGCTCATCGTGCGCGAAACGATCAGCCGCTCCCGTCCGGGGAGGAGAGTCAGCGCACTCGGCGTACCGACGGGAGCGAACTCGGCGTATGCCTCATCGACCACGACGATGCCGGGCGCGGCATCGTACACCGCTGTGATGGTCTCGAGTGAGAGCGGTGTGCCCGTGGGGTTATTGGGTGAGCACAGAAAGACCACGTCGGGCTGCTCGCGACTGACAGCGGCCGCGGCGGTCTCCGGTGAGAGTTCGAAGTCCTCGTCGCGCTCCGCCGCGATCCAGCGCGTTCCAGTTCCCATCGCCAGAAGCGAGTACATGGAATAGGTGGGCACGAACCCCATGAGCGAGCGACCGCTCCCCGCAAAGGCCTGCAGAATCTGCTGCAGCACTTCGTTCGAACCGTTGGCGGCCCAGATGTTCTCTGCCGAGAGGCCGTGTCCGAGGTAGTCCGCGAGTGCTGTGCGCAATTGCGTGAACTCTCGATCCGGGTAACGGTTGAGGCTCAGAATCGCCGTGGCCACGGAGGCCACGATGTCGTGGGCGACGTCCTCGGGAATTCCGTGGGTGTTCTCGTTCACATTCAGAGCGACCGGGACGGGCGCCTGTGGTGCACCGTACGGTGACTTGCCGCGGAGGTCGTCGCGAAGGGGAAGATCATCGAGTGAGGTCACTCGACAATGCTATGCCGTTCTCATTCGGCATCCGCGTACCGGGCGGGGATGGCCACGCGAGCGCCCGCTCCCACGGAAGAGCTTTCGAGCTGGTTGAGTCGCACGATGTCGGCGACGACGTCGCGCGGGTCAGCGTTGGGCGCAACTCGCTGGGCGAGGCCCCAGAGCGATTCACCGGCGCCGACGGTCACGTATTCGAAGCTCTGCTCGGCCGCGTGCGATGTGGCGAAGGCCGAGGAGGCGTTCGTCGACAGAACGCCGACGCCGACCAGGAGGGGCAGGGCTGCAAGGGCGGTGACGACCGCACGTCCGCGCCGAGTGAGGCGAACGCGGACGGAGGACGACTTCGCTGCTGTGCTCATCAGAGTTCTCCTTTGTGGTGAGATTCGTTCCGACCCCTCGGCCGGGAGGGGCCGGAACGAAGCTGTGTTCCGAACCTATCTTCGAAGTTTCGAAGAGTCAAGGTGCTTTTCGTATTTGCGTCGAAAGAATCCGCGACACACTCGAACAGGTGTTTGTCCTGGCCGGGCAAAACGGATACAGTTTCGATCACAGGGACAACCCCACCATGAGCCTCTGACATCGGGGCAGCGGGGCGACGACGGGAGCACGGAAATGGCGCAGGACGGCAAGGTCAGGACGGGTACTCGTCGCCGCAAGAATCTCAGCGACAAGCAGCGCGCGATTCTCGAGTACATCCAGCGTTCCGTGAGCCAGCGCGGCTATCCGCCGAGCATGCGCGAGATCGGGGACGCTGTCGGTCTCGCCTCCTTGTCGTCCGTGACCCACCAGCTCAACCAGCTCGAGCTCAGCGGCTACTTGCGCCGCGACCCGAACCGGCCGCGCGCGCTCGAGATCCTGATCGACCTTCCGCAGACCATCGATGCGGCCGAGAGCCAGACTCCCGTGGGCGATGCCGCGATGGTGCCCCTCGTGGGACAGATCGCAGCCGGTGTTCCGATCACCGCGGACCAGCAGGTGGAGGAAGTCTTCCCGCTACCCCGCCAGCTCGTGGGCAAGGGCGACCTGTTCATGCTGAAGGTTCAGGGCGAGTCCATGATCGACGCGGCGATCTGCAACGACGACTGGGTCGTCGTGCGCCAGCAGAGCACGGCCGAGAACGGTGACATCGTCGCGGCCATGCTCGATGGGGAGGCGACGGTGAAGGTGTTCCGGCAGCGCGACGGTCACACGTGGCTGCTCCCCCGGAACTCCGCGTTCGAGCCGATCCTCGGCGACAACGCCGAGGTTCTCGGCAAGGTCGTCGCCGTCCTTCGCGCCGTCTGACGCCCGGTCAGCTGCCGGTCGCGAACTCCTGGAGCTGCGCCGCGATCTCCTCGGTCACGGCGGCCTTCACGCGTGTCCCCGCCGCGAGATAGTCGAGCTGGCGCACGGCGCCACGCCGGTGAAGCATTGAGATGATGTCGCCCCGATCGTAGGGCACGAGTAGTTCGACCGCCACGGACGGCCGAGGCAGCATCCGCTCGATGGCGTCGAGCATCTCATCGACGCCCTCGCCCGTCCGCGCCGAGACGAAGACGGCGTCAGGAGCGATGCCGCGCAGGACAAGGCGCTGATCGTCGTCGATGAGGTCGGACTTGTTGAAGACAATGAGTTCGGGAACGTCACGCGCGCCGACATCGCCGACGACGTCGCGAACCGTCGCGATCTGCGCGGCAGGGTCCGGGTGTGCGGCGTCCACGACGTGGACGAGCAGATCCGCCTCCGCGACCTCCTCGAGCGTGGAGCGGAACGCCTCGACGAGCTGGTGCGGCAGGTTCCGGACGAAACCGACTGTGTCGGACAGCGTGTATTCGCGGCCGTCCTTGGTCTTCGTACGCCGTGTCGTGGAGTCGAGTGTCGCAAAGAGCGCGTTCTCCACCAGCACGCCGGCGCGAGTGAGGCGATTCAGCAGGCTTGACTTTCCGGCGTTCGTGTAACCGACGATGGCCACGGACGGCACTTCGTGGCGGTGACGATTTGCGCGCTTCGCCTCGCGCGCCGGTGCGAAGCCCTTGATCTGCTTGCGCAGCTTGGCCATGCGCGTGTGAATCCGACGCCGGTCGAGCTCGATCTTCGTCTCGCCGGGTCCGCGAGAGCCCATTCCCGCTCCCGCGCCGCCGACCTGGCCGCCGGCTTGACGGCTCATCGACTCGCCCCAGCCGCGGAGCCGCGGGAGCAGGTACTCGAGCTGCGCGAGCTCCACTTGCGCCTTGCCCTCCCGGCTCTTCGCATGCTGGCTGAAGATGTCGAGGATGACCGCGGTTCGGTCGATGACCTTCACCTTGACGACGTCCTCGAGCGCGCGACGCTGACTCGGGGCGAGCTCCGTGTCCGCGATGACCGTGTCGGCGCCGAGGGACGTGACGATCTCACGCAGCTCGTGGGCCTTGCCTTTGCCGAGGTAGGTGCTCGGATCCGGGTACGGACGGCGCTGCAGCAGGCCGTCGAGGACGACGGCGCCCGCCGTTTCGGCGAGGGCGGACAGTTCCCGCAGAGAGTTCTCGGCGTCCTCCAGGGTGCCCTGGGCATACACGCCGATGAGCACGACGTTCTCGAGGCGAAGCTGCCGGTACTCGACTTCCGTGACGTCCTCGAGCTCCGTCGAGAGCCCGGCGACGCGGCGGAGCGCCTGACGCTCCTCGCGATCGAATTGCTCGCCGTCGTCCGAACCCGCCGCCGTCGATTCGTCCTGGAGCGCTTGGGCACGACCGAAGATCGAGTAGCCAGCGGCACTGTCGTTGGCGCGGGAGAGAATGCGGTCGACGACGTCGTCGTCGCCTCGGTCAGTCGTGTCAGCCATTGCGTTAAAGCCTAGTGTCTGCCGGCTGGGATAACGTACCTAGATATGACGGGTGACCATTACTTCACAGGCACTCCGGGAAGCGACTTGCGGTTGAAGACCGTGAACGTCACACTCGCCGGACGCGCCTTTCAGCTGACGACTGCGAATGGGGTCTTCAGCCCCGATCGCATCGACACCGGCACCCGAGTCTTGCTCTCGAGCACGGCCCCTCCGCCGACGAGCGGACACTTTCTGGATCTCGGCTGCGGCTGGGGTCCGATCGCCCTCACGCTCGGACTGCTCTCCCCCGACGCCACGGTGTGGGCAGTCGATGTGAACGAACGCTCCCTTGAGCTCGTGCGTCGCAACGCCCGCACGGCCGGGCTGACGAACGTTCGCGCGGTCACTCCCGATGAGGTTCCTGACGACGTCGCGTTCAGCACCATCTGGTCCAACCCGCCCATCCGGGTCGGTAAGAACGAGTTGCACGGCATGCTCGAACGGTGGCTGCCACGGCTTCTGCCCGGCTCTGACGCGTATCTCGTCGTGCAGCGCAACCTTGGTTCCGACAGCCTTCACCGGTGGCTGCAGACCGCGCTCTCCGATGAATTCAGCGTCGTGCGGGCAGCGACGGGCAAGGGATATCGGGTGCTCCGCGCCCGGCGGCACACCGGTCAGACCGAGCCGATCGACGTCGTCGGCTGACGGCAGGTCAGGCCAGCTCGATCGTGCCCGTGTAGACAAGCTCCGCGGGTCCGGAGAGCGCAACGTGCTCGCCGTCCTCCGCGGCGAACATGCGCACGCCGAGCGTTCCGCCCGGCACGTCGACACGCCAATTGTTGGGAGCGCTGCTGCCCGCCCAGTGCCGGGTGGCGAGAGCGGATGCCGCGACGCCGGTGCCGCACGAGAGCGTCTCCCCCGAGCCGCGTTCGTGCACGCGCATGCTGATGCGGCCGATTCCGTCCTTGACGAGCGGGTCGCGCGGGACCACGAGTTCGATGTTCGCCCCGTTCTCCGGTTCAGGCTCCACAACGGGGATGTAGCCGAGATCCGCGTCGGCGAGTTCGTCGAGATCCGCGAGGGCGACGACGATATGCGGATTGCCCACGTCGATGCCTTGGCCGGGCCGGGCCACTTTCAAACCCTTCACACGCACGAGAGGGTCGCCGTCCTCGAGCCGCCAGCGTCCGAGGTCGACCTGGAACCCGTTCGTTGACACTTGCACGTCGCGCACGCCGGCGCGCGTGCCGATCGGGAGAGTCTCGCCAGTCTCGAGCGTGGTCAGCCCGTTGGCGAGCAGGTAACGCACGAAGACCCGAATGCCGTTCCCGCACATCTCCGCGACCGTGCCGTCGGCATTGACGTAGTCCATGAACCACTCGGCGGCTTCGTCCTCGGCCAGTGAGGCGGCCCCGTTGGGGATCGCGTTCGAGCGAACGGCGCGGATGATCCCGTCGGCGCCGATGCCCATGTGCCGATCGCACAGCGCGCGCACTTGCTCCGGGCTCAGGGGCGACTGGCCGGCGGGATCGGTGTAGAGAATGAAGTCGTTCCCGGTGCCATGGCCCTTGGTGAACTGCAGCGTGGTCGGCATACGGCAAGTCTAGGGGCGATGCAGTTGCCCTTCGTTCCGGGCGATGATCTCGAGGGCATCGTCCGGCAGGGACGCGGATGCCGCGTCGAGCCAGTGCAGGTCGCGGTAACGGCGGAACCAGCTCATCTGACGCCGGGCGTAACGGCGGGTGAGTCTCTGGGTGTCGGAGATCGCTTCGGACTCGCTGCATTCTCCGCTCAGCTGGGCCGCCGCTTGCGCGTAGCCGATGGCACGGCCGGCGGTCGTTGAGCGTTTCAGTCCCTGCTCCATGAGCCCGCGCACCTCGGCGAGCAGTCCGGCATCCCACATGCGCTGCACGCGCCCGTCGAGGCGCTCCGTGAGCTCTTCGCGGGGAAGCTGCAGGCCGATGAGCGTCACGGGACGCCAGTACTCGGGCTCGTCGGGCAGCATCCCTGCGGCGGGGGTGCCGGTGAGCTCCGCGATCTCGAGCGCCCGGACAATGCGGCGAGCGTTATGCGGGCCGATTCGGGCGGCGACGGCAGGGTCGAGTTCATGGAGTCGCCGATACAGGGATCCTCGTCCGTCGGCTTCGAGTTCCCCTTCGAGCCGCGCGCGCACGAGCGGATCGGTGCCGGGGAATTGGAACGCGAAGATCACGCTCGAGACGTAGAGTCCCGATCCGCCGACGAGCACCGGTGTTATGCCGTCTCCACAGAGCGCGTCGATGACGTGCCGCGCCCGCGGCTGGTAACCGGCGACCGTCGCGTCCTCGGTGACGTCGAGCACGTCGAGCAGATGGTGCGGGATGCCGCGGCGCTCGTCGACCGCCAGTTTCGCGGTTCCGATGTCCATGCCGCGGTAGAGCTGCATGGCGTCGGCATTCACGATCTCGGCGGGGCGACCGGCGTCTGCGAGTCGTTCGACGAGGTCGAGCGACAACTCCGATTTCCCGGTCCCTGTCGGTCCGACGACGACGATGGGGGCTGGAGTGCTCAGCGCTGCCCGTCCGTCGGGTCGTAGATCGGTGTCGTGGCCACCGTCGGTGTTGCGGCGCGCAGGCCCGGCATTCCGAGAGACACGGCTCCCCCGGTCGCAGCGCCGCCGCCGTGAGCGGGCACCGCGCACGACTCCGCCTGGCCGCGGTCCCATGCGTCACCTGCGCGAGTGCGCCGGATGACGAGCGGCGCCCCATCCGAGGAGTCGGCGAGCAAGTGGAACGGTGCCGCGTCCGTGACGGTGACGGTGACCACGTCGCCCGGTCGCGGGGTCTCGCTGCCCGCGGGAACCGCGAAGTGCACGAGTCTCGAGTCCCGGGCGCGCCCCGTCAAACGGTGCGTCTCGGCGTCCTTCTTTCCCTCACCGACGGCGACGAGCACTTCCACCTGCCGGCCCACGACGGCGCGGTTCTCCTCGAGGCTGATGCGCTCTTGCAAGGCGAGTAGGCGCTCGTAGCGCTCCTGCACGACGGCCTTGGGGATCTGGTCGCCCATCGTCGCCGCCGGTGTCCCGGGGCGTACGGAGTACTGGAACGTGAAGGCGGAGGCGAATCGGGCTTCCTCGACGACGCGGAGAGTTTCTTGGAAGTCTTCTTCGGTCTCACCGGGGAAGCCGACGATGATGTCGGTCGAGATCGCGGCGTGCGGAATGCGCTCCCGCACCTTCTCGAGAATGCCGAGGAACTTCTTGTTGCGGTAGGAGCGCCGCATGGCCTTGAGGATCCGGTCGGAGCCGGACTGCAACGGCATGTGCAGTTGCGGCATCACGTTGGGCGTCTCCGCCATCGCGTCGATGACGTCGTCGGTGAACGCGGCGGGGTGAGGGCTCGTGAACCGGACGCGTTCAAGGCCTTCGATCTGTCCGGCGGCGCGGAGGAGCTTGCTGAACGCCTGCCGGTCGCCGAATTCGACGCCGTACGAGTTCACGTTCTGTCCGAGCAGCGTGACCTCGATGGCGCCGTCGTCGACGAGGGACTGGATCTCCGCGAGGATCTCGCCGGGACGCCGGTCCTTCTCCTTGCCGCGCAAGGACGGCACGATGCAGAAGGTGCAGGTGTTGTTGCAGCCCACCGAGATGGAGACCCAGCCGGAATAGCTGGAGTCCCGCTTCGTCGGCAGCGTGGACGGAAAGGTCTCGAGAGCCTCGAGGATCTCGATCTCCGCTTCGTTGTTGTGGCGGGAACGCTCGAGCAGGCTCGGCAGCGAACCCATGTTGTGCGTTCCGAAGACGACGTCGACCCATGGAGCCTTCTCCAGAATGACGTTCTTGTCCTTCTGGGCAAGGCAGCCGCCGACGGCGATCTGCATTCCTTCGTGGCGACGTTTGACGGCAGCGAGATGACCGAGGTTCCCGTAGAGCTTGTTGTCCGCGTTCTCGCGCACCGCACACGTGTTGATGACGACGATGTCCGGCTCGACGTCGACGGCCTTCACGTACCCCGCAGCTTCAAGGGAGCCGCTCAGACGCTCAGAGTCGTGAACGTTCATCTGGCAGCCGAATGTGCGCACCTCGTAGGTGCGCGGGCCGCCATCGGGCCCAACGGCGGCGTCGGACCGGGGAATGATCGTCGGGCGTTCGGTCAGGGTGCTCATGATCCCCTTAGTTTACGTAGGACTCTGATGGTCTGCAGAATCCGCCGCCCCGGACACCCGGTCAGCGAAAGCGCACCGAGCTGCGTCGCTCCGCCGCGGCTGCCGCGACTGCTTCGCGAACGATGTCGCCCGCGTATCCACGACGTGCCAGGTAGCCCGTGAGCCGTCGGGTGAAGGCTTGATCGTCGGCTGACGACAGTTGCGCTCCGCGCTTGAGCGCGAGCTCGACCGCAACGGTGCGCTCGTGCTCGTCGGAGATGCCGTCAAGCGCCGCGTCGCCGATGTCGCTGGGGACTCCGCGAGCGGCCATCTCGCGTGCCACAACGGCTCGACTCTTTCCTCGCCCGTCAGCGAGGCGGTGCACGAGTTCCTCGGCCACCCGGGAATCATCCACATAACCGAGCTCGCGGAGGCGTTCGAGGACCGCTTCCGCCTGGCGGGCGTCGCCGCCCTTTTCCCGCACGAGCTTCGCCACCTCCCGCTCGGTCAGGTTGCGGCGGCTGAGGGCGCGCACTGCCGCTGCCTCGAGATCCGGCAGCGCGGGCGGAGCATCCTCGGATTCCGCTTCCGGGGCGCGTCGCTCGCCCCTGTGCGCGTCGAGCGACGTCACAGGGGCGAGCTTCTCACCGTCGGATGGTCGGAACGCAACCATGGGTCAGGCGCCGCGGCGTTCCGCGAGCTCGTCGCCCTCGGCGCCCGGCGTCTCAGGACCGAGTCCGAGCTTTGCCTTGATGCGGTTCTCGATCTCGAGGGCGATGTCGGGGTTGTTGCGCAGGAAGTTGCGCGCGTTCTCCTTGCCCTGGCCGAGCTGGTCGCCTTCGTAGGTGTACCACGCGCCTGACTTCTTGACGATCTGGTGTTCGACTCCGAAGTCGATGAGGCTTCCCTCGCGCGAGATTCCGGTGCCGTAGAGGATGTCGAACTCGGCCTGCTTGAACGGCGGGGCCATCTTGTTCTTCACGACCTTGACGCGGGTGCGGTTGCCGACGGCTTCGCCGCCGTCCTTCAGAGTCTCGATGCGGCGGATGTCGAGCCGGACAGAGGCGTAGAACTTGAGCGCCTTTCCGCCGGCGGTTGTCTCCGGGCTGCCGAAGAAGACGCCGATCTTCTCGCGAAGCTGGTTGATGAAGATCATCGTGGTGCCGGTCTGGTTGAGACCGCCCGTGAGCTTCCGGAGCGCCTGCGACATGAGTCGTGCCTGTAGTCCGACGTGAGAATCGCCCATCTCGCCCTCGATCTCGGCGCGGGGCACGAGTGCGGCGACCGAGTCGATCACGACGAGGTCGATCGCGCCGGAGCGCACGAGCATGTCCGCGATCTCAAGCGCCTGCTCTCCCGTGTCGGGCTGCGAGACAAGGAGGGAGTCGATGTCGACGCCGAGCTTCTTCGCGTACTCGGGGTCGAGCGCGTGCTCCGCGTCGACGAAGGCGGCGATGCCTCCTGCCTTCTGCACGTTCGCGATGGCGTGGAGGGTGAGCGTGGTCTTACCACTCGACTCCGGACCGTAGATCTCGACAATGCGGCCCCGGGGCAGGCCTCCGACTCCGAGAGCGACGTCGAGGGCGACGGAGCCCGTGGGAATCACGGCGACGGGGGCGCGCTCGTCGCTGCCGAGACGCATCACCGACCCTTTGCCGAACTGGCGGTCGATTTGCGCGAGAGCTGTCTCGAGCGACTTCTCGCGGTCTGCTGGTGATGCCATGAGGGCGTCTCCTTCGTTCTCGTTATCGGTTCGCCTGTAGGCTGTCGCGCCCCGGAATCATCCGGTTCTCCGACAAGGCTGGGAGCGACTTCCGCTGACGAGAAGAACTGTACGACGACCCTCCGACACTGCATCGGACGCCCGTGCGCGCAGTGGGAAACGTCCCGGTTGCGGCTCTTGTGGAGAGAGTATCACCGCTCGAAGCTGTGTTCGAGGTGTGCTTATCGGCGTGTCGGCATTACTTTCGAGGCTCTGGGAGGCCGACGCCGTGCCGCCGCTCGTCGGGCACATCGGTCGCCTCGCACAGCGCAAGCCACACCGCACGGGGCCGGACGCCAGCGCGGAGGGCCTCTTCAGCGCTCTGTCCATCGAGCGAGGGCAGCACCAGATCACGGACGACGACGCGCCCGTAGCCCTCGCCGTACTCGGTGTCGACGGCGTTCCAGAATTCGCTGAGCTTCACCACTGCCCTTTCATGGAACGGACGCCCCCGAACCAGTCGGGGACGTCCGTCGAATCGTTCGCCGGGATCAGCGCCGAACCAGGTCCGCGTCGAGCTCCGCGACGAGTGCGTCGGGAATGGTGTCGGGGATCGGGTCCATCCCTTCGATGACCGCGAGCCGGTCGCCCACTTCGCGCATGATGATCGAGATCGGCGTGTCGAGGGCTTCGGCTACCGAAGCGAGGATCTCGCTCGACGCTTCCTTCTGTCCGCGCTCGACCTCGCTCAAGTATCCGAGGGCGACGCTCGCCTTGCTCGCCACCTGCCGGAGCGTACGCCCCTTCTGCAGACGGAAGTCACGAAGAACGTCCCCGATTTCCTGTCGAACAAGAACCATGAGACCCTTCCTTTCTGCTTGCCAGTCAAGCGGCGGCTCCGCTGCTTGGGTCGATAAGACTACTACATACAACTCTACCGACGGCGCATCGGAATCCGCCTGATGTTTCCGTGTGAGTCTGACAGCTACAACCTGCTTTGCGACCCGGCTATTCCCGGTTGATCGTCGTCGAGAGAAGCTCGATGACCGCCGCCACCGTCGCAGCCCGAATGCCGTCGCGATCGCCGGAGAGCGTGAGCGGAACGACGGTACTGCGCTCATCGCTGTCGAGGCCGACGAAGACGGTTCCCGGCTGCTGTCCCGATTGCGGATCGGGACCGGCGACCCCGGTGGTCGAGACGCCGATGGTCGCCGCCGCACCGTCGGCGGCGAGAGCGCGGCGCACGCCGGCGGCCATCTGCGCCGCCACCTCGGCGTGGACCGGACCGTGTTCGGCGAGAAGCTTGTCGTCTACGCCGAGAAGGGCGTGTTTGAGTTCCGTCGCGTAGGCCACGATGCCGCCGACGACGACAGCGGATGCTCCCGCCGGGCGGATGAGCTCTGCGCACACGGCGCCGCCGGTGAGCGACTCGGCGACGGCGACGGTCGCACCGGCCGCCGTCAGATCGGCGATGAGCTGTGCCGTGTCGTCGCTCATCGGGAGCGCTTCGCCTTCATCGCCGTCCACACGTAGTCAAGGCCGCTCGCTATCGTGAGGATCACCGCGATCGTCATGAGGATGCCGTTGACGACGAAGATCCAGTCGCCGAGGAACGACCACAGGGGCACGAGCGCGAACGAGATGGCGACCGATTGGAACACGGTCTTGAGCTTGCCCATCCACGCGGCAGCGACGACGTGATCGTGACGGATGATCATGCGGTGCACGGTAATGCCGACCTCGCGGATGAGCACGATGATCGTGACCCACCAGGGCAGCTCGGCGAGGATGGACAGGCCCACGAGGGCGGCCCCCGTGAGAATCTTGTCGGCGATGGGGTCGAGGAGCTTTCCGAGGTCCGTGACGAGGCCGCGAGAACGGGCGATGTGGCCGTCGACGCCGTCAGTGGCGATGCCGACGATGAACAGGATCGCGGCGATCCAGCGCAGAGCGGCATCCGCTCCCCCATCGATGAGGAGGAGCACGAGGAACACGGGCGCGAAGAAGATCCGCACGATCGTGATCGCATTGGGAAGGTTCCAGTTGCTGCCGGTCGTGTCGCTCACGCTTCGATTATTCCCGATCCGTGAGCTGCCAGGCGTCCTCGGACTCATCGGCGTTCGCCGTCTCGTAGCCCTCGAACTGCTGCTCGACGGGATCGGGGTCGCTCGCGGGACCGGGCGTCGCCGAGCCGGCGGGCGGGTCTTCGCCGCGCAGTTTCGCGAGAACGCCGGGGAGCTGTTCCTTGCTGACGAGGACGTCGCGCGCCTTCGAGCCCTCGGAGGGGCCGACGATGTCGCGGGACTCCATGAGGTCCATGAGTCGCCCGGCCTTCGCGAAGCCGACGCGGAGCTTGCGCTGCAGCATGGACGTGGAGCCGAACTGGGTGTTCACGACGAGCTCGACCGCGGCGACGAGAAGCTCGAGGTCGTCGCCGATGTCCGCGTCGATCTCCTTCTTCTCGATCACCTGCTGCACATCGGGCCGGTACTCGGGGCGAGCCTGGGCCGTGACGTGCTTCACGACCTTCTCGATCTCGTTCTCGCTCACCCAGGCGCCCTGCACGCGAAGCGGCTTCGAGCTGCCCATGGGCAGGAAGAGCGCGTCGCCCTGGCCGATCAGCTTGTCGGCGCCCGACTGGTCGAGGATGACGCGGGAGTCGGTGACGCTCGTGACCGCGAAGGCGAGGCGCGATGGCACGTTCGCCTTGATCAGCCCCGTGACGACGTCGACGGACGGACGCTGGGTCGCCAGGACGAGGTGGATGCCGGATGCGCGAGCGAGCTGCGTGATGCGCACGATCGAGTCCTCGACGTCGCGCGGCGCGACAAGCATGAGGTCCGCGAGCTCGTCGACGACGACGAGGAGATAGGGATACGGCTTGAGGACTCGCTCGCTGCCGGGCGGCAGCTGGATCTCACCCGCGATGACGGCTTTGTTGAAGTCGTCGACGTGGCGGTAGCCGAAGCTCGCCAGGTCGTCGTAGCGCATGTCCATTTCCTTCACGACCCACTGCAGCGCCTCGGCGGCCTTCTTGGGGTTCGTGATGATGGGCGTGATCAGGTGCGGCACGCCCGCGTACGGGGCGAGCTCGACGCGTTTGGGGTCGACGAGCACCATGCGGACCTCGCTCGGCTTCGCGCGCATGAGCAGGCTCGTGATCATCGAGTTCACGAAACTCGACTTGCCGGAACCGGTCGAGCCCGCGACGAGGAGGTGGGGCATCTTCGCGAGGTTCGCGACGACGTATCCGCCCCCGACGTCCTTGCCGACGCCGATGGTCATGGGGTGCTTGCTGTTCGTCGCCGCCGCCGAGCGCAGCACGTCGCCGAGCGTGACGATCTCGCGGTCGGTGTTCGGGATCTCGATGCCGATGGCGCTCTTGCCGGGGATCGGCGAGAGGATGCGCACCTCGTTCGACGCCACGGCGTAGGACAGGTTCTTCGACAGAGCCGTGACACGCTCGACCTTCACGCCCGGTCCGAGCTCGATCTCGTACTGCGTGACCGTCGGGCCGCGCGAGAAGCCCGTGACCTTGGCGTTCACCTTGAACTGGTCGAGCACGCCCGTGATCGCGGCGACGACCTCGTCGTTGACGGACGAGCGCTGCTTGGCGGGAGCTCCGGCCGCGAGCGTCGCTGTCGAGGGCAGGCGGTATGGGTGGTCGGCTTCGGTCGGCTTCGCGGGAGCGCCCTCGTCGCCGCGGAGCGCAAGCGACTCCATGCCGGGGAGGACGTCGGTGTCGTCGGCTTCTCCGCCGTCGCCGTGGATTCCGCGGGTGCCGTCGGAGCCCGCATATCCGGCGACGGCGCTCTCGGCAGCGGCGAGCCCGTCGATGACCTCGGTCGGCGCGAACGAGGGACGCTCGGGCTCCTTCTCCACGGCCGAGTCGAAGTGGCCCTCGGGCTCGGCCGCGCCGAGCAGCTCGGTGATGTCATCGTCGACGACGGGAGAGTCGAATGCGGGCTCGGTCTCTCGTCCGCTCTTGTTGCGCCGCCACCAGGGCAACGAGTCCTCGTCGACGTCGTCATCTATCGCGGGCCCGCTCGCCTTGTCGGCGCGGCGCTGCTCGAGCTCCTCCGGGTCGGTGCCGAACATCCATGCCGTGAACTGGCGGATGCGCTGCGGGATCTTGTTCGGGGGCGTCTTGGTGACGATGAACAGCGCGAGCAGGCCGATCAGCCCGAGAACTATCGTCGCGCCGATCCAGGTGATGAGCAGCACGAGCGGCGCCCCCACCATCCAGCCGAGCAGGCCGCCCGCGTCGGCAAGCGCGGGCAGTCCGCCCTCACCCGGCGACGGTTGCTCGCTCAGCGCGTGGCAGATGCCGGTGACGGAAAGCAGGAGCAGTCCGAGGCCGATGCCGACGCGGCCGTTGTCGTTGACGGAGCTCGGGTTGCGGAACAGCCAGACGGCGAGCAGCAGCATCACGACAGGCAGGGCGAAGGCGACGCGCCCGAAGAGCCCGCCGAAGGTCCAGGCCTCGATGGTTCGAGCGACAGGGTCGTTGACCCCGAACCACTCGACGACCATCCCCGTGATCGCCAGGAGCAGGATGAAGAACGGCACTCCGTCGCGGCGCTGATCCTTCTCGAGCTTCTCGGGGCCGAGAGCGCGGGCCGCTCCGCCGGCGAGGTGCGCGAGGCCGAGCCAGAATCGCACGAGCGGATTCGCCTTCGTCGGCTCCGGCTCAAGCTTCTTGGTCTTGGCCGTGGCCGTGCGGGTTCGCGTCTGACCGCCGGCGCTCTTCGACTTGCGAGCGCGCCCGGAGGACGTGGTGCCAGGAGCCATGTTCCAACGGTATCGCCGGGCGCTGACGTTGCCCGGTAATGACTCGGGGTTCGCGAGACCTTGCGGGCTACGCCTCGATCACGAGCGGCACAATCATCGGACGGCGCCGGTACGAGGTGTTGACCCACCGACCGACGGTGCGGCGCACGACCTGCTGCAGCGCGTGCTGGTCGCGCACTCCGTTGCCCGCCGCTTCCGCGAGGGCCGAGACGATCTTGGGCCGCACCTTGTCGAAGACGGCGTCGTCCTCCGCGAAGCCGCGAGCGTGGATCTCCGGTCCGGAGACCACGCGTCCGGTCTGCGCCTCGACAACGACGATGATCGAGATGAAGCCCTCTTCCCCGAGGATGCGGCGGTCTTTGAGATCCGCGTCGGTGATCTCGCCGACGGAAGCGCCGTCGACGTAGACGAAGCCGAGGTCGAGCTGACCGACGACGTCGACGTGGCCGTCCTTCAGGTCGAGGACGGTGCCGTTCTCGGCCAGGAAGGTGTTCTCCTCCGCGATGCCGGTGTCTTGCGCGAGCTTGGCGTTCGCGATCAGGTGCCGGTACTCGCCGTGCACGGGGAGGACGTTCTTCGGCTTGAGGATGTTGTAGCAGTACAGCAGCTCCCCCGCGGCCGCATGCCCGGAGACGTGGACTTTCGCATTCCCCTTGTGCACGACCGTCGCCCCGAGCTTCGTGAGCCCGTCGATGACGCGGTAGATGGCGCTCTCGTTTCCGGGGATCTGGCTCGAGGCGAGGATGACGGTGTCACCGGGGCCGGGTTCGATCGCGTGGTCGAGGTTCGCCATGCGGGACAGCACGGCCATCGGCTCCCCCTGGGAGCCCGTCGACATGTAGACGATCTTGTCGTCGGGGATGTCGGTCGCCTTCTTGTAGTCGATGAGCACGCCCTCGGGAACCCGAAGGTAGCCGAGATCGGCGGCGATCGTCATGTTGCGGACCATCGAGCGCCCGAGCAGAGCGACCCGGCGGCCGTTGGCGTGAGCGGCATCCAGAACCTGCTGAACACGGTGCACGTGGCTCGAGAAGCTCGCGACGATCACGCGGCGAGGCGCGCGCGCGATGACCTGGTCGAGGACGGGGCCGATGGAGCGCTCAAGCGGCGTGAAGCCCGGCACGTCGGCGTTCGTCGAGTCGACGAGGAACAGGTCGACGCCGTCGGCGCCGAGGCGCGCGAAACTGCGCAGGTCGGTGATGCGGCCGTCGAGCGGCAGCTGGTCCATCTTGAAGTCGCCCGTGGCGAGAACGGTGCCGGCCTCGGTCTTGATCGCGACGGCGAGGGCGTCGGGAATGGAGTGGTTGACGGCGACGAACTCGAGCTCGAACGGGCCGAGCTGCTCGGTCTGGCCCTCTTTCACCGTGAGGCTGTACGGCTTGATGCGATGCTCTTTGAGCTTCGCCTCGGTGAGGGCGAGCGTGAGGCCTGAGCCGATGATGGGGATGTCGCTTCGCATGCGGAGCAGGTACGGCACGGCCCCGATGTGGTCTTCGTGACCGTGGGTGAGCACGACGCCGAGGACGTCGTCGAGGCGGTCCTTGAGCTCCGACATGTCGGGGAGGATGAGATCGACGCCCGGCTGGTACTCCTCGGGGAAGAGCACGCCGCAGTCGACGATGAGGATCTTGCCGTCGATCTCGAACGTCGTCATGTTGCGGCCGACTTCGCCGAGACCGCCGATGGGCGTCACACGGAGTGTTCCCTTGGCGAGTTCGGGCGGATCGAATACGGCGTTGGGCATTGGCCCTCCTGGTCAGTGTTGAGATATTCGGATGGTTGCGCGTCAGCGCGTGGTGCCGTGCACCTTGGGCAGTGCTCCGCCGGCCGCGGCATTGCGGTCGGGACGGAAGTTGGAGAAGTCGGCGCCCTCGAGGTTGCGGACGAGCGCGATGTCGTCTTCGATCTGCGCGGCCTCGTGCTCTTCGGGGCCGACGAGGGGAAGCCGAACGCGCGGGCTCTCGATGCGACCGAGGCCGTGCAGGATGTACTTCGTGGAGACGGTCCCGGGCACGTGCGTCATGACGGCGCGCACGAGCGGCTCAAGCCTCTTGTGCGCGGCGGTCGCGGTGTGCAGGTCGCCCGCGTTGACAGCATCCACCATCTCCCGGTAGGGACGGGCCGTGATGTTCGCGGTCACGCCGATGAGTCCCGTGGCTCCGATGGCCATGTGCGGAAGCGCGTTCGCGTCGTCGCCGGAGAAGTACATGAGGTCGGTCTGGTTGAGCACGCGGCTGACCTGGGCGAAATCGCCCTTCGCGTCCTTGACGGCGCGGATGTTCGGGTGCTGCGAGGCGCGCACGATCGTCTCGTAGGTGAGGGGGATGCCGGTGCGGCCGGGGATGTCGTAGAGGATGACGGGCAGGTCGGTGGCGTCGGCGATGAGTCGGAAATGCGTGAGAACTCCGGCTTGCGTCGGCTTGTTGTAGTACGGGGTGACGATCATGACGCCGTCGGCGCCGGCCCGCTCGCTCGCCTTGTAGAGCTCGATGGCGTGCGCGGTCTCGTTCGAGCCGCCGCCGGTGATGATGCGCGCCCGACCGGCCGCGACGGACTTGCCGACCTCGACGAGGCGAATCTTCTCTGGGTCGGTCAGCGTCGAGGTCTCCCCCGTCGTGCCCGTGACGACGATGCCGTCGGCGCCGCCCGCGACGACGTCGTCGATGAGCTTCTCGACGCCCGGCCAGTCGACTTCACCGTCCGCCGTGAACGGCGTCACAAGAGCGACTAGGACCTGACCGAAGGGATTCTCTGCGTTCGTCACTCTTCTAGGCTACCGGCTCGCCCACGACCCGGTCACCGTCCCCGCGCCGCCGCGCGCTGCGTGATCGCCGAAGGGGCGAGGCGACTGAGACCGATGAGCGCCTTGTAGCGCAGCGAGGGGATCGAGACGGAGCGGCCCCGCCCGGCATCCGCAAGCCCTTCAGCCACCACTTGGCCGGGTTCGAGCCACATCCACTCAGGAATGTCGTCGAGTCCCGCGCCGAGCCGCTGGTGGAACTCGGTATGCACGAAGCCGGGGCACACGGCCGTGACGTGAACGCCGTTCGCTCGGTACCGGTTGTTGGCCCAGCGGGAGAACGAAACGACCCACGACTTCACGGCGCCGTAGCTGCCGCGCGGTGTGAAGGCGGCGACGCTCGCGACGTTGATGATGTTGCCCGCTCCCTGCGCGACCATGCCGGGAAGCGCAGCGTGCATGAGCCGCATCGGCACGCGCACGTGGATGTCGAGATGCCGGTCCTCCTGCTCGATGGGCTGCGCCTCGAACGGCTCTTTGAGTCCGAAGCCCGCATTGTTGACGAGCACGCGCACGGGACGCGCGGCCAATCGCTGCTCGACGCTCTCGAGGCCGCTCGCCTCAAGCAGGTCGGCGACGATCACCTCGACAGGAAGCGCGTACCGCGAGATGAGCTCCGACTGCACGCGCTCGAGCCGCTCAGCGTCCCTGGCGACGAGGACGAGCCCGTATCCGCGCTGCGCGAGCTGTTCGGCGAACTCCCGGCCGATGCCGGATGTCGCCCCCGTGACAAGGGCCGTCTCATCACCACGCGCCATCCTTCGACCTCCCGTCAGCCATGCTAACGAACCATCGACCTCGACTGACCGAATCGGTAGGCTCAGAGAGCGGCAGGGTGCCGCGGGCGCCGATTCGCGCCCGGTGAGTGAGGAGAAAGCATGGCTGTCACAAGCGAAGCTACGACCGTATGGAAGGGAAGCCTGTTCGACGGCTCGGGATCGGTGTCGCTCGACTCGTCAAAGGCCGCGACCCTGAACATCGACTGGAAGGCCCGCTCGGAGGGCTCGGACAGCACGACCACCCCGGAGGAGCTGCTCGGCGCCGCGCATGCCGCGTGCTTCTCGATGGCGTTCTCGAACGCTCTCAAGGAAGCCGGCTTCCCGCCCGAGAGCATCCAGACTACGGCCGCCGTCACGTTCGACGCGTCCGGACCCAAGATCACGGGGAGCCACCTTCTCGTCAACGCGAAGGTGCCGAACATCAGCGAGGACGAGTTCGAGCGCGTCGCCGCCGCCGCGAAGGACGGCTGCCCCGTCTCGCAGGCCCTCGCGGGCGTCGAGATCACGCTCGAGGCGAGCCTCGCCTGACCCGACGACAAAGCAGCGACACGGCTGGCCGGCGAGAGCCGACCAGCCGTGTTCAGTGTGCGGCGTGCAGTCTGATCGCGGTGCGCACCGCGTGACGGGCGCGCCGCCCGTCCCCCGCCCCCTTGTAGGCGAGCCCGAGCCGATACCAGGCCTGCCAGCTGTCGGGCTGTGCCTCGACGTCGGCCTTGTAGCGCGGGAACACGGCGTCTGCGGCGTCCCGTTCGACAGCACCGCTCGGCTTGAGCGGCAGCTGCTCGTCGGGCAGCCCGCCCGTGCGCTCGAGCTCTCGCGCGAGGCGCTCGGCGTCGATGCCGAACTTGAGTTCGCGCCACAGTCCCCACGCGCCGACGATCGGCAGGATGATGAGGGCGACGCCGATGCCGACGGCGGCCGGCTCCCCCGTGAGCACGAACATGACGGCGCGCTGGCCGATGAGCACGAGATAGAGCACAAGCAGAACCGCCATCACGGCGACGCCGACGCGCGTGCTCATGCGCGCCCGATGCCCAGATCGAGCACGTTCTCGAGCCCGACGACGACGCCCGTGATGCCGCGAACGGCCTCGAGCGAGAGCTGGATGCCGCGAACGTAGGCGTCCTGGCTGATCGTGTCATGGCGGATGCTGAGGATCTCGCCGTCCCCGCCGAAGGACACCTCTTGCGCCGCGACCATCCCGCGCAAGCGCATGCTGTGCACCGGGATTCCGGCGACGAGCTGCCCACGGGCGCGCTGGTCGCTGTGCGGAGCCTCCACCGGGCCGAGTCCCTCGCGCGCGGCGGCCATGAGCTCGGCGGTGCGCACGGCGGTGCCGCTCGGCGAGTCGACCTTGCTCGCCCGGTGCGCCTCGAGCACTTCGATCGATGAGTAGAAGCGGGAGGCGATGGTCGCGAGCGTCGTGCCGAGCACCGAGCCGAGCGAGAAGTTGGGGATGATGAGCACGCCCGCGTCGCCCGTGACGCGGCCGCGGAGCTCGGCGACGAGCGCTTCCGACCAGCCGGAAGTGCCGACGAGGACCTTCTTGCCGGCGGCGACCGCGCGAGCGACGATCTCGCGACTCGCCTCGATGGTCGTGACGTCGACGACGAGGTCGGCGTCGTCGAGCTCCTCTCGGGCGCTGCCCGAGCCCAGCTGCGCCGTCACCTCGAAACCGTCGAGGTCCTCGATCAGGGAGACGAACAGCCGCCCCATCTTTCCGCTGGCGCCGGCCACCGCAACGCGTGTCGTCATGCTGCCAATCTATCAACTGCGCGGTTCTAGAATCTTCTCGTGCCCCAGCTGATCGAACGCGCCACCACGTCAGTCGAGGCGCAGAGCCTCCTCGATTCCTACTTCGCCCAGCGCGCCGCCGAGTTCCCCGGCGGCGGATACGTCGTCACGCGGCCGAAGCCCGAGAGCTTCGTGCCGCCGGCCGGCGTGTTCCTCGTGCTCGTGGACGACGACGGCAGCGCGATCGGCTGTGGCGGCATCCGCTCTCTCACGCCCGATCGCTACGAAGTCAAGCATCTCTACCTGCGGCCGGAGACCCGCGGCCGCGGGCTCGGCCGGCTGATTCTCGACGAGCTCGAGCGACGCGCTCGCGGCTTCGGAGCGACGGAGGCCGTGCTCGACACGAACGCGTCACTTGCCGCCGCGGGCGGCCTGTACCGCTCGAACGGCTACGCGTCGATCGAGCCGTACAACGACAACCCCAACGCGACCCACTGGTACAGCAAGCGGCTGGACTGATCAGACCGGGAGCGGCTCTGGCAGCCCCGTGCGGAGCTCGAACGGCAGGTGCGCGAGGTCGTTGTGGGTCAGCAGCGTCCACGGACGCCCGGGCTTGCGCTGGATGATCGTGAGCCCGCAGTGCGCCTGGTCGATGGTCATCCAGCGCCAGTCGGGCGCGCCGAGAACCTCGCGCACGAACCACGCGATGACGAAGTTGTGCGTGATGAGCAGCTCGTGGTGCTCGCCCTTCTTGGGCGCGAGGAACTCGGCGACGGCGTCTTCCATCTGAGCGGCGCCCGCCTCGATCTCATCCTCGGTGACGGCGCCGAAGAACGGGTCGTACGCCGACGGGGTGTCTTCGGTCTTGCCTGTGGGGATGCAGTCGAACAACAGCGACGACGGTGTGAGCTCGAGCGCCGGCATCCGCTCGCCGATTATCGACGCGGTCTCCGCCGCGCGCTGCAGCGGGGAGTGATGCGCCTCGGTGAACGGCACTCCGCCGAGCCGCTGCGACAGGAATTCCGCCTGCCTGCGACCTCGCGGCGACAGCGGTCCGTCGGGAAGGCCGTGCTCGGCATCCTGCTGCTCCCCGTGCCTGACGAGGTACACGTACTGCGACACTCAGATCACCCCTCGATCGCGCGACGAGCCGAAGCGGTCCTCATCGACCGCTCCGACTGCGACAAGTGACATCGGCTGAGCCGCGAGGCGCTCGGCCATCGCGGCGACGTCGGCCGCGCTGACGCGCGCGAGCCGGCGAAGATTCTCGTCAAGGTCCTGGTATTCGCCGAGCGAGATCTCCGCGCGGCCCAGAAGGGACATGCGCACATCGGAGTCTTCGAGGCCGAGCGCGGCGCGGCCCGAGATCTGGCCGAGCGCACGGCGCAGCTCGTCGTCGGTGATGCCGCCCGTCGCGACGGACTCGAGCTCGGCGCGCGCGAGCTCGGCTACCGCGTCGGCGTTGCGCGGCGAGCACGCTGCGTAGATGCCCTCGAGCCCCGCGTCGGAATGCGCGGAGGCGAACGAGTACACCGAGTACGCGAGTCCGCGCTTCTCCCGGATCTCGCTGAACAGCCGGCTCGACATGCCGCCGCCGAGTACCGCGTTGAGCACGCTCAGCGTCACGCGCTCGGGGTCGCTCGCGACGAGCGCGGGCATGCCGAGCATCACGTGAACCTGTTCGACGGGACGCGAGATGACGACGCGATCGCGGGTCCCGCTGAGCGTCGCCGGCGCCGTGCTGCGACGCGGCACGGGCGCGACGCGCTGGTCGAGCGGCCAGCCGGCGGCGGTGAGCGCGACGGTGAGCTCGGCGACGAGCGCGTCGTGGTCGACCGAGCCGGCGATGCAGATCACGAGGTCCTGCGGCCGGTAGTTCTGCTTGTAGTGCCGCCAGACGCCGTCGCGGGACGCCTCGGCTATCGTCTCGGGGGTTCCGCCGATGGGCTTGCCGAGCGGGTGGTCGCCGAACACGGCGGCGAACAGCGCCTCGCCCGCGACGTCGCCCGGGTCATCCGCGGCCTGCGCGAGCTCCTCGAGGATCACGCCGCGCTCGGTCTCGAACTCGCCCGAATCCAGAACCGAATTGCTCACCATGTCGGCGAGCACGCGCACGGCCATGGGCACGTCGCGGTCACGCACCTTCGCGTAGTAGCAGGTGTACTCTTTCGCGGTCATGGCGTTGCTGTCGCCGCCGACGGAGTCGAACGCGATAGCGATGTCGAGGGCGCTGCGGCTCGGCGTGCCCTTGAACAGCAAGTGCTCGAGAAAGTGCGTCGAGCCGAATCCCGACGCAGCGGCGCCGTCATGGTATTCGTCGCGGGAGCCGACGGCGAACCAGAATCCGATCGTGGCGCTGCGCGCTCCCGGCACGGATTCGCTCAGGATGCGCACGCCGCTCGGCAGGATGCTTCGCCTGATCCGGGTACCGCCAGAGGCCTCGAAATCCAGCTCTGGAACGTCAAGGGGGAAAGGCACTGCTCCGGTCATCATGACCAGCCTAGTCGAGCCGCCGACACGACGATCAGCTGCGGGAGGCCCGGTCGAGTTCGTGAAGCTGCTCGTTCTCGAGGGTGAGGTGAACGGATGCCGCGAGCGCGTCGACCTGCTCGGGGTGCGAAGCGCTCACGACGGGAGCGAGCACGCCCGGCTGGTGCAGCAGCCAGGCGAGAGCCACTGTCGCGGGCGTCGAGGAGGCGGCGGCAGCGATCTCGTCGAGAGCTCGGAGGACGCGGCGCCCCCTGCGGGTGAAGTGCTCCTCGGCGCGTGACTCGCGCGTGCTGCCGTGGAAGTCGGCTCGCGAGCGGTACTTGCCCGTGAGGTAGCCGCTCGCGAGCGCGAAGTACGGCATGACGGCGAGGCCCTGGCCGCGCGCGACGAGTGCGCGGTCGCCTTCGAAGCTGCGCCGGTTCACGAGACTGTACTCCGTCTCGTACGCCGTGATGCGCGGATATCCGGCCGCGGCGAGCACGCGGGCCTGCACGAGGCGCTCCGCCGGGAAGTCCGACGCCCCGAGGGAGAGAACCTTTCCCGCGGCCATGAGCTCCCGCACGGCGCTCAGCGTGCTCTCGAGCGGAACCGTGGGGTCGTCGCGGTGCAGGTAGAGCAGGTCGATGCGGTCGGTGCCGAGCCGTTCGAGGCTCGCGTCGACGGCGGCGATCACGTTCTGCCGGGCGAGCCCGGGGTAGTCCGCGTGCCTGCCGATCTTGGTCGCGACGACGATGTGGTCGCGATTGCGCCGGTGCCGCATCCACGCGCCGATCTGCACTTCGCTGAGCCCGCCCGAGTAGCTGTCGGCGGTGTCGATGAAGTTGCCGCCGAGCGCGGCGTAGCGATCGAGTATCGCGACGGTGTCCTCGGCGCTCGCGGTCCAGCCGAACACGCTTCCGCCGAGGGCGAGCGGGAAGACGCCGCCTGTGATGCCCGCGAGCTCGCGGCGCGGCGCCGGCCGGGCACCGGACTGCACGGGAATCGGAAGGGACGGATGCTGCTCGCGCGACGGGTCGCCCGGCCCCCGGTTCAGGCTCGCGCTGTCGATCTCCCGGCTGTGCTGCGTGACCGGCATGTCCGCCCTCCCCCGTGGTGCATCGCCCGGGGCCGCATTGCCGTCGGGCGTGGGCACGGCATCCGCTGGTGCCGTGCTTCGACCATAGGAGGTGGCGTCGCGATCTGCTGTATCCACGCCGTGCCCGCTCTCACTCGTGACACTTTCGCGCGCTCAGCCGGCGTGGGCGCGTCGAACAACGTGCTCGGCGTGTCGCAGCACGGGAGTATCGACCATGCGGCCGTCGTAGCGGAACGCCCCGGTGTGGCCTGCGGCGGCGTCGAGGAGCGCCGTCGCGTCGGCGATCTGGGCCGGCGTCGGCCGGTAGCCGTCGCGGATGACGGGCACCTGGCTCGGGTGGATGCACGCGGTCGCCGCGAAGCCCGACGCTGCCGCGTCCTCGACTTCGACCTCAAGCCCCGTTCGGTCGTCGATGTCGAGATGCACGGCGTCGATAGCGGCCTTGCCGGCGGAGCCCGCCGCGAGCAGCACGCGGGCCCGTGCGTGGGCGGCGACGTCGCGATAGCGTCCGTCGGGGCGACGGCTTCCGCTTCCGCCGAGCGAGGCCACGAGATCCTCGGCTCCCCACATGAGGGCGACGACGAGCGACATCTGCGCGAGCCGCTCGGCGACCATGATGCCCTTCGCGGTCTCGCACAGGGCGACGACGCGGAATCCGGCGAGGCGCTCGACCTGGTCTGCACGCTCCGTCTTGGCCAGCATGAGCGTGCGGTACCCCGTCGCCCTGACGGCGTCGAGGTCGTGCGCGAAGTCGGCGGTGTCCGCCGGGTTGACGCGCACGATCGTACGCTCGGGCGCGAGGGAGCTCGCGCGCAGCGCCTCTCGGGCGTCAGCGCGGGCGGCGGGGTCGACGCCGTCCTCGAGGTCGAGGATGACGGCGTCCGCTCGCTCGGCGGCCTTCTCGAAGCGATCGGGCCTGTCGGCGGGGCAGAACAGCAGCGCCGGGCCCATTCCGAATGTCATGGCATTGCTCCTTCGCACCAGACGAGGCTCGCGCGCACGGCCGTCGCGACGATCTCGCCGTCCTGATTGCGCCCGGTGTGCTCGAGCGTCACGATCCCCTGCCCCGGGCGCGAGGCGGAGAGCCGTTTGGCCGTGACGACGGTCTCGCCGTAGAGCGTGTCGCCGTGGTGCACGGGAGCGGGGAACGCGATCTTCTCGAAGCCGAGGTTCGCGACGATCGTGCCTTGCGTGAGCTGGGCGACCGACATCCCCACGAGCGTGGAGAGCGTGAGCATGGAGTTCACGAGCCGCTCGCCGAACGGCTGGCCGGCGCTCCACGCGGCATCGAGGTGAAGCGACTGGGTGTTCATCGTCAAGGTCGTGAACAGCACGTTGTCGGCCTCGGTCAGCGTTCGGCCCGGCCGGTGCAGATAGCGCGCGGATTCGTCGAACTCCTCGAAGAAGAGCCCGCGTTGAACGATGTCACGACGCTCCATTGCCGCCTCCACTTCTCAGTGTACGAGCCCGAGCTCGCGAGCGATGATCATGAGCTGAACTTCTGTCGTTCCCTCCCCGACTTCGAGGATCTTGGAGTCGCGGAAATGGCGCCCGACGGCGTTCTCGTTGAGGAACCCGTAGCCGCCCCAGATGTGGCTCGCATCGTGCGCGTTCGCGACCGCCGCCTCGCTCGCCGTGAGCTTCGCTATCGACGCCTCCTTCTTGAACGGCTTGCCGGCCATGAGCAGCGAGCAGGCGTTGTAGTACGACATGCGCGCAGCGTGCGTGCGCGCCTCCATGCGGGCGATCGTGAACGCGATGTGCTGGTTGTCGCCGATCGGTGCGCCGAAGACGATGCGCTTCTTCGCGTACGCGAGCGCCTGCTCGAGGCAGCCTTGCGCAACGCCCGTGCACAATGCGGCGAAAGCGACGCGCCCTTCGTCGAGAACGCTCAGGAAGTTCGCGTAGCCGCGCCCGCGTTCGCCGAGCAGGTTCTCCTCGGGCACCGTCACGTTCTCGAAGCGCAGCGGATGCGTGTCGGAGGTGTGCCAGCCGACCTTGTCGTAGGAGGGCAGAACGGTGAAGCCCTCGGCGGGCGTCGGCACGAGGATCGTGGACAGCTCGGGTCCCTCGACGCCGGACGAGGACACGCGGCGGCCGGTCACGGCGGTGACGGTGACGAGGGAGGTGATGGGCGTTCCCGAGTTCGTGATGAACTGCTTCGAGCCGTTGATGACCCACTCGCCGTCGACGAGGTCCGCTGTCGTCTGGGTCGCGCGCGCGTCCGAGCCCGCGTTCGCCTCGGTGAGACCGAAGGCGGCGAGCTCCGCTCCCGACGTGAGGCCGGGCAGGAAGCGCTCCTTCTGTGCGTCCGTGCCGAATCGGTACACGGGCATGACTCCGAGACCGATGCCCGCCTCGAGCGTGACGCCGATGGACTGGTCGACCCGCGAGAGCTGCTCCACCGCGAGGCACAGGGACAGGTAGTCCTTTCCCTGACCGCCGTACTCGACGGGGAACGGAAGGCCGAACAGCCCCATCTCCCCCATCTGCGCGATGATCTCCATCGGCAGGCGGCGCTGCGTGTCGTATTCGTAGGCGGCCGGCGCGACGACGGTGTCGGCGAAGTCGCGCACCTTCTCGGCGAGTGCGAGGTGCTCGTCATCGAGTTCGATGTTCACTCTGATCTCCTTCGTGAGGTGTCGGGGCGGGATGATCGCCGGGTTCGGCTCTCCCCCGTTCGTCGGACGTCTCCTGGTCGTCGGGAACCACCGTCGCAACGACCGCATCGCGCGCGACCGCTTGCCCGTGCCCGACGTGCAGGTCCACCCGGCCGGCGCGCGGGGCCGTGATGCGATGCTCCATCTTCATCGCCTCGATGACGAGGATCGTGTCCCCCTCGGCCACGTGCGTCCCGTCGTCGGCTGCGACGGCGACGACCGTTCCGGGCATGGGCGAGCGCAATTCGGGCGCCGCGTCGTCGGCGGCGCCGCGGGCGTGGGCCGTTGCGGCGTCCCGGTCGATGATTCTGAAGGCGCGCGCGCCGTGCCCGTCGTGCAGCCACAGCACGTCATCGTCGCGCGCGGCTTCTATCGTCGTCGTGAGCCCGTCGATGTGCACGAGCAGGGCGCCGTCGACGGCGCGGCACGCGGCGGGAGAGGAGTCGACGGATGCCGCTTCGGGGCGCCCGGCCACGCGCAGCGTGCGCTCCTCGCCGTCGCAGCTCAGCCGATAGTCGATGCCTCGCGGGGCGCCGCCCAGACGCCAGCCGGTCGGCGCCGCCCAGACGGAGTCGGTCGGGGCGGAGCGCCAGGCGTCGGCGTGCAGCGCCAGCGCGGCGGCCCGCCACGTCGTCTCGGGCACCTCCGCAGGTGCGCGTTCTGCGATCCGGCGGTCGATCGTCGTGGTGTCGAAGTCGCCGCTGAGCACGCCGGGATCGGTGACGAGTCCGTGCAGGAACCGGGTGTTCGTCGTCACGCCGAGCACGACCGTTCGCTCGAGGGCTCGGGCGAGGGCGGCGAACGCGTGCTCTCTCGTGCCGGCGTGCGCGATGATCTTCGCGAGCATCGGGTCGTAGTCCCCGCCGATGACGCTGCCGCCGGCGATGCCGCTGTCGACGCGGACCTCGTCGGGGAGGCGGAGCTCGAGCACACGCCCGGCCTGCGGGAGGAACTGGTCGTCCTCGGCGTACACACGCGCTTCGACGGCGTGCCCGGACAGGCGGATCTGCTCCTGCTCGACGGCGAGCGGCTCCCCCGCGGCGATGCGCAGCTGCTGCTCGACGATGTCGATGCCGGTGACGAGCTCGGTCACCGGGTGCTCCACCTGCAGTCGAGTGTTCATCTCCATGAAGAAGAACTCCCCGGGCTGTTCGGCGGAGACGAGGAATTCGACGGTGCCGGCGCCGCGGTAGTCGACGCTGCGCGCGACGGCGCACGCGGCGGCGCCGATGCGCTCGCGCGTGTCCTCGTCGATGAGGGGCGACGGCGCTTCCTCGATCACCTTCTGGTGCCGGCGCTGCAGGGAGCATTCGCGCTCACCCAGATGGATGACGCGGCCGTGCTCGTCGGCGAGCACTTGCACCTCGATGTGCCGTGGCGCGGTGACGAGGCGTTCGAGGAAGAGCGTGTCGTCGCCGAACGCCGTGGCCGCGACCCGGCGCGCGGCCCGCAGCGCCTCGGGCAGCTCACTCGGGTCCGACACGTCGAGCATGCCTTTCCCGCCTCCGCCCGCTGACGGCTTGATGAGCACGGGATAGCCGATCTGCGCGGCGGCCGCTGTGAGCGCGTCGTCATCGAGACCGGGCTCCGCGATGCCGGGGATGACCGGCACGCCGTCGCGGGTGACGCGCTGCTTGGCGCGGATCTTGTCGCCCATGACCTCGAGGGCCTCGACGCCCGGGCCGATGAACACCAGCCCAGCGTCCGAGACGGCCTGCGCGAATGCGGCGTTCTCGGAGAGGAACCCGTATCCGGGGTGGATCGCCTCCGCGCCGGCGCGCACAGCCGCATCGACGATGCGCGCGATGTTGAGGTAGCTCTCCGCGGGGCGCGCGGGGCCGAGGCGCACCGCGACGTCGGCCTCGCGCACGTGCGGCTCAGCGGCATCCGCATCGCTGTACACGGCGACAGAACGGATGCCCATGCGGCGCAGCGTGCGGATCACGCGGCGTGCGATCTCTCCGCGGTTGGCGACGAGGACGGTCGTGAACATCTTCCTCACATCCTGAACAGGCCGAAGCCCGGCTCGGCGAGCGGAACCCGCGCGCACACGTCGAGCGCGAGGCCGAGCACCGTTCGCGTGTCGGCGGGATCGATGATGCCGTCATCCCAGAGCCGCGCTGTGGAGTAGTACGGGCTGCCCTGCCGTTCGTACTGGTCGCGGATGGGCGCGCGGAAGGCTTCTTCGTCGTCGGCTGACCACTCCTCGCCGCGCGAGGTCATCCCGTCGCGCTTCACCGTCGCGAGAACGCCGGCGGCCTGCGGGCCGCCCATCACCGAGACGCGCGAGGCGGGCCACATCCAGAGGAACCGCGGCGAGTAGGCGCGGCCGCACATGGAGTAGTTGCCCGCGCCGAACGAGCCGCCGATCACGACGGTGAGCTTCGGCACGCGCGTCGTCGCGACGGCCGTCACCATCTTGGCCCCGTGCTTCGCGATGCCGCCGGCCTCATAGTCGCGGCCGACCATGAACCCCGAGATGTTCTGCAGGAAGAGCAGCGGGATGCCCCGCTGGTCGCACAGCTCGATGAAGTGGGCGCCCTTGAGCGCCGATTCCGAGAACAGCACTCCGTTGTTGGCGACGATGCCGACCGGGTGGCCGTGCACGTGCGCGAAACCGGTGACGAGCGTCTCACCGTACTCGCGCTTGAACTCGTGGAACTCGCTGCCGTCCACGAGGCGCGCGATCACCTCGCGCACGTCGTACGGCACTTGGAGGTCGGTGGGCACGGCGGCGTACAGCTCGTCGGGCGGCACGACGGGATCTCGAGACTCGCGAACCTCCCACACGGGCCCGGCCGGGGCGGGCAGCGTCAGGACGATGTCGCGCACGATGCGGAGGGCGTCATCGTCGTCCTCGGCGAGGTGGTCGGTGACGCCGCTGATGCGCGCGTGCACGTCCCCTCCGCCGAGCTCTTCCGCGGTCACGACCTCGCCTGTGGCCGCCTTCACGAGCGGTGGGCCGCCGAGGAAGATCGTGCCCTGCCCGCGCACGATGACCGTCTCGTCGCTCATCGCCGGCACGTACGCGCCGCCCGCCGTGCACGAGCCGAGAACGGCAGCGATCTGCGGGATTCCGGCGGCCGACATGCGCGCCTGGTTGTAGAAGATGCGCCCGAAGTGCTCCCGGTCGGGAAACACCTCGTCCTGCATCGGCAGGAACGCGCCTCCGGAGTCGACGAGGCTGATGCACGGGAGGCGGTTCTCGAACGCGATCTCCTGGGCCCGCAAGTGCTTCTTCACCGTCATCGGGTAGTACGTGCCGCCTTTGACGGTCGCGTCGTTGCAGATGACCATGACGTGCCGGCCGTGCACGAGCCCGATGCCCGCCACGACGCCCGCTCCGGGCGACGCGTCGTCGTAGAGGCCGGATGCCGCGAGCGGCGCGACCTCGAGGAACGGGCTGCCCTCGTCCAGAAGCCGATCGATGCGGTCGCGAGGCAGAAGCTTTCCGCGAGCGAGGTGCCGTTCCCGGCTGCGCTCGGAGCCGCCGTGGCGCACTCGATCGAGCCGGTCGTGCAGCTCGGCGACGAGGTCGCGTTGAGCTTCGGCGTTTCGCGCGGCCTCGGGCGAGGCCGCGTCGACGCTGCTCGTCAGTGTGTGCATTGCTCTCCCTCGGTCGACGCTGACCGGACCTCGTCTTGTTAATGAACATTAACGACAGCACTCAGGTTAGTATTCATTAACTCAACTGTCCAGTGCGCACGAGGAGGCTTGCGATGTCGGAGCACTCCGGCGCTCGCACGGGAGCGAAGCTGCATCGCCGCGACGCGCTCCTCGACGCTGCCGCCGCCATGTTCGCCGAACGCGGGTTCAACGGCGTATCGATGGAGGAGCTCGGTGCCGCCGTCGGCGTGTCCGGACCGGCCGTGTACCGGCATTTCTCCAGCAAGCAGGCCGTCCTCGCCGAGATCCTCATCGACGTGAGCACCGCGCTGCTCGAGGGCGGCACGCGGAGGACCCGCCGGGAGCAGGACGATGAAGCGGCGCTGCACGCCCTCATCGCCTTCCACGTGGACTTCGCCCTCGACAATCCCGACGTCATCCGCGTTCAGGATCGCGACCTGCACTCTCTCGCGCCCGACGAAGCGCACACGGTGCGCTCGCTGCAGCGCCGCTATGTCGAGCTGTGGGTCGGCGTCCTCGAACGCCTCACGCCTGAGGTGCCGACGCCTCGCCTTCGCGTTCGCGCGCACGCGGCGTTCGGGCTCATGAACTCGACGCCGCACACGCTCGATTCGCGAAACACCCTCGATCCGGGTCAGCTTCGCGCGGTGCTCGAGCGCATGGCCTTCGCCGCGCTCACGAGCTGAGTCAGCCCGCAGCCGCGCCGAGCGGCGTCAGTCGCATCCCCCGCGCGAGTTCCCGGGCAGCCGCGAGGTCGTCATCTCCGGCGAAGAATATCCGTCCGATCACGAGCGCGGATGCAGACGGAAGGGCGAGGTGCGCCATTCCCGCCGGCACGGCGCCCGTCCAGCCGGGCCCCGTGAGCAGGTACTCCCCGGCCCCCTCCCCCGTCGTCCGCGTGCCGACGTAGGCGACGTTCGCGCCGCTTGACGGCTCCGTGAACTGCACGCTGTAGTAGCGGCCTGCCATGTCGGGGACGTGAAGCACGTGCGGTTCCTGTCGGACGTCGAGCCAGCCGGCGACATAGACGAGGTCGTCGGAGCCGGTCGTCAACAGGCTCCCGGTCGCGGCCGACGACGAGGTCTCGCGTGCGGCCTGCAGAGTGTTCACGGGGATCGGACCGTCGCCGAGTCCGCGCCGCACGATCGCTCGTTTGAAGCCGCCGACGGTGATTCGCGGCCAGGCGAAGACGAACAGCGGTGTGCCGATCGCCCAGACGATCGCCGCCGCAAGAGCCAGAGGAATGATCTCGTTCCAGCCGCGCGCCGCCCGCTGCACGACGACCCAGGCGAAGATCACGAGGATGACGCCGGTCAGCGGGTAGCCGTACCTCACGATGAGCCGATTCATGTCACGGCGACCTGACGACTTCCGGCACCCGGTACGTGCCGTCGAGTATCGCGGCGCCCGGGAGATAGGCGCGAAGCATGAGCTTGAACCTGCCGGCCGGCGTCGGCAGCCAGTTTCGCTCGCGTCCTCTCGGCGCCGCGGCCTGGAGATAGAGATCCAGGGAGCCGTCCCGATTCACCGCGAGCGAGGACCGGCCGCTCACGCTCGTCGGGCGAGTCGGACTGCTCGGCGCGTAGCCGACCGGATCGGTCGCCGTCAACGACCAGAAGGCGTGGTTCGGCGGGAGTCCCCCCGCAGGGAAATGGAGCACGTACGCGTTCCGGCCGGTCAGCGGCCGCCTTGAGCTGTCTCTCGCGGCGGTCCAGTATGCGGCTTCCTCGAACACGTTCACCATCGGCAGAGCCTTGGCACAGGCGGCGCGCGTGAGGATGCCGTTTCCAGGCATTCCGCAGTCCCGGATTGCGCTCCAGCCGTTGACCGTCGTCGTCATCGACCTGATCACCGTGTTGAGGATCAGAATGGCGGTCAGGAAAGCCAGTGCGGCGCCGATGATGATCCCCTGCACGATCCCGGAGTGGGCGATCCACGCGAGGAAGCTTCCCATATCCGGAGACTAGCGCTGCTTCAGAGGCTTCGGAGTCGACGGACAGGAAACACCCGGGCTGGTCAGCGGAGCTCGTCGAGCCGAAGGCCCGCGTCACTCACGAGCGCCGCTTCCGAAGCCGAACGCCATGCCGCCCACCATGAGGAGCACGAGAACACCCAGGCCGATCATGCTCGCGTCAACGCGACCGATCGTCGCCGTGGGCTCTTTCTCCCTGTCGCTGGCGGGCGCCGGATGCGCGGGTGTCGTCATCGGCGAGGAGCGCACCGTCCCGGTGACGGCGACGAGCCCCGGTGCCGGCCCGCTCGTCGTCCCGTCGTCGCTCGGCGCCCACGTGGCGTACAGCTCGAGGTCGCCGTGCACGGGGGCGCGGAAGTCCCAGGGTGACCCGGCGGCATCCGCCCAGCCTGCGAACCGGTACCCGTCGCGGAGCGGCGAGAACGGTTGCGCCACCGTCGAGCCCGCGGCGAGCTCGACGATCGGAGCGTCGAGCCCGTTGAAGCGAACCGCGACGATCCAGCGGACGCGAAGCCGTATGACATCCGCGTCGCCGCTGGCGGGCGTCAGCGGCGACGCCGTCGTGAACGGCGTCCCGTCCGGGCCGCTCCAGCCGTCGAAGCGCGCGTCGGGCCGCTCACGAGTCGGCAACTCGATGCCGGCGCCCGAGAGACTCGCGGCAAGCACCGTGAAGGCGGTGACCGTGCCGTCGGCATCCTCGAAGCTCAGCAGGTGCCGGTGACCGTGCACGTTCTCGACGTGGTCGACGCGGTCGGCCGGCGTGATCGTCCCGGCATTCTCGACGACGCCCTCGGCGACCAGGCGCGCCTGCTCGCCGATTTCGAGCCGGCCCGTGTTGCGCATCAGGGGCTGCTCGGCGGAAGCACCCGATGGGACAGTGAGAGTCCCGGACGCGATGCGGAGCACGCCTGCGTTGTCGAGCCGACCGAACGCGCGCTCGGCGCCGTCCTTCGCGACGCCGCCGAACGCCGGTCCCTCGGCGCCCTCGAGCGTCACCGTCGCCTCGGACCCGATCTCAAGCACCCCGCCGTCGCTTCCGCAGCCGCCGCCGATTCCGGCGGCGCCCGCCGAGCCGGTCGCCGTGACGTCACCGGCGATCACGTGCACGGTCCCCGCTGCTCCGCCGCGACCGGCGCCGATGCCCGCACCGCAGTCACCTCCGTGCGCTTCGACGCGGGCGGCGGTGATCCGGATCTCACCGGTTTTCTCCCCGGCGTCGCCGCCGATCCCCGCTCCTCCGACGGCGCCCGTGATCGCCGCACGGGCGCGCGAGTCGTCAATGCGGTCGGTGAGCGTGAACGCGCTTGAGACGGGGACGCCGATTCCCGCGTCGCCCTCGTGCGACGCGGCGATCGTGAGGTCGTGTCCGGACAGGTCGATCGTCAGGGCGACGCCGGAGGGGACGTCGAGCTCTTCCTCGAGCGTGAGGGGCACGTCGAGGACGACTGTCGCCGCCTCCCCGTCAGAGAGTCCCGCGACGGCGACGACAAGTTCTGAGGCGGTGGCGACGTTGATCTCGTGCGCCGGGATCGCCGGGAGCCCGATGCTCGCGATCGCAGCGACGGCGACGCCGTGCAGCGTGCGACGCAGCGCGGTTCTCCGGATCACGGCACGACCTTCGAGTGTGGGGACAGTCGACTGCCACTATCGGCACGGGCCGGCGCCCCGTCAGGACGCCGGCCCGGATTCCCCTTCCACGGCCGCTACGCCAGCGCGAATGCCGTGCCCGGCTCCTCCAGCAGCCGGCCGACATCGACGAGGAAGCGTGACGCCTGCTCGCCGTCAAGCAGCCGGTGGTCGAACGACAGACTCAGGGTGAGCACATCCCGCAGCTCGATGCCGCCGTCGTGCTCCCACGGGCGGCGGCGCACGGCGCCGGCTGCGAGGATCGCGGCCTGACCAGGCGTGAGGATCGGCGTTCCCGCGTCGACGCCGAACACGCCGACGTTCGTGAGCGAGAGCGTGCCGCCGCCGAGCTGCTCGGGTGTCACCGAGCCGTCGCGCGCGGCCGAGACGAGCTCCGTGATCGCGTCGGCGAGTTCGACGAAGCCGAGAGCGTCGGCGTCGCGCACGACGGGAACGACGAGACCCCGCGCAGTTGCCGCGGCCACGCCGAGATTGACGTAGCCGTATTGGACGATCTCCTGGGCGTCGTCGTCCCAGTGAGAGTTCGCCTCCGGAGTGCGCCGGACGGCGAACAGCATCGCCTTCGCGACGATCGTCATGACGGTGATGCGCCTGTTCGGATGCTGCGCGCGAAGTCGTGTCACGAGCTCGCTCGTGCGCGTCACGTCCACGGTCAGGAACTCGGTGGCGTGCGGGGCCGTGAACGCGGAGCTCACCATCGCGGCGGCGGTGGCCTTGCGCACGCCGCGGATCGGCGTCCGCACCTCGCGTTCCGTGCTGCCGCGCCGCGCGCCGTCGGGTGCCGCCTGTGCGCGCGAATCGTTCGCGCGCTGCACGTCCTCCCGCGTGATGACGCCGTCGGGACCGGTGCCCGTTAGCTCGGTCAGGTCGATTCCGAGCTCCTTCGCGAACGTCCGAACGGGAGGCGTGGAGCGGGGTCGTTCCGGCCGCGGCGGCGCCGCGGCATCCGGAGTCGGCGTCGAATCCGCCGGGCTCTGCCTCTCGGGGGTCGCCTGTTCGCGGGACTCGTCGTCCCAGCTGCGCCGGCGTCGGCGTGGCCTGTCTCCGCCCTCCTTCTTCGGTCCCCAGCCGACGAGGACGGGTTCCCGCTCGGGCTTCGCCGTGGTTGCCGTCGGCGCACTGTCGGTGTCGCCTCCGAGCTCGAAGGAGACGATGGGCTGCCCCACTTGCACGGTCTCCCCCTCGCTCGCGTACAGGCGCGCGATGGTGCCATCGAACGGCGAAGGCAGCTCGACGAGCGCCTTCGCCGTCTCGACCTCGGCTATCACCTGGTTGAGTGTCACCGCGTCACCCTCGGCCACCTTCCAGCTGACGATCTCGGATTCGGTGAGTCCCTCGCCGAGGTCGGGAAGGGGAAAGTCCTTCGCGGTCACTGCTCGAACCTCCATCCGGAGAGCGAGTTTCGGCGCCCCATGGCGCGATCGATGCCGTCGAGGATGCGGTCGAGATCGGGCAGGAAGTGCTCCTCGAACGCGGCGGGCGGGTATGGGGTGTCGAAGCCCGTGATGCGCTGCGGAGCCGCCTCGAGGTACTCGAAGCACCGTTCGGTGATCGTGGACGCGATCTCGGCGCCGATGCCGCCGAAACGCTGGGCCTCGTGCGTGATGACGAGTCGGCCGGTGACGCGCACCGATGCCTCGATCGTGGCGAAGTCGACCGGCTGGAGGGAGCGCACGTCGATCACCTCGACCGAAACGCCGTCGTCGGCTGCCGCCGCCGCGGCGTCGAGCGCTGTGGGAACGAGCGGTCCGTACGCGACGAGAGTGACGTCGGTGCCGTTCGTCAGCACGCGGGCGCTGCCCATCGTGAGGTCGGGCTCGGCGTCGAGGTCGACCTCGCCCTTCATCCAGTAGCGGCGCTTGGGCTCGAAGAACAGCACCGGATCGTCGCTCGCGACCGCCTCACGCAGCATCGAGTACGCGTCTTGCGGGTTCGAGCACGCGACGACGCGCAGGCCGGCCGTGTGTGCGAAATACGCCTCAGGGGACTCCGAGTGGTGCTCGACGGAGCCGATGCCGCCGCCGAAGGGAACGCGGATGGTGATCGGCATGCGCACGTCCCCGCTCGTGCGCGCGTGCAGCTTCGCCACTTGCGTGACGATCTGGTCGAAGCCCGGGTAGATGAAGCCGTCGAACTGGATCTCGCACACCGGGCGGTAGCCCCGATAGGCGAGACCGACCGCCGTGCCGATGATGCCGGCCTCCGCAAGCGGAGTGTCGATGACCCGCTTCGCGCCGAACTCGGCCTTGAGCCCGTCGGTGACGCGGAACACGCCGCCGAGCTCGCCGATGTCCTCGCCCATGAGCACGACCTTGTCGTCGTCCTGCAGGGCGCGGCGGAGCCCCTCGTTGATGGCCTTCGACAGGGTGAGCGTGCGCACCCCTTCGGCCGCCTCGATGTTCGGAGCCGTCGTGTCGCTCATCGGCCCTCACCTCCGCCGAGGGAAGCGAGGTACGCCTCGTACTCGCTGCGCTGCCGGGCGAGATGGTGGTTGGGCTCGGCGAACACGGTGTCGAAGAAGCTGAGCGGCTGCGGCTCGGCGAGCGAGCGGCATCCGTCCCTCAACGTCTTGGCGACGGCGTCTGCCTTGGCGGCGACGGCCGACTCGGCCTCGTCGGTCATGGCGCCGAGGCCCTCGAGATAGCGGTGCAGGCGATCGATCGGGTCGCGTTCGCGCCACTGCTGGATCTCGTCGTCGTCGCGGTAGCGCGTGGGGTCGTCGCTCGTCGTGTGAGCGCCCATGCGGTAGGTGACCGCTTCGATGTACATGGGGCCCTGGCCGGAGCGGGCATGATCGGCGGCGATGCGGGTGGCCGCGAGCACGGCGAGCACATCGTTGCCGTCGACGCGGATGCTCGGGATGCCGAAGCCCGGAGCGCGATCGGCGATGGGCTTCGTCGTCTGCACGCCGACAGGCTCCGAGATGGCGTACTGGTTGTTCTGGCAGAAGAAGATCACGGGTGCCTTGAAGCTCGCGGCGAAGACCATGGCCTCGTTGACGTCGCCCTGGCTCGTGGCACCGTCGCCGAAGTACGCGATCGCGAGCTGGTCGGAGCCATCGAACGTGCAGCCCATGGCGTAGCCGACAGCGTGCAGAGCCTGGGTGCCGATGATGATCGCGGGCGCGGCCATGTTGATGTCGTACGGGTTCCAGCCGGCGTTGGCGTTTCCGCGCCAGACGGAGATCATCGTCGCGAGGTCGACGCCGCGGCAGTAGGCGACGGCGTTCTCGCGGTAGCTGCCGAAGACGAAGTCGTCGGAGGCGAGGGCGTGAGCGGAGGCGACCTGCGCGGCCTCCTGGCCGATGAGCGGGGGCCACAGGCCGATCTCGCCCTGCCGCTGCAAGGCGGTGGCCTCGGTGTCGATGCGCCGGCTGACGACCATGTCCTCGTAGAGCGAGAGCAGCTCGTCGTGGGAGAGGTCGGCGACCCACGGGTCGAATCCGGGCGCGGCGACGCGTTCGCCGTCTGGGGTGAGCAATTGCACGTACTCCCCCGAGTGTGTGAGGAGCATCGTCGGACCATGTGTTGTGGACACTGTGACACGCATCTTTCTCTCGTGTGCCGCGCGGGTAGCTTGTGGCGTGCCGCACGACCCCAACCTCGTTGTTGAGTTAATCCGAGACTACGTCACACGGCTGAGAGCATCAATGGCGCCGACGGCGCGCCGGAATCGCAGAAGCCCGCCCCGTCTGGTGACGGAACGGGCTTCTGGCGCTTCGAGCGAAGACTAGCCTTCGACGGGTGCGGCCTGGGCGTCGCCCTCGGCCGGCTTCTCGTTGGCGGAATCCTCGTTCAGCACGGGCTGCAGCGAGAGCTTGCCGCGGTCGTCGACCTTCGTGACCTCGACGAGGATCTTCTGGCCGACGCTCAGCACGTCTTCGACCGCGCCGACGCGCTTTCCACCGGCGAGCTTGCGCACTTCGGAGATGTGCAGCAGGCCGTCGCGCCCCGGAAGGAGCGAGATGAACGCACCGAACGCGGCGATCTTCACGACGGTGCCGAGGAACTGGTCGCCCGGCTCCGGGTTCGTCGGGTTGGCGATCGCGTTGACCTGCGCGCGAGCGGCCTCAGCCGACGGCCCGTCGACGGCGCCGATGTAGACGGTGCCGTCCTCCTCGATGGAGATGTCGGCGCCGGTCTCGTCCTGGATGCCGTTGATCGTCTTGCCCTTCGGTCCGATCAGCTCACCGATCTTGTCGACCGGGATCTGCACGCTGATGACGCGAGGCGCCGTCGGCGCCATCTCGTCGGGCGCGTCGATGGCGGCGTTGAGGACCTGGAGGATCGTCGTGCGCGCCTCCTTGGCCTGGGTCAGGGCGGCGGCGAGCACGGAGGCGGGGATGCCGTCGAGCTTCGTGTCGAGCTGGATCGCCGTGACGTACTCGCTCGTTCCCGCGACCTTGAAGTCCATGTCGCCGAGCGCGTCTTCAGCGCCGAGGATGTCGGTGAGCGCAGCGTAGCGCGTCTCGCCGTCGACCTCGTCGGACACGAGACCCATCGCGATGCCCGCGACCGGAGCGCGCAGCGGCACACCGGCGTTGAGCAGCGACAGGGTCGACGCGCACACGGAGCCCATCGACGTCGAACCGTTGGAGCCGAGAGCCTCGGACACCTGACGGATCGCGTACGGGAACTCCTCGCGGCTCGGCAGAACCGGAGCGAGGGCGCGCTCGGCGAGGAAGCCGTGCCCGATCTCGCGACGCTTCGGCGAGCCGACGCGTCCGGTCTCACCGGTCGAGTACGGCGGGAAGTTGTAGTGGTGCATGTACCGCTTGTGCGTCTGCGGCGACAGCGAGTCGATCTGCTGCTCCATCTTGAGCATGTTGAGCGTCGTGACGCCGAGGATCTGCGTCTCGCCGCGCTGGAAGATCGCCGAACCGTGGACGCGCGGGATGACCTGCACCTCGGCGTCGAGCGGACGGATGTCCGCAAGTCCACGACCGTCGATGCGCACACCCTCGGAGAGGATGCGACCGCGAACGATGCGCTTCGTGACCGACTTGTAGGCGGCAGAGACCTGGCCGACCGCGTCGGCGGGAAGCTCTCCGGCATCCGCCTTCGCCGCGATGGCGTCCTTGACGCGGTCCTTGAGAGCGTCGTCAGCGTTCTGACGCTCGATCTTGTCAGCGATCTGGTAGACCTTCGCGAGCTCGTCGGCTGCCTCGGCGTCCACGGCGGCGAGAACCTCGTCGGTGTACGGCAGGAAGACCGGGTACTCCTTGACGTCCTTCGCTGCGTGCGAGGCCAGCTCCGACTGGGCACGCACGAGCTCGGCGATGAACGGCTTCGCGGCTTCGAGGCCCGCAGCCACGATCTCTTCGTTCGGCTTCGTGGCACCGGCCTTGATCAGCTCGAAGCTGTGCTCGGTCGCCTCAGCCTCGACCATCATGATCGCGACGTCCTTGTTGCCGTTCGCGTCGGTGACGACGCGGCCGGCGACCATGAGGTCGAACACGGCCTGCTCGACCTGCTCGACGTTCGGGAACGCGACCCACTGGTCTTCCGCCTGGCCGTTGCCGGGGATGAGCGCGAGGCGCACACCGGCGATCGGGCCGGAGAACGGCAGTCCCGAGATCTGGGTCGACGCGGATGCCGCGTTGATGGCGAGCGCGTCGTAGTACTCACCCGGCGCGATCGAGAGGACGGTGATGACGATCTGCACCTCGTTGCGCAGTCCGTCGACGAACGACGGGCGCAGCGGACGGTCGATGAGGCGGCAGACGAGGATCGCGTCAGTGGACGGGCGTCCCTCGCGGCGGAAGAACGAGCCGGGGATCTTGCCCGCGGCGTAGCTGCGCTCTTCCACGTCGACAGTCAGCGGGAAGAAGTCGAAGTTCTCCTTCGGGTGCTTGCTCACGGACGTCGCCGAGAGCAGCATGGTTTCCTCGTCGAGGTATGCGGCGACGGCGCCCTGCGCCTGCTGCGCGAGGCGGCCGGCTTCGAAGCGCACCGTGCGCTTGCCGAAGCGACCGTTGTCGAGGACAGCCTCGGTTGCGGTGATTTCTGGACCTTCCAAGGTCACACTCCTTTGTTGTCAGCTGGGCGCGCGTGCGCCCGGCAACACGGAGCAGAACAGGCAGTACATACTCATGGGGACCCCGAGGTCGCCATGGCTGATCTCCAGTAGAAAACCGCCCTCGACCGAGAGAGATCCACCACCGAGGACCAGCTTCCTGCCGGCCTGCTCCGTTCTTGCGTGCCGGCCATGAGGCCGACCGCAGCGATTCTAGCAGAGAGGCCTGTTCAGGACCCGATTCTTGGGCACTGGCACGTCGTAGCCGACTCGGACTAGCGTTGAGCCACCGGCGACGGGAGGTCTCATGAGGCGAAGCGCGGCATCGCTTCCCGTCGTGGCACTTGGCCTCGGCACCGACGCCACGGCACGCATCGTGTCGGAGGACGCCCTCGGCGAGGGTGTGCACGGGCATATTCTGCGTGTCGCTCTGGCCCTGCGCGGCGGTGTCAGCCTCGCCGTCTGGATCGGCGGCACGATCGCCGAGCTCGACATGGTGCGGCGCATCCGACTCTGCCGCACGACGCACGGCTGGGACGCTTTCTACGTTCCGCGTTCCGCGAGCGAGCCGCCTCCCTTGCACGGACCGGAGCTGCGGCGAGCGCGAGTGTATGCGCGCATGCTCGCACAAGCCGGCTACGACGGAGTCGAGTTCGATGTTCTCGCGGGAGCGAGCGCGGGCGGACTGAACGCCGTCGTCTACGCTGTCGCTCAGCGCGCCTCGGCGAGCGCTGACTCGGTCCTGGGGACGTGGCAGGATGCGGCGGACGTGCGACGGCTGCTGCACGGACCGGGCGTGCGGCCCGTCGACTCGGTAATGCGCGGGGACGAGTATTTCTGGCCGCGGCTCACGCGCGCCCTGCACGAGCTCTACGACGAGCAGGTTTCGGCGCGGCATCCGCTGCATCGCTCCGCGCGCGTGAGCGTCGACCTGGCCGCGACCGTCATCGACAGTGCGGCGCGCAGCGACCCGGAGGCCAAGGACACGCGCGGGTACTTCCATTTCATCGGCACGGACGACGGCACGGCGAGCGAAGTGGGTCGGCGAGTTCCTGACGCGCCGGGCGACGGCTCCGACCTCTCCCGCCTCTCATACGCGGCCCGATCGACATCCTCGTTCCCGGGCGCCTTCGAACCGGCGCTCGTGTTCTCGAAGGTGAAGCGAGCGGACGAATCCGTCGCGGGCGACGCGACGCACGTGGACATGTCGTATGCCTTCAGCGGGCACCGCGCGGATTGGAATCATCCGTTCCGCATCATCGACGGCAGCATCCTCGATGACGTGCCGGTCGATCAGGCGTTCCGGGCGATCCGTCGTTCCGCGTCGTCGGTTCCCTCGTCTCGAGCGCTGCTGTACCTCGACCCGCTGCCCCCTTCCCCGCCGCCGCGCTCGGTCCGTCCCTCGCGATACGGCCCCGCCGGTCCGGCGAAGGGTCCGCTCAGCATGCTGCGTCGGCTGAACGATCGTCAGTCGCAGCTGCTCACGGCGATCCGGGCCGGTCGTCAGACGCTGGGCGCTCGCGAGTCCGGCGAGGAGGAGATCGCCCAGGTCGAGCGTTATCGCATCGACCTGCTGCGCGAGAGCGGGCGCGGCGACGCATACGCCGCCACGACGACGGCGCGGTTCAACGCGGCCGAGGCGCGGCTCGCGTACGTGCGCTTCCGAGCTGCGGCAGACGTGCAGTTCTTCAGCGGCGTGGTCACCGACCCCGGGCTGTGGCAGCTCGGTGTGAACAGTCCGAGACGAGTGGTGTGGCGTCGCTGGAGCGATCAGGACCGCGAGCGGCTCGACGAGGTCGCGCTGCCGCTGTACGAGAACGCGACAGAGGCAGGGCTCTCGTCTCCTCTCGTCTCCGCCATCGCGGACGGCCCGCAGGCCGCCCTCGACGCCGCGCTCTGCGCCCTGTCGTGGGTCCGGGCTCTGGAGACGCTGCCTCAGCGCTCGCGTCGGCACCGGGGCACGCCGCTCGCAGATCTTCGCCTCGCCCTGTATCGCGTCCTCGGGGAGGCGACGGACGCTCGTGACCTCGCCGCCGCCATCGCTCTCGACGCCGGACGAGACTCCGCGGACCGCACACGCGCCGCGCTTCTCGCGTGGGTCGAGGCGAACGCCGCCGCCGACACGGTGCCGCTGTGGAGCGCCCTCAACGAAGCGGTCACGCGACTGCGCGCGATCTCCCCGCGACGCCAACCGGAGACCGGCGACGAGACGGAAGGCGAGCGGGCATGGATCCACAACCCTTTCAGCGGCGTCCCGCTCGACGACAGACGCTTCACAGCACACGACCTCGCACCGTTCCTCGCGCCCCGCGGAATACCGGAGCCCGTCTCGTCGCTCTCGTTCGCCCGGATCACGGGCGACGAGGCGCCGGCCCGGCCCGAGGAGTTCATTCCGCTCGTGCGCGGCCGGGAGAAGGCGATGGCAAGACTCGCGCTTCGGCTGCACCCCAGCGACCTCGACGAGGAAACGGTCGACCGACTCTTCGGCGTCGCCGTGCTGACAGCCGACGACAAACTCGCCGGCTCCCAATTGTGGAACTTCGGCGGCTTCCTGAGCACCGACTGGCGCACCAACGACTGGTGGTGGGGCCGGCTGGATGCTGCGGCGGGTCTCGTGCGCATCCTCGACCGGCAGGCCCATGCCGAGGGCGCGCCAACTCAGCTGGACCCGAACGCGGGACTGTGGAAGCCCCCTCTCGAGATCGCCGTCGACGCCGTGCAGTCGGCGCTGCTTGAGGACCTTGCCGAGAGCGCCGACCCGCCACTTGCCGGACCGCCCGACGCCGACAGCAACGCGAGCTCGATTCGGCGGAGATTGGCCCTCGGCGCCGACACCCTCGACAACCTCATCCCCCGCTACCGACTCGGCGTACTCTCCCGCATCATCCGAGTGGCCTCCCGTGCGCTCGACGGCTCGAGCGGCCTCGCGGGGCGCATCGGCATCGCAGCGGCTCGCCCGTTCGCCGTCGCGATCCCCCTGATCACGGTGCCGCTGCGCGCCGCCGTTTTCGGCGCTGTCGTCGGCCTCGCCGTCGCCGTGGTCGCGGCGGTGCCGCGGCAGACTCCCGAGGAGCTCCGGCCGTTTGAAGCGCTCCCGGCCTACGCGATCATCGGTGCGATAGCCCTCGCCCTGCTAGCGGGGTTCATCGACGCCTATCGCCGCTGGAGCCATTTGGTCAGAAGCCTTGATGCGTCCCGGAACCCGGCATCGCGCCAAGCGCTTCCGCGCATCCGGGACATGCGGTCGCGGGCGCTGCTGCATGGCGGAGCATACGGGGTCGTCTCACTCGCGACGCTGTGCATGGCGACCGTGTTCACCGCTTTGCTTGGCGTGTCCTCGACGTGGTGGATTCTCATCGCCGCCTCCGGAGTGCTCGCGCTGCGCTCCCGATACTGCAGTCTCGACTCCGACGTTCCCCCGACCGGGCCCATCCCCCCGATACTCGTCACCCTCGCCTACGCCGCGTGGCTTGCTGCCGTGATCGTCATGCCCACAGCTCTTGCCCCGTTCGGGCTCGACCACCGGTGGCTTGCCCCCGCGACCACCGCGATCGCGGCGGCAATATGCGCGCTCCTGCTCACGGCCGGATGGCTCGCGCCACGGACCGGCGTCCGGTCCGTGCTCGCCCAGCCGGTCACCATCGCTCTCGCGGCCGGCGTCGGCAGCGGCATCCCGGTCTGGTTCGCCACCCGCTGGCTCGGCACTCCCTTCCCGGTTCTCACGATCCTCACGACGCTGCTCATCATGATTCTCATCTGGGGAACCATCGTGTGGTGGCTGCCCGAGACGCCGGGCGTGCCCGACGACGCGGCCCTGCCGGACGACAGCAGACGCGACCGACCGGTTTAGGGTTGATTCGCTGCTGAAGGGGGTCACATGTCGAGTACACCGCCGTCCGGCCCGGTCGCGACGCCGAAAGCGCGGGTGCCGTTCTGGGACAACGCACGGTTCGCGTGCATCGTCCTCGTCGTGATGGGGCATGCCATCCAGCGGCTGATCAGCGACTCGGATGCCGCTCTCACGGTCTATCTCGTGATCTACGCGTTCCACATGCCCGCCTTCGCGATGATCAGCGGCTACTTCTCAAAATCGGGTCCGCCCTCGGTCCGCCAGATGAAACGGGTGCTGACCGACATCGTTCTTCCCTATGTGTTCATGGAGACGATCTGGTCCTTCGTGCAGTACCTCGTCGAGGGCAAGCAGGAGCTCAATCCGACAAAGCCGTCCTGGACGCTGTGGTTCCTGCTCGCGCTGGCGATCTTCCGGCTCGTGCTGCCCTACTTCGCGCTCCTGCGCTGGCCGTTGTTCTGGGCGATCTTCCTGTCTGTCGGCGTCGGCTATCTCGACAACGTCGACAACACCTTCTCCCTCGCGCGCGTCTTCGGCATCTTGCCGTTCTTCGTGCTCGGGTGGCAGGTCAAGCATTGGCGTCTCGTGGAACGCTGGAGGCTGCTAGAGCGGCGGCCGTGGTGGCTGCGTCTCGCCGCGCTCGGCGTCTTCGCCGGCTGGGTCGCGGTCGTCGCCGCGTTCCTTGACACGTGGCGCGCGATCGATCTGCGGTTCTGGTTCTTCTACGACGACTCCTACGACGGACTCGGCGAGGACCAGTGGTGGGCGGGCGCCGTGCGGCTCGCGATAATCGTGCTCGGAGCGCTGCTCATCGCCGCCTTCTTCGTCCTCATCCCCCGACGTGAGAACTGGATGTCCGGGTTCGGACAGTCGACGATGTACGTGTACCTTCTGCACAGCTTCGTTCTCTACCCCATCAGGGAGTCCGGCATCCTCAAGAACGAGCCGTTTCCCGAGCTGTGGCTCATCGGAATGCTCATCGTCGCGTTCCTCATCGCCGTGGGGCTCTCGACCGCTCCCGTGCGACGCCTGTTCCGGCCGCTCATCGAGCCGAAGCCGAAGTGGATCTTCGCCAAGCACGACGGGCTTCCTCCCGGACCAAGCCGAACGGATCCGACGGGAGCCAAGCGGCCGCGCACAGCGAGCGTTCCGACCGTCCGTGCAGACGGTACGAAGCAGTAGCCTCGGTCACCCAGCGAGAGCGATAACGGCGCGAGCCGCGGTGGCGAGCTCGACACCGTACCCACGACCGTGCCCCGCCGCATGCACGGCGAGCGGATGCAGCTGATGCACGGGGACACGCTCGCGCCAACCGTCGCGCAGCGGGTGCCGCTCCTGATAGCCGGCCAGCACCGTTTCGAGGTACGGCAGCCCGAACAGCGACAGCATGGCGAGGTCCGTCTCACGATGGCCGCCATGAGCCGCCGGATCGATGAGAACGGCTCCCGAGTCGGCCCAGAGCACGTTGCCGTTCCACAGGTCGCCGTGGATGCGCGCGGGGGCGTCACCGTCGTCGAAGGCGCCAGAGGCGATGATCCCGCAGGCGGTGTCGACCAGCGCGCGTTCGTCAGAGCTGAGGTTTCCCGCGTCGACGGCCGTGTCGAGGAAGGGTTCCACGCGGTACCGGGCGTAGAACTCTCCCCATGAGTCAGCCGTGTGGGAAGGCATCTCCCGTCGGCCGATGTACAGGCGACCGGACCAGCCGTCGGGGGCGGCGCCGAAAGCCGCAGCGCCGGCGTCGTGGGTCGTCGCGAGTTCGCGGCCGAACGCCGACGCCGCCTCGCGGCTCGGCTGGGTCGTGCTGATGCGCTCGAGCTCGATGCGTCCGGGACCCGCGTCGACGACGCGAACGCATCGTGCTCCCCCGGCGGCGGAAAGCCAGCGCAGCCCACTGGCCTCAGCCTCGAAGAAGTCCTTCGGAGCCGCCGGGTTCTGCTTGACGAGCGTTGACGACATCAGTCCCGGCGCCGACGCACGGCGATGAGGAACAGCACGGCGATGATCAGCGCGACGACGACCGCGAAGAGCGCCTTGACGATGAACCATGCCAAGTGGAAGAGAACGCCGACAAGCCACCAGGCCAGCCACAGGGCGATGATGAAGATGACGATACCGAGGACGATCTTCAGGGTTCTGCTCACGGGTCTCCCTCCGGCTTTGATCCTCAGGCTACGGCAAACGGCCGCCACCTTTCGGTGACGGCCGTTTGAAAGAAGTGCGATTGAACGCTTATCGGCGCAGTCCGAGACGCTCGATGAGCGAACGGTAGCGGGTGATGTCGACATCCGCGAGGTAGCCGAGCATGCGACGACGCTGACCGACGAGAAGCAGAAGGCCACGACGCGAGTGGTGGTCGTGCTTGTGCTGCTTCAGGTGCTCGGTGAGGTCTTTGATGCGCTTCGACATCACGGCGATCTGAACCTCAGGGGATCCAGTGTCACCGGGGTGTGTAGCGTACTCTTCGATGATCGCCTTCTTGGTCTCTGCATCAAGTGCCATAGAATCGATCCCCTTCCTCTCGTTGCGCGGTGCCCGGCACAGGATGTGTGGGCTCTCTTTATCCGCGGCCGTTGGACGGCAACCTACAAATTCTAGCAGATCGCCCCGCCCACTCACGCCGCGGTGCGAAGCCGGTCCCGGGTGGCCTTGCGATCCCGCGCGCGGCGCGCAGAACCCGCGGTGACGATCAGGCCGAGACCGACGCCGAGCACGGCGCCGGCGCTGTTGGCGACGATATCGCTCACTGTCGAGTACCGCGTCGCGGAGAGCACAACCCCTTGGAATCCCTCGATGAACAGGGTGAACGCAACACCGAACGCTATCCCCACCCACCAGAATCGGCGACCGAAAAGCAGCACGAGGAAGAGTCCGATCGGGACGAACATGCCGATGTTGGCCATGAACTCAAGCCGGCTGTACGTGATCCACTCGGTGAGCTCGTGGCGGGCGAAGAGCCGCAGCACTCGTGCGATCGTTCCGTTCACGTTCGAGTCGAATGGCGCAGGGGTCAGCGTGACCAAGCCGACGAACACGATGTACGCGAGCGTGATGATCGAGAGGACAGGATGCCGGTGCAGCATTTCTCCATCTTGAACCATCCGCGCTGAAGAATGCGTGAATTCACCGGCATCCGTCGCGGGTCTCAGAACGGAGCCCGCCCGGCATCCTCGACCGGAGTCTCAGCGGCGTCGTCGGTGCGCTCCCCTCCGTCTCCGACGGGCACCGCCCGGGCTGTCATCGCCGCGCGGGTGACATAGCGTCCGCCGAGCGGCGATGTCCACGTCATTGCTCCGTCTTCGCCCTGCTCCACGCTCCAGCGGGTCATGTGCTTGAGACGATGGTGCGGGCGGCACACGCTCGCGAGATTCTGGATGCTGGTCTCCCCGCCGAACTGCCAGTCTTTCGTGTGGTCGATCTCACACTCGGACGCACGGCGATTGCACCCCGGGAAGCGGCAGATCTCGTCACGGATCTCGACGGCGCGTCTCAAGTCCGCCGGCACCGCATAGCGATCGCGGCCCACGGAGAGGACGGCGCCGTTCTCTGCGCGGGTGAGGATCCGGATAAAGCTCGGGGCGTGGGCGGCGAGCTCTCGGGCCATGCTCGGATCGATCGGGCCGTATCCCTCGAGCTCGGCGGGCTCCGAGCTCCGGCCGAGGAGCGTGAGGACAGGTACGGTGACGTGCACCGTTGGCCGGACCGCGGCGAGCGGGGCAGGCGCCTCCCGCGTCGGCTCCTCTGCTCCGGGAGGGACGAGACCGGACATGACGGCGTCGACGACGACGTCCGCTGCAATCTGCCTCTGCGTCCGGTCATCCCCCGACGACTTGAGGCGCTGTGCGGTTTCGTGGGCAGCCGTGACGATGCCGAGCGTCGTCGCGGCGGTGCTGTACAGCGAGAGCCAGGCCATTCCGTCGTTGCCGGGGATGAACTCCACGCGTCGGTCCTTCTCCGCCCGCGTGCGGCGCTCCTCGAGAGTCTCGGGGTACATGCGCTCCCGAATCTTGCGTGCCGACTGCCGAAACTGCGGCGGAGTCGACGATTTCGCCGCCCTCAGCGCTGCGTCCTCGAACGCCTTCCTGTCGTGCGGCTCGAGCGTCGACGCCTGGTCGATGAGCTGCCGCGCGTGCTGATAGCCAATCGCCCCGTCGCGGAGCGCGCCGAGCGTGTCGGGCAGCTCGTTTGCCAGCGATTGGCTCTCGTCGAGCATCGAGGAGACCATGCGCTCAGAGAGCCTCGCGGCCGTCGCGATCTCGGCGACGAGGGCACGGCGCGTGAGCTCTGTGATCTGCTGCGCCGACGTGCCGGGGCTGTCGGTATGGACGAGAAGGTGCTCGTTGCGGCTGGCTGCGGCAACCGCCATGTTCATCATGCTCGCCACGCGCGCGTGCACGGTCGCGAGAAGCGCGTACTGGGACGCGATGCCGTCGATCATGAAAGACAGCATGTCGGCGGCGCGCCCCGGTGCGGCGTCCTCTGGCTCGTCAGGTCGTTCATTCGTGTTGTCCATGAAGCAAGTCCACCACGAGCCACCGACATTCTTTCGAACGCCTGTTCGAGATGCTCATTGGCGCGAGAACCGCCGATGGGACAAAGCGAGCCCCTCGGGCTACGGTGGAAAGCGTGACTGCCGCAGAGAATTCCCCGACCGACAGCCTCGACGACCTGACCACCCGACGACCCCGCGTCATCGAGTTCACCCTCCACCCCGTACGCAGCTTCCTCTTCGGGGTGGCGATGCTCGTTCTCGGTGCGCTGCTGTTCGCCCTCGCGCACACGCAAGGCGATCGATTCGGCGTCGCCATGTGGCTCCTGCTCGGTTTCGCAGCACTCGGCGTCGCGTTCGTCGTGCTCGCCGCCGCGCGCTGGCCGTGGTATCGCCGGTACGTGAAGACGCACGGCCGCTCGCCGTTGCCGCCTCAGGCGTAACCGGGCCGCGATTCATCTGGTGACGCTGGTCGGGATCGCCTAGTGTTGGTGCAACCGCGACGGCCGCGGCCGGCCACACAGCCGTTTCGACGCAGGGAGGGTCATGAGCTCAGAAAAACCGACTCCAGAAGGTGCCTCAGAAGACGTGAAGCGGAAGTTCCGCGAAGCTCTCGACCGCAAGAAGAACAACCAGCGCGCTGAGGGCGAGGCGCACTTGCGCGACAGCTCGCCCGTCGACCACGCACAGCGTCAGGACCACGCGCAGCGGGAGTTCCGGCGCAAGACGGGCTGACCGCGGCATCCACCACGACAACGAGCGGGGATCATCGACGTATCGATGATCCCCGCTCGATCTCTGCGTCCGGTCAGTTGCCCTGGAAGCCGCCGAGAAGCTGGTCGTACGTCTCGTCGAGAGCGAACGGATCCGTGACCCGCTGCGAACGCTCCGAGCTCTCCATGAGCGCGCTCAACTCGCCTGCCGCGCGTTCGATGCGGTCGGGCAGGGACTTCACTGTGTCGGCGCCCGCGCCCCAGTCCTCGCTCGCCGCATAGACGCCCGTCGGGACCACGATGGAGTGCATGTAGGTGAACAGCGGGCGGATCGCGAAATCAAGGGCGAGCGAGTGCCGCGGCGTTCCTCCCGTCGCGGCGATGACGACGGGGAGGTCGGTCAGCCCCGTGTTGTCGACGACGTCGATGAACGACTTGAACAGCCCGGCGTAGCTCGCTTTGAAGATCGGGGTCACGGCGATGAGCCCGTCGGCGCCTGAGACGGCGTCGATCGCGTCTTGAAGCTTGTCGTCGGCGTACCCGGTCAGCATGTTGTTCGTTATCGAGTGCGCGAGATCGCGCAGTTCGAACACCTGGACGTCCACGTCGATGTCGCGTTCGCGAAGCCTGCTCTCGGTGGCTTCGGCGAGCCGGTCCGCCAGCATGCGGGTCGACGAGGGGTTGCTGAGGCCGGCCGCGATGACCGCGAGCTTCCGTGTTGTCATAGTCAATTCTCCGATCCTGCGGTAGCCGCCTCACTGTCAACGCCGGCGAGCGCCGCGGCATTCCGCTGTTCCACGAGAGCCTCGTGAGTCGGGCCGTCGGGGACGTGCGAGGGGCGAAGCGAGTCGAATTCGCGACGCAACACGGGCACGACCTCTCCGCCGAGGATATCAAGCTGCTCAAGCACGGTCTTCAGCGGGAGTCCCGCGTGGTCCATGAGGAACAGCTGCCGCTGGTAGTCGCCGACGTAATCGCGGAAGCCGAGCGTACGGTCGATGACCTGCTGCGGACTGCCGACGGTCAGCGGCGTCTGTGCGGTGAACTCCTCGAGGCTCGGGCCGTGGCCGTAGACGGGAGCGTTGTCGAAGTAGGGGCGGAACTCGTTGACGGCGTCCTGCGAGTTCTTGCGCATGAACACTTGGCCGCCGAGGCCGACGATCGCCTGGTCGGCGGTGCCGTGGCCGTAGTGCTCGAAGCGCTGCCGGTACAGTCCGATCATCTTCTTCGTGTGCGAGGCGGGCCAGAAGATGTGGTTCGCGAAGAAGCCGTCGCCGTAGTAGGCGGCCTGCTCGGCGATCTGAGGGGAACGGATGCTGCCGTGCCAGACGAACGGAGGAACGCCGTCGAGCGGCCGCGGCGTGGACTGGAAGCCCTGAAGCGGAGTGCGGAACTGGCCTTCCCAGTCCACGAACTCCTCGCGCCACAAACGGTGGAGCAGTGCGTACTTCTCGATCGCGAGCGGGATGCCCTGACGGATGTCCTCACCGAACCACGGGTACACGGGACCGGTGTTCCCGCGGCCGAGGACGAGGTCCATGCGGCCGCCGGAGAGGTGCTGAAGCATCGCATAGTCCTCGGCGAGGCGCACGGGGTCGTTCGTCGTGATGAGCGTTGTGGCCGTCGAGAGGATGATCTTCGAGGTCTTCGCCGCGAGGTAGCTGTTTATCGCGACGGGGCTCGACGGGAAGAAGGGCGGGTTGTGGTGCTCGCCCATGGCGAAGACGTCGAGTCCGACCTCCTCGGCGTGCTGGGCTATGGTCAGAACGTCCTGAAGCCGCTCGCCATCGGTCGGCGTGCGACCGGTCGTGGGATCGGTCGTGATGTCGCCGACGCTGAAGATTCCGAATTGCATTCGTCCGCTCCTGAAATGTTTATGCAAATGAATGGATATCGGGCGCAACCAGGTTAGGCGCCATGCTATTCCCGCCCCCTTTCGAACGGCCAGCCCGAGTGGGAGGATCAGGTATGGACCGGGAAAGAACTCGCGCGGTCGTGCCGCCGTATCTGCTCGATCGCATCGCGAGCGCCGAGCGGTTCCGTTCGGCTTCGGCCGCCGCGCGACGCACTCTTCTCACCCAAAGCCCCGGGCGCAGCGCCGTGATCGCGGCCACGGGAACGCCGCGCGAGCAGCCGCGGAGCGCGGCGGCATCCCGGAGTCTGAGGCGTGAGGTGTACGACGCGAAGCACGCGCAGTCGCTGCCGGGCGCGCTCGTGCGCGCTGAGGGCGCACCGGCTGCCGATGACGTCGCCGTGAACGAAGCGTACGACGGTCTCGGCAAGACGTACGCGCTGTACCGCGACGTCTACGGGCGGGACTCGATCGACGGGGCCGGGATGCCGCTGCTCGCGAGCGTGCACTACGGAACCGACTACGACAACGCCTTCTGGGACGGCACGAGGATGGTGTTCGGCGATGGCGACGGCGAGGTCTTCCGCCGATTCACGATCTCGGTGAGCGTCATCGGGCACGAGCTCACGCACGGGGTCACCGAGCGAACGGCGGCCCTGCGGTATCAGGGGCAGTCGGGGGCGCTGAACGAGTCGGTGTCCGATGTCTTCGGCTGCCTCGTCGAGCAGTACGCGCTCGGCCAGAGCGTCGATCAGGCGACGTGGCTCGTCGGCGCGGGACTGTTCACCGACGAGGTGCAGGGAATCGCGCTGCGTTCGATGAAGGCGCCGGGGACCGCGTATGACGATGATGTGCTCGGGAAGGACCCGCAGCCGGCGACGATGGCGGGATACGTCGACACGACGGACGACGAGGGCGGCGTGCACATCAACTCGGGCATCCCCAACCGTGCGTTCTATCTCACGGCGGAGGCGCTCGGCGGGCACGCGTGGGACCGGGCGGGCGCTGTTTGGTATGCGACGCTCACGGGTGGGCGACTCGCCGCGGATGCCACGTTCGAGGACTTCGCGTCCCTCACCGTCACGACTGCAGAGGAGGGATTCGACGCGACCGTCGCGAGCGCTGTGCGGGATGCCTGGCAGACGGTCGGCGTGCTGGGCGCTTCCGCGAGCACCGGCACCTCGCACACTCCCCCGGCGGCGCCGGCGGGCGCTCGGAAGCCCGAAACCGTGAGCGTCGAGCGCTCAGGCGGAGTCACCGGCATTCCGAGGGCGTGGCGGGTCGATGTGGCGGCACAACCGGACCCGGACGCGTGGATCGACCTGCTCGAGCGGCTGCCGTGGGCCGACGCCGCGCACGCTGGCGAGCCGCAGGGCGCGGACCGGTTCCGCTACCGCATCCGCTGCTCTCCCCCACCGCGCGCGATCGACGATGCGGATGCTCAGATCGAGGTCGTCCTCACCGAGACAGAGCTCACCGCATCGTGGCAGGAGCTCATCATGTGGGTGCGCACCGCCGATGGCGACGACACGGCGTGAGTCCGATCAGGCGGTGAGATCGAGTTCCGCGGCGAGCAGCTCGAGCGTTCGCTCTCGCGCCGGAGTCTGGTCGAGCGGATCAGCATCGAAGGAACCGGCGACGGGCGAGATCATCAGCTCGTCGACGCCGTGCTGTTCTGCGAGGCGTTTGGCCTGTCGCGCAGCGCTGGCCGGGTCGCCGAGGATGTAGCGGGAGACCGCCTGCTGGATGAACTCCTCCGTGAGAGCATCGGTCTGTTCGCGCTCGGCGTCCTCGACCGTCGCAAGCATGCCAAGCGGCTTGTTGGTGCGCAACCGCGCCATGTGCTGCAGATTGGGCAGCGCAAGAGCATAGGCCTCGTCGGCCGTGGCCGCGACCACGGCGTTGGCGGTCATGAACGTGCGCGGCTTGTCGGCATACGCGGACGGCTCGAAGCCGCTGCGGTAGATCTCGAGCGCTCGCTCTGCTCCCTGGCCGCTGAAGTGGTTCGCGAACACGTACGGAAGGCCGAACGAGGCGGCGAGGCCGGCCGAGTAGTCGCTCGATCCGAGCAGCCACACCTCCGGTGTGCCGGCCGCGGCCGGGGTCGAGCGCAAGGGGTACTCCTTGCCGCTCGTGAGCTGCACCGCTGCACCGTCAGGGCCGAGCAGGGCGATGATGTCGCTGACGTTGTTGGGGAAGCGGTTCACGTCGCTGGTCGCGCCGCTCTGATTCAGCACGGCGGTCACAACGGGATCGCTGCCGGGCGCCCGGCCGATGCCGAGGTCGATGCGGCCAGGGGCCGCCGCCTCGAGCAGGGCGAACTGCTCGGCGACGACGAGCGGGGCGTGGTTCGGCAGCATGACGCCGCCCGAGCCGACTCGGATGTTCGTTGTGCGCGAGGCAAGGAGGGCGATGATCACCGCGGGATTCGTCGAGGCGACGGACGGCATGTTGTGGTGCTCCGCCACCCAGTAGCGGGTGTAGCCGAGAGCGTCGGCGCGTTGAGCGAGACGAACGGACGCCGCCAACGCCTGGGCGGAGTTCTGGCCTGTGCGGACGGGGACGAGATCGAGGACCGAGAGTTTCATCACCTGGTGCAAGCCGCGCTGCGGGATTTTCATTCCCGGTAGGCTCGGCCGGTTCAGTCGAGCAGCTCCTGCCAGCCGGTGCCCTCGACGTGCTCGAACACGATGTTGGTCTCCGAATGCGCGACGACCGGGTGCCCGGTGACGTACTTGACGACGAAATCCCGAAGCTCGGCCGTGCTTCGCGCGGCGACGTGAAGGAGATAGTCGTCCCGACCGCCGAGGTGGAAGAGAGAGAGCACGCCCGGCCACCCGGTGACCTCTCGCCGGAAGGCTTCGATGTCGGAACGATCGTGCTGAGTGAGCTGGATGGCGATGACGGCCTGGAGCGGCGCGCCGAGCACCGCGAGGTCGATGTCGGCATGGAAGCCGGTGATGTCACCCGATTTCTGCAGTCGCTTGAGGCGCAGCGACACCGTCGACTCGGCGATCCCGAGTTCGGCCGCGAGCTGTGCTCCGGAGGCGCGCGCGTTCAGAGACAGCGCCTTGAGCAGCGCCCTGTCGGTCTTGTCCAGCTGCTGCTTCTGCGACGCCATGCCTGCTCCGTTCTGAGCGCTCGAAGCTTCTTGAGAATGTGACGTTCAAGCTCTCGGAAGCTTCAGCTCTGATAGAAGAGTGCCACAGCTGCTGCCTTGTCCGCAGTCGGCGATCGCAGCTCCTGCCCGTCTGCGCGGAGGCTCAGGCCGGTTCGCTCACAAGAACGTGCAGAGGGTAGTGAGAGAGGGCCTGCCTGCCGCCGAGCCCCGTGAGCTCGAGAACGAGGCCGATTCCGGCGACAGTGCCGCCCGCGCGTTCGATGAGTCGCGCGGTCGCACGGCAGCTCCCACCGGTGGCGAGGACGTCGTCGACGATCAGCACTCGAGCACCGGCGCGAAGCGACGACGGCTTGAGCTGCAGCGTCGCCGTGCCGTACTCGAGCGCGTACTCCTCGCTCAGCACCTCGCCCGGCAGCTTCCCCGCCTTCCGCACAGCGACGAGGTGCGTGCTCGTCGAGTACGCGAGCGCTGACGCGAGCAGGAACCCGCGCGCTTCAACTCCTGCGACCGCGTCGAAGGTCCCCGCGAAAGCGGCGGAGAGGTCGTCGATGACGGCTCGGAACGTCTCGGGATCGGCGAACGCGGGCGTCAGGTCACGAAAGACGATCCCGGGCTTCGGGAAGTCCGGGATCGTCTCGCTCTGTTCGAGCACTCGTGCGGCAGCATCCACGTGCTACTGCACTCCGAGGAGGTCGATGACGAAGATGAGGGTCTGGCCGGAGAGCGGGTGACCTCCGCCAGCTGGTCCGTAGGCGAGCTGCGGCGGAACCGTGAGCTGGCGACGACCGCCGACTCGCATTCCCGGGATGCCCTCTTGCCAGCCCGCGATGAGGTTGCGCAGCGGGAAATTGATGCTCTCGCCGCGGCTCCAGGACGAGTCGAACTCTTCGCCGCTGTCATAGGAGACACCGAGGTAGTGCACGTCGACGACCGACGACGCTTGCGCCTCCGGGCCGTCTCCGACCTCGATGTCGACGATCTGGAGTTCTTCGGGAGCCGGCCCGACGGGGGCGTCGACCTCTGGCTTGGTCTTCTTGGAATCGCTCATGCTCCCATCCAAGCCGACCGTGCGGACGGTGGCAACTTGGGATTGTCCAGCGGGGGCGACCGCGTTCTCAGTGCGAACGCCGGTGCAGCACCGACGAGACGACGTGCACGATGAGCCCGACGAGCAGCGGGATACGGCGCCCGACGGCATCCGACAAGGGGCCGAGCACGAGCTGACCGAGCGCCATGCCGATGAGCGATCCGGTGAGCGTGGTCTGGATTGCCGCTTCAGAGGCGTCGAGATCGAGAACCATCTGCGGCAACGCCGGAAGGTACATGTCCATCGTCATCGGCCCGATGGCGGACATGACGCCAAGCAGCACGATGAGGCCTTTGTGTCCTCCGGCGGGCGCTGGCGACGCGGGCCCTCCGTAGTTCGCGCTCATTCTCTCCTCTGCGCTGATGACGGTCGTTCCGACCGTTGCGTGCGATCACGTCGACTCGCAGCTCCCAGAGATTGCGGTTCGGAGACCACCGCCCCGAATCTAGCCGAGCCAGCGGAGCGTTTATCTGAGTCTCGTCGGACTCTTGATTTCCGCACGGCGCCATTGCATGATGGAGACACAAACTCATCGCCCGGTTTCGATTCGCAGGCCTCGCCGCGAACACCGGGCGATGAGGACGTTAACGGCCTGTAGCGACTGCCCGGAGCAGGCGCGACGGGCCGGTAGCCTGAATGGGTGAGATTTGCGCATCTGAGTGACCCGTCCATGGCGGCCGGTGGAGTACGACTCGCAGTGGTGGAGGGCGAGAACGCCCTCTTCCTCGACGAGATCCTCGACGACGCCCCCTCGACCCTCCAGGTCCTCCTTGACCGCGGGCCCGACGAGTTGGACCGGGTCCGCGCGATGTCCGAAGCGGCGTTCCGCCAGGGCGCGGAGACGGCTCCAATCAGCGACCTCGACTTCGATTCGGCGGTGCTCACTCCGCCGGCCGTGATCGCGATCGGCTTGAACTACTCGGCGCACTCGAGCGAGCTGAAGCTCAAAGCCGACCAGGCGCCGACCGTGTTCACGTTGTGGCCGAACTCGCTCAACGGTCACTTGCGCACCACGACATGGCCGCGCGCGCTGAGCGAGGCCATCGACTACGAGGCGGAGCTCGGCGTCATCATCGGCACGGCCGCGCACGACGTCTCCGAGGACGAAGCCCTCGACTACGTCTTCGGCTACACGGTCGTGAACGACATCACGGCGCGCGACATCCAGTACTCGGAAGCCCAGTGGACCCGCTGCAAGTCATTCGACGGCTTCACGCCGACCGGACCTGTCGTCGTGACGGCCGACGAGGTTCCCGACCCTCAGGATCTGCGGATCACCACGGTTCTCGACGGGCACATGATGCAGGACTCCTCGACAGGGCTCATGGTGCGTTCGGTCGCGAAGCTCGTCTCGTACCTGTCGCGCTCGACGACGCTGCTGCCCGGAACGCTGATCTCCACGGGCAGTCCGGGCGGAGCCGGCTACTCGCGAGACCCGCAGGTGTTCCTGCGGGACAGGTCGACGGTGACCGTCGCCGTATCAGGAATCGGTGAGCTCACCACCCACTGCCGAATGTTCTGATTCAGCGTCGATTACCGGGATGGCGGTCGTGATCGCCTCGAGGCCCGAGAGCCGCGCAGGTGACAGCTGCTTCGTGACTTCCTCACGCGTCATGAGGTCGGCCTCGACGACGAGATCGGCGATGTTCCGGTGCGTCAGCAGCGCCGTCTTCGCGAGCGCAGCGGCGGCGGTGTAACCGATGAACGGTGTGAGCGCCGTGACGACGCCGACAGAGGTTCCGACCATCGTCTCAAGACGACTCTCGTTCGCGGTGATCCCGTCCACGCAGTTCACGCGAAGCGTGTGGCAGCCGCGCGCCATCCACAGAATGCTCTGCAGCAGCGAGTGCGCGATGACGGGTTCGAAGGCGTTGAGCTGAAGCTGACCCGCCTCGGCCGCCATGGTCACCGTCGTGTCAGCTCCGGCGACGGAGAAGGCGATCTGGTTCATCACCTCGGGGATGACGGGGTTCACCTTTCCCGGCATGATCGAGGAGCCCGCCTGCTTCGACGGCAGGTTGATCTCGCCAAAGCCGGCCTGTGGACCGCTTGAGAGCAGTCGCAGGTCGTTGCAGATCTTCGACAGCTTTATCGCCGACCGCTTGAGGGCTCCGCTGAACGACATGAACGCGCCCGCGTCGCTCGTCGACTCGACAAGGTCGGGAGCGGTCTCGAGCTTGAGCCCAGTGATGGCGTTCAGGTGCCGCACAACCACGGAGGCGTACCGCGGATCCGCCGTGATGCCGGTGCCGATCGCGGTGGCGCCGAGGTTGATCTCGGCGAGCAGCCAGATCGTCTCGGAGAGGCGCTTGTGGTCTTCGCCGAGTGTCGTGGCGAAGCCGTGGAACTCCTGGCCGAGCGTCATGGGCACGGCATCCTGAAGCTGTGTCCGGCCGACCTTGAGGACCTGACGGAACTCCTCAGACTTCCCCGCGAACGACTCGCGCAGGAGGTCGAGCTCATCGAGCAGGTCGACGAGAGAACGCGCGAGAGCGATCTTGATGGCCGTGGGGTACACGTCGTTTGTCGACTGGCTGCGGTTCGTGTGGTCGTAGGGCGAGATGAACGTGTAATCGCCCTTGTCGTGGCCGGCCATCTCGAGCGCGATGTTCGTGATCACTTCGTTGGCGTTCATGTTCGTCGACGTGCCGGCGCCGCCCTGGATGACGCCGACGCAGAACTCGTCGTGGAACTCGCCGTCGATGATGCGCTGGCACGCCCGATCGATGAGCTCCGCCTTCTCGGGGCTCAGAGCCCCAAGCTCGGCGTTCGCGCGAGCGGCCGCCTGCTTGACGGACGCGAGGGCGACGACGAGGTGCGGGTACACCGAGATCGGCCGCTTCGTGATGTCGAAGTTCTCCATGGCCCTCGCGGTGTGAATGCCCCAGTACGCGTCTGCGGGGATCTCCATCGATCCGAGGGAATCTGTCTCCGTGCGTGTAGCAAATTCGCTCATGACTGGGAGCCTACCGGCCTCTGCGTCCGCGCCGGGCGAGCCGGCTGGGGTGTATAGATGGTTGTGCACACCCCGCCAGCCGAACGGAGCCCGCGTGAGCACCATCTACGACGTCGCAGCCCTCGCCCAGGTGTCGCCGGCAACGGTCTCGCGCGTGATCAATGGCTCGAGCGTCTCACCGGAGAAGGCCGAACGGGTTCGCGCGGCAGCCGAAGAGCTCTCCTTCGTACCCAATCGCACGGCTCGCTCGCTGCGCCGCAGATCGTCGAACATGATCGCGCTCGTGATTCCCGACATCGAGAACCCGTTCTTCACCGTGATCGCTCGCGGCGTCGAGGACCGCGCCCGCGAGGCGGGTTACAGCGTCGTGCTGTGCAACACCGACGAGGATTCGACAAAGGAGGCCGCGTACTTCGACATCGCGGTTCTCGAGCACATGGCCGGCGTCATCGTCGCGCCGGCATCCGACGCGTCAGATCTCGACCGCATCGCCTCGGCGGGCCGTCCGCTCGTCGCCGTCGACCGCCGCAGCCACGATCGGCGCGTGGACTCGGTGGTGATCGACAATCCCGCGGCTGGACGCGAAGCGACGGAAGCGCTCATCGCCCAAGGCAGACGCCGCATCGCGTGCATCACGGGGCCGGAGAGCGTCGAGACCGCTCAGCTGCGCCTCGAGGGCTGGCGCTCCTCGATGACCGCGCACGGCCTCGACACGGCCGGCCTTGAACGGCACGCCGACTTCCGCGTTCTAGGCGGGCGCGCCGCGATGCGCGAGCTGCTGGCCCTTCCGCAGCCGCCCGACGCCGTTGTCGCGACGAACAACATGATGGCGATCGGCGCCCTCCAAGCGCTTCACGAAGGCGGCATCCGGTCGGGCGATATCGCCGTCGCCTCCCTCGGCGATCTGCCGAGCGCACCGGTCATGCCGGAGAACACGCTCGTCATCGACCTGCCTGCCCGCGCCCTCGGCATCACCGCCGCCGAGGTGCTGCTACGCCGCATCGCGGGGACGGAGAGCGCGCCCGAGACCATCGTGCTCGGCACAGGCGACTGAGCCGCGGCCCCGCTCCCGAGCGCGCGTCGTCTTGCACGTGAAATCGATTTCGGGCAGGATGTGATGACAATCCCGATCAAGGAGGATCCATGCCATCTGCCTCGTACGCCTTCCCCGTCGAGCATGCGGCCCCGACGGCCGAGCCGAACACCCTGTACACCGTCGCGTCCGGCGATCTTCGTCTCAGCGCGAACGAGGCAGGGTGGGAGACGCAGAAGCAGCTCGAGGCCGACTTCGCCGCGGCGGCCGAGCGTTTCGGCTGGTCGGTCGTGCGCGCGCACGACGTCGACCCGGAGACCGGGCACGGCTTCATCGACTCGCAGAAGAAGGGCATGGACGTCTTCCGCGGCATCCCGGCTGACGCTCCGCTCGTCGTCGTCGACGCCGTGTGGCAGTACTCGCACCACGTGCTGCCCGGGCTGCGGACCCACACGGGCCCGATCCTCGTCGTCGCGAACTGGGCGGGCGACTTCCCCGGCCTCGTCGGGCTGCTGAACCTCACGGGAAGCATGACGAAGGCGGGCATCCGCTACTCGGCGCTGTGGAGCAAGGACTTCACCGACGAGTGGGCGCTCGGCAAGCTCCGTGAGTGGCTCGAGACGGGCTCCATCACGCACGACCTCTCGCACGTGCGGGTTCTGCCCGAGCTCGACGGCTCGAGCGAAGAGGTGCGGCTCGGTCGGGCGCTCGCTGAGCAGCTGCGAACCGAGAAGGCGATCATCGGCGTCTTCGATGAGGGCTGCATGGGCATGTACAACGCGATCATCGACGACGAGCTGCTCAATCCGCTCGGCATCTACAAGGAGCGGCTCTCGCAGAGCGCCCTGCTCGCCGAGATGGCGCGAGTGACGGATGCCGAGGCCGAGGCCGCACGCCAGTGGCTCGACGACCGCGGCTTCACGTTCCACTTCGGAACCGACGACGCGACCGAGCTCACCCCGGCGCAAGTGCACGAGCAGATGAAGATGTACATCGCGGCCCTGCGCATCAGCGACGACTTCGGCCTCGACGCCGTCGGCATCCAGTACCAGCAAGGACTCAAGGACATGACGAGCGCGAGCGACCTCGCGGAGGGACTGCTCAACAACGTCGAACGCCCCGAAGTGCTCTCGCGGGATGGCTCGCGGGAGCTGTACGCCGGCAAGGCGCTCCCCCACTTCAACGAGGTCGACGAGGGCGTCGCCGTCGACGCGCTCGTCACGAACCGCATCTGGACCGCGATGGGGCTCGACCCGGCGAACACGCTCCACGACGTCCGTTGGGGCGAGGAGTACGACGGCGAATTCGTGTGGGTCTTCGAGATCTCCGGCGCCGTGCCGGCGAGCCACAACGGCGGTTACGACAAGAGCTACAGCATGCGCCAGGTGCCGCACTTCTTCCCCAAGGGCGGCGGAACCCTCTCCGGGGTGTCCAAGCCCGGCGAGATCGTCTGGTCGCGCGTCTACATCGAGAACGGCCGCCTTCACCTCGACATCGGTCGCGGCCACGTCGTCGAGCTGCCCGAGGAAGAGACCCAGCGCCGCCTGAACGCGACGGACCCGCAGTGGCCCATCATGCACGCGGTGCTCGACGGTGTCTCTCGGGACCAGCTGATGGCCCGGCATAAGGCCAATCACGCGCAAGTGGTCTACGCGCCTGACGCGGAGACGGCGGACAAGGCGCTCCTCGCCAAGGCCGCGTTCTTCGACCACCTGGGGGTCGAGGTTCACTTGTGCGGTGACGTCTCCCTCTGACGACCGGCCGACGCCGGATCAGCGCTTTCGCGAGAACGCCTCGACGCGCTGGTCCGGCGTCATCTGTTCGAGCCGCGTGATGAACTCGTCGGTGAACGAGTCGAATCCCGCGTGATCGCCCAGCGGCACCACTGAATGAACGATCGTGTCCTCGTACACGTGCACGAGGTTGAACGCCTGCCCTCCGGCCATGCCGTTCACGGCACGCTGCGGCATGGACAGGTTCATCGTGTAGCAGGTCGCGGCGGCGACCGACACCGGTATGCCGGCGAATGTGCCATGGCTGGAATAGTGCAAGTGTCCGCCGAGGATTGCGCGGACGTCACGCCCGCGAACGACGTCGGCGAAACGGCTCTGCTCGCGCAGCTCCAGGATGTCGAAGATGGGCTGGGGCGCGGGAATGGGCGGGTGATGGAGCCCGATGATGGTGCCGTGCGGAGCAGGCTTCGAGAGTTCGCTGTCGAGCCACCGCAGCTGCGCGGTCGTGAGCTCGCCGTGGTGGTATCCGGGAACGCTCGTGTCGAGCCCGATGAAGCGCAGTCCGTCGAAGTCCCACACGCGGTCAACAGGCTCCTCGCTCGCGACCTCGTCGAGCATGACAGAGCGCATCGCCGGTCTCTCGTCGTGGTTTCCCATGAGCCAGATCACTGTCGAGCCGAGCCGCTCGGCAACGGGGTCGACGGCGTCACGCAGCCGCCGGTAGGCGTCGGGCTCGCCGAGATCCGTGAGATCTCCCGTGAAGACGATGGCCGTCGGGTTCAGCCCTGTGCGCTCGAGCTGCAGCAGAGCCTGTGCGAGGTTCTCGTCGGTCGGCACCCTTCCGTAGAGCTGTCTCCCGCCGGAAAGCAAGTGCGGGTCGCTGAAGTGGGCGACGGTGTGCCGTGCGGGAGCATGCTGGCCGAGCTGAACAGACATGGGCACAGCTTAACGAGCGCGGCCGACATGCTCTCGCATGCCGGGCGCCTGTCGACGAACCGTCAGCCGACGAGCGCCTCGATGGGGCCCCGTGCGAAGTAGACGACGAAGCCGGCAGCCACGATCCACAGCAGCGGGCTGATCTGGCGTGCCTTTCCGGACAGGGAGCGCACGATCACCCACGCGATGAATCCCGCGCCGATGCCGTTGGCGATCGAGTACGTCAGCGGCATGACCGTGACGGTGAGGAAGACGGGAAGCGTGACCGAGACATCGCTCCAGTCGATCTCCCGGATCTGAGCCATCATGAGGCAGCCGACGATGACGAGGGCAGCAGCAGCCACTTCGCTGGGCACGATGCTCGTGAGCGGTGTGAAGAACATCGCGAGCAGGAACAGCACGCCCGTGATGAGGTTCGCGAAGCCGGTGCGCGCCCCCTCGCCGATGCCGGCGCCAGACTCGACGAACACGGTGTTCGAGGAGCCGGACGTGGCGCCGCCGACGACAGCGCCGACGCCCTCGACGATCAGAGCTGACTTGAGACGCGGGAAGGTGCCGTCCTTGTCGGCGACGCCCGCCTCCTTCGACAGGCCCGTCATGGTTCCCATGGCGTCGAAGAAGTTTGTGAAGACGAGCGTGAACACGAGCATGAGAGAGGCGAGGATGCCGATGCGACCGAAACTGCCGAACGAGAACTGGCCGATAAGACCGAGGTCGGGCACCGCCACGATGCTGCTCGGCAGGGTCGGCACCGCAAGGCTCCAGCCGCCGGGATTGTCGGCCGATGACCCGAGGTGGAAGATCGCCTCGACGATCATCGCGATGATCGTGCCGGCGAGAATGCCGATGAGCAGACCGCCCTTGACCTTGCGGGCGACGAGGATTCCCGTGATGAGCAGCGTCACGACGAACACGATCGTTGGACCGGTTGCGACGGAGCCGCCGACCCCGAGGCCGACGGGCGGCGAGGCCTGCCCGGTCGCGGTGACGAAGCCGGAGTTGACGAAGCCGATGAACGCGATGAACAGGCCGATGCCCACGGTGATCGATATCTTGAGCTGCATCGGGACGGCGTCGAAGATCATTCGGCGCAGGCCGGTTGCCGACAGAAGCACGATGATTAGCCCGTTGACCACGACGAGGCCCATCGCCTCGGCCCACGTTACCTGCCCGACGACGCTGAACGCGAGGAAGGAGTTGATGCCGAGCCCCGCCGCGAACGCGAACGGCAGCCGGGCGATGACCCCGAACAGGATCGTCATGACACCCGACGTGAGGGCTGTCACGGCAGAGAGCTGCGCGAAGTCGAGCGTTGCTCCCGTCACGTCGGCGCCCGACGAGAGGATGATGGGGTTGAGCACGACGATGTAGGCCATCGCCACGAACGTGACGACGCCGCCACGCACCTCAGCGCCGACGGACGAACCGCGTTTGGTGATCTCGAAGAAGCGATCGAGGCGGCTGGGCGCCGTGGTACCGGTTGACACGCAGGGGTCCTTCCTGTGGGCGTGGCACGCCCCTTCGTCGGGGTGGAGAGAGAGCGGCCGAGTCGCCGCCGGAATCATCCTATTGCCCCCGACGATCGCTCGTCCCCGCGCAGACGACCGGATGCCGCTACGGTATCGAAGGGCGAGTTCCGTCCACCACCACTCGAGACTGAGAGCGAGATCGCATGGGCCTTCCCTGGACACTGCACGGCGATGGCAAGAACGTCGATGCCCGAGAGATCGTCGGCCCGGCTGAACGGCTCTCGTGGCCGAGGACCATCGGAATCGGCGCCCAGCACGTCGTCGCGATGTTCGGTGCGACGTTCCTCGTCCCGATTCTCACGGGTTTCGACCCGAGCACGACGCTCCTGTTCTCCGGCATCGGTACGCTGCTGTTCCTGCTCATCACGCAGAACCGGCTGCCGAGCTACCTCGGCTCGTCGTTCGCGTTCATCGCGCCCATCACCGCCGCCACCGCCGCCGAGTCGATGGGTGCCGCCCAGTTCGGCATCATCGCCGTCGGGCTCCTCCTCGTTCTCATCGGCGTCATCGTCCAGGTCGCAGGCTCCGGCTGGATCGACGCCGTCATGCCCCCGGTCGTCGCCGGCACCATCGTCGCCCTCATCGGCTTCAACCTTGGTCCCGCCGCCTGGAACAACTTCAAGCTCGCTCCGATCAGCGCGACCATCACACTCGCGGCGGTGATCCTCTCGTCGGTGCTGTTCCGCGGAATCCTCGGCCGGCTCTCGATCTTCCTCGGCGTCGTCGTCGGCTACATCGCCGCCGCGTTCCTCGGCGAAGTGGATTTCTCCACCGTGCAGAAAGCGGCGTGGATCGGCTTCCCGCACCTGTCGGCGCCGGAGAACCCGTTCACGCACCCTGAACTGTGGGGGCTGCTCCCCGCGTTCCTGCCCGTCGTGCTCGTGCTCGTCGCTGAGAACGTCGGGCACATTCGCGGCGTCGCGCAGATGACGGACCCGTCCGTGAACGAGCAGACGGGTCGCGGCCTGCTCGCAGACGGCCTGGCGACGATGCTCGCCGGGTTCGGCGGCGGCTCGGCGACGACGACGTACGGCGAGAACATCGGCGTCATGGCGGCCACTCGCGTCTACTCGACGGCGGCGTACTGGGTCGCGGGCCTCGTGGCCATCGTGCTCGCACTGTCACCGAAGTTCGGCGCGCTCATCAACACCATTCCCGCCGGCGTTCTCGGCGGCGTGACCACGGCGCTGTACGGCATGATCGGCATCATCGGCGTGAAGATCTGGCTCGACAACAGAGTCGACTTCAACAAGCCCGTCAATCAGTTCACGGCAGCGACCGCCCTCATCATCGGCATCGCGAACTTCGTCTGGTCGGACGAGGCGAGCGGTGTCACGTTCAACGGCATCGCCTTCGGAACGATCGCGGCCATCGCGATCTACCACGTCATGACGTGGATCGGACGGTGGCGCGGCACGGAGTGACTCCCCCGCGGGGTTGTGCTCGGGGCGCTCGGCGACAGCCGGAGCGCCCCGAGCGCTATCAGCCCCCGTGCAGTGCCGGGACGATCAGGTAGATGCCGAACAGCACGGCACCCGCGCACAGCACGAAGCACGCGTACGCACCCACTCGCGCCGCCATCTGCTGGGCGGGCGTCAGCGGGTTCTTGCGCGCCGCCTTCTCCGCCTTCTTCTCAGCCTGGGCGATCTTCTTCGGGCTCATCACCGTGATGGCGTCCGTGAACTCCGCCGGCACGACGACGGGCACTCGGCCGGCCGTGACAAGCAGGCGCAGGCCGAGCGCGTAGAGCCCGACGACGACGAGCGCGCCGATCAGCGCCGAGGCGAAGACGATGAGAAACGCTACCCAATCGATCACTTCTTTGCCTTCTTCTTTCGCTTCGCCTTGATGTCGACCGCTTCACCGGATGCCGCGACATCAGCGATCATCGCCTCACGGTGCTCCTGCTCGCGGCGCGACCAGAGGAAGATTCCGAGGATCACCACGACGCCGACGAGGGTGTCGGCGATGACGCCCCAGGCTCCGAAGCCCGCGAGCAGAGCCGCGAGGGCGCCGACGATGGCCGCGGCCGGCAGGGTCATGAGCCAGCCGAGGGCGATGCGGCCGGCCGTGCCCCAGCGCACCTTCGAGCCGCGCCGTCCGAGGCCGGAGCCGATCACGGAGCCCGAGGCGACCTGCGTCGTCGACAGCGCGAAGCCGAGGTGGCTCGAGGCGAGGATCGTGGCCGCCGTCGACGCCTCGGCCGAGAAGCCCTGCGCAGGCTTCACCTCGGTGAGGCCCGTGCCGAGCGTCTTGATGATGCGCCAGCCGCCCACATACGTGCCGAGGGCGATTGCGAGTGCACACACGGTGACGACCCAGATGTGCGGGCCCGTGCCGGCGTCCTGCGCGCCCACCGCGATGAGCGCGAGGGTGATGATGCCCATCGTCTTCTGCGCGTCGTTGGTTCCGTGCGAGAGGGCGACGAGGGATGACGTGAAGATCTGGCCGTAGCGGAAGCCGCTGCGGCCGTCGACCTTGCGGTCGTAGCGACGCGTCATGGCGTACGCCATGCGCGTCACGAGGAAGGCGATCACTCCGGCGGTGAGCGGCGCGATGAGCGCGGGCAGGATCACCTTCGACAGCAGCACGCCGAAGTCGACGGAGTGCACGCCGACGCCGACGATGGCCGCTCCGATGAGCCCGCCGAACAGCGCGTGCGAGGAGCTCGAGGGCAGCCCGAACAGCCACGTCACCATGTTCCAGGTGATGGCGCCGATGAGACCCGCGAGAATGAGGTCGGGCGTGATGAGCACGCCGCCCTGGCCCTCGCGGATGATGCCGCCCGAGATGGTCCTCGCCACTTCCGTCGACAGGAACGCGCCGACGAGGTTGAGGATGGCCGCGACGCCGACAGCGACCTTCGGTTTCATCGCGCCCGTCGCGATGGGAGTCGCCATGGCGTTCGCCGTGTCGTGGAAGCCGTTCGTGAAATCGAAGAAGAGAGCGAACCCGATGACGAGTACGACGACTAAGGAGGCTATTTCCACCGGAAAGTATCTCTGATTCAGGTCGTGATGCAGGCGCCGCCTTCTCGAAACGTCATGAGAAGTTCGGCGCTCGAACAACGGCGGTTAAGGCGGACGTAATTGATACTCGCACCCGGACGGCTCGCCGGTCAACTCGAAGCGAGCGCGCCGCGAGGCGGTGCACGCTCACCGGCCGCCTCCCCCGCCGCCGCCTCCGCCCCCGCCGGCGAAGCCGCCGCCCGTCGAGCCGCCGGAGGAACTGGTCGAGGCCGCTTGCGCCCACGGTGTCGCCGTGCCGCTCGTGATCGTGAACGCGGAGACGCCGCGCACGAGGGAGCCGAGCGGCACGCCCGCCTGAGTGACGAACCAGTCGCTTCCCGTTCCCGCGACGCGGTATCGCTGCTCGAGCACGCGCGCCCACGAATCGGCGACTCCCCAGAGCACGGCATACGGCAGCAGCTTCTCGTAGAGCACGAGCACGGCCCCCGCGTCGCCCGCGTCGATGCGCTCCGCGCCCGTCGGGCTCTGCAGCATCCGGATGCGGTCCTCCTCCGCGACCGTGAGATACAGCTTGAGCCCCTCGACGTACTCGCGGAGCTCCGCTCCGCGCTTCGTGCGCGCGCTGCGCTTGGCGGTGATGATGACGTCGGCGATGAAGGAGCCGACGGCGACGATGACGGCGAGCCCGGCGACGTCGGTGACGGCGTAGAACTGGCTCGCGATGATCACGAACAGGATGCTGCCGGCGGCCGCCGCGCCGGCGGCGCCGAGCAGCAGACCGCGACGCGGCACCCGTCGCACGACGCGGAGCCCGGCCTTCTCCGCCGCGCGGCGCAGCCGGCCGGGGGCGCCCTGCAGATAGCTGCCGAGCTCGGCGTCGTTGCGCCACAGGTCGACGTGGCGCGATCCGTCGAACAGCCGCGCGCACAGCTTCTTGTCCTCGTCGGGGATGCGGGAGGGGTCGACGAGCTCGAGCGTGAACGACTTGTGCTCGGGCCTGTCGATGATGCGTGCGGCGCGCGACACCGCGAGACGGATCATGGCGGCGGGCACGTAGCGCCCGGCACGATCGACGATGTCCGCCTCCATGCGCAGCCCGGCCCCCGACGGCGAGTACTCGGCGATGACGGTGCCGCGGCCTTTCTCGTCGCGCACGCTGAGCCGGCGCGCCACGATGGCGACCACGAGAAGCGCGAGGCTCACGACGAGGAGCACGACCGGCACGATCGTGAACACCGGCCACGTGATGGGACGCACCGGTTCGGTGAACGTGCCGTTGCGGAAGCCGACCGCCACCGTCACCGTCTGCTCGGCGTCGAGACGTTCGCTGGAGGTCGTGAACACGGTCTCCCCGTCCGTCTCGCGCGCATCGATGCGGCACTGTGAGTCGGAGCCCTGGCTTCCGGCGTAGCACGCCGCGCTGCCTGTGAGCGCGGATTCGAGTTCGGCGGGAACGTGCACGCGCATCACGGCGCTCTCGAACGGCTGCTCCCACCCGGTTCCGGGTCCGTCCCAGTAGAACTCCTCGGCGTCGGTGTCGGCGAAGGCGCGCACCACGTCGACCTGACGGTATGTGATGACGTAGCTCTGGTCGCCGTGCACGTAGTCGTCGGTTCCCGTGGCGACCTCGAGGAAGCCGCCGTCGGACTCGACGGTGTACGGCACGTCCTCGCCGGCCGCGTTCGTGACGGAGACGACCTCGGTGTGCAGGTCCACGCCGTCGGCGGACTGCGGGATCGCGCGGACGATTCCCTTGTTCTGGTCGCTCTGCGGGAACCGGGCGACGAAGGCCTCCGTGGTCGTGAGCAGCGCTCGCCCGGACTCGTCCCGGCCGAGAGCGAAGTCGCCCTCGTAGGAGGCAAAGCTGAAGTCATCGACGTCGCCGCGGACGGCGACCGGTGCCGGAGCGAGAGCGGCCGCAGGAGCGGCTGCGACCCCGGCGACCGCGCCCGCTGCGACGATGACGCCGATCGCGAAGCGCCGAGCGAGCCGGTGCAGGGCGGTGCGGGTCACGAGGCCGCCTCGACGCCCGTGGACCGGGCGACGGTCGCGAGGTCCTCGGCGAAGTCGAATCGTGCGTCGACAGTGCCGCCGGCGAGAACGTCCGGCAGCCAGTAGCGGGCATCGTCCCACATCTGCCCGTACGGCACGCCGTGAAGCGGATACCACACGGGGTCGAGTTCGTCGGAGCCGCGAGGCTCCCCCTGCCAGCGCGTGCACACGAACACGTGCGAGACCTGGCTCCACTCCTCCCGAAAGGGGAAGCGGTAGTCGAGGCGCCCGCGGGGCTGCAGCGCCTCGCGCGCCACCGCGAGACCGGACTCCTCGCGGATCTCGCGGACGGCGGCGGTCGCGGCATCCTCACCCGGTTCGAGCTTCCCGCCGAGGCCGACGATGTTGCCGGTGCCGAGCCCGCGCTTCTTGCGCCCGAGCAGCACGTGGACTCCGTCCGGCGTCTCGCGCAGCAGATAGCACACGCACACGTCGGGGTGGGGCACGCTACATCTCCTCGTGCGTGTTCGGGTCGCCGCCGAACAGGCGGCCGTCGGGCCGACCGAGGGCGGTGATCGCGGCGATCTCCTCGTCGCTCAGGCTGAAGCCGAACACGTCGAGGTTCTCGCGCTGGCGCTCGGGGTTCTGCGATTTCGGAATCGGCACGACGCCGCGCTGCGCGTGCCAGCGCAGAACCACTTGCGCGGGCGTGACCTCGTGGGCGTGGGCGATGTCGACGACGACGGCCTCGTTGTAGGGCGCCGCGCGCTTGCCGAGCGGACTCCACGCCTCGGTCACGATGTCGTGCTTCGTGTGGAAGGCGATGAGGTCCTCCTGCGGGAAGTACGGGTGCACCTCGACCTGGTTGACGGCGGGAAGCACCCCGGTCTCGGCGGCGAGCCGGGTGAGGAAGTCGACGGTGAAGTTCGACACGCCGATGGAGCGGACCCGTCCGTCCTTCTGCAGATCGATCATGGCGCGCCACGCGTCGACGAATCTGCCCACGCTCGGGTTCGGCCAGTGGATGAGGTACAGGTCGATCTGGTCGAGCCCGAGCGCCGCGCGCGAGGACTCGAACGAGTCGAGAGTCTGCTGGTAGCCGTGATGCCTGCCCGGCAGCTTCGTCGTGACAACGATGTCGGAGCGGTGCACGGGCGTCTCGGCGAGCGCGCGGCCGACCGCGGCCTCGTTCTCGTAGTTCACGGCCGTGTCGATGAGCCGGTACCCGTTCTCGAGCGCGGCGAGCACCGCGCTCGTCGCGTCCTCCCCTTGCAGCGGATAGGTCCCGAAGCCGATTCCGGGGATGCTGGTGCCGTCGCGGAGGGATCGCTGGGGAATCTGTGTCATGCCTCCACCGTAGCGGTCGCGACTACCGTGGAGTCATGACCGAGATTCCCCACGCCGCGCAGCGTCCGTTCACGCGCGAGCACCACGGCGACACGTTCTCCGACCCCTACGCGTGGCTGAGCGAGCAGGAGGACCCCGCGGTGCGGGACTACCTCGAGGCCGAAAACGCGTACACGCGCGAGCAGACCGCCCACCTCGCCGGGCTGCGGCGGCGACTGTTCGAGGAGATCAAGACGCACACGAAGGAGACCGACCTCTCGGTGCCCGTGCGCGAGGGCCAGTGGTGGTACTACGCGCGCACCGCGGAAGGCAAGCAGTACGCGAGCCACATGCGCGCGCCCGCCCACGACTGGACTCCCCCGAATCCGGATGCCGCCGAGCAGATCCCCGGCGAGATGCTCGTTCTCGACGACAACGCCGAGGCGAAGGGGCACTCGTTCTACCGTCTGGGCTCGTTCGATGTGAGCCGAGACGGCACACGGCTGCTGTACGCCGTCGATACGACCGGCGACGAGCGCTACCTGCTGCGCGTGCGCGACCTCAGCACGGGCCAGAACCTGACCGACGAGATTCCGGGCACGTTCTCGGGCGCCGTGTTCTCCCCCGACGGCGAGTGGATCTTCTACACGACGGTGGACGAGTCGTGGCGTCCCGACACCGTGTGGCGGCACCGCGTCGGCACGGTGGCATCCGACGACCAGGTGGTGCTGCATGAGCCCGACGAGAAGTTCTGGGTCGGCGCGGGCGTCACCCGCAGCGGACGCTACATCGCGCTCGCGATCGGCTCCAACATCACGAGCGAGTGGCAGCTGATCGATGCGCAGACGCCGGATGCCGCTCCCGTCGTCGTGTGGCCACGGCGCGAGGGCGTCGAGTACGAGGTCGAGCACGCCGTCGTCGACGGCGAGGACGTGCTGCTCGTGCTGCACAACAGCGATGCTCCGGGATTCCGGCTCGACGCGGTGCCCGCGGCGCGACTCTCCGATCCCGCGGCGACCTGGAGCGTGCTCCCGCACGATCCCGTGCGTCGGCTGGAGAGCGTGGAGGCGTTCCGCGATCGACTCACCGTCGAGTACCGCGAGGACGGCCTCACCCGCATCGGCACGATCGAGCTCGCCGCATCCGCAGGCCTGCGCGATGCGACCATCGCTCCCGTGCGCTTCGAGGAGCCGCTGTACACGGTGGGTTTCGGCGGCAATCCCGAGTGGGAGCAGCCCACGCTGCGGCTCAGCTTCACGTCGTTCGTGACGCCGTCGACAGTGTTCGAGCTCGAGCCGGTGACGGGCGCGCTGAGCGTGCTCAAGCGGCAGCCCGTTCTCGGCGGCTACGACCCGGCGCTCTACGAGCAGAGCCGGGAGTGGGCGATCGCCGACGACGGGGCGCGCGTGCCCGTCTCGATCGTGCGACGGCGCGAAGCGGCATCCGGCCCCCTGCTGCTCTACGGCTACGGCTCGTACGAGGCGAGCATGGATCCGTCGTTCTCGATCGCGCGGCTCTCGCTCTTGGATCGCGGTGTGACCTTCGCGATCGCGCACGTTCGCGGCGGCGGCGAGCTCGGCCGGTACTGGTACGAAGACGGCAAGCTGCTGCGGAAGAAGAACTCGTTCACCGACTTCGTCGCGTGCGCGCGGCATCTGATCGAGCAGGGCCGCACGAGTCCCGACCGGCTCGTCGCGGAGGGCGGCAGCGCGGGCGGCCTGCTCATGGGCGCCGTGGCGAACCTCGCGCCGGAGCTGTTCGCGGGCATCCACGCGGCCGTTCCGTTCGTCGACGCCCTCACGACGATCCTCAACCCGGAGCTTCCGCTCACGGTCATCGAGTGGGACGAGTGGGGCGACCCGCTGCACGAGGCCGACGTGTACGCGTACATGAAGTCGTACTCGCCGTACGAGAACGTGCGGGAGGGAGTGCGGTATCCGCGCATCCTCGCCACGACGAGTCTCAACGACACGCGCGTGCTGTACGCCGAACCGGCGAAGTGGACGGCCCGGCTGCGCGATGTCGGCGCTCCCGTGCTGCTGCGCACCGAGATGCACGCCGGGCACGGCGGCGTCAGCGGGCGGTACGCCGCGTGGGAGGAGCGGGCGTGGGAGATGGCCTGGATCCTCGACGTGCTCGGCCTCGCCGCGACCGAGCCCGCCTGAGCGACTTCCGCCAACGCGAACGGCGCAGGGCGACGGGTGTCGCTCCTGCGCCGTGTGGCTCGCGGATCAGCCGAACAGCACCGCGGCCTCGTCGTACCGGTGCTGCGGCACCGTCTTCAGTCCGCCGAGCGCGTCCTCGAACGGGACGTGCACGATCTCGGTGCCGTTGAGGGCGAGCATCGTGCCCCAGCCGCCGTCCATGACGGAATCGATGGCCGCCATTCCTAGGCGCGTCGCGAGGACGCGGTCATAGGCGCTCGGCACGCCGCCGCGCTGCAGGTGCCCGAGTACCGTGGCGCGGGACTCGATGCCCGTGCGCGCCTCGATCTCGGGAGCGAGAACGTCGGCGATGCCGCCGAGCCGCGGGCGGTTGAACGCGTCGAGCCCCTTCTCGGAGTGCGGGGCCTCCATGGTGTCGAGAGTGAATCCCTCCGACACGACGACGACGGGTGCGCGACCGCGGTCGGCGACGCTCTTCACCCACTGCACGATCTGGTCCATCGACTGCGGCTGCTCGGGAATGAGGATCGCGTGGGCCCCTGCCGCCATTCCGGCGTGCAGCGCGATCCAGCCGACGTGCCGCCCCATGACCTCGACGACCATGCAGCGCTTGTGCGACTCTCCCGTCGTGCGCAGCCGGTCGATCGCCTCCGTGGCGATCTCCACGGCCGTGTCGAATCCGAACGAGTAGTCGGTGGCATCGAGGTCGTTGTCGATGGTCTTCGGCACGCCGACGATCTTGAGACCGGCGTCGGTGAGCCGCTTCGCGGCAGCGAGGGTGCCTTCACCGCCGATGGCGATGAGCGCGTCGACGCCGATGCGGTCAAGCGTCGCCTGCACGTTGTCCGGGCCGCCGTGGGGGCCTTCGAACGGGTTCGTCCGACTCGTGCCGAGGATCGTCCCACCCTGCTTACTCAGGCCGCGCACGCTGTGGCGATCGAGCGGCATCGTGAGCCCCTCGACCACGCCCTTCCAGCCGTCGCGGATGCCGATGAACTCCTGATTGTGGATCTTCGTGCCCTTGAGCACCGCACCACGGATGACAGCGTTGAGTCCGGGACAGTCTCCGCCGCTGGTCAGTACGCCGATTCGCATAGATAGGTCTCGTTCCTCTTGATCGGGGGAAGGAATGGTCAGCGCCGTTGCTCCATCGAGAATAGCGCGAGTGAGTCTCGAGTTTCGCATCGGGGACGCTGCCCGGTCGCTCCGCGCGCGCACCGTGCGGTTCCGCCACGGCGAACCCTCGGCCGGCGCTGAGCCGCGCGGTTTAGGCTGAGGCTATGGACTACACACCGGACGCAGGAACGATCACGATGTTCAGCACCCCGTGGTGCGGATACTGCAAGCGGCTGAAGGCGCAGCTCACGAGTGCGGGCATCGGCTACACGGAGATCAACATCGAAGAGACGCCGGGCACGGCGGAGCTCGTGGAGAGCCTCAACAACGGCAACCAGACGGTGCCGACGGTGATCTTCCCCGACGGCAGCGCCGCCACGAACCCGTCGCTCGCGCACGTGAAGCAGGCGCTCGGCGCCTGACACACCGGCATCTCCCGGTCAAGCACCTGGCGCCCCCGGCGGCGTGCGCGTTACGGTCGGTCCATGGCAACGCACGAGAACGACGAGAACGGCACTGACGAACGACCCGTCAAAGTGTCAGTGACCGAATCGACGTCGAACTTCGCCGTCCCGCAAGACGCGGATGTGACGGCGGATCAGACGTCGGGCGACACCGCCGACGTGGGGGCGAGCGAGGCGACCGGTGACGACGTCACGGCGAGCGACGCTCCGTCGTCGAAGGCCGACGAGGTGGCCGAGGACCCGTCGACGACCGCCGACACGCCGAGCGAGGCCGAGGAGATCTCTCCCGAGTCGCCGGACCAGTGACGCTCAGCGCGCCTGCCGGCCCTCGGTTCGCGGCACCTTGACGAGAACCCCGACGGCCACGAGCGCGATCGGCACGAGAAGCTGCGCGACGAACCACCCTGTGCCGCCGATCGGGAACGGCCACACCGGGTTCCACGCGACTATCACCGGCACGAGCACGACGAGCCACGCGTAGCGGCGCGCCTGGATCACGAACACGGCCATGACCGCCACGAGGATGCATACGGCGAAACGCACGTACAGGAACCAGTCGCTGCCGAACAGCGCGACTGTCGCCATCAGCACGATCGCCGCGAGGAGGCCGGGCGCGAGCGCGGGGCGCGAGAACTCCGGTTCGGCGTACCGGGATGCCGGTCGCGCCATCAGCCTTCCAGCATCTCTCGCAGCACGTGGATGAGGGCGTTGAGCTGCACGGAGTCCTGCGAGCCGAGATCCTGGTCGCTGCCGTCGAGAGCGCGCGCCGCGAGACCCTGCTTCGAGTCGATGAGCTCGGCGATCCGAGAGTCGATCGTGTGTGCGGCGATGATGCGCCACGCGGTGACGGGCTCCTCCTGACCGATGCGGTGCACGCGGTCGATCGCCTGGGTCTGCTCGGCTGCCGTCCACGAGAGCTCGGCGAGCACGACGTTCGACGCGGCCTGAAGGTTGACGCCGACGCCGGCGGCCGTGAGCGAGCACACCGCGATAGCGACGGAGTCGTCGGTGTTGAAGGCGTCGATCGCCGCCTGCCGTGCGGGAGCGGCCTGCTCACCGCGCACCGACACCGTGCCGATGCCCTGTTGCGCGAACGCCTCCTCGGCGGCATCCATCACGTCGATGTGCTTGGCGAAGAACACCACCTTGCCCACCGAGCGCGCGAGCTGCGCGGTGTAGTCCGCCGCGAGGCCCGCCTTCGCCTGGCCGATGCGGCGGACCATGCTGAACACGTTCTCACCGCCGCCTTGCGTTGTGGACTCGTCGAGTTCCGCCTGGGCGACGAGGCGCATGGCGTCCTCGTCGATCGTGCGCGGCGGCAGCTGCCGCGCCTCGAGCAGGCGGCGGTACCGACCGAGCAGTCGTTCGCCGAGCTCGCGTTCCGCGGCGCGGATGGAGCGGCCCGCCTCGTCGTCGAGCTCGACGGGGAGATCGGCGATGCGCTTCGCGGGCAGGTCCTTCGCGACGTCGACCTTGCGGCGGCGCACGATTCCCATGTCGATGACGGCCTGACGCGCCTCACGGTAGAAGCCGGCGTCGGCGGGAGTGAGTCCCGTCTCGTCGAGCTTCTCCATGAGGGCGGCGGTGGGTTTGCCGTCCTTGATCCAGCCGAGGAACTGCCAGATGGCGTTGAAATCCTCGACGTCGTTGATGAGCGGGGTTCCCGTGAGCGCCATCATGAGCGGATCGCCGCCGGGCGAGTTCGCTCGGATGCGCTGTGCGAGGGAGAGCACATGCTGCGAACGCTGCGAATGCAGGTTCTTGATGAAGTGCGCCTCGTCGACGACCATTCCGCGGAAGCCGAGCTGGCCGAGCCAGGACAAGTGCCGATCGAGCACCGCATAGTTCACGACGATGACGTCGGCGAACGCGTCGATGTCGCGGCCGTCGCCGTGGATGACCGTCGCGTGCCGCTGCGGCGTCCAGCGCTCCACTTCGCGTGCCCAGTTCATCTTCACGACGTTGGGCACGACGGCGAGCAGAGGGTAGGCGTCCGCGACCGACGCCGCGAGCACGGACTGGGCCGTCTTGCCGAGGCCGGGCTCATCGGCGAGCAGGAATGTGCGGTGCCCGTCGCGCACGCTCTCGACGAAGCGAGCCTGGTGCTTCATGATCTCCAGGCCCTTGGGCGCGAGCCGGTCGATCTTCGGGGCGTCGGGAAGCTCCATCGTGGCCGCTCCCCCGCCTGATCCCATTTCGAAGGCCTTGTACAGCGGACCCATGAGCTCCCAGCCGTCGAGGCGCCGGCGCGGAGTCTCGCGCGGCGGGACGTGCGCGAAGTCGGGCTGCCGGAACGGGCTCGCGAGCAATCGCGACTTGACGGACTGGGGAACGACCTGCTTCTCCGCAAGCTCTGCGGGCACGACCTCCTCGGCGGGCGCCTTCTCGATCGTGATGATGAGCTCGTCGGGCGAGAGCTCTTTGCCCGACTCGATGAGCCAGTCGCGACGCATGCGCTGGGCGACCGGGCTCGTCGCCTGGTCGACTTCGAGCAGGCTGATGAGCGACGTGTCGCGCGCCGCGGTCTTCGCGAGAATCGTCGCGACGCCGTCGAGGCGTTTGAGCAGTTCCGCTCGCGCCGCGGCGCTGAGGGTGTCGTCGTTCTTCACTCGCGCGCGCTCCTCGCGCACGAGGAACGCGATGACCTGGAACTTCGTGCGGTTCGTGGGTCCGACCTTGCCGCGCTGGGCTTTGGCCTCGACCTCGCGCACCTTTCGGGCGAGGATAGGGATGATGGGCGCGTCGTCATCGTGGCGGGTGGCCGTGCGAGACGTCCCGCGACCGGATGAACGGCGTTGACCGTTGTTCGGCATGCTCCTCCTGAGCAATCGAAAAACCGGATCACGTCCGGCGTCGAGCAGCGCTAGCCGCGTGAGCGGGCGAAAACGGCGGCGGTCTTCTGACGAAGAAAGCACGCGGCGAGCTGGCACCATTCTATGACACCTCAGCGTGGGATCCGCTGACCTCGCCGAACAGGTTACTACGCTTGCCATGATTGCGCCGACGAGGGGAGCGAGATGGCCGCAGGAACGATCGCCCGCCGGATGCTGTGGGGCGGGATCGTCGCGACCGTCGCTGGTCTCGGACTCAATGTCGCCTTGGGCGTCGTCCTCGGCCGGCTCGGCGAGGTTCAGAAGTTCGCCGACCTCTCGATCATCCTGTCCGAGCTGCTGACGAGCGTCGCCCAGATCGGCGTCGGCTTCATCGTGTTCAGTATTCCCGTGCTCGCGCTGGACGGACGCCGATTCAGCGCGCCGCGCGGCCGACGGCTGGCACGCCCGGCGCTGTGGATCGGCATCGCCGCCGTCACCGTCGGCTTCGTCTCGACCAGCATCGTCACGTCACTGCAGATGGGGCTCATGAACTCGACCACCGGACGTGACGTCCTCAACCTCTTGGGCTGGCTCATCTCGCCCCTGATCTCGTGGGCACTGCCGGCGATCGGCGCTCTGCTGATCCCCTGCTCCCTGCTGCTTTCGCTGCTCGAGCGACCCGCGGCCGACGGCGAGCCCGTCTTCAGCGGGCCGCGCCCGGGGGACGGGCCGACGGACGACGCGGCCTCCTGAGTCGGCAACTGACACGACGGGGCTGATCCGTGCGGATCAGCCCCGTCGTGGGTGCACTGGCGAAGCTCAGAGCATGCTCTTGGTGTGCCACACCGTCTTCGTCTCGGTGAAAGCGGTGATGCGATCAAGGCTCGGGAAGGCGGCGTCCGGCCCCTGCTCGGGCGTGATGACGCGCTTGAGCGTCTCCGCCGCCGACATCTGCAGGTCGACCCAGTCAAGCGCGTCCGCTCCCGTGAGATCCAGCGCGTTCACGTCGGCGTGCGACGCGAGCCACGGCGCGATCTCGGCCGGAGAGCCCGTGAGCACGTTCACGACCCCGCCCGGCACGTCGCTCGTCGCGAGAACCTCGGAGAGACTGATCGCCGAGAGCGGGAACCGCTCGCTCGCGACGACGACGACCGCGTTGCCGGTGACGAGCGCGGGCGCGACGACGCTGACGAGGCCGAGCAGCGACGAGTCCTGCGGCGCGATCGCCGCGACCACTCCCGTCGGCTCGGGCACCGAGATGTTGAAGTAGGGGCCGGCGACGGGGTTGGCGTTGCCTGCGACCTGCGCGTACTTGTCGGCCCAGCCGGCATACCAGACCCAGCGGTCGATGGACTCGTCGACCTGCTGCTCGGCACGGCCGCGGCTCACGCCCTCGGCGGAGACGATCTCGTCGACGAACTGCGCACGGCGTCCCTCGAGCACTTCGGCGATCCGGTACAGCACCTGGCCGCGGTTGTACGCGGTCGCGCCGGCCCAGCCCGACACGGCGGCGCGGGCCGCCTTCACGGCGTCGCGAGCGTCCTTGCGGGACGCCTTCGCCGCGTTCGCGAGGAACGCTCCCTTCGTGGAGACGATCTCGAAGCTGCGCCCCGACTCGGAGCGCAGGAACTTGCCGCCGATGTAGAGCTTGTAGGTCTTCGGCACCGTGAGTCTGCTCACTTCGCACTCTCCTTCGTCGCCTTGCGCTTCAGCGCCTTCTTGCCTGTCTTGTCGCTTGCCGCTGTCACGGCACGACCGGATGCCGCCGGCGCGAGGTATGCGCCGAGGCCATGACGGCCGCCCTCTCGGCCGTAGCCGGACTCCTTGTAGCCGCCGAACGGGCTCGCAGGGTCGAACCGGTTGAAGGTGTTCGCCCAGACCACCCCGGCCCGAAGCCGGTCGGCGACGGCGAGGATGCGGCTGCCCTTGTCGCTCCAGATGCCGGCCGACAGCCCGTATGGCGTGTTGTTCGCCTTCGCGATCGCCTCATCGGGAGTGCGGAAGCTCAGCACCGAGAGCACGGGGCCGAAGATCTCCTCGCGCGCGATGCGGTGCGAGGTGGAGACGCCGGTGAAGATCGTCGGGGCGAACCAGTAGCCCTGGCTCGGCAGCTCGCATTCGGGGCTCCAGCGCGTCGCGCCCTCCGCCTCGCCGGCGGCGCTGAGCGTGCGGATTCGCTCGAGCTGCTCGGCGGAGTTGATCGCGCCGATGTCGGTGTTCTTGTCGAGCGGGTCGCCGAGGCGCAGGGTCGAGAGCCGGGACTTCAGTCGGTCGATGAACTCGTCGTGGATGCTCTCCTGCACGAGAAGCCGGGAGCCGGCGCAGCAGACGTGCCCCTGGTTGAAGAAGATCCCGTTGACGACGCCCTCGATCGCCTGGTCGATGGGCGCGTCGTCGAAGACGATGTTCGCGGCCTTCCCGCCGAGCTCGAGGGTGACCTTCTTCCCTGTGCCCGCGACGCTCTTGGCGATCTCCCGCCCGACGGCCGTCGATCCGGTGAACGCGATCTTGTTAACGTCGGGGTGCCGCACGAGCGCCTGCCCGGTCGACCCGGCGCCCGTGATGATGTTCACGACGCCGTTCGGCAGGCCGGCCTGCTGCACGATCTCGGCGAACAGCAGCGCCGTGAGCGAGGTCGTCTCTGCGGGCTTCAGCACGACGGTGTTGCCCGCCGCAAGGGCAGGGGCGATCTTCCACGACAGCATGAGCAGCGGGAAGTTCCACGGGATGACCTGGCCGGCGACGCCGAGCGCGCGCGGGTTCGGGCCGAGCCCGGCGTAGTCGAGCTTGTCGGCCCAGCCGGCGTAGTAGAAGAACCAGGCGGCGACGAGCGGAACGTCGACGTCGCGGCTCTCCTTGATGGGCTTGCCGTTGTCGAGGCTCTCCGCGACCGCGAGCTCGCGAGCGCGCTCCTGGATGAGCCGGGCGATGCGGAAGAGGTACTTGCCGCGATCGGAGCCCGACATGCGCGACCAGACTCGCTCGTACGCGGTGCGCGCGGCAGCGACGGCGCGATCGACGTCAGCGTCGGTCGCCGACTGCATCGTCGCGATGACGTGCTCGTCGGCGGGTGAGATCGTGGCGAACGGCGTGCCGGACCCCTCGACGAACTCGCCGTCGATGAACAGCCCGTACTCGTTCTTGAGGTTGAGGATCGCCGTCGACTCGGGGGCCGGGGCGTATTCGAGGAAGCTCATGATTCTCCTGGGATCAGTCGATCGTGACGTAGTCGGGGCCGGAGTAGTGGCCGCTCGCCATCTTCTGGCGCTGCAGCAGCACGTCGTTCAGCAGGCTTGATGCTCCGAACCGGAACAGTTCCGGCGTGAGCCATTCCTCGCCCGCCGTCTCGGCGACGGTGACGAGGTACTTGATGGCGTCCTTCGAGGTTCGGATGCCGCCGGCGGGCTTCACTCCGATCATCTCGCCCGTGAGCCGCTTCCAATCGCGCACGACCTCGAGCATCAGAAGCGTCACGGGCAGCGTCGCGGCGGGCGAGACCTTTCCCGTTGACGTCTTGATGAAGTCGGCGCCCGCGAGGATCGCGAGCCACGAGGCGCGACGCACGTTGTCGTACGTGTTGAGCTCGCCCGTCTCGAGGATGACCTTGAGGTGGGCGTAGCTGCCGTCCGCGCGGCGGCACGCCTCCTTCACGGCCGCGATCTGCTCGAAGACGAGCAGGTAGTTTCCGGCGAGGAACGCACCGCGGTCGATCACCATGTCGATCTCATCGGCGCCAGCGGCGACCGCGTCGGCGGTGTCGGCGAGCTTTACCCGGAGCGAGGCGCGACCGGAGGGGAACGCCGTCGCGACGGCGGCGACCTGGATCTGCCCGTGCGCACCGCCGAGCGCCTCGACGGCGTAGGGCACCATGTCGCCGTAGACGCAGACCGCAGCGGGTCTCGGGCAGGAGAGGTCGGCGGGGTCGGGAGTGAGCGCCTTGCCGACGAGAGAGCGCACCTTCCCTGGCGTGTCCGCGCCTTCAAGAGTCGTGAGGTCGACCATCGAGATGATCAGGTCGAGGGCGCGCACCTTCGAGCTCGTCTTGATCGAGCGGGTGCCGAGGCCGGCGGCGCGCTGTTCGAGGCCGACGGCGTCGACCCCGGGGATTCCCTCGAGGTAGCGGCGCAGGCTCTGCCCGTTCACGGGTCCCTCGAACAGCTCGAGGGCGCTTGATCGCGGTGTGACCGCTGTGGTGTCAGTCATGGCTGTCCTTGTCATCTGTGGAATGGTCCCCGCTGGCGAGCAAGTCGACCGCCGTCGCCTCATCGGTGACGAGAACGGTGCACAGCCCGTTCTGCACGATGGCGCGAGTGACGGCGTGCTTGGCTTCGCCCGAGGTCACGAGAATCGCGGTGCGCGCGGCGCGCAGCGCATCCAGCCCGAGCCCGAGCGTCCTCGCGTCGAGGGCGGGATCGACGATCATGCCCTCGGAGTTGATGTAGCGCCCCCACACGTCGCCGACGGCGCCGCGTCGCACGAGCTCATCCATCTCGGCCGTGCTGAGGTAGCCGCTGTTGATGTGCGCCGAGCGGTGGTCGGCGGGTCCTGCGCTGTAGAGATATGCGGCGGCGGCGGAAGCGGCGTCGAGCACGGCCGCTACCGTCCGGTCGGCCTCGATGCTCTGCTTCGTCTCGACGCGCTCGAGAATGGCGGGGCTCGGCAGGAGCGTCGCCTCCCCCGCCGCCTTCCGCGCGATCTCAACGGCCGTCGCCGCGGCGGTTCCCGCACGCTGGTTGACGCTCACGCCGCCGTTCACTTGCACGACGTTCACGCCGATCGCCCACTGCTCGCCGAGCACGGCCGCGACGTCGTGGAGCGTACGGCCCCAGCTGATGCCGAGCGTCCGAGGCACGGGCCGCAGCGCGGCGAGGAAGTCCGCGGCGCCTTGCGCGACACGGTCCCGCAGATCGGCGTCGGAGCGGGCGCCCGCGACGGGCACGACGACCGCGTCGATCAGCCCGAACCGCTCACGCAGGTCCCGCTCGAGCGAGAGCTTGCGCGCTCGCGGGTGCACGATCTCGATGCGGATGAAGCCCTTCTGCTTCGCCGCGGCGAGGAGTCGCCCCACCTTCCAGCGCGTGAGGCCGAGAATGGCGCCGACCTCGTCCTGCGTCTTGTCCTCGTCGTAGTAGAGCTCAGCGGCGCGGATCGAGAGCAGCTCGTCACTGTCGATGCGAACATCCGGCATGCACGTCTCCTCTCCTCTCTCAAGGCTAGGCCGCGCGCTCCGCTCAGATCAACACTCGTTGGCGATTCTGCTCACATGAGCATGGCAGTGCGGATGCCGCTCGCTTCCGCGCGTCAGCGGGCGCCGATCTCGTCATCCACCGTGCGGCCCGCGCCCAGCACGATCCCCGCCCACACGGCAGGCGTCGCGGCTGCAAGGAGCAGCACGAGCGACGCCGTCCAGCCGCCGGTGACGTCGCGCAGCACGCCGACGAGGAGCGGGAACAGCGCCGCGATGACGTAGCCGATCCCCTGCACGAATCCGCTGACGGCGATCGCCGTGTGCGGCGATCGCGATCTCGTGTTGATGAGCGTGAGCGCGAGCGGGAACAGCAGCGGTCCCGAGCCGAGAAGGGCCACCCACAGCCACGGGAGGACTTCGGGAGCGAGCAGCAGTCCGCCGATTCCCACGATGATGAAGGCGACTCCCGCCCAGGCGAGCAGTCCCGTGCGCCGCACCCGCGTCGCGAGAATGGGCATGATGATCGCGGCGGGCAGGCCCCTGAAGCCGAAGAGGCTCAGCAGCGCGCCGCCGGCGGTCGGGCTGACTCCGGCCGTGTCGGCGAGAACGGCGGGAAGCCAGGCGAAGCACGAGTACGCCGTCGACGACGACACCGCGAATATCGTCATGATGGCCCACGCGGTTCGCGAGTGGATGATCCGGCCGACGCCGCGCTCGGTCGCCACCGTGACGGCCGGGTCGAGGCGCCGCGCACGGCGGGCGCGCGCGAGCACGACGAGCCACGGCGCGAGCGCCACGACGGCGCATGCGGCCCAGATGCCGAGCGAGAACTGCCACGACGCCGCGTGCGCCATCGGAACGGCGAGAAGCGCGGGAACGAAGGTGCTCGCCGACATCACGACGGCGTAGAGGGCGGTGAGCTGCCCGATGCGGTCGCTGAAGTACTTCTTCACAAGCGGCGGCAGCAGAACGTTTCCTGCGCCGATGGCGGCGAAGCACAGGACGCTGCCGAGCACGAGGATTCCGAAGCCGCTCGCGAGCCCGCGGAGCAGGTGACCGCCGACCATGACGACGATCGCGCCGATGAGCAGTCCCTCGAGTCCGAACCGCCGGGAGAGCGCGGGAGTCACGATGCCGAAGACGGCGAAGCACAGGGGCGGGAGCATTCCGAGCAGCCCGAGCCCGAAGCTTCCGCCGTGCAGGTCCGCGTCGACGAGACCGTAGATGGGCGACAGCGCGGCGACGGCCGTGCGCAGGTTCACGGCGACGAGAACGATGCCGACGAGTGCGAATGAACGGCCCGCCCACAGCGGAAGTCGACGTTCAAATGGCATCGGTTCAGCTTACTCTGGAGTCATGACGTCAGATGACACGGGTGAACGCGTCGGCGACGCCCTCGTCCGAGTGCGCGACGGCCTCGCAACCCTCGGAGATGCGCAGTGGGACGCGCCGTCGCTGTGCGCGGGGTGGAGCGTCAAGGATGCTCTCGCGCATCTCGTGTGGCGCATCGGCACTCCCGCTCGGCCGATGCTCGAGGACCTCGTCTCGGCAAGCATCAGCGGCCGCCATGTGAACCCGATGCGCTCGATGGCCGACATCGCCCGCTCCATCTCCGACAGCCGCAGCTCCGGCGAGCTGCTCGACGACCTCACGCTGCTCTCGCGCCGGTTCAGCACGGGCGATCAGCGCGCGTCCTCTGCCGCTCTGCTCGAGACCGTCGTGCACGGCTTCGATGCGGCGCACCCGGTCGGCGTGCGCCTCGAGTTCGACTCCGAGTCCTCGTTCGCGGTAGCGCGACTCGCCACCCGCACGGCCTCCCGCCAGGTGCGCACGGTTCTCCGACACCGGCTGCTCACGGCGAAGGACGCAGGGTGGGCGATCGGCTCGGGCGACAACGAGATCGTCGGCACCGCGGAGAGCGTGATCCTCTACGTCACGGGGCGGCGCTCGATCGACCCGGGCACGGCCAGGTCCCGCGTCCTCGCTCCCCTGCCGCCCGGGGCTCCCGCACCGGGCTTGGCGTGATCCACCTCAGCCGAGGATGCGTCTGGCCTGCGTGACGTCGTCGGTCATCTGCTCGATGAGCGGCTCGATGCCCGCGAACGCGACCATGCCGCGGATACGCTCGACGAACTCGACGTCGACGACGCGATCGTAGAGGTCGAGGTCCTGATCGAGCGCATACGCCTCGACCTGCTTCTGGGGCACGCCGTCGAAGGTGGGGTTGTTGCCGACGGAGACGGCGGCCGGGTACCGGTGCCCGTCGACGACGAGGTGACCGGCGTACACGCCGTCGGCGGGAATGAGGCCCTGCGCCTCCGGTGAGAGGTTCGCCGTGGGGAAGCCGAGCTCCCTGCCGCGCTTGGCGCCGTGCACGACGACGCCTCGCACGGCGGGTGCATGGCCGAGCAGCTCGGTCGCCCGCGCGACGTCGCCGTGCGAGAGCAGTTCGCGGATCCAGGTGGAGGACACGCGCCGCTCTCCGAGCGGGGCGACGTCGTCGATGATCATGACCTCGAAGCCGTAGGTCGGCGCCGCCTCACGCAAGAGGGCGACGTCGCCGCGGCCCTTGTGACCGAACCGGAAGTCCTCGCCGACGAGAACGGCGCGGGCGTCGAGGTCCTCCACGAGAATGCCGCGGATGAAGTCCTCCGGCGACTGCGCGGCGAACTCGGTGTCGAAGCGCAGCACGAGGCACGCGTCGACGCCGGTCTGCTCGAGCAGGTCGAGCTTCTGCTCGAGACTCACGAGAGAGTCGGGGCACACTTGCGGCGCGACAACCGAGAGCGGGTTCCGGTCGAACGTGACGACGACGCTCTTCAGGTCGCGCTCGGCCGCGACAGCCTTGAGCTGGCGGATGATCGCGCGGTGTCCGGCGTGCACGCCGTCGAACTTGCCGATCGTGACGGCGGTGGGGCCGAAGTCGGCGGGAATCCCGTCAACGTCGCTGATGCGGATCATCGTGCCTCTTCCGTCCGCGCCGTGCGACGTAGCCAGATCATGCCGAGCACGGGAAGCACGAGCGGAATGAACAGGTAGCCCCGGCCGTAGACGCTCCACACGGTGTCGTGCGGGAACCACTGCGCCTCGATGAGGCTCAGCGTTCCGATGACGAGCACGCCGACGAGTTCGAAGCTGATCGTCGCCCACGCGATGCGGCGCCACGTGCGGCCACGGCGCACGAGCGCTATCGTCGCGACGATGTACACGACGGCGGAGAGCGCCGAGAGCGTGTAGGCGAGCGGAGCCTCCCCGAACTTCGAGACGATCTGCACGAAGGAGCGACCGGTCGCGGCGAGGGCGAGGATGCCGTACACGGCGACGAGCACGCGGCCGATCCCGGAGATCCGGGAAGTGTGCGTCTCGACGGGGGAAGCGGGCGTGCGTGTGGGAGTCATGACACGTCGATTCTAATCGAGGTGTCAGGCCGTCCAGATCTGCTGCATGCGGTACACCATGACCGCCACCGTGAGACAGCCGGCGCCGAGGATCACCGTCGCCCAGCGGCTGCGATCGATGAGCGCCCAGAACGCGGCGGCGGGCGGAACGACGACGGCACTCACGAGGTAGGTGTAGAACTCGAGGATGCTGCCACTCGACGTGTTTCCGAACGCCGGAGCGGCGATCGCGATGACGAGCTGTGCGATGAGAAGCAGCTCGACGAGCGCGAGCGCGCCCATCGTGAGGTCGCTCGGCTTCTTGCCGGCGAGCCCGACGACGATGCACAGGAGTCCGGCGAGCACGGCCACGGCCACTTGCGCGATGGTGTAGCCGACGATCATGCGCTGCGCTCCTCATCCGGGAAGTTGACGATGCTCTTCGCCGTGTCGCCGCGGCGCTCGACGAGGCCGACGAGCCGGCCCTCTGGGGAGATGGCTGCGATCGGCCCGTGCCCCTCCGGCAGGATCGCGGCGGCGATGCGCTTGCCGTGCCCGAGGTCGACGGCCTGCTGCGCTGTCAGTTCGACGCTCGGGAACATTCTGCTCGCGGCGTCCGACGGGGCCACGAGGTCGCGAGGCACCGCGAGGCTCTGCAGCTCGACGGCATCCGTCACGGGGAACGGGCCGACGCGAGTGCGCCGAAGCGCCGTCAGATGACCCCCGACGCCGAGCGCGGCGCCGAGGTCGCGGGCGAGCGCGCGGACGTAGGTTCCGCTCGAGCACGTGACGCGCACGTCGATGTCGATGCTCGAGGTGTCGCGCCGGACGGCGTCCACGATGAAGGCCGATATCGTGACAGGCCGGGCCGCGAGCGTCACCTGCTCGCCCTCACGTGCGAGCTTGTAGGCGCGCTTGCCGCCGACCTTTATCGCACTGACCGTCGAGGGCACTTGCTCGATGTCGCCCGTGAGGGCCGCGACCCCCTCCGCGATCGCGGGCTCCGCGATGCCCGCGATCGCGGAGGGCTCGGCGGTCGCCGTGATCTCGCCCTCCGCGTCGTCGGTGCTCGTCGCCTGTCCGAGTCGGATCGTGGCCGCGTAGTCCTTGTCGACGCCGACGATGTAGGTCAGCAGCCGCGTCGACGAGCCGATTCCGAGGATGAGCAGTCCCGTCGCCATCGGGTCGAGTGTTCCCGCGTGCCCCACCTTGCGGGTGCCCGCGATGCGGCGAGCGCGTGCGACGACGTCGTGGCTCGTGAGCCCGTTCGGCTTGTCGACGAGCACGACGCCTGTCGGGCCGGGTGCGGCCGCCATCAGCAGCTGTCCGCGAAGACGCGTCGAGGCTGGTCCTCGTCGGCGTTGTCGACGAGGACGTGCGCGATCTGGCGCGGCGCCGCGTCGCGCCGGTAGAGGGCCTGGCCGCCGACGTAGCGCGCGTTGGAGCCGGCGCGCGGGTCGGGATCGGCTCCGATGCTCTCGGCGAGCCGCCGGTATGACTCGGCGGGCGGCGCGTCGAGGTGGATGCTCCAGTTCCAGATGCCGCGCAGCTCGGGGCGCAGCAGGAACGGCCCATCGACGATGAGCACAGCGTCTCTCGGCGCGGTCGTCCACCGCGCCTCGACCGCCTGGTCGCGTTCGTCGTCGAACCCGGCGAGCTGAAAGCCCGTGCTGCCCCCCAGCCGGAATGGTTCGACGAGCACGCGACGCAGCAGGCCCTCGTCGAAGGAGTCGCGGTAGTAGCCCTCCGCGGAGTCCCGGCCGAGGCGGTAGCGCCGAGCACGAGGGAAGTGGAAGTCGTCCATGGACGCGCGGAAGGCGGCGTGGTCGATCTCGCCGAACACCGCGGCGAGCCCGTCGGCGAAGCGCGAGGTTCCCGTCCCCGATGCGCCGTCGACGCCGATGATGGTGCGGCCGACCGGGTAGTTGTGCAGGAACTCGTCGCGCAGCTCACGCAGTGCCTCGACGCGCGCCGTGCTCGTCAGTCTCATACTGCGAGCTTAGCGATTTAGGCTGGTCGGGTGAACGCTCCCCCGCTCGCCCAGATTGTCAACGCGTGGTATCGCGACAACGCTCGCGACCTGCCGTGGCGGCGCGAGGGCTTTCCCGCGTGGGGGATTCTCGTGAGCGAGTTCATGCTGCAGCAGACTCCCGTTATCCGGGTGCTGCCGCGCCTTGACGAGTGGCTGCGTCGCTGGCCGACCCCGGCGGACCTCGCGGCCGCTCCCGCGGGGGACGCCGTGCGGGCATGGGCGAATCTCGGCTATCCGCGTCGAGCGTTATGGCTGCACGCCGCTGCTGTGCAGATCACCGAGCGTCACGGCGGCGTCGTGCCGCGCAGCGTCGAGGATCTGCTTCGCTTGAGCGGCGTCGGCGACTATACGGCCCGGGCGGTAGCGGCGTTCGCATGGGGCGAGCGGCATCCCGTCGTCGACACGAACACCCGCCGCGTCATCGCGCGAGCGGTCAAGGGCCAGGCGGAGCCGGCGCCGCCGTCGGCCGTGCGCGACCTCGCCGACATGACCGAGCTGCTGCCCGACCCTGACGACGAGGCGCGGCAGTTCAACGCGGCGGCGATGGAGCTCGGCGCCATGGTGTGCACGGCTCGCTCACCGCTGTGCGCGGAGTGCCCGATCGCTGCGCAGTGCGTGTGGCGTGCCGCGGGCTATCCCGACTATGCGGGCCCGCGGAAGGCCGTGCAGAAGAAGTACGAAGGCAGCGATCGGCAAGTGCGCGGCCTCATTCTCGCCGCCCTCCGCTCCGCCCACGAACCGCTCGCCGACGTCGCAGTCGAGCCGCTGTGGCCCGACGCGGCCCAGCGCACGCGCGCCCTCGAGGGCCTCGTCGCGGACGGTCTCGCGGTGCGCACGGCGCGCGGCGTCACGCTCCCCTGACGCGGCTCACGCGCACGGCTCGTAGACGGGCGTCTCGCCGGTCGTGACGGAGATCGACCAGATCACGTCGGCTCCGCTCGCCGTCGTGAAGATGAGCCCGCCGCCCGTGTCGCTCTGCACGTAGTACATGCTGCGATTCGGCGCCTGCGTGTCGTCGAGCTCGCGAGCGTCGGGGTATGCGGCTTCGAGCTCCTTCACGCTCGAGCCGAGCCCGATGCCCGTGTCGGTGAGCGGTCCCGTGCCCGCGTGCTCGGCGGCCGTGTCGGCCATCACCGAGACGGTGATCTCCGAGACGGTCCCCTGCGGGTCCTGCCCGGTCGCGACGAGCCACATGTCGACGTCGCTGCCGCCCGTGTCGACGGAGGCGACGCCCGTGCAGGTCTCGGCGACGGTGACGTCGTGGGCGGTCAGTGCGTCGACGTAGCGCATTCCGATCTGGAAGGGTCCGATACCGTCCGGTGTCACGGTCCAGCCTTCGACGCCGTCAGCGGCGGTCTCGCTCGGCGTCGGCGACGGACTGGCGGGCGGAGTGTCGGATGCGCTCGGCGCGGGCGAGCGCGGCGGATCGGTCGCGTCGGCGCAGGCGGCGAGTCCGAGCGTGAGGACGCCGGCGACCAGGAGCGCCACCGCTGGATGCGAGCGCACGCGTGCCATCTCTCCCCCTCCGATGCCGTCGCCGCCATTGTAGGGGCTGCACGTGTGCTCCCGGCGGGAACCGTTACCGATTCGCGACGCGGCAGCGCCGCTAGGCTGTCGCCATGCCCCGTCACTCGACGCACGTCGCGCCCGGACTCGCGCACGGGCGCGTGCTCGCGGCGCTCGAAGACCTGCGAGACAGGCTCGAGCTGCCGGAGGCCTTCCCGGACGCGGCCGTGCGGGAGGCCGAAGCGGCAGCGGCATCCGACCCGCCCGTCGAGCACGACATGACGCACGTGCCGTTCGTCACGATCGATCCGAAGGGCTCGCGCGATCTCGACCAGGCGATGCACCTCACGGCGACCGCCGACGGGTTCACGGTGCTCTACGCGATCGCGGACGTGCCCGCCGTCGTGACGCCGGGATCGGCGCTGGATGCCGAGGCCCGGCGCCGCGTCGAGACGATCTATCTTCCGACGCGGCGCATTCCGCTGCACCCCCTCGTGCTCAGCGAGGGAGCGAGCTCGCTGCTTCCCGGCAAGCGGCGCCGCGCGTTCGTCTGGACACTGCACCTGAGCGCGGACGGCACGCTCTCCCGCACCGAGCTGCGACGCGCGGAGGTCTGCAGCCGGCGCGCGTGGAACTACGAGGACGCCCAGGCGAGCATCGACTCGAATGCGCCCGATCCCATGCTCGCGCTGCTGAAGCGGATCGGCGAGCTGCGGGCGGCCGTTGAGCATGAGCGCGGCGGGGCGAGCCTCAACGTTCCCGACGTCGAAGTGGACGACGAGGACGGCCGCTACGTGCTCGTGCGCCGGCGGCCGCTGCCCGTTGAGGACTGGAATGCGCAGATCTCACTGCTCACCGGGATGGCGGCGGCGCGGATCATGCTCGACGGCGGCGTCGGCATCCTGCGGACCATGCCGCCGCCGACGCGGGAGGCCGAAGCGGAGTTCCGCGCGCAGACTGTCGCGCTCGGCCAGCCGTGGCTGCGCGGAATGCACTACGGCGACTACTTGCGCACCGTCGATCCGGACGTGTCCGCCGGGCTCGCTATCCTGCACGCCGCGGCGTCCCTCTTCCGCGGCGCGGGATACACGGCGTTCGACGGAGCGGCCCCGGCGGAGACGATGCAGTCGGCGATCGCCGCACCGTACGCGCACGTGACCGCTCCCCTGCGACGGCTCGTGGACCGATTCGGCCTCGTCGTGTGCGAAGCCCTCGCGAACCAGCGAGAGGTCCCGTCGTGGGCGCGCGAGTCGCTCGGCGATCTGCCGGCCATCATGGCGACCTCGAAGTCCGCCGAGGCGACGCGACTGAGCACCGACATCATCGAGGCGGCGAGCGTCGCTCACCGGGTCGGCGACCTGTTCCCCGCCGAGGTGGTCTCCGCCGGCGACGGCCGCGGCCGCGTGCAGATCGCGGAGCCGCCGATCACGGCCTCGTGCACGGGGAGCCTCGAGGCCGGGTCTCGCGTCACCGTTCGTCTCGTGACGGCCGATGTCGAGAAGGGCGCGGTGCAGTTCGAGCTGGCCTAGTCCTCGTCGTCCTCGTCGTGCTCACGAGGCTTGACGTACGGATCTTCCTCGCCCGCATAGGCGGCGCCGGCCGCGAGGCCCGCGACGGCCGTGTCGCGCTCCTGCGCTTCACGGAGCAGGTCTTCGATGTGCTTCGCGTTCTCGGGAATCGCGTCGTGGATGAACTCGAGGCTCGGCGTGACGCGGGCGGTGATGTTCCGTCCGACTTCGCTGCGCAGCATCCCCTTCGCCGACTCGAGCGCCTTCGCCGTGTCGGCGCGCTCCTCGTCGGTCCCGTAGACCGTGTAGAAGATGCTCGCGTGCTGCAGGTCGCCCGTCATACGCACATCGGTGATGGTGACGAAGCCGAGCCTGGGATCGCGCAGTCCGCGATCCAGCCGCTTCGCGATGATCTCCCTGATGCGATCGGCCATGCGGCGCGCCCGGGGGTTCTCACCCATGCTGTTCTCCTTGTGTCGTGAGCCGAACGGCCCGGCGGGAGTGTCCCCACCGGGCCGCAGCAGCTCGTTGCATCTCGACTAGTCGCGCGGCTTCTCGACCAGCTCGGTCGTCTCGATCTCGTCACCGACCTGGATGTCGTTGTACTTGCCGAGGCCGATGCCGGCTTCGAAGTCCGTGCGGACCTCGGTGACATCGTCCTTGAACCGACGCAGCGACTCGATCGCGAGGCCGTCCGCGAGGACGACGCCGTCGCGGATGACGCGGGCCTTCGCATTTCGGGTGATGGTTCCCGAACGCACGATGACACCGGCGATGTTGCCGAACTTGGAGGAGCGGAACACCTCGCGGATCTCGGCGACACCCGACTGGACCTCTTCGTACTCCGGCTTGAGGAGTCCCTTGAGGCTCGACTCGACATCTTCCAGCGCACTGTAGATGACGGAGTAGAAGCGGATGTCGACGCCTTCGCGCGCGGCGCGCTCCCGCGCCTTCGCGTCGGGGCGCACGTTGAAGCCGATGATGATCGCGTCGTCGATCGTCGCAAGGTTGACATCCGACTCGGTGATCGCACCGACGCCGCGGTGGATGATGCGCAGCTGAACGCTCTCGTCGACCTCGATCTTGAGCAGCGACTCCTCGAGCGCCTCGACGGCACCGGAGACGTCACCCTTGATGATGAGGTTGAGCGACTCGACCTTGCCCTCTTCGAGAGCGCGGGTGAAGTCCTCGAGGCTGATGCGCTTGCGCGCCTTCGCCAGCTGGGCGTTGCGCTCGGCGGCCTCTCGCTTCTCGGCGATCTGGCGTGCCGTGCGGTCCTCTTCCGTGACGATGAACGTGTCACCGGCGCGCGGAACGCTCGAGAGACCCTGCACCTGGACCGGACGCGAGGGGCCGGCCTCGTTCACGGACTCGCCGTTCTCGTCGACCATGGCACGGACGCGCCCGTAGGCGGTTCCCGCCACGATCGCGTCGCCGACGTGCAGCGTTCCCGACTGGATGAGCACGGTCGCCACGGCGCCGCGGCCCTTGTCGAGCTTCGCCTCGATGGCGACGCCTCGAGCGTCCTTGTCGGGGTTCGCGCGCAGGTCGAGGCCTGCGTCGGCGGTGAGCAGCACGGCGTCGAGGAGGTCCTGGATGCCGATGTTGTTGCGTGCCGACACGTCGACGAACATGACGTCGCCGCCGTACTCTTCTGCGACGAGGCCGTACTCGGTCAGCTGCTGGCGCACCTTCTGCGGGTTCGCCTCCGGCTTGTCGATCTTGTTCACGGCCACGACGATCGGCACGTTCGCCGCCTGGGCGTGGTTCAGCGCCTCGACCGTCTGCGGCATGATGCCGTCGTCGGCCGCGACCACGAGGATCGCGATGTCGGTCACCTGAGCACCGCGGGCACGCATGGCCGTGAAGGCCTCGTGACCCGGGGTGTCGATGAAGGTGACGGCCCGCTCGGAGCCTTCGTGCTCAGTCGTCACCTGGTAGGCGCCGATGTGCTGCGTGATTCCGCCGGCCTCGCCTTCGACGACGTTCGCCTTGCGGATCGCGTCCAGGAGTCGCGTCTTACCGTGGTCGACGTGGCCCATGACCGTGACCACGGGAGGACGCGGAAGAAGCTCGGAGTCGTCTTCAGCCTCGAGCTCGCCCTCAAGGTCGATGTCGAAGCCTTCGAGCAGCTCGCGGTCCTCGTCCTCGGGCGAGACCATCTGGATCTTGTAGCCGAGCTCGGCGCCGAGAACCTCGAACGTCGCCTCGTCGAGAGACTCCGTCGCCGTGGCCATCTCACCGAGGTGGAACAGCACGGTCACGAGGTCGCCGGGACTCGCGTCGATCTTGTCGGCGAAGTCCGCGATCGAGGCGCCGCGGCGCAGGCGGACGACCGTCTCGCCGTCACCGCGCGGGACGTTGACGCCGCCGATCGACGGCGCCTGCCGCATTTCGAATTCCTGCCTCTTCGCCCGCTTCGACTTACGGGACTTGGCACGACCGCCGCCACGACCGAACGCGCCGGCCGTTCCGCCGCCGCGACCACGGCCGCCGCCGCCCGGACGGCCGCCGAAGCCGCCGCCGGGACGCTGGAAGCCACCGGCTCCGGGAGCGCCGCCGCCGCCAGGGCGCTGGAAGCCACCGGCTCCGCCGCCGCCACCGGGACGCTGGAAGCCACCGGCTCCCGGACGACCTGCGCCGCCCGGACGGCCACGGCCAGCACCACCTGGACGCGGAGCACCGGGACGCGGAGCTCCCGGACGCGGCGCCTGCGGACGCGGAGGACGCGGGATGTTGGCGGGAGTCGGGTGCTGTCCCATGCCCTGCGAGCTTGAGTACGGGTTGTTGCCCGGCCGAGGCGTGCCAGCCGGTCGCTGACCCATCCCCTGAGCGCTCGAGTACGGGTTGTTGCCCGGACGAGGTGCGCCGCCGGGACGCGCTTGCGACGGCTTCGGCGCCGTCTGTCCCGGCTTGGGCGCGCCGGAGACCGCGGCCTGAGCCGGGGACTCCGTCTTCGCCGCGGGCGCCGGTGCGTCCTGCGCGGGCTTCTCAGCGGGGGCGTCCGCCTTCTTCTGCGCGGGCTTCGGCGTCGCAGGCTTTGCCGGCGACTTCGCTGCTGGCTTGGCGCCGGCAGCCTCGTCGGCGCGCTTGGCGCCGTCAGCCTCGAGCGCCGCACGCAGCTTGCGCGCGACGGGAGGCTCAATGCTCGATGAAGGTCCCTTGACGAACTCGCCCAATTCCTTGAGCTTCGCGAGGGCGACCTTGCTGTCTACCGAGAACTCCGATGCGATCTCGTGTACGCGTGGTTTTGCAGCCACTTCTCTCCTGTCTGGGCTTGCCCAGACAGGGCAAGCCGTTAGTTAAGGACGGGTCTCATTTCGAGCCGCTCATTAGTTGTCCATTAGCCGTTCAGCCTGTTCTCTAGTGTTCGTGTGTCGAGTGCCATGGTCACGCGGAGTGCGCGCCCGAAGGCCTTGCGCTTCACCGCACGGTCGAAACACGCGACGGTCGGATGCAGCCACGCTCCTCGTCCCGGAAGCGAAGCGGTCTCATCGACCACGAGCTCGGATTCCCGGGCAACGACCCTCAGCAAAGAGGACCGCTCGGCGCGCATGCGGCATCCGATGCACGTTCTAACCGGATCCATCTTACACTCCCCGCGCTGTGATCCGTCCGGACGCGCTGACGAACCGGATCGGCTCAGTCTTCGTCGAGAATCGAATCGGGCTGGATGTCGATCTTCGCGCCCGTCAGCTTGGCGGCGAGCCGGGCGTTCTGGCCCTCCTTGCCGATCGCGAGCGACAGCTGATAGTCGGGCACGAGGACGCGAACAGCCTTCGTCTCGGGGTCGAGGATGAACGACGACGAGACGCGAGCGGGTGAGAGCGCGTTCGCGACGAACGTCGCAAGGTCGCTCGAGTAGTCGACGATGTCGATCTTCTCCTCGCCGAGCTCCTCGGTGACCGCTCGAACGCGACGACCGAGCTCGCCGATGCAGGCGCCCTTCGCGTTGATGCTCGGGTCCTTTGCGAGCACAGCGATCTTCGTGCGATGGCCGGCCTCGCGCGCGAGCGAGACGATCTCGACGAGACCGGATGCGATCTCGGGCACCTCGAGGGCGAAGAGCTTGCGGACGAGCGCGGGGTGCGTGCGCGAGACCGTGATCTGCGGGCCCTTGAGCCCCTTCGCGACGCTCGTCACATACACCCGGAGACGCGTGCCGTGCCGGTACTCCTCACCGGGGACCTGCTCCTCGGGAGGCAGGATCGCCTCGACGGTGCCGAGGTCGACGTGGATCATGCGGGGGTTGGGGCCCTGCTGGATGATGCCGGCGACGATGTCGCCCTCGCGTCCCTTGAACTCGCCGAGCACGGCGTCATCCGCAATGTCGCGGAGGCGCTGGTTGATCACTTGCTTCGCGGCGAACGCAGCGATGCGGCCGAAGTCCTCCGGCATCGCCTCGGATTCGCCAATGACGTTGCCGTCCTCGTCGCGTTCGGGGATGAGAACGGCGACATGCCCGGTCTTGCGGTCGAGTTCGACGCGACCCTCGGCGTCTTCATTGCCCTGCTGGGCCTCGTTCTTGAGATAGGCCGTCAGAATGGCCTGCTCGATGATGCGGACGAGTTCATCGAAGGGAATCTCCTTCTCTCGCTCCATCAACTTCAGCACGCTCAGATCGATGTCCACCAGAGAGCCTCCCTATTCAACTGTGACCGACGGCACAAGCCACGTCGATCGAACTCCAAGGCTACCCGACGCCGCCGGACTTCGGCACCAACGGGGCCGCCCCGCGGCGACGGGTCTCAGCGCGCCGTCGTGAGCGCCTCGACCGCCTTCTCGATGGCGACCTGCGTGCGCTCACCCGAACGGCGATCCCACAGCTCGACGAGACCGTCTTTCACCCCGCGACCGGCGATGACGATCGTCGGGATGCCGATGAGCTCCGCGTCGCCGAACTTGACGCCGGGAGAGACCTTCGGCCGGTCGTCGTAGAGCACGTCGAGTCCGGCCTGCTCGAGCCCCTCCGAGATCGTGGCCGCCGCGTCGAACGCGGCCGTGTCCTTTCCCGTCGCGACGACGTGCACGTCGAACGGGGCGACGGCCTTCGGCCAGACGAGTCCCTTGTCGTCGTTGTTGAGCTCAGCGATGAGCGCGAGCGCACGGGTGACGCCGATGCCGTAGGAGCCCATCGTGACGGTGACGAGCTTGCCGTTCTCGTCGAGAACCTGGAGCCCGAGCGCCTCTGCGTACTTGCGGCCGAGCTGGAAGACATGTCCGATCTCGGTTCCGCGGGAGAGCTCGACAGGGCCCGAGCCGTCCGGCGCGGGATCTCCCGCGCGCACTTCAGCTGCTTCGATCACGCCGTCCGCGGTGAAGTCACGACCGGCGACGAGGCTCAGCACGTGCTTCTCGTCCTCGTTGGCGCCGGTGACCCACGCGGTGCCGTCGACGATGCGCGGGTCGAGCAGGTAGCGCACGCCGCTCGCCGACTCCGCGCCGAGCACGGCTCCTTCGGCCGACCAGGGGCCGATGTATCCCTTCACGAGGGCGGGGTGCTTGGCGAAGTCCTCCTCGGTGGCCGCTTCGACCTCGCTCGGTGCGAATGCGACCTCGACGCGCTTCATGTCGATGTCGCGATCGCCGGGAACGCCGACGACGACGAGCTCGCGGGTTCCGTCGAGGTGCGTGAGGGCGAGAACGACGTTCTTGAGCGTGTCAGCCGCCGTCCAGACCCGTCCGTCGGGGTTCGGGTGCCGTGCGTTGAGCAGTTCGACGAGCGTCGCGATCGTCGGGGTGTCGGGCGAGTCGAAGACCGTTGCCTCTCCCTTGCCCTCGACCGACTCCGGCGCGGGGGCGAGCGTCGTGTACGCCTCGACGTTGGCGGCGTACCCGCCCGCGGAGTGCACGAAGGTGTCTTCGCCGACGGGCGTCGGGTGCAGGAACTCCTCGCTCTTCGAGCCGCCCATCGCGCCCGCGTCGGCCTTGACGATCACATAGTCGAGGCCAAGCCTGCTGAAGATGCGCTCGTACGCGTCACGCTGCTTCTGGTAGCTGGCGTCGAGGCCGGCATCCGTGTAGTCGAAGGAGTAGGCGTCCTTCATCGTGAACTCGCGTCCGCGCAGCAGTCCGGCGCGGGGGCGCGCCTCGTCGCGGTACTTGTCCTGGATCTGGTAGATCGTCAGCGGCAGGTCCTTGTACGACGTGCACAGGTCCTTGACGAGCAGCGTGAAGGCCTCTTCGTGCGTCGGCGCGAGGAGCATGTCGGCGCCCTTGCGGTCAGCGAGGCGGAAGAGGTTCTCGCCGTACTCCTCCCAGCGGCCGGTGAGCTCATATGGCTCCCGCGGCATGAGAGCGGGAAAGTGGACCTCGAGGGCCCCTGCGGCGGCCATCTCCTCGCGCACGATCTGCTCGACGCGGCTCTTCACGCGCAGGCCGAGCGGGAGCCACGCGAAAATTCCTGGCGCCTGTCGGCGGATGTAGCCGGCGCGGACGAGGAGCCGATGGCTCGCCACTTCCGCGTCGGAGGGGTCTTCACGGAGCGTGCGGAGGAAATAGTTCGATAGGCGCGTAACCACGCACCCATCGTACCCGTGCCATCACCACGGCTTGTCCGTGCCGCCGCTTCCGCCGCTGTCGCCGCGTCGCCCGGCGTCGCCGTTCTGCTTCTCGCGCTCGGCGTCCTTCCCGCGCTTCTCGAGCTCGTCGAAGGCATTGCCGTCGCCGCTGTCGCGGTCGTTTTGATCCCCGCTCTGGTCCTCGCCCGGAGGTGCACCGTCTTCGGTGCCGCCGTTCTGCTTGAGCTTGTCGAGCAGCCGCTGCTCCGCGGACTTCAGCTGTTTGTCGGCGTCGGTGTCCTGCGGTTCGAAGCAGCCTTCCTTCTTCCCGTCCTCGATCACGGCGAGCGCGGCCTGCCACAGCCGCACGGCTCCGTCGACACTGCCCGCCTTGGCGTAGCTGTCGCCCTGCTGCTCCCACGCGAGGGCGAGGTTGACGCGCACTTGGCAGCGCCGGTCGGCGGGCGCGAGCTGCAAGGCCGTCCAGAGCTCGTCGGTTGCGCGCGTGAACGAGCCGGCGGCCGCGAGCGCGGTTCCCTGGTCGAAGTGCGCGACCCATGGTTCGAAGGCGTTCCAGAAGTCCAGCCGGTCAAAGCTCTGAGCGGCGTTCTTCCACTGCCCGGACTCGTAGTCGCCCGCGCCCTGGGCGACGATGACGGGCAGGCTGAACAGCTTTCCCGCGAACACGAGCGCGACCAGGACAAGCGGGAGGGTCGCGAGCGCCAGGCGCATGCGGCGGCGAGCTGTGCGGCGTTCAGGCATCGCGAGCCCCCTTCGGCTCGCGCAGCTCTCGCAGTCCGACGAGCAGGCCGCCGAGCTCGACGAAGGCGAGCAGTCCGAACGGGATGGCGAGCAGCCAATACAGCTCCGCTGATGCGGAGGGCTCCGCCACGCTCGCCTGGTCGGCGTGCACGCTGATGCCGTCGAGCGCGGCGTCCGGCGAGGTGCCGGCGTCCCTGTGCAGGTACGAGACGCCGAGCTCGTCGGCGATGCGGCCGAGAGCGTCTTCGTCGATGTGGGAGATCGCGTCCCCGCCCGTGCTCGGGTCGGGAATGTACTCGTTCGGCTCGTCGGTGTCGTAGCCCAGGTACTCGCGCATGCGGCCGCCGTCTGCGGTTCCGTAGCCGAGCACCGCTCCCCCGTCGATGAACGCGGCGAGGCTCGAGAAGCTCTCGGGACTCTCGCTTGCGGTCTGCTCGCCGTCGCCGAGGTAGTACAGGATCGTCGTGTGGTCGTCCGGGTCGTCGGCGAGCAGCGTCGAGAGCTTGTCGACGGGCGCCGAGATGCTGCTGCCCGTCGAGTAGGCGGTGATCTCCTGGGTGAGCGCGGCGACGGACTGGTCGATCGCACCGGCATCCGTCGTGAGCGGCACCCGCTGCACGGTGGCGGCGTCGAACGTGACGAGAGAGAAGCGAGCCCCGGCGAGTCCCGCCACGAGCCTCGTGATGTCTTCGCGCACCCCGTTGAGGCGCGGGGCGTCGCCGTCCCAGTCCTCCGCGGCCATGCTGCTGGTCGTGTCGACGACGAAATACACGTCGACGTCACCGCCGACGGTGGACGGCGCGCCGTCGGGCCCGAGGGAGGGCCGAAGAGCCATGAGGCACGCGAGCGTCACCATGGCGAGCCGAGCGAACCAGTGCACGCGCGCCGCCCGTCCGTGAGCGAGAACGGCCTGCGCGATGGCGAAGCCGGCGAGCACGAGGTAGAGCGCGAGCAGGAGCATGCCGGGCATGATCGGGGCGAAGGTCATCGGCGCAGCCTCCACCCGAGCAGCATGAGCGCGATCGTCGAGAGCAGGGCGATCCACAGGTACGGCACGGGCTGGTCGGTGCGCACCATTTGCGGAGGCCCGGTCATCGCCGTCGCCTCTTCGCTCTGGATCGCGTGCACGATGCCGGGGATCGCGTCGGGATCGGCGAGCGCATAGTACGAGCCGCCCGTGCTCTCCACGGTCTCGCGCATCTCGGTCGCGAGTTCGGCGATGTAGTCCTTCGCCGCCGCGTCTCCCGGGTTGACGCCGAACACCGTGACGCCGTTCTCGCTCGCGTACCGTCCCGCTTCGGGCAGCGAGATGAGCTGCTTGCCGGCGACGAAGTTGTCAGTCGCGAAGATTATCGATCGCGAGCGCTCCTCGTCGAGATTGTCGAAGCGCATGACACAGGATGCCAGTCCGTCGCCGATCAGCGAGGAGCCGTCGCCCAGCAGGGTCCCGTCGGTGTACGCGTAGTCCGTGTCGGGATCCGCCATGTTCTCGCGCAGCTTCGACATCTGCTCGGTCACGTAGTCGTAGTCGGTCGTGAGCGGGAACACCGTGACAGCGGACGCGTTGAAGATCGTCAGTCCGATGCGCTCCCCTTCGAAGCTGTCGACGAGCGTCGCGAAGGTGTCGAGGATGGCGACGTCGTAGTCGGTCATCGAGCCGGAGGTGTCAAGACACAGCACGATGTCGCGATTGTGCAGTTCTGGCTCATGCGAGGTGACCGCGACGATGCGGGAGCTCAGCGCTATCGCCGACAGCAGCAGCACGCCGGCGACGGCGACGCCGGCGATGAGGAGGGCGCGCAGCCGGGATCTCGCCGTGGCGTAGCCGGGGAGCGCGGCGAGCCGTTCCGCGTGCGCGATGCGGGCCGCGGAGCGGGAGGCGCGACGCCGGCGGCTGCGCACGAGAACGATGACTACCGCGAACGCGGCGATCGCGGCGAGCCACGCGAGCGGCATCCAACCGTTTATCAGTTCCACGGGATCACCGCCTCACGCGCCAACGCGGCGGCTGTCTCGACGTCGCCGTCTCCTCCGGCGGCGAACTCCGCCGGGTAGTAGTGCGCGACAGTGTGCGGAGGAAGGGGGACGTCGGCCTCGCTGAGCTCGGCGAGGGTCATGACGCTGCCGGGGACGCCCGAGCGCTCCGCCGCGCACAGTCGCAGGATCGCGCTCAGCTTGAGGTGCGCCTCGCGCGCCGAGAGGTCTCCGGAGGCGTACGCTGCCTCGACCTCGTCGACGAGACCGAGGTAGCGCTGCGTCACCTGCTCGGTCGTGAGCACGGGCGGCGCGACGGTTCGGCGGCGGCGCGGACCGCTCAGCCAGAGGAAGAGGAACCACGCCACGACGAGCGCGATGATGGCGATCGCAAGCCAGGTCCAGCCGGGGCTGTAGCCGACCGGGTCGTAATAGCCGTTATCGCCTGGCATGGTTGTGCTTCTCGAGCAGTCGGAAGATCTGCGGGACCGCATCGTCCTCGCCCGTGATGCGAACGCCCGTCACGCCGAGGGCTTCGAGCTGGTCGCGCGTGCGCTCGGTCTGTTCCACGGTCGCCGTGCGGTACTCGGAGCGCAGCGTCGCGCTGCGGCGGATGAACTCGGGCAGCATGCGGCCGTCGTCTACGTCGATCATGTCCCGTTCGGCGAGTTCGCCGCTCATGAGGTCGGCGTCGGCGATGCTGAGCCAGAGAATCTCGTGCTGCGCGTGCAGGCGGCGCAGCAGCCGCTCGCGCTCGGGGGAGATGCGCTCGTCGTCGGAGAGGACGACGAGAATCATGCGACGACGAATGCGGCGCGTGACATATCCGAGCAGGCGGTCGAGGTCGCTGCGGCCGGAGTCCGCACGTGCGCGCCGGTCGATGTGGGCGAGCAGCTGCTCGAGCTGCGACTCGGTCCCGCCCGCGCGCACCGCATGCACGCCGTCGGCGTCCCCGCAGACGAGGCCGACGAGGTCACCGTGCCGGTGAGCGAGGTACCCGATGATGCCCGCGGCGAGCACCGCCGTGTCCCGCTTCGCACGTCCGTCGGCTCCGAGGGCGGCGAGGTTCCGCCCCGTGTCGACGACGAGCATCACGGTGTGCTTGCGCTGGGCGACGTAGAGCTTCGTGAAGGGAACCCCGTAGCGCGCCGTCGCCTTCCAGTCGATGTCCTTGACCTCGTCGCCGGGCACGTAGGGCCGGAGCTCGTCGAACTCGAGGCTCTTGCCGTGGAAGACCGAGGCGTATTCCCCGTCGAGCACTCCCCTGACGCGTCGATGCGCGCGAATCGCGAGCTTCGACTTCACCCGGTGGAGCAATTGCGTCATGCGCGCCTACGGAGCCTGGACGACGCCGAAGACGGCGTCGACGATGGTCTCGGGCGAGACGCCGTCGGCGTCCGCCTCGAAGTTCAGGATCAGCCGGTGCCTCAGCACCTGGTGACGGAACAGCTTGACGTCGTCGGGCACGACGTGGTCACGGCCGTAGAGAATCGCGAGCGCCCGCGCGACGGTGGCGAACGCGATGCTCGCGCGCGGGCTCGCGCCGTAGTCGACGTACCGGGCGAGGGATTGCGGCAGATACTGCTCGACGTGGCGCGTGACGTAGATCGCCTGCACGATGTAGTTGAGGATCGCGGGATCGAGGTACACGCGGCGCACGAGCTGCTGCAGGAACAGCACGTCATCGAGGCTGACGTGCGGATGCTGCACGCCGGCGTCATACACGCCCGCGTTGACGCGCTGCACGATCTCGGCCTCTTCGGCGATGCTCGGGTAGCCGAGAACCTCCTTGATGAGGAAGCGGTCGAGCTGCGCCTCCGGCAGGTGGTAGGTGCCCTCCTGCTCGATGGGGTTCTGCGTCGCCAGCACGAGGAACGGCGTGGGCAAGCCGTAGTTCTCGCCCCCGATGGAGGTCTGGCGCTCCTGCATGGCTTCGAGCATCGCGGACTGCGTCTTCGCACTCGCCCGGTTGATCTCGTCGAGCAGCACGAAGTTCGCGTGCACGGGCCCGAGCTGGGTCGTGAACGAGCCGCTGCGCGGATCGTAGATCTGCGTGCCGATGATGTCGGAGGGCAGCAGGTCCGGCGTGCACTGGATGCGGCGGAAGCTCGCCTGCACGGCTTCGGCGATGGCCTCGGCCGCCGTGGTCTTCGCGAGCCCGGGAACGCTCTCGAGAAGAACGTGTCCGCCCGAGATGAGCGCGACGAGCAGGCTCGTGCGCAGGCTCGCCTGCCCGACGACCTTGGCGCCGTAGGATCCCACGATCGTGGTGAGCACCTCGCGGGCCCTGTCCATCTCGTCGGGACTGATCGCGGCGGTCGACGGCTGGTTCACGAAGTTGTCCCCCAAGCGGTGTGGCGCGAGTTCGCGCGTCTCAGTGTAGTCGGGGGCTACTGGGCGCCGACGCTCACGACGGGCGCACCGACCGTGCCGGGATCGGCGTGTCCGATCTCGGCGGCGATGCGGTTCGCCTCCGTGATGAGGGTCTCGACGATCTCCGATTCGGGCACGGTCTTGATGACTTCGCCCTTGACGAAGATCTGGCCCTTCCCATTGCCGGAGGCGACGCCGAGATCTGCCTCGCGTGCTTCTCCGGGACCGTTGACGACGCAGCCCATGACGGCGACGCGCAGGGGCACGCTCATGCCCTGCAGGCCCTCTGTCACTTGGTCGGCGAGCGTGTACACGTCCACTTGCGCGCGGCCGCAGCTGGGACACGAGACGATCTCGAGCTTGCGCTCCCGCAGGTTGAGCGACTGCAGGATCTGCAGCCCGACCTTCACCTCTTCTGCGGGCGGTGCGCTCAGCGAGACGCGGATCGTGTCGCCGATTCCCTCGGCGAGCAGGATGCCGAAGGCGGTGGCGCTCTTGATCGTGCCCTGGAACGCCGGCCCGGCCTCGGTGACGCCGAGGTGCAGCGGCCAGTCCCCGCGCTCGGCGAGCAGCCGGTACGCCTTGACCATGACGATGGGGTCGTTGTGCTTGACCGAGATCTTGAAGTCGTGGAAGTCGTGCTCTTCGAACAGGCTCGCCTCCCACACGGCGCTCTCCACGAGCGCTTCCGGGGTGGCCTTCCCGTACTTCTCGAGCAGACGCCGATCGAGCGATCCCGCGTTGACGCCGATGCGGAGGGACACGCCGGCGGCCTTCGCGCGACGGGCGATCTCGCCGACCTGATCGTCGAACTTGCGGATGTTCCCCGGGTTCACGCGAACGCCCGCACAGCCGGCGTCGATCGCGGCGTACACGTAGTTCGGCTGGAAGTGGATGTCCGCGATGACCGGGATCTGGCTCTTCTTCGCGATGATCGGCAGCGCCTCGGCATCGTCGCGGCTCGGCACGGCGACGCGCACGATGTCGCAGCCCGACGCCGTGAGCTCGGCGATCTGCTGCAGCGTCGCGTTGATGTCGGTCGTCGGCGTCGTCGTCATCGACTGCACGCTGATCGGCGCGTCACCGCCGACGAGCACCTTCCCCACGGCGATCTGCCGGGACTTCCGACGCGGAGCGAGGGTCTCTGGGGCTTTCGGCATACCGAGGTTCACTGCTGGCACGCCGATAATCCTACGGCCCTGTTGTCGGATCCGGCTGAGAGGACGAGTCGATGAGGTCAAGCAGTGCCTCTCGCACGGCATCGGGGTGCTCGAGGTGCGGCGAATGCCCGCAATTGGGAAGCAGCAGCTCGGCGACCTCCCCGCCCGCGGCCCGGTAGCGCTCGAGCACGCGTCGCGTCTGGCTCACCATCGGCTGCGCGGGAGCCGTGTCGGAGCCCGGCCAGCCGGGAATGACGCCCATTTCGCCGAGCACGTTGAAATCGAACCCCGAGTGGTCGCCGACGATCGCGTCGAGTTCCCCGTGCACCCACAGCACAGGCGGTTTCGTCGGGAGGTCGGCGATGCCGGCGGTGTTCAAGTGGTCAGGGGTCATGGTGTTCAGGATGCCGCGCTCGCCTGGCGCGAACCCGGGCCATGCCTCGCACTCCACCGCGTCGCCGGGGTAGTTGTCGACGCCCGTGGCCGTCGAGAGCATCGACTCGACCCAGAGGTCCTCGTGCTCGCTCGCGTAGCCGGGGGCCACGTACGTTGTGCGGAACACCGTGCGCGGCGATGCGGGCCCGTCTCCCGTATCACCGGCGTTGAGGGCCGCGATGAAGTCAGGGTTTCCGCCGCCTCCGCCGCTTCCCGCCGCGCCGTTGAGGATGCGTCCCTCGGCGTCTGTGCCGCCGAACCCGTACGGCGAGACGGGCGACTGAAGCGTCGCGCTCAGCACCCGGCACGCGTCGTCCTCGGCATGCTCGAGCATGTACTGCATGACGATGCCGCCGCCCATCGACCAGCCGTAGAAGTGCGCCGCCTCGATATCGAGCGCGGCGAGCACCTCGGCGATGTCGTCGCTGAAGTCGCCGAGCCCGCGCGTCGCGTCGACGGGACGCACGTCGGAGTCGCCGAAGCCGCGCAAGTCGATGGCTATCGGCCGCACGGTCTCCGGCAGCGCGAGCATGAACGGCTGCCAGAACAGGCTCGAGGAGACGTTGCCGTGGATGAAGACGACGACGGGCGCGTCGCTGCCGGCGTCCCGCTCACGCTCGAGCACGTTGCTCGTCAGCCGCTGTGTCGTCACGGTGCGGGAGGCGATGCCGTCGAGAAGTGTGGACATGGTCCTCTCCTGGTCTCAGTCCAGCGCGATGCGCAGCGGCGGCTCTGTCGCTGCGATGACCTCGTCGGCTGTCACGCCGGGGGCGAGCTCGACGAGAACGAGGCCCTCGTCGGTGACGTCGACGACGGCGAGGTCGGTGATGATGCGGCCGACCACGCCCTTGCCCGTGAGCGGGAGGGAGCACTCGTTCACGATCTTCGGGCTGCCGTCTTTCGCCGTGTGGGTCATGAGCACGATGACGCGCTTGGCGCCGTGCACGAGGTCCATGCCGCCGCCAGGGCCCTTGACCATCTTTCCAGGAATCATCCAGTTCGCGAGGTCGCCGGCGCCGGAGACCTGCATGGCGCCGAGGATGGCGGCGTCGATCTTGCCGCCGCGGATCATCGCGAAGCTCGTCGCCGAGTCGAAGAACGCGGTGCCCGGCAGCGTCGTCACGGTCTCCTTTCCCGCATTGATGAGGTCGGGGTCGACCTTGTCCTCGGTCGGGTAGGGGCCGACGCCGAGGATCCCGTTCTCGGACTGCAAGGTCACGGTGACGCCCTCGGGCACGTAGTTGGGCACGAGCGTTGGCAGCCCGATGCCGAGGTTCACGTAGGCGCCGTCTTGCAGCTCCTGTGCCGCGCGCGCGGCCATCTCGTTGCGTGTGAGTACCATGCTCAGGCTCCTTCGCTCTCGCGGACTGTTCGGCGTTCGATGCGCTTCTCGATGTCGGAGCCGACCTCGACGACGCGGTGCACGAACACGCCGGGAAGGTGAACGGCGTCGGGATCGATCTCGCCGGGCTCGACGAGCTCCTCCACTTGCGCGATGCACACTTTGCCCGCCATGGCGGCGAGCGGCGAGAAGTTGCGTGCGGACTTGTTGAAGACGAGGTTGCCGTGCCGGTCGCCGCGCAGGGCGTGCACGAGCGCGAAGTCGGTCGAGATCGCCTCTTCGAGCACGAACGTCTTCTCCTCGCCGTCGACGGTGAAGTTGCGCGTCTCCTTGACCGGGGAGGCGACCGCAACAGAGCCGTCCGAGCCGTACCGGCGCGGCAGGCCGCCCTCGGCGACTTGGGTGCCGACACCGGTCTGCGTGTAGAACGCGGCGATCCCGGAGCCTCCGGCGCGCAGCTTCTCGGCGAGCGTTCCCTGCGGGGTCAGTTCGACCTCGAGTTCGCCCGAGAGGAACTGCCGCTCGAACTCCTTGTTCTCACCGACGTAGGAGGAGATCATCTTGCTGAGCCGTCCGGCGCCGAGCAGCAGGCCGAGGCCCCAGTCGTCGACGCCGCAGTTGTTGCTGACGACGGTCAGGCCGCTGCTTCCCGTGTCGAGCAGCGCCGTGATGAGCGCCATCGGGTTGCCGCACAGCCCGAAGCCGCCGACCGCGAGCGATGCTCCGTCGGGAATGTCGGCGACCGCTTCCTGCGGGCTGCCGACGGTCGTGTCCATGGTCATGAGCGCACCTCCGTTGCTGCATTTGTCGTGAGCGACGCGAGCTGGTCCCGAAGCGCTGCCGCGACGGCATCCGCTCCCCTCGCGCCCATCACGATCGTGTAGTGGTTGACATCCTCGATGATGCGAGGGCGAAGTCGCGGAATCGCCGAGCGCCAGCGGTCGAGATCGTCGCTCGCGTACAACGGTACCGGCTCATCCTGCAGCCCGCGGGGCGCGGCGAGCAGCGGAATCTCGTGCGGCCACGCGTTCAGGTCGTCGACGACGCCGGCGTCGCGGGCGAGCCACAGCGAGTCCTCGAGCATCGCCTCGGGCACTGTCGACGGCCGCAGCCCGTCGGGGCTGTCGATGAGGTCGTAGTCGACGTAGCGCTCGATCGAGTCGCTCCAGTCGTCGGCGAAGGCCGGATGCCGCTGCCAGAAGTCGCGGTACGCGCTCCGGCTCTCGAACGTCATGCGCAGCCGCTCGGCCGCGGGGCCGAGCAGCGCCGTGGCGTCCTCGGGGGTCGCGGCGGCGGACTGCAGCGGCAGTCCGCCGTCGATGAGCAGCACGCCGCCGACGGCTCCGGGGTGGGCGCGGACGAGCTGCACGGTGACGAATCCGCCCATGGAGTGCCCCACGACGAGAGGGTGGTCGAGGCGGAGCTCCGTGATGAGGGCGGCGACGTCGTCGGCGTGCGTGTCGAGACCGTACGGCCCTGGCAGCGCTCTGCTTCGGCCGCGGCCGCGCAGGTCGGGGGCGATGATCCGCACGTCGGGCAGCCGGGAGGCGAGCTCCTGCCAGGCGAGGTGCGAGGCGGTGATGCCGTGCAGGGCGACGACGGCGCGGCCGGCGGCGTCGGGGTTCCATTCGCGCACGGCGAGACCGCCGCCGGTGACGGGCACGGTTCGGGTTTCGGTCATCGGGCGCTCCATCCGCCGTCGAGGAGGAAGTCGCTTCCCGTCGCCATTGCGGCGTCATCGCTTGCGAGCCAGCCCACGAGCGAGGCCACCTCCTCGGGCTCGACGAGGCGCTTTATCGCCGTCTCGGTGAGCATGATCTTCTCCACGACCTCGCTCTCGGGGATCCCGTGCACGGCGGCCTGGTCGGTGATCTGCTTCTCGACGAGCGGTGTGCGCACGTACGAAGGGTTGACGCACGTGCTCGTCACCCCGTGCTCGGCGCCCTCGAGGGCGATCACCTTCGAGAGCCCCTCGAGCCCGTGCTTCGCGGTGACGTATGCCGACTTGTACGCGGACGCTCGCACACCGTGCGCAGAGGAGATGTTGATGATGCGCCCCCAGCCGCGCTCATACATGCGGGGCAGCGCGGCGCGCACGAGCAGGAACGGCGCCTCGAGCATGAGCCGCATCATGAAGCGGTAGCGCTCGGGGTCGAACTCCTCGATGGGGGCGACCGTCTGCACTCCCGCGTTGTTGACGAGGATGTCGACGTCGAGGCTCAGCTCGTCGAGCGCCGTCGTATCGCTCAGATCCGCGACCCATGCCTCGCCGTCGATGCGCCGGGCGAGCTCGTTTGCGGCATCCGCGTTCACGTCGGCGATGATGACGTGCGCGCCGCGGGCGGCGAACATTTCCGCGCACGCGAGGCCGATGCCGCTCGCGGCGCCCGTGACGAGGGCGCGCTTGCCTTCGAACGAACTCATGAGAGTGCTCCTTCCGTGTGGGTGCCCGCGCTGTTGTCGCGCGTGCCAAGCCCGCCTTCGATGAATCGCATCATCTGCTCGAAAACCTCGTCGGGGATCTCCCGCGTGCCCGAGGCGTAGGGATCGTCGTCCGCGCCCGGTGAGGCGGCGTCGTCGCCCCACAGCACCCAGCGCATGCCGATCATCTCGCCGATGCCCATGAGCGACCAGGCTGCGACGGCGGGGTCGATGTCGCCGACCTCTCCCCGGCCGCGCGCCTCGGTGAGCCCGTGGATATAGCCGGCGACGATGCGCGTGTAGTGCATGCGCATCGCGCCGGGTGACACGAACTCGGCCTGCCGGATGATGCGGTACAGGGCCGGATGCTGCGCCGTGAACTCGAAGAAGGCCCGGAATCCGGCACGCTCCGATGCCGCTCGCGTGTCGGCCGCGACGGCCGCCGAGGTCATCGCGTGGCGCACCCGGCGGTTGAGGTCCTCGACGACTTCGTTGAACACTTCGAGCTTCGAGGCGAAGTACAGGTAGAACGTGCCCTGGCCCACTCCCGCGGCGTCGGTTATCCGCACGATGGACGCGTCGTTGTAGCCGAGTTCGGCGAAGACGGTCTCGGCGGCGCGCACGATCGCCTCCTTCGTGCGGGTGCCGCGTGCGGTTCTCGGTTGTGCGCTCATGCTGTCGTCGATTCGTGCGTGTCCGAGCGGGCCGCGTGCCGGGCTGAGAGCTCGCGTCGGACGATCTTGTCGGAGGACGATCGCGGGATGCGGTCGATGAAGAGGATCTGCCGGGGCACCTTGAACGAGGCGATGTGCTGCCTCAGCCAGGCGGTGAGCTCTTCGGCGTCGGTGGCGACTCCGCGGCGTCGGACGACGTAGGCGACGCCGACCTCGCCCCAGCGTGCGTCGGGCACGCCGATCACGGCGACGTCGGCCACGGCGGGGTGGCCGAAGAGCGCGCTCTCGATCTCCGCCGGCGCGATGCTCTCGCCTCCGGAGATGTAGATGTCCTTGATGCGGTCGATGACGCGGACATAGCCGTCATCGTCGCGATGCACGAGATCGCCGGTGTGCAGCCAGCCGCCGCGCAGAGCGTGAGCCGTCTCTTCGGGATCGTCGACGTAGCCCGCGAAGACGCCGGGGCCGCGCACGATGAGCTCTCCCGTGGCGTTGCCCGTGAGCCGCTCTCCCGTCACAGGGTCGGCGACGGCGATGTCGACGTGCGGGTACGGCTTCCCGGCGAGGCCCGCTTTGCGCTTGGCGTCCTCGTCGGCGAGGCACAGCACGTTCGGCGACGCCTCGGTCAGACCGTAGCCCTGCGTGAGCGCGACGCCGCGGGAGTGCCAGGTCCGCAGGAGCGGCTCGGGCATCGGCGCGCCACCGACGATCGCGTGGCGCAGGCTGCTCAGATCGGTGCGCTGGAAGTCGGGGTGCTCGGCGAGGAACAGGTAGTTGGCGGGAACTCCCATCATCGTCGTGATGCGCCGTTCGGCGATGAGCTGCAGCACACGTCCCGGGTCGAACGTGCGCTCGAGCACGACGGTCGCGCCGACCCACCAGGCGAGAAGCGGCTGCACGTTCCAGCCGCCGACGTGGTACTGCGGCATGACTGAGAGCACGACGTCGTCGCCGGAGATCTCGGCGGTGCGCGACAGAGCGAGGTTCGTCCAGAAGCAGTTCGCGTGCGTGAGCACAGCGCCCTTCGGCCGCCCGAGGGTTCCGGCCGTGAAGATGATGAGAAGCGCGTCATCGTCCTCGACGGGACGAGCGCTCGCGGTGCGACCGTCGCTGCGGCGGGCGCGGGGCACTTCCGTCTCGACGCCGCGCGCGCCGAGCCCGGTGCGCACGGGCGGAACGGGAAGCCGTTCGAGAGCGGCGCCGCCGAGCGCGCTGAACTCGTCCTCCACGAGCAGGAGCTCCGGGCGCGCCCGTTCCAGCTGCTGAGCGAGCTCGGCGGGCGACAGTCGCCACGACAGCGGCACGAGCACGAGCCCCGAGAGCGCGCACGCGAAGAAGACGACGACGTGATCGCTCGAGTTGCCGGTGATCGTGGCGATGCGGTCGCCGACGCCGTACCCGGCGTCCCGGAACCGGTCGGCGAGTGCGACGGCTCGCCGGTGCAGCTCGCGGTAGCTCAAGCGGACGCCGCGGTCGTCGATCGCGACGCGGTCCCCCGTCGCGATGGCACGATCTTCGATCCACCGTCCGATTGTGTGAAACGAGGTCATCGCAGCTCCTCCTCGAGTACGGGCTCCTTCCGCGCCGTTCGAACCTCGCGTGCCGCTCCGGCGATGCCGCCCGGCAGGAAGATCACGACGAGTATGAAAAGCGTACCGAGGATGAACAGCGGTTCCGAGAGCGGGATGCGCAGCACGGCGGGCAGCTGATCGATCCAGTCGGATGCCGCGAGCGCCGTGAGCCGCTGGTCGAGGATCGTGTACACGACGCCGCCGATGACGGCGCCCCACCGGGAGCCGACGCCGCCGAGCACGACGATGACGAGAATCGTGAGCGTGAGGTCCGTGGAGGCCGCCCGTGTCGTGACGCCGGACTGCAGCACGATGTAGACGATTCCGACGACCGACGCCAGCACAGAGGCGACGACGAACGCGCCGAGCCGGATCGTGAACGGCTGCATGCCGAGCACGCGCACCCGCATCTCGTTCTCGCGGATGGCGACGGCGACGTGTCCCGCGCGCGACTTCTCGAACCAGAGCACGACCGCGAACACGACGACGAGAACCGCGAGGGAAAGCCAGTACAGGTTGCGCGTGTTGAAGACGCCGATGAAGAAGTCCGGCACGTGCTCGGTCGCGAGCGAGAGGCCCTCGTCACCACCGGTGATGCCGGAGTTTCGCCGGATGAGCACGGAGCCGGCCTGCGCGAAGGCCAGCGTCACCATTGCGAAGGAGATGCCGGTGACGCGGAGGCTGAGCGCGCCTAGCACTGTCGCGACGACGAGGCCGCCGGCGACGACCAGCGCGATGGCCGGCAGCAGGCCGAACGGCGTGCGCTCGAGCACGATGCCGAGTCCGTACGCCCCGATGGCGTAGTACAGCGCGTGTCCGAAGGAGAGCATGCCCGTCACTCCGAACATCAGGTGGTAGCTGAGCGCGAGTCCCGACATGAGCATGGCGAGCGCGAGCAGCTGCAGCGTGCCCGGCGTGTAGGTGGGTCCGGGGAAGACTCCGGGCACCGAGATGTTGAGAAGCGGAAGCACGGCGGCGACGACGAGGACGAGGACGCCGATCAGGATGCGGATGCGTGAGGTGGTCATGCCTTCACTCCCATCAGGCCGCGCGGCCGCACCAGCAGCACGAGCGCGAGCAGCAGCACGACGACGAGATCGCCGGTGCCGAAGAGGTAGAAGTTCGCGAACTGCTGCAGCACGGCCACGAGGACGCTCGCGATGGCGGCTCCCGCGAGAGAGCCGAGCCCGCCGATGACGGTGACGATGAACGCGAAGATGAGCAGGGAGGCGCCGAGCTGCGGCGACACGTAGCCGGTGTAGTGCGAGGCGAGAACGCCGCCGAGCCCGGCGGCGGCCCCGCCGATCGCGAACACGAGAGTGAACGCCCGGCGCACGTCGATTCCGAGTGCCGTCACCATTGCCCGGTTCTCCACACCGGCTCGGATGATGAGCCCGTAGCGGGTCTTCGTCAGGAACAGGACGATCCCGATGAGGACGAGGACCGCGCAGGCGATGAGCAGGAACCGGTTGTTCGGTATCGCGGCGCCGAGAATGTTCGTCGTCTGGCCGAGCCAGGCGGGGCCGTTCACGTAGATCGCGTCCGTGCCCCAGATGCCTTCGAACAGCGCGACTGTCGCGAGTGCGAGGCCGACGGTGACGAGCACTTGCTCGATGTGCCGTTCGTAGAGACGCCGGATGAGCACGAACTCGGTCGCCGCTGCGAACAGTGCGCCCACGACGAGTCCGACGATGAGCGAGATGATCAGCGAGAACCAGGAGCCGTCGCCGATGCGTCGGCCGATCTCCCAGCCCGCGAAGGCGCCGAGCGTGAGGAACGAGCCGTGCGCGAAGTTCAGCACGCCCATGAGGCCGTAGATGAGGGAGAGGCCAGAGGAGACGAGGAAGTACACGGCACCGAGCCCGAGGCCGGTGACGAGCAGGAGGATGACTGTGCTCACGCGCCCGCCTCGCTCTCTGCGTGCACGCCGAGGTGGCGTCGGGTGAGCTCCGGGTCGTCGAGAAGCTCGGACGCGGTTCCCGTGTAGACGACGCGTCCGCCGGAGAGGACGATCACGTCGTGCGCGAGCCGGCGAACCACTTGCAGGTTCTGCTCGACGAGCAGCACGGGTGCGATCTGCGCAGCGGATTCGAGCGCGGTCGCCACTTCGGTGACGATCTTCGGCGCGAGGCCCTTCGTGGGTTCGTCCACGAGCAGCAGACGGTTGTCGTTGATGAGCGCCCGGGCGAGCGACACCATCTGCTGCTGCCCGCCCGAGAGCGTCCCGGCCGCCTGGCCCGAGCGCTCGACGAGGTCAGGGAACAGCTCGGCGACGAGCTCGCGTCGGGGCTGCGCGTCCCGTTCGGCGATGCGCAGGTTCTCCGCGACGGTGAGCTTCGAGAACACTTCCCGGTCCTCCGGCACGTAGCCGACGCCGCGCTGCACGATTCGGTGGGTGGGGAGCGACTGAATCTCCTTGCCGTCGAGAACGATGCGCCCGCGACGGGAGATGAGCCCGAGGATTCCCCGAAGCGTACTCGTCTTCCCGACGCCGTTTCGGCCGAGAAGCGCGGTCACTCCGGTCGCGGGCACGGAGAACGACACGTCCTCCGTCACCTGTTGACCGCCGATCGAGGCGGTGAGGTTCTCCACCTCGAGGATGCTGCTTGTCACAGTTGTTCTCCCAAGTACGCACCCTGGACGAGTTCGTTCGACATGACTTCGTCGGGGGATCCGATGGCGAGCAGTCGCCCGTGGTGCATCACGGCGACGCGGTCGACGAGGCCGAGGACGACGTCCATGTGGTGCTCGACCATGAGAATGGTCCTGCCCTGATCCTTGTGCAGGTGCCTGATCACCTCGACGAGGCCGGGCACGTCGGCGGAGCCGACTCCTGCCATGGGCTCGTCCAGAAGCATGACGTCCGCGTCTTGCGCGAGCAGCATGGCGATCTCGAGCTTGCGCTTGTCGCCGTGGGAGAGGCCCGCGGCATCCCTGTCGGCGAGCTCGCTGAGCCCCACCTCGTCGAGGCGCCGGTCAGCGATCGTGCTCGCCTCGTCGCCGCGACGCGGGAACCGCAGGAACGAGGCGACGTGGCCGAGCCGCGATTGAGCGGCGAGGCGCACGTTCTCGTGAACGCTCAGCTCCGGGAACAGGCTCGAGGTCTGGAATGTCCGGCCGAGCCCCGCTCGCGCCCGCTTGTCAACGGGTGAGCGGGTGACGTCCGCGTCGTCGAGGACGACGCGACCGCCGCTCGGCCGGAGCACTCCTGAGATGAGGTTGAACAGTGTCGTCTTCCCGGCCCCGTTCGGCCCGATGACCCCGAGCATCTCGCCCGCTGCGACCTCGAAGGAGACGTCGTCGATGATGTGCGCTCCCCCGATCCGCAAGTCGAGGTCCGAGACGGCGAGCGCTGTCCGATCCGTCATCGTCTGCCTAGCCGGCGACCGGTGGTGCGACGGTCTCGGCGTCCACGACCTTCACGAGCTCGGGGACCCACTTGCCGTCCTTCTGCACGAGCTTCGCCTGGAACATCGGCTGGAGGAGGGCGTGGTCCTCGGCGCGGACGGTCATCGTGCCCTTGGGGCCTTCGAAGCTGAAGCCCTCGAGGGACTTGACCATCGCGTCGACGTCGCCTGCGCCTTCTTCGACGGCGTGGGCGATCATGATTCCGGCGTTGAAGCCGTCCGGCGAGAAGAGGTCGGCGCTCGCGCCGTGCTCGTCAAGGTACGCGTCCATGGCCTTCGACGCCTTGTTGTCCGTCGCGCCAGGGAAATAGTGGTTGAGGAAGTTGATCTTGTCGCTTGCGGCACCGAACGCCTCGTAGGTCGCGACGTCACCGAGCCCGGTCACGACTGTCGTCTTGTCGAACACGCCCTGCTGCTGCAGCGACTCCCACATGGCGCCGCTTGTCGCTCCGGCCCAGGCGACGAACACGAGGTCCGGCTTTGCCGCGAGCACCTTCTGCGCGAAGGGCGTGAACTCCGTCGCGTCCTCGGGGACGAGCACGTCGCTCACGTCCGCGCCCTTCTCGCCGAGCACCGCCTGGACGCCGGCGAGGTTGCCCTGTCCGAACGCGGTGTCCTGAGCGAACACGACGACCTTCTTGCCGCTCGGGTCGCCGATGAAGGTTCCCGCGGTGGCGATGTCCTGGTATGTCTGACGGCCGGAGCGGAACGTGTAGTCGTTGATGCCGGTGATCTGATCGACGGCGGCAGGGCCGGAGATGTAGAGGATCTTGTTCTGCTCCGCCTGCTCGGCGAGCGCGAGCGCGATGCCGGAAACGACGGTGCCGGCGATGATCGTGGATCCCTTGCCGATCGCGTCCTTCGCGAGGCTCACGGCCTTGTCGGCGTCTCCGGCGTCGTCGGAGTAGGTGATGTTGATCGGGTGGCCACCGGCCTTGTTCGTGCCGTCCGTGGCGTAGTCGAGCCCTGCTTCGAGGCCGGCCTTGTACGCGGCGCCGTATGCGGCGAGCGGGCCGGTCTCCGAGTAGATGATCGAGACGTCGACGGCTGAAGCGTCGGCGTCGCCGCCTCCCCCTCCGGCGCCGCCGCCGCTGGCCGAGGAGGGAGCGCAACCGGCGAGGAGCAGCGCCGCCGTAGCGACGATGACCGGTGCAAGATACTTCCTTGTTTCTCGCATGGGAATGCCTTTCGTAGGTGACACACTGTGCGTGGTGCTGCTTCGATGCAAAACCTGACAGGTGGTTCAGGTGTCAGCTAAGCTATTCCCAATCGCGGATCCGTGTCAAGCTTGACGGGTACCGCACTCGACAAAGGAGTCTTCCATGACCGAACGTGACGTCGTCATCCTTGGCGGAGCCCGCACCCCGTTCACCCGGCTGCTCGGCGCCCTGGCGAGCCTGAGTGCTGTCGAGCTCGGCACGGTGGCCATCACCGCCGCTCTGCGCAACGCGGGCGTCGACGCCGACAAGGTCGACCAGGTCATCATGGGGCAGGTGCTGCAGGCCGGCGCCGGCCAGAACCCGGCACGGCAATCGGCGATCGCGGCGGGAATCGGCTGGAACGTGCCCACCGTCACGATCAACAAGGTGTGCCTCTCGGGGCTCGCCGCCGTAAGCGACGCCGCCCGGCTCATCCGCAGCGGCGAGGCGACCGTCGTCGTCGCTGGCGGGCAGGAGTCCATGACGAATGCGCCGCACGTGCTGCCCGGTTCCCGAAAGGGCTTCAAGTACGGCGACGCCACGATGCTCGACACCGCCGCCTTCGACGGGCTCACCGACGCCTTCGATAAGGAGTCGATGGGGTCCTCGACCGAGAGGCACAACGGCCGCCTCGGCATCACACGGCAGGAGCAGGACAGAATCGCGTTCGGTTCGCACAACAGGGCCGCTGCCGCCATCGCCGATGGCGTGTTCGCGGACGAGATCGCTCCTGTCGAGGTGAAGGGACGGCGCGGTGCCGTCACCGTCGTCGACACCGACGAGGGAGTGCGGGAGGATTCCACCGCCGAGACCATGGCCGCGCTTCGACCCGCCTTCAGCGCGGACGGGACGATCACCGCGGGGAACTCCTCACCGCTGAGCGACGGCGCGGCGGCTCTCGTGGTCGCCGATCGCGAGTGGGCGGAGAAGAACGCGCACTCCTGGCTTGCCATCGTGCGCTCCCCAGGCCAGGTCGCCGGGCCGGACAATTCGTTGCACTCGCAGCCCTCACGAGCCATCGAGCACGCGCTGAGTCGTCAGGGCTGGCAGGTGTCTGACCTGGACCTGGTCGAGATCAACGAGGCCTTCGCCGCCGTGAGCGCGCAGTCGATGCGAGACCTCGGATTGAGCGACGAAAAGGTGAACATCCACGGTGGTGCCATAGCGATCGGTCACCCGATCGGCGCGTCCGGCGCCCGTCTCGCGCTGCACGCGGCACTCGAGCTCTCTCGCCGCGGCAGCGGGCGCGCGGCAGTGTCGCTGTGCGGCGGCGGCGGACAGGGCGAGGCGCTTCTCCTGGAGCGCTAGCAAGGCGTTCACGGGCGACGGGGCGCCGCCGGCCGCTAAGCGCCGGTCGGCGGCATCCGATCGTCACTCGCGAGCGTTCGCGCGGAGCACTTCGAGCCGAGCACGATACTCCGTCTCGTCGATGTCGCCGTTGGCGTAGCGCTGCGCGAGCGTCGACTCCGCGCTGCGCACGGGCGAGTGCTCCTCCTGCCAGGCGCGCCACGCGCCGCGGCGGCGGCGGAACACGAACGTGAACAGCAGTGCGAGCACCACGATCCAGGACAGCGGGATCAGGAGAAACCACCAGCCGAACCCGGGGCCGGCGACCCAGGGGCCGTGGACGGCGAGTGCGGTGGCGAGGGCTGAGGTCAGCATGATTTCCTTTCACGCGGCCCGCTCTGGGCCGTCTCCACCAGACTCCTCGCGGGGCGCTCGCGGCGCGTCTGCCCGCGGGAGGCACTTGCCGTACTCCGGGAGGAGCAGGTCAGATCGCGCCGGGGCGCACCAGGCCCGTCTCGTAGGCGGCGATCACGAGCTGCACGCGATCGCGGGCGCCGAGCTTGCCGAGAATGCGTGACACGTGCGTCTTGGCCGTGAGCGGGCTGAGGTACAGGCGTGCGCCGATCTCCTCGTTCGTGAGGCCCTCGCCGACGAGGGCGAGCACCTCGCGCTCGCGGGTCGTGAGCGCGTCGAGTGACGGCGCGCGGTCGGGGCGGATGCTGCCGGCGACCCGTTCGAGCAGTCGCTTCGTCACGGACGGCGACAGCAGCGCCTCTCCCCCGGCGGCGACCCGCACCGAGCGGATCAGCTCGACCGGCTCCGTGTCCTTCACGAGGAAGCCGCTGGCTCCCGCCGCGATCGCCCGGGCGACGTATTCGTCGAGCTCGAACGTCGTGACGATCACGATGTGGCAGTCCTCGAGGCCGGGCGTCGCGACGATGCGCTCCGTCGCCGACAGGCCGTCGCCCGACGGCATCCGGATGTCCATGAGCACGACATCGGGTCTCTGCTCGGCCGCGAGCGCGACGATCTCGTCGCCCGTGCTCGCCTCGCCGACCACCTCGATGTCGGGCTCGGCCGAGAGCAGCGCCCGGAATCCAGCGCGGATCAGCTGCTGGTCATCGGCAAGGGCGACGCGGATCATCGGGTCTCCTCCCCCACGGGAAGCGTCGCGGTGACGGTCGTGCCGCTCGCGGTCGCGGAGATCTCGAGCCGCCCGCCGAGCTGCTCGGCGCGCTCGGTCATGCCGAGAACGCCGTTGCCCGGCTCGATCGGGCCACCGCGGCCGTCGTCCGCGACGCTCACGACGAGCATGCCGGCCTCGCGACGCACGGTGATGTGCGCGGCGGTCGCGCGGGCATGTCGGACGACGTTCGTGAGGGACTCCTGCACGATGCGGTACGCCGCCTGCTGCACGGTGTCGGGAACGCGACCGACATCGATGGCGTCGAGCTGCACCGTGATGGCGGTGACGGATGCCGCCAGCTGCGGCAGCTGCGCGAGTCCCGGTGACGGCGCGAGCGGCGCGTCGTCTCCCCTCAGCACGCCAAGCACGCCGCGGACGTCGTCGAGAGCCGCCTTGCTCGTCGCCTTGATGTTCTCGAGTGCGGTGCGGGCCTGCTCGGGCTGCGCGTCCATGAGGTGCAGGCCCACGCCGGCCTGCACCGAAATCTGGGAGAGCGAGTGCGCGATGACGTCGTGCAGCTCGCGGGCGATGCGCACGCGCTCCTCCTGCTCTGCGCTGGCACGCTGCTCGCGAAACCGGCGTCGCCGCTCCTTGGCCCGCTGCCGACGCACTCTCGCGCCCTCGGCGATGCCGCAGAGCACGATGAGTCCGAGCGTCGTGCCGACGATGCGCCCGGGATGCCACAGCACTCCGGAGAGCCCGCCCAGCAGAAGCGCCACGCTCCACCCGAGCGCGAGCGACGCGTACACCCAGACGCGCGCGCCCCGCACGATGCCGAGCACGACGCCGAAGAGGAGCGCGAGCGGAAGCGGCTGAAACGCGGGCGGAAGCAGCAGATCCACAACCGCCGCCGCGACCGTCACGGTCGCGACCGGGCCGGGAAGGCGCCTGGCGGCGATGAGCGCGAGCGGCCCGGCGACGGCGACGAGGAGCGCGACCGCCCACGTCGCGGCCGAGCCCGGGCGCGTCCAGGCGAGGATGCCCACGGTGCCGAACAGCTGCACGACGAAGCTGAGGATGACCGGCAGCCACAGGCGCACGGCCGGCGGCATCCGGAACCGTGGCGGTTCGTCGATGGCCGAGCTCGGGTAGGGCATACCCGAAAGGCTACGACCTGACGGTCGCCTGCCGCGTCCTCCCGTCGGGGGAACGGCTACTCCCTGCGGAGTACGGGGGCACGGCGAGCGCCTACAGTGGAGCAGTGAGCGACGAACCGATCTCCCCGCGCCGGGCGGGCCTCGGCATCGCCGCGCTGAGTCTCGGCACGCTGCTCAATCCGCTGAACTCGTCGATGATCGCCATCGCCCTCGTGACCTTGCGCGAGTTCTTCGGTCTCGACGTGCTCACGGTGACGTGGGTGATCACGGCGTTCTATCTCGCGTCGGCGGCGGGTCAGCCGCTCATGGGTCGGCTCGGCGACCGATTCGGCCCGCGCCGGCTGTTCGTGTTCGGCATGTGCGTGGTTGTCGTCGCGTGCGCGCTCACGCCGTTCTCGCCGAACTTCGCGTTCGTGTGCGCCGGGCGAGTGCTGCTGGCGATCGGGACGGCGAGCGCGTTCCCCTCCGCCGTCTCGCTCCTTCACCCGATCACGTCACGCTCGGGGCTCAGCTCTCCGCGCCTGCTCGGCCGCATTCAGGTCGCCAACACGGCGGGAGCCGCGATCGGCCCGGTGATCGGCGGCGTCCTCGTGACGACCCTCGGCTGGCAGGCGATCTTCTGGATCAACGTTCCGCTCGCGATCATCGCGCTCGTCGGTGTGCGGCTTCTCGCGCCGGCTGACGCTCCACGCGACAAGGCTCCCCTGTCGACGACGCTCGCGCAGTCCGACATTCCCGGCATCCTCGCGTTCACGGGGATGCTCGTGTCGCTTCTCGTGTTCCTGCTGCGCATGCCGACACAGCCGCTGTGGTGGCTGCTGGCCGCCGCGGTGGTCTGCGGTGCTCTGTTCGTCTGGCGGGAGCTGCGCGGCCGGCATCCGTTCATCGATCTTCGGATGCTGGCGGGCAACCGTTCCCTCGTCATCGTGTACGCGAGCTTCGCGCTGTTCAATCTCGTCTACTACTGCGCGTTCTTCGGGCTGCCGCAGTTCCTTGAGGAGCACGGCGAATACCGTGCGGATGCGACCGGGCTTCTGATGCTGCCGCTCGCGGCTCTCAACGTGCTGCTCACGCCGTTCGCCGCGCGCTTCATCGAGCGACGCGGTGTGCGCGTCACGCTTATCGGCGGCGGCTTGTGGCTCGTCGGGTCGGCGATGCTTCTCGGTCTGCTGGCGTGGAGCACGGCCGCATTCGTGCCCCTGCTGGTGACGGCCGCGATGGGCGTGCCGTACTGCGTCGTCAGCATTGCGCTGAGTCAGGCACTGTACTCGTCAGCGCGCCGGGAGCAGGCCGGTGTGGCGAGCGGGATCTTCCAGACCTCACGCTATGTCGGCGCGATCCTCGCAACGACGCTGCTCGGCATCGCGTTCAGCGACGGTACGAGCCCGGCGAGCTGGCTCGAGGTGACTGTCGTCGCCGCCGTGCTCTCGGCCGTGCTCGTTCCCGTGCTCGCCCTGTGGCGACCGGTCAGCCGAAGAGGTTGACGGGCTTCACGATGTCGGCGTACATGAGCAGCACGCTCATGCCGCCGAGCAGCACGACGACGGTGAAGGTGAGCGGCATGAGCTTCGCCGCGTCGACGGGGCCGGGATCCGGTTTGCGGCGCAGCTTCGCGAAGCCCTTCTTGAGCGCTTCCCACAGGGCGGCGGCGACGTGGCCCCCGTCGAGCGGGGTCAGCGGGATGAGGTTGAACACCATGAGGGCGACATTGAGCGAGGCGAGAATGCCGAACATCGTCTGCGCCTTCGCGACCACGGGAATCGTGTCGAGGCTCGCTACCTCGCCCGCGATGCGCCCCACGCCCACGACGCTGATGGGACCGTTGGGGTCGCGCTCCTGTGAGCCGAACGCGGCTTGAGCGACGGCCACCATGCGCTGCGGCAAGTGCGCGACGATGTTCGTCACGGCCGCGATATTGTCGCCCACCGCGGGAAGCACGGTCGTCACCGGCTGCGGCTTGAACGGCGTCGCCGCCGTGATGCCCACGAAGCCGACGTTCGCCACACGTGTTCCGCCCTCAGCCGTCGCGACCTCGCGCTCGGTGGGGCGCGGTGTGACCGTGAGCGTCTTCTGCTCGCCGTCCCGATCGACGACGACGCTGAGCGCGCGGTTGGGGTTGTCCTGGATGATCTTCGTCGACTGCGTCCACTCGTCGATCGGGGTGCCGTCGATGCTGACGATGCGGTCGCCCGGCTTGATGCCCGCCGCGGCGCCAGGCGACGGCTCGGCGTCCGCCGGACAGCTCGACTGGCTGCTTCCGGCCGGCAGCACGCACTCGCTCACGGCGGCAACAGTCGTGGACGCCGTGGGAACCCCGAATCCGACGAGGACGATGCCGTAGAACAGCACGGCGAGCACGAGGTTCATGGCGGGCCCGCCGAGCATGATGATGATGCGCTTGTAGACCGGCAGCCGGTAGAACGCGCGCTCGTGCTCGTCGCCGATCGTCTCGGCGCTCGCGTCTCGCGCGTCCTGCACGAGCGTGTCGAACATGCGTCGCTTGCCGGTCTCTCCCACCGGCGGCGTCTCGATGGCCTCTTCGATCGCGCCGGCCACGTCGGTCGCGGCGGCGTCCGGGTGCGCATCCGAGAGCTGCTGCACGAAGCCCGTGCTCGAGGCGTGCAGCTTCTCACCCGGCCGGGTCGGCGGGAACATGCCGATCATCGAGATGTAGCCGCCGAGCGGAATCGCCTTGATCCCGTACTCCGTCTCGCCCTTGCGTCGGGAGAAGACGGTCTTGCCGAAGCCGATCATGTACTGCGTCACCTTGACGCCGAACAGCTTCGCGGGAATCAGGTGGCCCATTTCGTGCAGCCCGATGGACACGGCGAGCCCGACCACGATGATCAGGATGCCGAGGATGTACAGCAGCACGGATTCCACATCGGAACGATAGCGCCCCCGCCTTCACCCATGCTGTCTGCGTGCTGTGAGAGCATGGGTTTCACGATTCGTGATGAGAGGGATTCTGCGCACCGTGGAGGCTGACACACCGCGGGTGTCGAGACCGTTGTCTCCGACACCCAAATCACTTGAAGACTTCGCACGGGCCTTCTCGCTCGCCGAACCCGCCACAGAGGCCACGATCACGGGCATCACGCTCGCGAGCGCCATGGTGCAGCCGGGCGACGTGTACGTCGCCACTCCCGGCGCACGGTTCCACGGCGCCCAGTTCGCCGCCGACGCCGTGTCCCGTGGGGCCGTGGCCGTCGTGACGGATGCCGCTGGCGCCACGTCGCTCGCGGATCTCGCCGTCCCTGTCCTCGTGACGCCCGTGAACCCGCGCGAGGTGCTCGGCGCGATGGCCGCGTGGGTGTACGACACCGACAGGGACCGGCCGCCGATGTTCGGCATCACGGGCACGAACGGCAAGACGTCGACGGCGCACCTGCTCGAGGCGATCCTCGTGCAGCTCGGACTGCGCGTGGGCCTGAGCTCGACGGCCGAGCGCCGCGCCGGCGGCGAGAGCTTCCCGTCGCAGCTGACGACGCCGGAGTCCCCCGAGATGCACGCGCTGCTCGCCCGCATGCAGGAGGTCGACGTCGAGGGCATCGTCATCGAGGTGAGCGCTCATGCTCTCTCGCGGCACCGCGTCGACGGCCTCGTTTTCGACGTCGCCGCGTTCACGAACCTGAGTCATGACCACCTCGACGACTACGCCGACATGGCCGACTACCTGAACGCGAAGCTGCAGCTGTTCCAGCCCGACCGCGCCCGCTCGGCCGTCGTGAGCCTGGATTCCCCGGCCGGGCAGCGCGTCGCGGACGCCGCGGGCGTACCGGTCACGACGATCACCTCCCTCGAGGGCGAGAGCGCGGACTGGGTCGTCGACGTGGGAATGGAGAGCCCTGACGCGACGGAGTTCACGCTGCACAGCGCGCGGCACGGATCGCTGTCTACGCGGGTGCCGCTCATCGGCCGGCACATGGCCGCCAACGCGGGCCTCGCGATCGCGATGCTCGTGGAGGCGGGCTTCGAGCTTCACGACATCGACTCCGTGCTCGCCCGCGATGGCGGCATCCGCGTGCACGTCCCGGGGCGTTCGAACCGCATCCCCGTCGTGCACGGGCCCGCCGTGATCATCGATTCCGGCCATTCCCCTGACGCGTTCGAGAAGCTGCTCGAGGCGGCGCGGCACGTGACGCAGGGCAAGGTCATCATGGTCGCGGGGGCGAACGGCAACCGCGACACGACGAAGCGCACCGAGATGGGGCGCGTGTCCGCGCTCGGCAGCGACATTCTCATCGTGACCGATCATCATCCGCGCGACGAGGACCCCGCACAGATCCGGGCCGCCGTGCTCGCGGGCGCTCGCGACGCCCGGCCCGACGGCGACATCCGCGAAGTGCCCGACCCCGCCGACGCCATCCGCGTCGCCGTGGCGGCCGCCGACGAGGACGACACCGTCGTCTGGGCGGGCTTGGCCGGGAAGGACTATCGCGAGATCGCCGGCCAGCACGTGCCGTTCTCGGTTCCCGGCGAAACTCGCGGCGCGCTCCTCGAAGCGGGCTGGCAGCTCGCCCCAGAGGAGTGACCGCAGCCGCCTGAGCTCAGCCGATGACCGCGTCGGCGGTTCGCCTCGCCCACTCCTCCGCGTCGGCGAGCGAGTCACGCGTCAGCTCACCCGCGGCCTCGTGCCGATCGACGACGCGCTCGACGGTGTCGACGATGTCCAGGTAGCCGATGCGCCGGGCGTGGAACGCCGCGACCGCCTGCTCGTTCGCGGCGTTGAACACGGCCGGGTACGTTCCGCCGGTCCGACCGACGCGCTTCGCAAGGGCCACGGCGGGGAAGGCATCCTCGTCGAGCGGCTCGAAGGTCCAAGACTGTGCGCGCGTCCAGTCGAGCGGCACGCCGACGCCCGGCACCCGGTTCGGCCAGTCGAGGCCGAGCGAGATGGGCAGTCGCATGTCCGGCGGGGAGGCCTGGGCGAGCGTCGAGCCATCGGTGAACTCGACCATGGAGTGCACGATCGACTGCGGGTGCACGGTCACGGCGATGTCGTCGTAGTCCACCCCGAACAGCACGTGCGCCTCGATCACCTCGAGTCCCTTGTTCACGAGCGTCGACGAGTTCGTCGTCACGACGAGCCCCATGTCCCACGTCGGGTGCGCGAGCGCCTGCTCGGGAGTGACGCTCGCGAGCGAGGTTCGCGTGCGGCCGCGGAAGGGACCGCCGGATGCCGTGAGGACGAGGCGCCTGACTTCGTGCGGCGCGCCGGCGCGAAGCGCTTGGGCGATCGCCGAGTGCTCGGAATCGACCGGGACGACCTGCTCCGGCGCGGCCGCCCGCGCGACGAGCTCTCCGCCGACGACGAGGGACTCCTTGTTCGCGAGGGCGAGGGTTCTCCCCGCCTCGAGAGCGGCGAGCGTCGGCCCGAGCCCGACGGAGCCCGTGATGCCGTTGAGCACGACGTCAGCGTCGACGTCGCGCACGAGCTGCTCCGCCTCTTCCGCTCCCACTGCCGTGTCGTCCACGTGGAAGGCGTTCGCCTGCTCGGCGAGAAGCTCCCGGTTGCTCCCTGCGGCGAGTCCGACGACGTCGAAGCGCTCCGGGTTGCGACGGATGACATCGAGCGCCTGCGTTCCGATGGAGCCCGTCGAGCCGAGGATGATGACGCGTCTCATGCGTCCACCCTATTGCGAGCCTCGCCGCGCCCGCGGCGTCAGCGCGAGGTCGCGAGGATGTCGACGACGAAGACGAGCGTGTCGGTGCCCTTGATGCCCGCGCTCTCGCTACCGGCCGCGCCGTAGCCCATGTCCGGCGGGATCACGGCGATGACCTGGCTGCCGACCTTCTGCCCGACGAGCGCCTTCGTGAACCCCTTGATCACCTGGTTCGTGGCGAACTGAGACGGCGCGCCTCGCGTCCAGCTCTGGTCGAAGACTTTGCCCGTGCGCCAGTTGACGCCCTGGTACTGCACCGTGACGGTGTCGCCGTCGGCGACCTCTGCGCCATCGCCTTGCTTGAGCACGCCGAGCTGGTAGTCGGCTGGCGCTGCGCGGTCCGGAATCGTGACCGTCGGCGCGCCCGTCTTGTCGAGTTCGACAGCGGGGAGCGAGGCGTCGGCCGCGACCGGCTCGCCCGTCGCCTTGCTCGGTGTGATCGAGAGCACGTCGGCGACGATCACGACACCCTCGTCGGGTCCGACGGAGCCGTCCTGACTGCCCTGGTCGCCCCACGCGTCGCTCGCGGGCGACACCGAGACGACGCGCGAGCCGGTCGGCACGCACTCGATAGCGCGCACGAGGGCGGGGATGAGGGAGTCGTCCGAGATCGTCACTTGCATGGGACCGCCCGCGTAGGAGCTCTGCTGCACGAGCTTGCCGGTGACGGCGTTGTAGAGGGTGACCTCGATGCCGACCATTTCGCCGTGCTTCGTCTCGGCGCCGTCGCCCGTCGTCTGCACCGTCCGCTCGGTCTTCGTCACCTTCAGCGGCGCGTCGAAGCTCGCGGTCGGCTTCTCGCCGATCGCACCCTTCACCGTGACCGAATCGGATGCCGCTCCCGACGTCGTCGCCGCGCAGGTCTCCGCTGCGGGGCTCGCGCTCGAGCTCGGAGCGTCGGACGCCGCGCTCCCTGAGGCGCATCCCGTCAGGAGCAGGAGAAGTGCCGCGGCCGGAGCCACGATGAGGCGTTTGCGCACGGGAGCATCACTTTCGACAGCGAACGGGTTTCCGCTCCAGTCTGCAGCATCCCGCATCACGGAAACCTGAAAGCGCTTCATGCCACCGGCGGAATGAATGCGCGTGTACGGTCGGCACGTGGCTGATGTAACGACGACGATCGCGCCCGCTCGAGCGAAGCGGCCCGGCTTCGTCTACTGGCTCGGCCGCAGCGTGCTGACCCCGATCGTTCGCGGCTACTACCGCCCGCGCGTCACGGGTCGTCAGAACGTGCCGAAGAGCGGTCGCGTGATCTTCGCGAGCAATCACCTCTCGTTCATCGACAGCATCGCGATCCCCGTGTGCTCGCCGCGGCCCGTGCAGTTCCTCGCGAAGTCGAGCTACTTCACCGGCACGGGCGTGAAGGGCTGGGTCGTGCGCACCTTCTTCGGCTCGATCGGAGCGGTCGGGGTGGATCGCGGCGCGGGGCAGGCCGCCCAGGCTGCTCTCAACACGGGCCGCACGATCCTCGAAGCCGAGAACGCGTTCGCCATCTACCCGGAGGGGACCCGGTCCCTCGACGGCCGGCTGTACCGCGGTCGCACCGGAGTGGCGTGGCTCGCTCTCACGACCGGGGCTCTCGTCGTGCCCGTCGGCCTGCGCGGCACCGATGCCATGATGCCGGTCGGCGCCAGCATGCCGCGCCGCGCGAAGGTGAGCGTGGCGTTCGGTGAGCCCATCGACGTGAGCAAGCACGGCGAGGCCCGCTCCGGGAAGGCGCGGCGCGCGGCCACGGACGAGATCATGGCGGCGATCCACGAGCTGAGCGGGCAGGAGCTCGCCGACAGCTACAACGAGGCGCCGCCCGCGAGCACCGTCGAGAAGATCAAGCAGGCCGTGCTGCGCCCCGAACGACTCTGATCCGCATCACGACGCGGCGCACACGCTCGGCTCGACGCGCACGGGGAAGTTCACCGAGTTCGCGATGAAGCACAGTCGGTGTGCGAGTTCGTGCGCCGCCTCGGCGGCATCCGTCATGGACGCGTCGGCGATCGTGACGACAGGACGCAGCACCACCTCGGTGAAGGCTCCGCCGCCCTTCCCATCCTCCTGCAGCGTGCCGGTCGGCTCGTCGGTGTAGGCGGTGACCAGGACGCCGCCGCGGACGGCGGCGTGCAGGTACGACAGCATGTGGCACTGCGCGAGGGCGGTGAGCAGCATCTCCTCGGGGTTCCAGCGGTCCGCGTCGCCGTGGAAGGTGCGATCGGCAGACGCGGCGATGTCGTGCTTGCCGTCGGCGCGCACGACGAGCTGCCTGCCATAGTCGCGGTAGCCGCTCGTTCCGCTCCCGCGGTTTCCCGTCCACTCGATGCCGACTCGGTAGCTGTGGCGTCCCAACATGGCTCAAGCATGCCACTTCGGGCGCGGTAACCTGAATGGTCGGCGACAGCGAAGGGACCGCAACCAGATGGCGCAATTGGGCACGTTCACGGCAGATCAGGCAGCAGAGCTCGCGATCGTGACCCGATCGGGCTTCGTCGAGTCCCGGCATGTCGGCTCTGCTGTCGTGCTCGACCAGCACGGCGAGGTGCAGCGGTCGATCGGCGCGCCGGAGGCTCCCGTGTTCCCGCGCTCTTCGCTCAAGCCGTTCCAGGCGATCGCGGTGATGAACGCCGGCGTGCAGCTGCGCGGACCGCAGGCTGTCCTCGCGACGGCGAGCCATGCCGGCACGATGCGGCACATGTCGACGGTGCGGGCGATGCTCACGACGGCGGGTCTGCCCGAGGACGCTCTGCAGTGTCCGCCCGCGTTCCCCGGCGACCAGGCCACGCGCGACGAGATGGTGCGACAGGGCGTCGGACCCCAGCGCATCGCCATGAACTGCTCGGGCAAGCACGCGGCGATGCTGCTCGCGTGCGTCGCGAACGGCTGGGACGCCGCGAGCTACCTCCACCCGGAGCATCCCCTGCAGCGCGCGGTGCGCGACACGGTCGAGCGGTTCACGGGTGAGAAGCCCGTCGCGACGGCCGTCGATGGCTGCGGGGCTCCCGTGTTCGCGATCTCCCTCATCGGACTCGCGCGCGGCATCGCTCGCGTGCGCACCTCGTCGGCGACGTCGCCGTTCGCGATCTACCGCAACGCAGGAGCGCTCGTGGACGCCGTGCTCGAAGACCCCTGGGCGATCGAGGGACCCGGACGGCCGAACACCGTTGTGATCGAGCGGCTCGGCGTTTTCGCAAAGCTCGGCGCCGAGGGCGTCATGGTCATGGCCGCTCGCGACGGCACGACGGTGGCGCTCAAGGTCCTGGACGGCAGCGGGCGCGCTTCCACCCTCGTCGGACTCGAGCTGCTCGTCGCCGCCGGCGCTCTCCCCCGCCAGGAGGTCGACGACGTGCTCGAGCAGCTCGACCTCACGATAACCGGCGGCGGCGAACCCGTCGGTCGCATCGAGGTGTCGCCGACGCTGTAGCCAGGTTCCCGCGAGCGGTCCGGATCGGCCGTAGGCTGAGGGGCGAGGGCGGAACATGCCCCGACGACACGTGCGCGATGAGGAGCACAATGCGAATAGCGATCCCGACGGAAGTCAAGAACAGCGAGTTCCGCGTGGCCATCACCCCGGCCGGAGTTCACGATCTCAGCGCGGCCGGCCACGAGGTCAAGATCCAGAAGGGCGCGGGCGCCGGATCGTCGATCCCCGACAGCGCCTACGAGGCCGCGGGCGCGACGATGGTCGCCGACGCGGATGCGCTCTGGGCCGCCGCCGACCTCGTCCTGAAGGTCAAGGAGCCGGTCGAGAGCGAGTACCGCCACTTCAGGGAAGATCTCGTCCTCTTCACCTACCTGCACCTCGCCGCCGACGAGGCGCTCACCCGGGCGCTGCTCGAGGCAGGCGTCACCGCGATCGCCTACGAGACCGTGCAACTGCCGGATCGTTCGCTGCCACTCCTCGCCCCCATGAGCGAGGTGGCGGGCCGCCTGTCGGCGATCGTCGGCGCGAACACGATGCTCAAGCCGAACGGCGGGCCCGGGCTTCTCGTGCCGGGCGTGCCGGGCACCCACCCGGCGAAAGTGAGTGTGCTCGGCGGCGGCGTCGCCGGTTCGAACGCCGCGGCGATCGCGCTTGGCCTCGGCGCGCGCGTCACGGTGCTCGACACGAATCTGGCGCGGCTTCGCGAGCTCGACGAGCAGTTCGGCGGCCGCGTCGTCACGATCGCCTCGAACGCCTTCGAGATCGAGCACTCGCTCGTCGACGCTGATCTCGTCATCGGCTCCGTGCTCGTGCCGGGCGCCCGCACTCCGAAGCTCGTGAGCAATGACCTCGTGTCCCGCATGCGGCCGGGAAGTGCGCTCGTCGACATCGCTGTCGACCAGGGCGGCTGTTTCGAGGACAGCCACCCGACCACACACGACGAGCCGACGTTCACCGTGCACGGCTCCGTGTTCTACTGCGTCGCGAACATGCCGGGCGCTGTGCCGCACACGTCGACGTTCGCCCTTGTGAACGCGACGCTGCCATACGTCCGTGCCGTGTCGCGCGACGGGTGGCGTGCCGCGATGCGATCGGACGCGGCCCTCGCCGCCGGTCTCGCGACGACCGCGGGCCGCCTGGTGAGCGAGCCGGTGGCTCGCGCGCACGGCATCGAGCACACCGCACTCGCCGCCGTTCTCGGCTGATCAGAGCGCGCAACGGGTGATGTGGCCGTCAGCGGCGATGCGCCACGCCCGGCCGGGCTGGCGGTGCAGGTACGGGGGCCGCGCCCGAGTGCGCGTGAGGGCACGGTAGTCGACGAGCGGACAGGCTTCGACGACGACCGTGGCGGTGCTGCGCAGAGCGGCGAGCAGCGACCAGTTCGCCTGCCACGCGTCGGCGTCACCGACCACGACGACGCTCGTGAGCTCGCGCATCTCCGCGGGATAGACCGGCGTCGGACCCAGTGTGATGATGTGAACGCCCGGATGCCGCTCCCGCAGCGTCCTGGCCGTCTGGGCGGGGCGACGACAGCTCACGAGCACGATCTGCTCCGCGTCCAGATCGAGCTCGGGAAGCGCGCGAGCGCCACGGCGGCGTCGCATGCGCGTCGTATACGCCAATTGCACGCTCGTGCCGCCCCAGACGCCGTTGCCCGCGCGTCTGTCCTCCGACCAGGTCGCCGTGTCTCCACCGCACAGGATGTGCTCGGCGCGGCTCGGCATTCGAAGCAGCATCGTCGAGTCGAACAAGGCGGCGAGCGCGCTCATCCCGGCCCCGAGGCGCTGGGCCGTCGCCACGACGCAGATGCCGGCGCGCGGCCCGGAGCGCAGCAGCCTGGTCAGGAGCCCGCGCGCGTGCTCGACGTCGTCGTCATCGAGTCGGCCGCACAAGACGTCGAGGTCGTCGATCGTCAGAACCGACCTCGTCGTCGACGGTCCGAGCGCGGTCTCCGCGCGCTCGGCGCTGTCCTCGAGAACATCGAACGCTCGCTCGAGATCGTCGGGCAGCTCGTCGACATGCCACGAGCCGCTGCTCTGCGCCGCGATGACCTGAGCGAGCGTGGTCTTCCCCGACCGCGCGCCGCCGAGCACGAGCAGGCTGCCGTCCGTCGCGGGCCGCCACACCGCAGGCTCTTGCTTCTGCTGTGCCGGCACGTCCCGAAGGCCGAGCGTGAAGGCGTCGGCCGTGCAGGCAAGGCGCTCGAGCGGTATCCGGGGCGGCAGTGGGTCGAGCCACGGTCGCCGAGGCCGCGGCTCCCCCGCATGGCGGGCGGCGACAGCGGCGATGTCGGCATCCGACACCCGGGCGATTTGCGCGACGACGGGGTCCGCGTCGGGCGTGACGACGACGCAGCGTCCCGCCGGGGTCACGGGGAGAGAGGCGGCGGTGTCGACGCCCGTCACGGCAAGTGCGTCTGCACGGTTGTTGACGCGGAGGCTGAGCCGCAGGGTGCAGTTCGCGAGCAGCGAGTCGCGCACGACGCCGGTTGGACGCTGCGTGCACAGCACGAGGTGCATGCCGAGCGATCGGCCGCGTGCGGCGATGTCGACGAACAGGGCGTGCAGTTCGGGGAAGCCCTCGAGCATCGCCGCGAACTCGTCGACCACGATGACGAGGCGAGCGAGTCCGGAGCGCAGTTCCGCGATGTCCTGGACGCCGTGCTCCCGCAGCGTCCGCTCGCGGTAGCGCACCTCGGCGCGAAGGCTCTCGAGCGCGCGCGTCGCGGCCGCCGGGTCGAGATCGGTTATCACTCCCACGACGTGCGGCAGCCGTTGGAGGGGTGCGAAGGTCGCCCCGCCCTTGAAGTCGACGAGGAGCATCGAGACCTCGCTGGGCGAATGCGCGGCGGCGAGTCCGAGCACCCACTTTGCGAGAAGCTCGCTCTTCCCGCTCCCCGTGGTTCCGCCGATGATGGCGTGTGGACCGTGCTCCACGAGATCGACGCTGACGCTCGAGCGCGCGGCGAGCCCGATCGGGACGGAGAGCGCTCCCCCGTCGGGATCCCGCGCCAGGTCGTCCCAGTGCGCGCTCACGGGCGGTTCACCGTCCTCGCCGACCACACCGGTCTCCGCGGCGAGCGCGGAGAGGGCAGCCGCGTAGGCGTGCGCGGCCGCCGCCGTGACGGGGTGAGTGAGAACCGTGATGCGATCGGCGGGGTTGTCGGCGCTCATCCAGGTCGCGGTCAGACCGGTCGAGCACTCGATGATCTCGCGACAGTGAGCGGGAACGGCGTCGACGACGCGCGCGACAGCGAGAGTGATGTCCGCGGGGACCGCTGGTGCGGTCGCGTCTTCCACGACGCTCACTGTCATCGCTGCGTCGGCGCTGCGCCGCGACAGGTGCGGCAGGGACCGCGCCCACTCCCAGCCCTCATCGGGCAGCGCCACGATCCTCAGTCGCGTCGGGTCGACCGCGTGGCACAACTGGAGCAGGTAGCCGCGCGCGACGGCTCGAGCGAGCGCTGTGGCGCCCACGACGCCGATGCCGAGCGTGGCATCGGCGGTGCACGGTGCCGCCGCAAGCGTCGAGGCGTGCTCACGGAGCCCCGTGTGCGCCTCGTCGCCCGCGGCGCCGCCGAGGACGACGCCGCTCGGTCGGTCGCCCAGTCCGAGGGTGATGGTGCGCGCGCGTTCCGTCGATGCTCGCCAGCGCGACGCTCGGCCGGCATCCGCGAGCACTTCGCGCGCCGTCGGCGACGCTGTGAGCCGCGAGCGCCGCTCGCCGTCGTGCGCGGCAGAGACCAGCTCTCGCACCTCGACGAGCCGCTCCTGATACTCGCGTTCCTGCTTCCGCAGCGATCGACGGGCGAAGAGCCGACTGTCGACGACGCTGGCGATGGCGATCACGGGCCCCAGGATCGCGAACATGAGAACGTACGGCGAGCGGGTCACGGCCGAGATGGCGACGGACGCGACGACGGGCGCGAGACTCGCGATGAACGGGAATGGAGACCGCGGCGGCGTGCCCGGGACGGCGGGGACGCGGATCTCAGTCGGGAAGGCCATCTGTAGAGATCAGCATGCCGAGCATGCGGCCGGACTGCGTTCCCGTCGAATCGTGGACGACGGCGGAAGCGGCGAGGTTGTGGACGAGTTACTCGGCGTCCGGCTCGGCAGTCTCGGCCTGCGCGGCGATGACGTCGAGCACAAGCACGGTGACGTTGTCGCGACCGCCGTTCTCGACGGCCGCCTCGATCATGAGGTTCGCTGCGTCCAGCGGCTCGGCGCCGCGCTCGAGGAAATGCTGGATGCCGAAATCCGTGAGTTCTTTCGTGAGGCCGTCGGAGCAGATCACCCAGCGCGTCCCGGCCTCGACGGGACGCCGGAGGTAGTCGGGCACGGGATCCTCCGTGAACCCGACGGCGCGCGTGATGACGTTGCCGTGGGGGTGCGTCTCGGCCTCCTCGGGCGAGATGGCGCCGATGGCGATGAGCTCCTGCACGACGGAGTGATCCGTCGTCACCTGCTCGAGTTCCTCGTCGCGGAGGACGTAGACGCGGGAGTCACCGATGTTGAAGACGTTCCAGGTCGCGTCGTCGCCGTCGGGGCTGAACACGATTCCCGTCACGGTTGTTCCCGTGCCGGCGTCGATGTCCTCGTCCGAGTCCGCGAGATCCTTCACGGCGCCGCGCAGGGCCTCTTCGATTCCGGCCTCCGTCACGTCGGCACCGGTCGCGGCGAGCGCGCTGAGCCGGTCGACGACGGCGGCGCTCGCGATCTCGCCCGCGGAGTAGCCGCCCATGCCGTCGGCCACGGCGAAGATCGGGAAGACTCCCATGACGGAGTCCTGATTGACTTCCCTCTTGCGGCCGACGTGGGTGGCCGTGGCCCACGACAGGGTCAGCGTCGTGCCTCGCACAGTCACGGTGCGGGAGTCCGTGAACGTGGTCGCTTGAGACACGTCGGCCCTTTCGCTCGCATGGGACGCGCACAGAAGTCGTCCTAGCGTGCAATAGTACCGTTTCGTCGGGCTCCGACTGACCGCGGGATCAGAAGCCGAGCCCATCGGCGTCAGCGAACGCGTCCCAATCGCTGTCGAGCTCGTCGCCGTCGGCGAACGCCCAGTCCGGCATGTGCCCCGCGGCGAGCACGCTCGAGAGGATCTCCGCGAGACCGTAGGTGCTGTCGACGCTCGCGACGCGAGCCAGCCAGGGCGCCGCCACCGAATTGAGGCCGAGCGCCCAGTAGATCCAGGCGATCAGCGTGTAGCTCGCGGCGCGCTCGGAGAGCGGCAGGAGAGATGCGACGCGCTTGAGCAGCGTGAGGGAGCGTCGCAGCCTGTCGACGTCGGGTCGGACGGAGATCTTGCCGATGAGCGCGACCATCCACGCGTCGTCGCGCGCCTCGCTCTCGCTCCTGCTGGTCAGCAGCGTGCTGCGGAGGATGTGCGTACCGGTGACGGAGCCCCATGCCCACTCGTACAGGAGAACGTCGCGAAACGCGGGAAGGCGCATGAGAGCGCCGAGGGCCGCGGCATCCGCCACCGTGATCTCGCCTCCGGCGGCGAGGCAGTGTTCGGCGAAGAGCACGAGATCGCCCCTCATCGCGGTGTCGTCGAAGACCGATCGTGCGGCGGCGTCCAGGTCGCACATGACGGCGGGCCACGCCGCCGGGCACATGCGAACGTAGCGGCGCGCGCACTGCTCGCCATCTCGCAGGTTCGCCGAGGGAAGCGCGGCCTCCTCATCGGGGTCGAGGAGCGACGGCGCTTCGTCGAGGCCCTCCGGCACTCGGATCTCGGCGAGATCCCGCGGCGTCCAACTGCCGTCGTCGTCGAGGTAGCTGCCCCAGCCGTCGGCGGCGACGCACAACGCGTCGTGCACGTCGAGACCGTCGGCGCGCGCCGTGCGGATGACGAGCATCACGATGTCGCCGAGCGGCGGTCGGCCGTCGTCGGCGTAGCGCGCCGGTGTGTACACGACGGGCACCACGCCCGTCACGCCGGGCAGCCGCATCATCGTGCCGAGGGCCGAGACGATGCCGGCGGCGAGCTCATCGGCGTCGACGCCCTGCGGGGGCAGGCCGACCCGCAGCGCCCCGCACGTCTGATGGTCGCTGAACGCGACGAGCACGAGGCAATTGCGCGGCGTGATCGCGACGAGGTATGGGATGTACGAGAGCAGTTCGGCGGCACCGTCGGCGCGAACGTTTGTTGTGGTCATGCTCCCCAGTGTGAGCAGTCGGCGAGGTTCCGGTTCCGGCGGCCGGCGCGGCTGTGGAAAGCTTCGCCTAGGCGCCGTCCTGTGGAGAACCGACGGTGCTGAGATCCACAGCGAGCGAGTCGCCCGCCACCTCTTCGTCGAGCGGGGCGTCGAACTGCGCCTGGTACAGCGCGGCATACGCTCCGCCCCTCTCGAGCAGCTCGTCGTGGCTCCCCGACTCGACGATGCTGCCGTTCTCCATCACGAGGATGAGATCGGCGTCGCGGATCGTGGACAGCCGGTGGGCGATGACGAAGCTCGTCCGGTCGGCGCGCAGGGCCTCCATCGCCTTCTGCACGAGGACTTCGGTACGCGTGTCGACGGAGCTCGTCGCCTCGTCGAGGATGAGGATGCTGGGTTTCGCGAGGAACGCGCGAGCGATCGTGAGCAGCTGCTTCTCCCCCGCGCTCAGGTTCGAGGCCTCGTCGCCCAGCACGGTGTCGTAGCCGTCGGGGAGCGAGTGCACGAACCGGTCGACGTAGGAGGCCGTCGCCGCGTCGAGAATCTCCGCTTCCGTGGCATCCGGTCTTCCGTACGCGATGTTCTCGCGGATGGTTCCCTCGAACAGCCACGTGTCCTGCAGCACCATGCCCGTGCGCGAGCGCAAGTCGTCGCGGGTCATCTGGCTGATGTCCACGCCGTCGAGCGTGATGCGCCCCGCGTTCACCTCGTAGAAGCGCATGATGAGGTTCACGAGGGTCGTCTTGCCGGCTCCCGTCGGACCGACGATCGCGACGGTGTGCCCCGGCTCGGCGACGAGGCTGAGGTGCTCGATGAGCGGGGTGTCGGGGCTGTAGCTGAACGACACGTCCTCGAACCGCAGCAGGCCCTTGCCCTCCTCGGCGACGGCGGGGACGGCAGGGTCCGGTGACTGCGACTCCGCGTCGAGGACCTCGAAGACGCGCTCCGCCGAGGCGACGCCCGACTGCAGCAGGTTCATCATGGAGCCGAGCTGCGCGAGCGGCTGCGTGAACTGGCGGGAGTACTGGATGAACGCCTGGATGTCACCGATCGCCATGGTGCCGCCGGCGACCATGAGGCCGCCGACCACGGCGATGCCGACGTACACGAGGTTGCCGACGAAGGTCATCGCAGGCATGATCATCCCCGAGATGAACTGCGCGCCGAAGCTCGCGGTGTACAGTTCATCGTTCTTCCGCCGGAAGGCTTCGCCGACCTCGCGGCGACGACCGAACACCTTCACGAGCGCGTGCCCGGTGAAGCCCTCTTCGATCTGGGCGTTGAGCTCGCCCGTGTGCCGCCACTGCGCGACGAAGCGGGCCTGGGAGCGCTTGGCGATGAGCACCGTGATGATGATGCTGAACGGGATGGTGATGAGCGCGATGAGCGCGAGGAGCGGCGAGATGACGAACATCATCACGACGACGCCGATGACGGTCAGCAGGCTCGTGACCACTTGGCTCAGGGTCTGCTGCAGGCTCTGCGAGATGTTGTCGATGTCGTTCGTCACCCGGCTGAGCAGCTCGCCGCGCGGGGTGCGGTCGAAGTAGCTCAGCGGGAGGGCGTGCACCTTGTCCTCGACGTCTCGGCGCAAGCGGTACACCGTGCGCTGCACGACGCCGTTGAGGATGAGCGCCTGCACCAGGCCGAACGCGAACGCCGCCACGTAGACGACGAGCACGAGCAGCAGAACCTGCACGAGCTTGTCGAAGTCGATGCCCTGGCCGGGCGTGAGGTGCATGCTGCTGAGCATGTCGGCCTGCTGGTTCTCGCCCTGAGCGCGCAGTCCCTCGACGATCTGCTGCTTCGTCAGGTTCGCGGGCAGGTGCTGCGAGATGCTGCCCTCGAACACGAGGGTGGTCGCGTTGCCGAGCAGCTTCGGCCCGATGACGCTGAGCGTCACACTCGCGATCGTCAGGAGCAGGACGAGTGCGATGCGCAGCCGTTCCGGGCGCAGCCGGCCCATGAGCCGCTTGGCGCTCGCCCGGAAGTTCATGGCCTTCTGCACGGGCGCCATGCCGCCCATCGGGCCTCGCCCGCCGCCCGCGGGGCGCTGCGGAGTCTTCTCCGTCTTCGCTGTCTCGCTCATGCGGCCTCCTCGGGGGTGAGCTGCGACTCGACGATCTCGCGGTAGGTCTCGTTCTCCTCGAGCAATTGCTCGTGCCGCCCGCGACCGACGATGCGGCCGTTCTCGAGCACGAGGATCTGGTCGGCATCCGTGATCGTCGACACCCGCTGGGCGACGATCACTTGCGTGGCATCACCGACCGAGCGTGACAGCGCCCGGCGCAGGCGCGCGTCGGTCGCGAGGTCGAGTGCCGAGAACGAGTCGTCGAAGACGAAGATGTCGGGCCTCCTCACGAGAGCCCGCGCGATGGCGAGGCGTTGCCGTTGGCCGCCCGAGACGTTTGTGCCGCCCTGGGCGATGGGCGAGTGGATGCCGTCGGGCATCGCGCTCACGAAGTCCTTCGCCTGCGCGATCTCCAGGGCGTGCCACATCTCGTCGTCGCTGGCGTCGACCTTGCCGTAGTGCAGGTTCGACTCGACAGTTCCGCTGAACAGGTACGGCTTCTGCGGCACGAGCCCGATCGAGCTCCACAGCACGTCAGGATCAAGCTCGGCCACGTCGACGCCGCCGACCCGCACGTGCCCGCCGGTCGCATCGAACAGCCGTGGAAGGAGGTTCACGAGAGTCGTCTTGCCGGCTCCTGTCGCGCCGATGATGGCGGTCGTGGTGCCCGGCTCCACGACGAAGCTGAGGTTCTGCAGGACGGGCTCCGCGGCACCGGGGTACGCGAAGGAGACGTCGTCGAACTCGATGAGGCCCGGGCTCGGCATCGCCGTCGTCGGGTTCGTCGAGAACTCGACGCTCGATTCCGTTCCCAGCACCTCGCCGATTCTCTCGGCGCACACGGCGGCGCGGGGCACCATCATGAACATGAATGTCGACATCATGACGGCCATCAGGATCTGCATGAGGTATTGCAGGAACGCCATGACAGTGCCGACCTGCATGCCGCCGTCTTCGATGCGGAACGCCCCGAACCAGAGCACGGCGATGCTGGAGAGGTTGAGCACGAGCATGACGAGCGGGAACATGAGCGCCATGTATCGACCGGCGCGCAGGGCGGTGTCGGTCACGTCGTCGTTCGCGACGTTGAACCGGCTGCGCTCGGTGCGCTCTCGCACGAACGCTCGGATCACCCGGATTCCGGTGAGCTGCTCACGGAGCACTTGGTTGACGCGGTCGATCCGACGCTGCATCTGACGGAACAGCGGCACCATGCGCACGATGATGATTCCGACCGAGACGAGCAGAACGGGGATCGAGACGGCCATGAGCCACGAAAGCTGCAGATCCTGCTGCAGGGCCATGATCACGCCGCCGATCGCGAGGATGGGCGCGGTGACCATGAGCGTGCAGCTCATGAGCACGAGCATCTGCACCTGCTGCACGTCGTTCGTGTTGCGCGTGATGAGCGAGGGCGCCCCGAACCGGGCGACCTCCCGTTCGGAGAACTCGGCGACGCGATCGAAGACGGCGCCGCGCACGTCGCGGCCGAGCGCCATCGCCGTCTTCGCTCCGAAGTACACGGCGACCACCGAGCAGATGACCTGGCCGAGCGAGATCGCGAGCATCACGCCGCCGACGCGCAGGATGTAGCCGGTGTCGCCGGTCGCGACGCCCTTGTCGATGATGTCGGCGTTGAGCGTCGGCAGGTACAGTGAGGCGATCGACTGCGCGAGCTGGAAGACGACGACGCCCACCAGCAGCATCCGATGAGGTCTCAAGAAGCGCGTGAGCAGCTTCCACAACATAGCGGTTCCTATCCTTGCGATTCTGATCGTGGGGCGCCGACGACCCCGTGCATGATGATGTGTGCGAGTTCGGCGTCGTCGAACTCGATGCCCGCGTTCACCATGGGAAACGCGGACGCGAACGTGAGCAGGCGCACGATGTGCGCGACACGGACCGGCGGCAGCGTCAGGCGCTCGAGGTCCGGCGCGAGAAAGTCCGCGACGATCGAGGCGTACACCTGCCGCTGGTCGCGTCGGTCGGGATGCCGCGGGCCGATGACGCTCGCGAGACGGAAGATTCCCGTGAAGCGCTCCCGCATCAGCCGGATGAGCTCCCGCAGCTTCACGTCGAGGGACCACTCCGGGCTGATGTGCCGCAACTGCTCGCGAAACGGCTCGGGATCGAAGTACTTGTCGATCGCGGCGGACACGACGCTGTCCTTGTCGCCGAACACCCGGAAGATGGTGCCTTCCGCGATTCCCGCGGCCTGCGCGATCTGGCGGGACGTCACGCCGGTGCCGTGCTCAAGCAGCAAGGGCACGACGACGTCGAGGATCATCTCCCGCCGGTCCTCCGCCGACATCGGGGCAGCGCGCTTCGTCTTGCTGATCGTCACCCCGAGAGCATAACTGAGTGAGCACTCACTCAGCAAGGGAGCTAGTCGAAGATCTCGCTGATCGCGCGAACCTCATCGGCACTCGGCTGCCATGCCGTCGCGGCATCCGCGTTCTGTCTCACCTGCTCGGGGCTCGTCGCCCCCGCGATGACGCTCGCGAGCGCCGGCTGCGCGAGGAGCCAGCCGAACGTCGCCTGCAGCATGCTGATGCCGCGCTCCTCGCAGAACGCGCGGTACGCCTCGAGCGCATCCCATGGCGCGTCGTCGATGATGTGCCGGCGTTGCCGCATGATTCGCGAGTCGTCCGGCCCGCCTGACCGTGTGAACTTGCCGGTGAGCAGGCCGTTATGCAGCGGGAAGTACGGCAGGAAGCCCACTCCGAAGCGGTTCGCGGCGGGAAGGACGTCCCGCTCGGCGTCGCGCACGATGAGGCTGTACTGATTCTGCGCGGAGATGAACCGCGGGTGCTCGTGCAGCCGTGCCGTGAACTCGGCTTCCACGAGCTGCCACGCGGACAGGTTCGAGTGGCCGATGTAGCGGACCTTGCCTTCGACGATGAGCTCGTCGAGGGCCGCGAGCGTCTCTTCGATCGGCGTCACGTCGTCGGGCGTGTGCAGCTGGTAGAGGTCGATCCAGTCGGTCTGCAGCCGCCGAAGCGACGCCTCCACGGCGAGTCGCACGTAGCGGCGCGATCCCTTCGCGCCCCACCCTGCGATGCCGACGTCGGCGCCGCTGTGGCCGAACTTCGTCGCGAGCACGACGTCGTCGCGCTTGCCCCTCAGCGCGTTGCCCATGAGCGTCTCGCTCAAGCCGGGGTGCTTGCCGTACATGTCGGCCGTGTCGAAGAACGTGATGCCGGCGTCGAGAGCCGCGCCGATGACGGCGTCGGTGCCGGACTGGTCCTCCGTCACGGTTCCGGAGCGGCCGAAGTTGTTGCACCCCAGACCCGTGGCGGACACCATGAGGCCGGAGGTTCCGAGGGGTCGATAGCTCATTTCACGCATGCCCCCACGTTATCGTCGTTCACAGGCCCGGAGCGGACAGAGTTATGCACCGACTCGCGTTCCGCGCTGAGGTCGCGACGGAGCGCCCCTAGCCTCGCGTCATGACGCAGACTCTCCTCGACATTCCCGAATACCTCGCCGTCGTCTCCACCCCTATCGGCCGCATCGAGCTCGTGAGCGACGGCGAGTCGCTGACCGGCATCGCCATCGAAGACGACGGCGCACTCCCCCACGACGACCTGCCGCGCCGCACGACGGGGCTCATCGACGAGGCGGTCGCGCAGCTGGGCGAGTACTTCGTCGGCGACCGCACGCAGTTCTCCGTGCCGTTCACGCTCACCGGAACGGCGTTCCAGCTCGCCGTGTGGAACGCCCTCGATCTCGTGCCGTTCGGCGCGGTGGTGAGCTACGCGAGCCTCGGCTACACGGCCGTCGGCAGCCGCGGTGGACGCGCCATCGGCCGCGCGGTGGCGGCGAATCCGCTGCCGATCATCGTGCCGAGCCACCGCGTCGTCTCGAGCACCGGCCGCATCACGGGCTTCAGCGGCTCGAACGGGCGGGACATCAAGGCGTGGCTGCTTGACCACGAGGGCGCCGACTACGCGGCGTAGCCGGCTCAGACGATGAGCGCGAGTTCACCGTCGGCGTCCTCGAGCCGGATGCCGCCTCTCGCCGCCCAGTCGAGGAGTTCCGTCACGTCCGAGAAGTCGATGCCGGACTGGATGAGGGCGCGGCTGAATGCGCCCTTCGCCTTCTTGTTGAAGTGGTTGAGGGCGCGGCGCGTGCCACCCTCCGCTTCGGTGAGGACGCGAACGTACCGGACCCGGCCGTCGGTCGGCGCCGGTCCGAGCTTCGCGTACCCCTCGGAGCGCAAGTCGAGGATGAGCCCGTCATGCTCGGCGAGCTGCGCGCTCACGCTCGCCGACCAGTGCCGCTTGAGCGGAAGCTCGGGAACGCGGGAGTCATGGGAGAGCCGATAGGCGGGAATCGGGTCGAGCGCGCCGATGAGCCCGAACAGCGCCGAGTGCACGGCGACGTGCCGCCCCGCGAACGCCCGCTCCGCCGTACTGAGGCTCTGCGCATCGAGCGCGTCGAAGAGCACGCCGGTGTAGCGATCGATAGCGGGCATCGTGGCGGCGCGCCGCAGCGCCCGGTTCGTCTCCACCTCCGCGTGCTGCTTGGGTCCGAGCTTGAGCGCCGCGATCGTGGCGTCGGCGTCCCCGGCAAGCGCCACGACAGCGCCCACGAGCGCGCGTCGTTGAGGGTCGAGGGCAGGGAACGAGAGCGTCCCTGGAGACAGCGAACGCCCCGTGCCGCCCTGCCGCTTCGTCTCAGACGGAGGCAGCAGGATCAGCACGGGGCGTTCGGGTGAAGAGAGAAAGAGAGTTACTTGACGAGAGACGCGTTGCCGGCGACGACGGTGACGGTGTTGTTCTCGACGGACAGGAAGCCGTCGTCCGCCGTGGCCGTGACCTTCTCGCCCGTCGAGGTCGTGACGCGCACCTCGCCCTTGGAGAGGATGGCGAGCATCGGCTCGTGACCGGCCATCACGCCGATCTCACCCTCGACCGTCTTGGCGATGACCAGTGACGCCTCCCCCGACCACACTTCGTGGTCGGCGGCGACGACGCTGACCTGCAGCGAACGCTCCGCCATGGCTAGCCGTTCTCCTTCTGGATCTGAGCCCACTTCTCCTCGACGTCGCTGATCGCACCGACGTTGAAGAACGCCTGAACGGCGACGTGGTCGAACTCACCCTTGGCGATGGCATCGAACGACTCGATCGTGTCCTTGAGCGGGACGGTCGATCCCTCGACACCCGTGAACTTCTTCGCCATGTAGGTGTTCTGCGACAGGAACTGCTGAATGCGACGGGCGCGCTCGACAGTGATCTTGTCCTCTTCGGAGAGCTCGTCGACACCGAGGATGGCGATGATCTCCTGCAGCTCCTTGTTCTTCTGCAGGATCTGCTTCACCGTGGTGGCGACGCGGTAGTGGTCCTCACCGAGGTAGCGCGGGTCGAGGATGCGGCTCGTAGAGGTGAGCGGGTCCACGGCCGGGTACAGACCCTGCGAAGCGATCTCACGAGAGAGCTCCGTCGTCGCGTCGAGGTGCGCGAACGTCGTCGCGGGCGCCGGGTCGGTGTAGTCGTCCGCAGGCACGTAGATCGCCTGCAGCGAGGTGATCGAGTGGCCGCGCGTGGAGGTGATGCGCTCCTGGAGCACACCCATCTCGTCCGCGAGGTTCGGCTGGTAGCCCACAGCGGACGGCATGCGACCGAGAAGCGTCGACACCTCGGAGCCGGCCTGCGTGAAACGGAAGATGTTGTCGATGAACAGCAGCACGTCCTGCTTCTGCACGTCGCGGAAGTACTCCGCCATCGTGAGCGCGGACAGGGCGACGCGAAGTCGCGTCCCCGGAGGCTCGTCCATCTGACCGAACACGAGGGCGGTCTTGTCGAAGACGCCGGCCTCTTCCATCTCGTGGATGAGGTCGTTGCCCTCACGGGTGCGCTCGCCGACGCCGGCGAACACCGACACACCGCCGTGGTCCTGAGCGACGCGCTGGATCATCTCCTGGATGAGAACGGTCTTGCCCACACCGGCGCCGCCGAACAGGCCGATCTTTCCACCCTGCACATAGGGGGTGAGCAGGTCGATGACCTTGATGCCCGTCTCGAACATCTGCGTCTTCGACTCGAGCTGGTCGAACGCGGGAGCCTTGCGGTGGATCGGCCAGCGCTCGGTGATCTCGATCTTCTCGCCAGGCTCGGCGTTGAGCACCTCGCCGGTGACGTTGAAGACCTTGCCCTTTGTCACGTCGCCGACGGGAACCGAGATCGGCTCGCCGGTGTCGAGAACCTCCTGGCCGCGGACGATGCCGTCCGTCGGCTTGAGCGCGATCGCGCGAACGAGGTCGTCGCCGAGGTGCTGAGCGACCTCGAGCGTGATCGTGTGCGTGTCATCGCCGATCGTGATGTCGGTGGTGAGCGCGTTGTAGATGCCGGGGATCGAGTCGTGCGGGAACTCGATGTCCACGACAGGACCGGTCACACGGGCGACGCGGCCGACGACGCCGGCCGAGCCCTCCGCCTGCGCCGGAGCGGTGGCAGTGTCTGTCATAGCTCTTTCTTCTCTCTTCGTTTTCGAAGCTTCTAGGACGCAGACAGGGCGTCGGCGCCGCCGACGATCTCCGAGATCTGCTGGGTGATCTCCGCCTGGCGCGCGTTGTTGCGCAAGCGGGTGTAGTCGGTGATCAGCTTGTCCGCGTTGTCGCTCGCCGACTTCATCGCCTTCTGGGTGGCCGCGTGCTTCGCGGCGGCCGCCTGCAGCATGGCGTTGTAGATGCGGCTCTCGACGTACACCGGCAGGAGCGAGTCGAGGACGACCTCGGGGTCTGGCTCGAACTCGTACAGCGGCAGCACGGCCGTGTCCTCTGGCTCCTCGACACCCTCGACGACCTCGAGCGGCAGCAGGCGCACGACCTCAGGCGACTGCGTCATCATGCTCACGAACTTGTTGTAGACGATGTGGATCTCGTCCACGCCGCCGTCAGCGGCATCCGTCGTGAACGCGTCGAGCACCGTCTTCGCGACTTCCTGGGCAGTCGCGAAGTCGGGGTTCTCGGAGTTCCCGGTCCACTGCGCCGCGATGGGCATCTTGCGGAACTGGAAGTAGCCGACCGCCTTGCGACCGTACAGGTAGTGCACGACCTCCTTGCCCTGGCTGCGCAGCAGCTCGGTGAGCTCACTGCCCTGCCGCAGCACCTGCGCGTTGTAGGCGCCCGCGAGTCCGCGGTCCGACGTCAGGATGACGACAGCGGCGCGCGTGACCTTCTCGGGCTCCGTCGTCAGCACGTGGTCGACGTTCGAGTACGTCGCCACGGCTGACACGGCGCGGGTGATGGCACGGGAGTACGGACCGGATGCTGCCACGCGAGCCTGCGCCTTCGTGATGCGCGAGGCGGCGATGAGCTCCATCGCCTTCGTGATCTTCTTGGTCGTCTGCGCAGACCTGATCTTCTGCGTGTAGACCCGAAGCTGTGCACCCATGGATTATCGACGTCCCTTGACGATCTTCTCCTGGTTGACGTCCTCTTCCGGGAGCTCCTCGACCTGCTCGGGGCCGAGCGGCTTGCCCTCGCTCGTCTGGAACTCGGAGAGGAACGTGTCGACGGAGCTGTCGAGCGTCGCGACGGTCTCGTCGGTGAGCTGGTTCGTCTCCCGCAGGTCGTCGAGCACCGAGGTGTTGCGACGCAGGTAGTCGAGCAGTTCACGCTCGAATCGCAGAACGTCCTCGACGGGAACCGTGTCGAGCTTGCCGTTGGTGCCGGCCCAGATCGAGACGACCTGCTCCTCCACCGGGTACGGCGAGTACTGCGGCTGCTTGAGCAGCTCGGTCAGGCGCGCGCCGCGATCGAGCTGGCGGCGGCTGGCCGCGTCGAGGTCGGACGCGAACATCGCGAACGCCTCGAGCGAACGGTACTGGGCGAGCTCGAGCTTGAGCGTTCCCGAGACCTTCTTGATGCTCTTCACCTGGGCGTCACCGCCGACGCGGGACACCGAGATTCCGACGTCGACAGCGGGACGCTGGTTCGCGTTGAACAAGTCGGACTGAAGGAAGATCTGGCCGTCGGTGATCGAGATCACGTTCGTCGGGATGTACGCCGAGACGTCGTTCGCCTTCGTCTCGATGATCGGCAGACCGGTCATCGAGCCCGCACCGAGCTCGTCCGAGAGCTTCGCGCAGCGCTCGAGCAGGCGGGAGTGCAGGTAGAAGACGTCACCGGGGTACGCCTCGCGCCCCGGCGGGCGACGCAGCAGCAGCGACACGGCGCGGTACGCCTCCGCCTGCTTCGACAGGTCGTCGAAGACGATCAGCACGTGCTTTCCGCCGTACATCCAGTGCTGGCCGATCGCCGAGCCCGTGTAGGGGGCGAGGTACTTGAAGCCCGCGGGGTCGGATGCCGGGGAGGCCACGATCGTCGTGTACTCCATCGCTCCGGCGTCCTCGAGCGCGCCCTTCACCGATGCGATGGTCGAGCCCTTCTGGCCGACGGCGACGTAGATGCAGCGAACCTGCTTCTCGGGGTCGCCCGAGTCCCAGTTCGACTTCTGGTTGATGATCGTGTCGATCGCGATCGCGGTCTTGCCGGTCTGGCGGTCGCCGATGATGAGCTGACGCTGGCCGCGGCCGACGGGGATCATGGCGTCGATCGCCTTGATGCCGGTCTGCAGGGGCTCGTGCACGCTCTTGCGCTGCATGACGCCGGGCGCCTGCAGCTCGAGCTCGCGCCGACCCTCGGTGGCGATCTCGCCGAGACCGTCGATCGGGTTGCCGAGCGGGTCGACGACGCGGCCGAGGTAGCCGTCGCCGACGGCGACCGAGAGGACCTCGCCCGTCCGCGTGACTTCCATGCCCTCGTCGATGCCGGCGAACTCGCCGAGCACGATGGCGCCGATCTCGCTCTCGTCCAGGTTCTGGGCGAGCCCGAGCGTGCCGTCCGCGAAGCGGATGAGTTCGTTGGCCATGACGCCGGGCAGGCCCTCGACGTGCGCGATGCCGTCAGCGGCATCCGTGACATAGCCGACCTCGGTCTTCGAGGCCTTGTCGGGCTCGTATGCCGAGACGAAGCCCTTCAGAGCATCCCGGATCTCATCGGGGCTGATCGTGAGTTCTGCCATCTTCTTCCCTATCTGTGCCGGGGTTCTTCCCCGATAAGTGTGTGGAGCCGGTCTAGCCGGCGAGCTTGAGTTTCAGGTCGGCGAGGCGTGAGGCGATGCTGCCGTCGATGACATCATCCCCCGCCTGGATGCGCATTCCCCCAACGAGCTCGGGGTCGACGACCAGGTTGAACGCGATGTCCTGCTTGTACATGCCGCCGAGCACGCCGCGGAGCCGCTCGACCTGGGTGTCGTTCAACGGGCTCGCGCTCGTGACGGTCGCGACGGTGCGGCCCCGCTGGGATGCGACGACGGATGCCGCTCGGCGCAGCAGCTCGCCCGTGCGGCGCCCGCGCGCCTGACGCACCAGCTGCGAGACGATCAGCACGGTCTGCTCGCTCGCCTTGCCGGCCAACAGCTTCTGCACGAGATCCGCCTTCGCGTCTCCGCTGCCGAGCTTCGCGCTGAGCGCGAGCTCCAGCTCGGCGTTCGACGAGACGGCGCGGCCGAACTGGAACAGCTCCGACTCGAGGTCGGCGTCGGGTGCCGAGATCGCGGCGGCCCGAATGCCCAGTTCTTCCACGCCCGCGAGCAGGTCCTCCGCCGAGGACCAGCGTCCGCGCGCGATGACGCCGAGGAGCGAGGCGGCGGTCTGCCCCACGCGCCCGCCGAACACGCGGTTCGCAACCTCGGCCTTCACCTCAGGCTCGGCCGCAGGGTCCGCGATCAGCGTGCGCAATTGCGCGGAAGCGTCGATGACGCGTCCCGCGTCGAGCAGCTCGGCTGCAGTGGAGAGGTCGACGGAGCCCTGGGCGGCCTCGAGGGCCGCCACCGACTGAGCGAGTGCTTCTCTTGTTGCGCTACCCATTGCTGATTACTTGTTCCCTGCCGCTGTCGTCTCTGAAGCCTCGAGGTCCGCGAGGAAGCGGTCCACGACGGCCGAAGCCTTCTGGTCGTCCTGCAGCGACTCGCCGATCACGTTGCCGGCGAGGTCGAGAGCCAGAGTGCCGACCTCGCTGCGCAGCGAGACGATCGCCGACTGGCGCTCCGCCTCGATCTGCGACTGGGCGCTTGCCGTGATGCGGGCGGCCTCTGTCGTCGCCTGGTCCTTGGCCTCTGCCACGATCTTCTTGCCGTCTTCTCTGGCGCCTTCGCGGATGCGACCGGCCTCCGCTCGAGCGTCGGCGAGCTGCGAGGTGTACTCCTCGAGCGCCGCCTCAGCCTTGCGCTGAGCCTCGTCTGCCTTCGCGATGTTTCCCTCGATCGCCGCACCGCGCTCGTCGAGCAGCGTGTACAGCTTCGGAAGGGCGACCTTCCAGAACACGACGAGAACGATAACGAAGCACACCAACGACCAGATGATGTCGTACGGCTGCGGGAGAATCGGGTTCGGAGCCGTCTCCCCTTCTGCTGCCGCCAAGAGTGTGTGAAGCATCATTCCTCCTTACGAGTTGTGAAAGAGGATTAGACGAAGATGAAGTAGGTCGCGATACCGATGAAGGCGAGTGCCTCGGTGAAGGCGATACCGATCCACATCAGAACCTGGAGGCGACCGGCGAGCTCAGGCTGACGGGCGACACCCTCGATCGTCTTTCCGACGACGATGCCGATGCCGATGGCCGGGCCGATTGCAGCGAGGCCGTAACCGACCGTGGCGATGTTTCCGTTGATTGCAGCGAGAACGGTTGTTGCGTCCACGTGTTTTCCTTCCGTGATGGTGAGCAGGCGGTTGCCGTGCCCGGTTAGTGTTCCTCAGCGACCGCGAGCTGAATGTAGACCGCGGTGAGAATGGTGAAGATGTAGGCCTGAAGCAGGGCGACAAGCACCTCGAACAGCGTGAACGCGAAGCCGAAGGCGAACGTGAACACGCCGAGCGCGGTGAACCAGCCGCTCAGCGAGACGACGAAGAACTGCGTCGCCGCGAAGAACAGCACGAGCAGCAGGTGCCCGACGACCATGTTCATCATGAGACGCAGCGTGAGCGTGACGGGGCGGATGATGAACGTCGAGATGAACTCGATCGGAGTCACCACGAAGTAGACCGGCCACGGCACGCCCGCGGGGAACAGCGAGTTCTTCACGAACTTGCTCGGGCTCTTCTTGATGCCCGCGTACACGAACGTGATCCACGAGACGATCGCGAGAACGAGCGGGACGCCGATGACGGAGGTTCCCGCGATGTTGAGGAACGGGATGACTCCCGTGAGGTTCATCGCGAGGACCATGAAGAACATCGTCGCGAGGATCGGCAGGAAGCGCTTCGCGTCCTTCTTGCCGAGCAGGTCCTCGGCGATGCTCACGCGGACGAAGTCGAGGCCCATCTCGATGACGCTCTGGAAGCGGCCGGGCACGACCTTCATCCTGCGAGTTCCGAGCCAGAACAGCACGACGACGGCGGCGACCGCGAGGAAGCGGATCAGGATGATGCGGTTGATCTCAAAGGGTGTGCCGGCGAAAAGCAGCACATCCGGGAAGAACTCCCAGATCGACGGCGCATGGAATCCGCCATCGTCGGCGGCGGGCACGAGCAGGTTCACAGCGTTCGCTATCAGCGCTATCTCCTGAAAATCAGAGCGATGAGCACAGCTCACGCTTACGTTCGATCGGTGGGAAAGACGCCATACCCGGCACCCGAAGGCGCACCCCGGCAGGGAGAATCTCCCATAACCTTAGCAAACGTTGCGGCTGTCTACGAATCGTAGAAGAGCCTAATCATCCTTATTTTCATTGCCCGGCAATTGAACGTCGCTCGCGTACGGAACGCGCATCTTCGCGACCACGATGCCGTCGACGACGAGCGACGCGATCACCCCCGCGATGACGGAGAGGAAGAACACCGTGTCGTTCACCCACGGCTGCTGCTTGAGCAGCCACGCGACGACGAGGAAGACGATGAACTTCACGATCCAGCTGCCCATGACGCTCGCGAAGAAGATCGGAACGAACAGATCCGTCCCGGCCTTCCTGTTCGCGAGAAGGATGCTGATCGCCGTGACGCTCACGAACAGGAGAGCGAGAACGGCGCCGAGCAGTCCGCTCACGAGGCCACGTGAGCCGTCCACGAAGAATCCGATGATGCCCCCGAGCACGGCGATCCCCGCCGTCACGACGGCACCCCAGAGGATGCTGGCCCGGAAGATGGGATTCGAGGTCACAGTACTGGTCCTTCGTGTCGGTGAGTCGTGGCTTCGCCCGAGGCGGAAGCGTCATCGAGGGGATCGTTCTCGCGGAGGGCTTCGGTCGAGTCCTTGTCGGCTGTGAGCTGCGCCGCGACCTCGAGTCGCTTCCGGCGGCCGAGCGGCGCGAGCGTGGCGGCCATGCACACGGCGACGCCGACGACGCAGAACCCGAGGGCCCACCAGCCGGAGTCGAAGATGAGCAGAAGCAGGCAGGAGACCGACATGACGGCGGTCCACGCGTAGAACAGGACCACGGCATGGATGTGGCTGTGCCCCATGTCGATGAGCCGGTGGTGCAAGTGCATCCGGTCGGCGCTGAACGGGCTCTTGCCGGCCCGCAGTCGCCGGAAGACGGCCATGCCGAAGTCGAGGAGCGGCACGATGAGTATCGCGAGCGGCAGCAGTATCGGGATGAAGGCGCCGACGAGCTGCGACCTGCCGATGCCGGAGCTGCCCGTGCCGGACTCGATAGTGCTCGGGTCGATCTGGCCCGTGATCGCGATGGCCGAGGTGGCCATGAGCAGGCCGACGAGAAGCGCGCCCGCGTCGCCCATGAACATCTTCGCCGGATGCCAGTTGAGCGGCAGGAATCCGGCGCACACGCCGACGAGGATCGCGGAGATCAGCAGCGACAGGTTGAAGAACGTGAACTGCTGCGTCTGCCGCACGAGAAGGTACCCGTACACGAAGAACACGCCGTTGGCGATGAGAGCGACTCCGGCGACGAGTCCGTCGAGACCGTCGATGAAGTTGACGGCGTTCATGACGAGGACGATGGCGAAGACCGTCATCGTGAACGACATCCAGCTCGAGCCGACCGTGCGGCCGCCGATCGGGAGCGAGTAGATCTGCACCCCGAGCCAGGCGATCAGTCCGGCGGCGAGGAACTGCCCCGCGAGCTTGATCATCCAGTCGAGGTCGATCAGGTCGTCGACGATGCCGAGGATGACGATGAGGGCCGTCGCGCCGATGATCGCGATGATCGGGCCGGGCTCGGCGAAGATGACGCTGAAGAACGGGTTGAGGGAGGCGATGCCCGCCGCCGCGACGACGCCGAGGAACATCGCGAGCCCGCCGAGACGCGGCGTTGGCCGCGAGTGCATGTCCCGCTCACGGATCGGCGGGTACAGCTTGAACCGCAGCGCGAACCTGTATACGCCCCATGACAGCACCCACGTGATGATCATGGCCGCGAGAGCGATCAGCGCATACTGCCGCATTCGCCGTCCTAGTCCTCGGAGAGGAGGTCGCCGAGAACCTCGCGCAGCTGCTCTCGGCTTATCGCGCCGTCGCGCAGCACTCGCGCGGTCCCGCCTTCGATGGTGAGAGCGGTCGCGTCGACGATCGTGGAAGGGACGCTCTTGCCGGTGCCTGCATCGAGGTACACCTCGACGGCCTCCCCGAGCATGTCGTACGCCTCCGCGGAAGTCGTCGCGGGCGGCATGCCCGTGCGGTTGGCGCTCGAGACGGCGAGCGGTCCCGTGTCACGCAGCAGCTCGAGAGTGAGATCGTGGTCGGGCATGCGCAGCGCGACGGTGTCGTGCGTCTCCCCCAGATCCCAGGCGAGGCTCGGCTGCGCGGGCAGGATGACGGTGAGGCCGCCGGGCCAGAACGCCTCGACGAGCCGTGTGACCGGCTCGGGGACGACCGCCGCGAGCGCCGCGAGGGTGTCGGGCCCTGAGACGAGCACGGGCGGCGGCTGCTGCCGAGTGCGCCCCTTCGCGTCGAGCAGGCGCTGCACCGCTGCGGGATTGAACGCGTCAGCGGCGATCCCGTAGACCGTGTCCGTGGGGAGCACAACGAGCTCACCGCGTCCGAGAGACGTGCGAGCGAGCCGCATACCGGCCAGGAGTTCTGATTCGACCGAGCAGTCGTAGACCTTCGACATCGCGAGCGATTCTATCGCGGGCCGGGTGTGAGAATGCCGCGACCGACCGTCACGGGGCGCTCATTGTTGCGGTTCCGTTAGCGGGCCGGGTCTCCGGTGGCGCTTCAGGCCCTGATGGCGGTCGTGGCTCGGTCTCGCATCGTGAAGTCGGGGAACGTGGCGGAAGCTCGCCAGCCGTCAGCCGTGAGGATGCCGCGGATCGCCTCGCCCTGCTGCTCGCCGTGCTCGATCACGAGCGTGCCGCCGGGGCGAAGCAATCGTGCCGCGGTGACCGAGAGCACGCGCACGACGTCAAGGCCATCGGCCCCGCCGTAGAGCGCGGCGACCGGGTCGTAGAAGCGCACTTCGGGATCGATCGGAGTCGCGGCGTCGGGAACGTACGGCGGGTTGGAGATGACCACGGACGCGGCGCCGTCGAGCTCGGGCAGGGCGCGGCCGAGATCGTCGAAGACGAGCGTGGCATTGTCGGCGCCGACGGCGCGGAAATTCTGCCGCGTCCAGAGGAACGCCTCGACGGAGTTCTCGACAGCGAAAACTCTCGCGTGCGGGACTTCCACGGCCATGGCGAGCGCGATCGCGCCGGATCCGGTGCCGAGGTCGACGGCGACGGGTCGCTCCTCCGGCAGCATCCGCAGCGCGTCTATCGCGATCTGCGTCACTTGCTCGGTCTCCGGCCGAGGAACGAAAACCCCTGGGCCGACGGCGAGCTCGAGGGTGCGGAACCCGGCCACGCCCGTGATGTGCTGCAGGGGCTCGCGTGCGGCACGGCGTTCGACGAGGGCGGCCAGCTCGGCGGCATCCGACTCGTCGATGTCACGCCCCGTGACGGCGGCCGCCTGCACCTGCCCGCGACCCATGCCGATGACGTGGCCGACGAGCAGCTCCGCGTCGACGGCGGCGTCGGCGATCCCCGCCCGGGCGAGCGTCGCCGTCGCGGATTGAAGCAGTTCGGTGACGGTGGGGCGGTGAGGCATGTTCGTGCTCCGGGGGTTGGCGGCCGGTTAACCCTATCGGGGCCGTCACGAGGACCGGACGGACAGCATCCGCGGGTAGTCTGTGGGAACGGCGTTGCGCCGTGTCCGACGATGGATCAAGGAGAACCGGTGACCGGAAAGACCTACACGAACATCACCGAGGCATTCGGGAACACGCCTCTCGTCAAGCTCAACCGCATCGCGGAGGGCATCGACGCCACGGTGCTCGCGAAGCTCGAGTTCTACAACCCCGCGAGCAGCGTCAAAGACCGCATCGGCATCGCGATCCTGGACGCGGCCGAGGCGTCGGGCGTGCTGAAGCCGGGCGGCACCGTGATCGAGGGCACGAGCGGCAACACGGGAATCGCGCTTGCGGCTGCCGGTGCGGCGCGCGGCTACAAGGTGATCCTCGTGATGCCGTCGTCGATGAGCATGGAACGCCGGGTGCTGCTGCGCGCGTACGGCGCGGAGCTCGTTCTCACGGATCCGTCGGGCGGCATGAAGCTCGCTGTCGAGAAGGCTGAGGAGCTCGCGGCGAACACGCCGGGAGCGATTCTCGCGCGCCAGTTCGAAAACGAGGCCAACGCCCGCATCCACCGCACGACGACGGGCGAGGAGATCTGGCGCGACACGGACGGCGCCGTCGACATCCTCGTCGCGGGCGTCGGAACGGGCGGCACCGTCACCGGTGCCGGACGGGCGCTCAAGGAGCACAACCCCGACGTCAAGGTCGTCGCCGTCGAGCCGAAGGACTCCCCGCTGCTGAGCGAGGGCACGGCAGGCCCGCACAAGATCCAGGGCCTCGGTGCGAACTTCGTGCCCTCGGTGCTCGACACTTCCGTGTACGACGAGGTCGTCACCGTCGAGATCGAGGACGCCGTGTCGACAAGCCGCGCTCTCGCGGCAAAGGACGGGATTCTCGGCGGGATCTCCTCTGGCGCTGCCGTGTGGGCGGCGCTCGAGGTCGCGAAGCGCCCCGAGAACGCGGGAAAGACGATCGTCGTCGTCGTTCCGGACTCCGGCGAACGCTACGTGTCCACCTTCCTGTACGAGGATCTGCGCGACTGAGGCATGTCAGTTCTGCGCACCATTCGTGAGGACATCACGGCCGCGCGCGTGCACGACCCTGCCGCGCGCGGCCGCCTCGAGATCGCTCTGGCCTATTCGGGCCTGCACGCGATCTGGCTGCACCGGGTGAACAGTCGCCTGTGGCGACGCGGTCGACGACTGCCGGCACGCCTCGGATCGCAGTTCGCCCGGTTCCTCACGGGGATCGAGATCCACCCGGGCGCGACGATCGGGCGCCGATTCTTCATCGATCACGGCATGGGCGTCGTGATCGGCGAGACGGCGGAGATCGGCGATGACGTGATGCTGTACCACGGTGTCACGCTTGGCGGAAAGGGCGCGGGACACGGCAAGCGGCATCCGACCATCGGCGACGGCGTCACGATCGGCGCGGGAGCGAAGGTGCTCGGGCCCATCACGATCGGCGCGGGCTGCATCATCGGCGCGAATGCCGTCGTGACCCGGGACACTCCCCCGCACTCGCTCGTCGTCGGCGTGCCGGCGAAGTCCCGGCCGCGCGAGGCGGGAAACCGCTACGGGCTCGCCGAGCCGGAGTACCACATCTGAGCCGATCGGCTCAGCTGTGGTCGCCGATCTCGGCGAGACGCGCCTCCTCGTCGGCGCGGATGCACGACTCGATCACGGGACCGAGATCGCCGTTCATCACGTGGTCGAGGTTGTACGCCTTGTAGCCGGTGCGGTGATCGGCGATGCGGTTCTCGGGGAAGTTGTAGGTGCGGATCCGCTCCGAGCGGTCCATCGTGCGGATCTGGCTCTTGCGGGCGTCCGACGCCGCGGCATCCAGCTCTTCCTGCTGCTTGGCGAGAAGTCGTGCGCGCAGAACGCGCATCGCGGCCTCGCGGTTCTGGATCTGGCTCTTCTCGTTCTGCATCGACACGACGATTCCGGTCGGAATGTGCGTGATGCGCACGGCGGAGTCAGTCGTGTTCACGGACTGTCCGCCGGGGCCCGACGAGCGGAACACGTCGACGCGGATGTCGTTGGCGCTGATGTCCACTTCCTCGGGCTCGTCGACTTCCGGGAAGACGAGCACGCCGGTCGTCGAGGTGTGGATGCGGCCCTGCGACTCCGTGACGGGCACCCGCTGCACGCGGTGCACGCCGCCCTCGTACTTGAGGTGCGCCCATACGCCGTCGGCGGGGTCGCTCGACGAGCTCTTGATGGCGACCTGGACGTTCTTGTAGCCGCCGAGATCGGACTCGTCGCGGTCGAGCAGCTCCGTCTTCCAGCCCATCGACTCGGCGTAGTGCAGATACATCCGCAGCAGATCCGCGGCGAAGAGGGCGCTTTCCGCGCCGCCTTCCCCGCCCTTGATCTCCATGATCACGTCGCGACCGTCGTCGGGGTCGCGCGGGATGAGGAGCCGACGCAGCTTCTCCTGGGACTCGGACCGGTGCTCCTCGAGCGCGGGCACCTCCTCCGCGAACGCGTCGTCTTCCTTCGCGAGCTCCTGAGCGGCCTCGAGATCGTCTTCGGCCCGCTTCCAGGCCGTGTGCGCGGCGAGGATCTTCGACAGTTCCGCGTAGCGACGGTTGATCTTGCGCGAGCGCGCCGGGTCGGCGTGCACAGCGGGGTCGGCAAGCTGGTTCTGCAGATCCTGGTGCTCTTCGATCAGTGCCGCGACCGACTCAAACATTTTCTCTTCCGTCTCGTGCTCAGGGGGGGGTGAACGACAGAGCCCGTCTGCCGCCGGCTACGCCTATCGTAGGCGCGCGGAGGCAAACGGGCTCGTGCTGTCAGCTAGCGGTGGTCGCGTTCGTGCGCGTGGGAGTTCGCCGGCTGCGGCATCGACTTCTGCATCTGCACGAGGAACTCGACGTTCGACGACGTGTCGCGGAGCTTGCCGAGGATGACCTCGAGCGCCTGCTGCGTGTCGAGTCCCGCGAGGGCGCGACGGAGCTTCCAGGTGACCTTGACCTCTTCAGCGCCGAGCAGCATCTCTTCACGCCGCGTCGAGGACGCGTTCACGTCCACAGCGGGGAAGATGCGCTTGTCGGCGAGCTGGCGCGACAGGCGCAGCTCCGAGTTTCCGGTTCCCTTGAACTCCTCGAAGATCACTTCGTCCATCTTCGAGCCGGTCTCGACGAGTGCGGTCGCGAGAATCGTCAGCGAACCGCCGTTCTCGATGTTGCGCGCCGCGCCGAAGAATCGCTTCGGCGGGTAGAGCGCGGCGGCGTCGACACCGCCGGAGAGCACGCGTCCGCTCGTCGGCGTGGAGACGTTGTACGCGCGACCGAGTCGGGTGATCGAGTCAAGAAGCACGACGACGTCGTGGCCCAGCTCGACGAGACGCTTCGCGCGCTCGATGGCGAGTTCGGCGACGGTCGTGTGGTCCTCGGCGGGACGGTCGAAGGTCGAGGCGATGACCTCTCCCTTCACCGTGCGCTGCATGTCGGTGACCTCTTCGGGACGCTCGTCGACGAGAACGACCATGAGGTGGACCTCGGGGTTGTTCGTCGCGATGGCGTTCGCGATCTGCTGCAGCACGATCGTCTTGCCCGCCTTCGGGGGTGCGACGATGAGGCCGCGCTGGCCCTTGCCGACGGGGGCCACGAGGTCAATGAGACGCTGCGTGAGCTTGCCCGGCTCGGTCTCCATGCGGAGCCGCTCCTGGGGGTACAGCGGGGTGAGCTCGCCGAAGTTCACGCGACCGGCCGCGTCGTCGACGCTCAGTCCGTTGATCGAGTCGACCTTGACGATCGCGTTGTACTTCTGCCGGGAGTTGTTCTCGCCCTCGCGTGGCTGGCGCACGGCGCCGACGACGGCGTCGCCCTTGCGCAGGTTGTACTTCTTCACCTGGCCGAGAGACACGTACACGTCGTTCGCGCCGGGAAGGTAGCCGGTCGTGCGCACGAACGCGTAGTTGTCGAGCACGTCGAGGATTCCCGCGATGGGCAAGAGGACGTCGTCCTCGGTCAGTTCGGGCTCGACGTCGTCGTTGCGGCCGCGCTTGCGGTCACGGTACCGGCTGCGCCCGCGACCGGACTGGTCGTCGTGCTGGCCGTCCTTCTCGTCGGAGTGGCTGTCGCTGCGGTTGTTGCGATTGCGGTTGCGGTTGCGACGCTGCTGGTTGTCGTTGCCGTCGGCGTCGGACTGGTCGTCGTTCGACGACTCGTTGTTGCCGCCCTGTGTCGACTCGGCACCGGCGGACTCGCCCTGCTGGCCGTTCTCACCGTCACCGTCGCCCTTGCGACCGCGGCGGCGCCCGTTGCGCTTGTTGCGGCGTTCCCGCTGCTCGTTGTTGCCGTCGCCGTCGGCCGACTCGGAGCGGTTCTGCTCCTTCTCGCCCTTCTGCTCGTCGGCGTTCTTGTCCGAGGCCTGCTGCTCGTCGCGGTTCTTGTCCTGGCCGCCCTGGCGGTCACGGTTCTTGTCCTGCGCGCGCTTGCCGTTCTGGTCGCGCTGCCGGTCCTGACGCGGCGCAGCGGCTTCGCTGTCCGTGGGGGCGTCAAGCACCGACTCCGCAGCCTGCTCGGGCGTCGTCGTCGCGCGGCTGACGTTCTCGTCGCTCACATCCGCGGCGGCGTGCATCGAGGTGTCGAGCACCGCAGTCGATACGCGGCGCGAGGGCCGGCGCGTCGGCGCCTGCTGCTGCGCCTCCGGCTCAGCCTGCTGAGTGCCCTGGGGCTCCTCGGTGCCGGCGTCAGGCTGCTGCGCCTGCTGTTGCGGAGCCGCCGCGTCGGCGCCGGCGTCTGTCGATTCACCCCGCTTGGCGGTGATGGCGGCCACAAGGTCGCCCTTGCGGAGCTTGGAGGCGCCCAGGATGCCGAGGCTCGCGGCGAGCTTCTGCAGCTCGGCCACCTTCAGCGTCGAGAGGTCAGCGCCGGTGTCCGCGTCGTTCGCGCGGAGTCCTACGTCTGTCAATGGAGAGTTGTCCTTTCCCATGCTGGCGAACGATGTCGCGCCAGGGATCGCCACTCAGACCGCTACGGTTGCCCCACAGACGGGGACCGCTCTTCGTGCGGGAACACGAAGGCATGCGAGATGAGGGCGGTGATTTGGTGAATGATCCGAAGGCCAGATTCACCCGGGTGGGTGGTTCCCTATGAGATCGCTACTACTGTAGCACCCTTGAAGTCCACGGCCAGCATTCGCGCCTCCCACGGTACGGTGGCGTGGCGGCTGACGAGTTCCGCCGCTTCGAGCCGAGGACCGGGCCCGTCGCAGAGCACGAGCACGGACGGCCCCGCACCCGAGACGACGGCCGGATAACCGTTCGCGCGGAGGAGCGCGACGAGCTCCGCGGTCTCCGGCATCGCCGACGCCCTGTAGTTCTGGTGGAGCTTGTCCTCGGTCGCCTGGAAGAGGAGTTCGGGACTCTGCAGCATTGCGGCGATCATGAGCGCGGACCGCGACACATTGAAGACGGCATCCGCGTGGGGAACGTTCACGGGCTGCAGCTCCCGTGCGACCTTCGTGGAGAGGGTCGACTGCGGGATGAAGACGAGCGGTGAGACGCCGCGGTGCACCATGAGCTTCTTGTGGCGCGGACCGTTCGTCGTCATCCACGCGATCGTGAGGCCGCCGAACAGGGCGGGCGCGACGTTGTCGGGGTGTCCCTCGAGTTCCGTGGCGATGCCGAGCAGCAGGTCGGCGTCGAAATCGGCGACTCCCTGCAGCAGTCCCTTCGCCGCCGCGATGCCTGCGACGACGGCGGCTCCCGACGAGCCGAGGCCGCGGCCGTGCGGGATCGAATTGGATGCCGCTATGTGCAGGCCCGGCGCCGGCTGACGAACGGCGGCGAAGGTCGCGAGAATCGACGAGGCGACGAGGTTCGAGGCGTCAGTGGGCACGACGCCCTCCCCCACCCCCGTGACGTCGACCGTGACATCGGAGCCGGGAACCGCCGTGACGGTCAGCTCGTCGTACATCGAGAGGGCGAGCCCGAGCGTGTCGAATCCGGGCCCGAGGTTGGCCGAGGTCGCCGGCACCTTGACGGCGACGCTTCGGCCGAGCAACGTCACGCCCTGGCTCCGCTGGCGAGGCCGAGCACGCTGGCGACCTCGGCGGCGTCGACCGGCACGATGGTCGGCTGGACGTCGCTGCCGTCTTCCGTGCGAAGCGCCCACTGCGGGTCCTTGAGTCCGTGCCCGGTGACCGTGAGCACGCACGTGGAGCCGGCGGGGATGTTGCCGGCTTCGCTCTGCTCGAGCAGGCCGGCGACGCTGATCGCGGACGCAGGCTCGACGAAGATGCCCACCTCCGTCGACAGGATGCGCTGTGCGGCGAGAATCCGCTGGTCGTCGATGGCGCCGAAGTACCCGTCGGTCTTCTCCCGTGCGTCGATAGCGAGCTCCCACGACGCGGGGTTGCCGATGCGGATGGCGCTCGCGATCGTCTCGGGGTTCTTCACGACGTGGCCGTCGACGATCGGCGCGCTTCCCGCGGCCTGGAAGCCGAACATGCGCGGCAGCTTCGTCGAGTCGCCGTGGTCGATCGACTCGGAGTAACCGCGTGTGTAGGCCGTGTAGTTGCCCGCGTTGCCGACGGGGATGAAGTGGAAGTCGGGCGCCTCGCCGAGCACCTCGACGACCTCGAACGCGGCCGTCTTCTGACCCTCGATGCGGTCGGGGTTCACGGAGTTCACGAGGTGCACGGGATAGTTCGCCGACAGGTCGCGCGCGAGATCGAGGCAGTCATCGAAGTTGCCCTGCACCTGGATCAGCTGACCGTTGTGCGCGACGGCCTGGCTCAGCTTGCCCATCGCGATCTTGCCTTCGGGGACGAGGACGGCTGCGGTGATGCCGGCGTGTGCGGCGTAGGCGGCGGCCGAGGCCGAGGTGTTCCCCGTCGACGCGCAGATCACCGCTTTCGCGCCGTGCTCGATCGCCTTGGAGATCGCCATGGTCATGCCGCGGTCCTTGAACGAGCCCGTCGGGTTCATTCCCTCGAACTTCACGAACACGCGAGCGCCCGTGCGCGCGGAGAGCGCCTTCGCCTCGATGAGCGGTGTGCCGCCCTCGCCGAGGCTGATGACCGGCGTCGCGTCGGAGACGTCGAGACGATCGCGGTATTCATTGATGACTCCGCGCCACTGGTGTGCCATTACTGGGCTCCTTCAACTCGTAGGACACTGACAATTCGTGCTGTCGCCTTCGCTTCCCTCAGCGCTTCGACCGTGGCGCGCAGCGCCTTCTCCCGAGCGGAGTGGGTGCCCACGATGAGGGTCGCGAGCCCTTCCTCCTCGGCGACGAACTGCTCGACGGTCTGCACCGACACGCCGAGACTCTCGAAGATGCCGGCGAGTTCGGCGAGCACGCCGGGCCGGTCCTCGACGAGGAGGTTGATCTGATACTTGGTGATGACGTCGTCGATCGACAGCAGCGGGAGCGCCGCATGGCTGGAGCCGACGAGCCCCGGTCCGCCCGCGACATGGCGACGAGCGGCGGAGACCACATCGCCGAGGATGGCGGATGCCGTCTGCAGGCCGCCGGCGCCCGCGCCGTAGAACATGAGCGGTCCGGCCGCCTCCGCGTCGACGAACACGGCGTTGTTGCCGCCGTGCACGGAGGCGAGCGGGTGTTCTCGTGGCACGAGCGCCGGATACACGCGCGCCGAGACGCCCTCGGTGCCGTCCTCGGCGGTGAGCCGTTCGGCGACGGCGAGCAGCTTGATGACGTAGCCGGCCGACTTCGCCGCCTCGATCTGCTCCGCCGTGACGCCCGTGATGCCCTCACGGTAGACGCGCTCGGTATCGATGCTCGTGTGGAACGCCAGGCGTGCGAGGATCGTCGCCTTCTGCGCGGCGTCCCAGCCCTCGACGTCGAGGGTCGGGTCCGCCTCGAGGTAGCCGAGCTCGCGCGCGAGCTGCGAGGCGTCCGCCATCGAATCGCCGTTCTGGTCCATCCTGTCGAGGATGAAGTTCGTCGACCCGTTCACGATCGCGAGCACGCGACGGATGTTGTCGCCGGCGAGGCTGTCGCGCAGCGGCCGCAGAATAGGGATTGCGGCCGCGACCGAGGCCTCGTAGGAGATCTCGGCGCCGACCTGCTCGGTCGCCTCGAGCAGCTCCGAACCGTGCGCGGCGAGAAGGGCCTTGTTGCCCGTGACGACGTCCGCGCCGGATTCCACGGCCTTGAGGATGTAGGAGCGGGCCGGTTCGATGCCGCCCATGAGCTCGATGACGATGTCGGCGCCGACGATGAGCGAGTCGGCGTCGGTCGTGAGAAGCTCGCGCGGCAGCTCGACGTCGCGTTTCGCGTCGACGTCGCGCACCGCGATGCCGACGAGCTCGAGATCGGCTCCGGCGCGCGCGGCGAGTTCCGTCCGGTTCTCGATCAGGAGCCGCGCGACCTGCGACCCGACGTTTCCGGCCCCGAGCAGGGCGATCCTCAGCGTGCGGCTGTCGATCATCGTCCATCCAATCCGGCGTCTCGCGCCAAGAGGTCGGCTTCGGTCTCGCCGCGCACGATCACTCGTGCGCCGCCGTCCCGCACCGCCACGACGGGCGGGCGGCCCAGGTAGTTGTAGTTGCTCGCGAGCGACCAGCAGTAGGCGCCCGTCGCCGCGACCGCCAGCAGATCGCCGGGTGCGACGTCTCCGGGCAGGTAGTCGTCGTTCACGACGATGTCGCCGGACTCGCAGTGCTTCCCCGCGACCCGCACGAGAGCGGGCGCCGCGTCCGAT